>JANLZE010000103.1:0-217109 GCA_031366105.1 Thiobacillaceae bacterium | reverse complement strand
ATAGCGTGGATGCTTGACGACAAATTCGGGCAGCACGCGCCACAAGGGCTGGTTCTGGTCGTAGTCGGATTTGAACTGCTGCAGCGCAGTCACCAGCGTATTCCAGCGGCCTTTAGTGATGCCGATGGTGAACATGATGAAGAAAGAATACAGCCCGGTTTTTTCGACGATGACGCCGTGCTCAGCGAGGTATTTAGTCACAATCGCGGCCGGTATGCCCCAGTCCGCAAACTCGCCATTTACATCCAGCCCGGGCGTAATCAGCGTGGCCTTGATCGGGTCGAGCATGTTAAAGCCGGGCGCGACATTGCCAAACTCATGCCAGCGGTTCTCAGCAGTCAATATCCAGTCTTCGCGATCGCCCACGTCCTCGTCCGCAAACACTTCTGGGCCCCATACCGTAAACCACCACGAGTGGTCGCCAAACTCGGCGTCGACCTTGCGCATCGCACGGCGGAAATCCAGCGCTTCTTTGATCGACTCTTCAACCAGTGCCGGGCCGCCCGGGGATTCCATCATCGCCGCGGCGATATCGCACGACGCGATAATTGCGTATTGCGGGCTGGTGGACATATGCATCAAATATGCTTCGTTAAAGCAGTGAAAATCGAGCTTACGCGTCTCGGAATCCTGCACCAAAATTTGTGACGCTTGGCTCAAACCGGCGAGCAATTTGTGCGTTGATTGAGTCGAGAAGACCAGCGCATTTTTGGCACGCGGGCGATCTTTGCCGATGGCGTGCATGCCGTGATAAAAATCATGGAACGTGGCGTGCGGCAGCCAGGCTTCGTCGAAATGCAAGGTGTCGATATAGTCGCCGAGCAACTCCTTGATCATGTCAACGTTGTACAAAATACCGTCGTAAGTGGACTGCGTGATCGTGAGTATCCGTGGGCGGCTTTTCACATGTTTGGCGAACGGGTGCGCGGCGATTTTTTTCTCGATGTTTTCCGGGCGGAACTCATCCATTGGGATCGGTCCGATGATGCCGTAGTGATTGCGTGTGGGTGTCAAAAAAATCGGAATCGCGCCGCACATGATGATCGCATGCAGGATCGACACATGGCAGTTGCGGTCGACCACTACAATGTCGCCCGTCGCTACGTTTGCGTTCCACACCATCTTGTTCGAAGACGAGGTGCCGTTGGTCACAAAGAACAAATGGTCGCAGTTAAATATTCGTGCGGCGTTACGCTCGGAGGCTGCCACCGGTCCGGTGTGGTCGAGCAGTTGGCCGAGTTCATCGACCGCATTGCAGACATCAGCGCGCAATAAATTCTCGCCAAAAAACTGGTGAAACATCTGTCCAATCGGTGACTTCAAAAAAGCTACGCCGCCGGAGTGGCCGGGACAATGCCAGGAATATGAGCTGTCCGCGGCGTAGTGCGTGAGCGCGCGAAAAAACGGCGGCACCAGCGAATCGAGATACGCGCGCGCCTCACGCAGAATATAGCGCGCGAGAAACTCAGGCGTATCTTCCAGCATGTGGATGAAGCCATTCAGTTCGCGCAGAATATCGTTGGGGATGTGGCGCGCGGTGCGTGTCTCACCGTGCAAAAAAATCGGGATTTCGGCGTTGCGAAATCGGACCTCCTCAACAAAACCACGCAGCTTTTGCAGAGCGGCCTGAGCGTCTTCAGCGGTACCCGCGAGTTCTTCGTCATCAATCGACAACACAAACGCGGAAGCGCGCGCCTGCTGCTGCGCAAACGACGTTAAATCACCGTAATTGGTGACGCCCAGCACTTCGATGCCTTCTTTTTCGATCGCCTCGGCCAGTGCGCGGATACCGAGTCCTGATGCGTTTTCAGAGCGAAAATCTTCGTCAATAATGACCACGGGGAAGCGAAAACGCATGGCGGCTCCAGAGAATGAGCGAGAAAAAAACGGATTATACGAGTGGAGTGACGCGAAGGGATTGCGCCGTTAAATCTTTGGCAGTGTCACGCCGACCTGGCCTTGATACTTGCCGCCGCGATCCCGGTACGAGGTTTCACACACCTCGTCCGATTCGAGGAACAACATTTGCGCCACGCCTTCGTTCGCATAAATGCGTGCGGGTAGCGGCGTGGTATTCGAGAACTCCAGCGTCACGTGGCCTTCCCACTCCGGCTCCAGCGGAGTGACGTTAACGATGATGCCGCACCGCGCGTAGGTGCTTTTGCCGAGACAAATCGTCAGTACATTGCGTGGAATGCGGAAATATTCCACCGTGCGCGCCAGCGCAAACGAATTGGGCGGAATGATGCACGAGTCGCCTTTAACTTCGACAAACGAATTCGGATCGAAATTTTTTGGATCGACGATCGTGCTGTTCAAGTTGGTGAACAATTTAAATTCGTTCGCGCAGCGCACGTCATAGCCATAGCTGGACGTGCCGTACGAGACGATCGCCCGCCCGTCCACTGACTTGACCTGACCGGCCTCAAAAGGCTCAATCATGCCGTGGCTGGCAGCCATGCGACGGATCCATTTATCGGCTTTGATAGACATGGTGAGCAGGAGCTAGGGACTAGGTGAGGGGGTTTACAGCCCCTCGTCCCAATTACTCAGTCTTTAGGTATTCGAAATCACAATGCTCGGGAATTTCGCGGTATGGTCTTCGGCGGTTTCACCGACTTTAACGGCGACACGACGGGCGATTTCTTTGTAGATTTCGGTCACACGGCTATCCGGCGAGGAGACTACAGAGGGCTTGCCCGAGTCGGTATCGGAACGGATGCTGCCGTCCAACGGCAGCGAGCCCAGGAACTCGACGCTGTAATCCTTGCACATGCGTTCGCCGCCGCCTTCGCCGAAGATGCGTTCTTCATGGCCGCAGTTGGTGCAAATATGCAGACTCATATTCTCGACGACGCCCAGAATCGGGATGCCGACTTTCTCGAACATCTTGAGTCCCTTGCGCGCGTCGATCAATGCGATGTCTTGCGGCGTGGTGACGATCACCGCGCCAGTCACCGGCACGCGCTGCGCTAAAGTTAGCTGGATATCGCCGGTGCCGGGGGGCAAATCGACAACCAGGTAATCCAGGTCTTTCCAGTTGGTGTTGTTCAGTAACTGTTCCAATGCCTGCGTCACCATGGGGCCGCGCCACACCATGGGTGTTTCGACGTCGATCAGAAAGCCTATCGACATCGCCTGAATGCCGTGACCGATCAGCGGGTCGAGATTTTTGCCGTCTTCGGACTCGGGGCGGTCGGTGATCCCCAACATCATTGGTTGGGAAGGGCCGTAAATGTCTGCATCGAGCATGCCAACGTTCGCGCCTTCCGCCGATAGCGCCAGCGCCAGATTCACCGCGGTGGTGGATTTGCCGACGCCACCTTTACCCGACGCGACAGCAATAATGTTTTTAACGCCCGGAATCAATTTGACCCCGCGCTGCACGCTGTGCGATACGATTTTAAAGCTGACATTGGCATTGACCGTCGCCACGCCCGGAATGCTTTTGAGCTTGGTTTCAATCTGTTCCTTAAGCGTGGCGACCTGGCTTTTGGCAGGGTAGGCCAGCACCACATCAAGCGAGACCGCATCGCCATCAATTTTGACGTTGCGCGCGGATTTGGTCGTGACGTAATCCTTATGGGTGTTGGGATCGATTAATTCTTTAAGTGCGGTTTGCACTTGGAGCTCAGATACAGACATGCTATTCCAGCCATTCAGAGGAAAGACGCGATTCTAACGAAATATGCTGATTTAGGTGAGGTTGTACAGAAAACAGAGGGTTGCCGCGATTAGCAGAGGCGGTGATTCAAGCCCCTATTCAGTTAACTATTGGCTTGATTGGCTATCAGAATGGCTTCGGGTACCAGGAGCCGGATAGCGGCGGCAATTTCCGACATGGCGCCCGGCTTGGGCCTTAACGACACCCAAAGTAAATTTAACGCCAAATTTAAGTCGGCAAACACCACTTCGGAATGCAAAGTGAGCACGTTACGAATATGTGCTGATGTCCGCTCCACTTCGCCTAAGGTTTTCTCCTTGAGGCGCGGGATGAGCATCATGAAATCCATCAGCAAATGGCCCTCCTCATCGCGCGTGGGTACGATGGTCCACAAAGGCTGGCCAGGTTGGCAACTGATATGGGTGCTTAGCTCGGTGGAGGCGGCATGTACACTAATTTTCATCAATTACGCCTCCTTAAGCTTAAGATTCAAGTTTTGACCAGCGAGCTAAACCCAGGTTCCATCTGAGCTTGCCGCACCCGTGGCCGAAGATAACGCACATCTTTGTGCAAGTAATGCTCCAGTTCGTTCAAAGCTAGCGCGTAAACCTCGCGTTTGAATTCAACCACTGCATCCTTGGTTACCCAGTAATCATTCCAGCGCCAAGCATCAAATTCAGGATGCGTGGAGGCCCGTAAGCAAACATCGCAATCGCGTCCGGTTAAACGCAACAAAAACCAGATTTGCTTCTGTCCGCGATAAATTCCGCGGTTATCCCGACGTATCCATGTGTTGGGGACGTCATAACGCAACCAGTCGCGTGTGCGCCCTAACACCCGAACATGCTCGGGTAATAAGCCCACTTCTTCTTCCAACTCCCGGAACATGGCCTGTTCTGGCGTTTCCCCTGCATTCATGCCGCCTTGAGGAAATTGCCAAGCGTGCTGTTTGACGCGTTTACCCCAAAAAACCTGGTTGTCCGCATTGCACAACACGATGCCTACATTCGGGCGGTAACCTTCTCGGTCGATCATGGCCGCCACCACATTAAAATTTGATTGCTTGTATTCTTTCACACCCCGCCAAAATTGCAAATGTCGTAGGCTGGTAAGTGATTACAGGATCGCATTAACCCGCTCACGGCTCACTTGCGTTACCCCACTGAATGTCCCGGGCAAATCCCGCGAAATCCAGCCCATAGTGCCCAGTCAGTTCCGCCAGATGAGTACGAATTATTTCCATCTGCTGGCGGGCGCCCACTTTTGCGAACGCAAAAACGATGACGTTAGTTTTGCCCATCACGGACAGCCAGGCTATTTCGCCCTCAAATGCGCGCACTAGCCGGTTGAAATATTCGGTGAACTGAATATCCCGTCCCCACAGATTAACGACCAGCACGCCATCAGACTTAAGGGCGCGCCGACAAGCGGCATAAAATGTTTCGGTTGCCAATGCTTCGACTTGATTGCCACCATCAAAGCCATCCAGCAGGATGATGTCTGCACTGGCGGGATGCTGGCGCATATAAAGCGCGCCGTCGGCTTCAATTACTGTCAAGGTGTTGTCATCAGGCGGAACTTCGAAATGTGCCCGCGCCGCCGCAATGACGCGGTCATCAATTTCCACAGCAGTAATCTGCGTTTCAGGGCGATGCTTGCGAATAAACTTCGCCAGCGACCCTCCGCCCAGCCCGATCATCAAGACAGCTTCTGGCGCTCGATGGAACAGCAGATAGGCCATCATCGCGCGGGTGTAGGCGAGTTCGAGATCCCACGGGCGCGAGATTCGCATAGCGCTTTGAATCGCGCAGGTGCCTAAATGCAGCGTGCGAGTGCCTCGTTCTTCCGTGATTTCCAGGGGGTGAGCATCTGCAGTTTCGCGCCACAAACGTTTTACGGATTTAAAGCGAATATCAAACTCCTTACTGTAAGGCTACGACCAACTTGTGGAGCCAACCCCAAGCACTAAGAACGCCTGATGCGAGGGACGCGGTAAAATCGCATTTTTAGCTTAAATCAAACAAAAATGCGCGTCTCACAATTTTTTCTATCCACTAGCAAAGAAGCCCCCTCGGAAGCTGAACTCATTAGCCATCAACTCATGCTGCGCGCTGGGCTTATTAAGCGTCTGGGCTCAGGACTCTATACCTGGATGCCGCTTGGATTGCGGGTATTGCGCCGAGTGGAAGCTATAGTGCGCGAGGAAATGAACCGCGCGGGGGCGATGGAATTGCTGATGCCTGCCGTACAGCCTGCCGAACTTTGGGAAGAAACCGGCCGTTGGGCACAATTTGGTCCTCAGATGCTGAAAATCAAGGATAGACATCAGCGCGATTTCTGCTTTGGCCCGACCCATGAAGAAGTGATCACCGATATCGCACGCCGCGAAATTAAAAGTTACCGTCAGTTACCGTTAAATTTTTATCAAATCCAGATGAAATTCCGCGACGAAATTCGTCCCCGCTTTGGCGTGATGCGCGCGCGCGAGTTTTTGATGAAGGATGCCTACTCCTTCCACGCAGACCGCGAGAGTTTGGCTGACACTTATCAAGTGATGTATGAAGCCTATACACAAATATTTACCCGGCTTGGGCTTAAATTCCGCGCCGTCGCGGCCGACACGGGCGCGATCGGGGGCTCGGTGTCGCATGAGTTTCATGTACTAGCGGATTCGGGCGAAGACCTGATTGCCTATTGTCCCGAATCGAATTACGCCGCCAATCTTGAGCTGGCCGAAGCACTCGGCCCTTTCTACGCGCGCGCAGACTCGTCTGAGGTGATGCAAAAAGTCGCTACGCCCCATGTCAAAAGCATCGACGAGCTGACGGCTTTTCTTAAGATCGATAGCGATCGCACCGTTAAAACCCTTATTGTGGAAGGCGAAACCGGCGCGATTGCATTGTTGCTGCGTGGGGATCACGTTCTCAACGAAATCAAGGCCGAAAAACTTCCTGGCGTGAAATCACCGCTGACTTTTTCGTCAGAAGCCAGCGTGCTAGCGGCAACCCTGGCGACTCCCGGATCAGTCGGCCCGGTTGGGCTAAATATCCCTGTATTTGCCGACCGCACGGTCTCGCTGATGAGCGATTTTGTATGTGGCGCGAACCAGGATGGATTTCATCTGACCAGCGTGAACTTTGGGCGGGATTTGCCCGAGCCTCAGGTGGCAGATTTGCGTAATGTTATTCCCGGCGATGTGAGCCCGGATGGGAGAGGAGCGCTTGCGCTGCGCCGAGGCATAGAAGTGGGGCACGTATTTCAGCTGGGCACCAAATATTCAGAGGCGATGAACGCTACTTTTTTGGATGAACAAGGCAAGGCCCAACCGATGGAAATGGGCTGCTATGGTATCGGTGTATCCCGTATCGTCGCCGCTGCGATTGAGCAGAATAATGACGATAAAGGCATCATCTGGCCGCCCGCCATGGCACCTTTTTTGCTGGTCATTGTGGCGATTGGATATAGCAAAAGTGAGATGGTTAAACTGGCAGCCGATAGCCTCTACGCTGAGTTAAGCGGGGCGGGTTTTGATGTGTTGCTGGACGACCGCGATGATCGTCCAGGTGTCATGTTTGCCGACGCCGAGCTGATCGGTATCCCGCACCGCGTCACTATCGGTGAGCGCGGTTTGAAGGATGGGCTGATTGAATACCAGCCCCGCCAAGGCGGAGAACCGCAAAAGGCAACATTGAAGGGGGCAGTAGAATTTTTAGCGAAATTATTGAGCGACTGAAGATGCGCATTACCCCGATGCCAATGGGCATCAAGAGACTATTGCTTTATGCGCTGGCCATACTTTTTGTGAGTACGAGCGGTCTCGCGCTCGCGGGGGGGCAAAAAGAAGAAGCCCTTTCTGCCAAAGTGCGGGCTTCCTTGCAAAAGTCCATGGCTGATACCGCTTCAACCCATACAGCCTTCCGCAATCAGGCAGATGAGCAGGCCTGGCTGAACGAAATGTCCAAGCGCCTGGCCAAACGTATGCCTGATCCAACCGAGCGCATGGAGTTTTTAACCACTTTGCATTGGGAAGCCTCGCGCGCAGGGGTAGATCCGCAGTTGATGCTCGGGCTCATCCATGTTGAAAGCGGGTTTCGTAAATATGCCGTCTCCCCCGTGGGTGCGCGCGGCTATACACAAGTTATGCCATTTTGGGTTCGCAGCATAGGCACGCCGGATCACAATTTATTTCAGCTGCGGACCAATTTGCGTTACGGCGCTTTGATTCTGCGCCATTACATCGACATGGAAAATGGCGATCTTTATCGTGCGCTGGGCCGCTATAACGGCAGTCTGGGCCGCCCGGAATATCCCAATCTAGTCGTCGGCGCTTGGAAAAAACATTGGGATTACGTGCAAAATACCAAGAGTGCCGAAAACTCCTCGCGTTAAGCAACCATCGCAGCCTCGCTGACCCTCCAGTTTTTGTACGAATTGTGTGAGCCAAAAACTACTAAGCGCCAAGTTAAAGCTATCTTCTAAATCCGAAGCGATCCACTCCTATGACGGGTTATACCCGTGCATGACAAAGTGCAATTGGAAGAATGAAAGGAACACGCTTCATTATTCTGCATAAGACATGCCGCGCGAGCAATTCACGCTTTTCGAAATACAGCAAATTGAAAGCGCGCACGGGAACAATTATCGTTATTGTGCCGAATAACAAATAGCTTGATCCGGAGATCAGGCTGACCCCAATGTAGGCAAGGTAAAAACCGATAGACATGGGATTACTGACACTTTCATAGACGCTCTGTGCAACGATTCGGCGCGTTAGCTTAAAAGCGGCAAATCCAGAACCTTTTGCCTTCAAGGCCACGTTGGACATCGCTAGGTAATAAATCCCGGTTAATAGCATGAGCCATTCAGCAATTTTCATCGCAAATGGATAGGGAAGCGCGGCAACCCCTAGCAAACCGTCAAACGCCGTTAATCCAGGATGAAGGATGCCGACAAACGCTGGCAGAACCAACCCACCTCAAAACAAGGCGTGGCTCACCCAACTAAGCCGCTCGGCGTAGGTTTTTGTCGGAGTACGCCTGATGAGTACCCCAATAAACAGGGTACCTATGAAGAAAATTAAAGCTCCGTGTACTTGAGTGAAAATTGTTTCCATCTCACTCCTGCGTAGATGGCAGGGTGCATAACATCTAAATTGCAAGACGGAGGCAAGCATGCTTAGCCGAGCTTCGGTGGATTGGAATGTTAGGCATCATCGCGTGTCGTCAGCCCAAGGCGCTCGATTTCGCTGCAAAGGGCGATTGTGTCGTGAAGTGGTATGAAGCGCGACGCAACTAGCGAGCACTGAGCACGAATGGTTTCGGAGGTGCAAAGATTCTGGAGACTTCGCGCCAGCTTGCGAGGCCGTAGTCGTTTCGCAGGAATAACCAACCCGACGCCGAGTGATGCAATGCGCGCCCCATTGTCGAATTGATCCCAGGCGAAGGGAGCAATCAGTTGGGGAGTGCCGGCGCGCAGGGCTTCGGCGGTAGTGCCGATGCCGCCATGATGGACAAGCGCTGCGGCGTGCTGAAGGAGGGCGGACAGCGGCACATACGGTTGCCACAGCACTGACTCCGGGAGGGGCGCCGGAATTTGTGCGCGCTCCTTGGTCAGAAAGATGGCGCGACGGCCGAGTCTATTGATAGCGGAGAGTGCGCAAGCAAAGAAGTCGGCTGCAAAGAGATTTCCGGTGCCAGCAGTGAAGACGAGTGGTTGTTCGCCTGCCGCAAGAAAGGCGGACAGGTCTTCCGTTAAGCCGTCATGTGTGGACGCTTCAAATAGCTGGAAGTCGCCAACAAGTAACGGGCGTGGCCAATCAGGTACGACAGGGGCAAACCAGGAAGGGAAAAGGGTGACCGATAGGTCAGGTGCTTCGGCGATATGCGTCAGAAAAGAATGAACCGGCGGCAAACCCAGTGGTTTTCGGGCGGCATTGATCTGCGCAACGGCAACCGGGTCAATCCAGCCTTTTTCCACGAACCGCCAGAGAGCACATCGCCAGCTCATCGGTACCCAGCGTGGCACTGAGGTCGGGCCGATATTCAGTGGGTCGTGGCAGGTCCGCAGATTCGATGGGGCGAGATAGGCGGCAACGACCGATTTTACAAAGCCACGCTCACGGGCGATTACCGCGCCCGGAACAGCGAACGGATGGGCGATCACAACTTGCGGGGCCTGCGCGGAAACGGAATCGATGGCTTCGAGAATTTGTTTAAGCCCATCGCTGTAGTTGCCAAAAAGAGCCGAGAACCCTTTCCTGGAATCCCATATATCTGGATTTCTGAGGAGGCGGAGAAACTCTTCGTCTGTTCCAATTCCCACAAACGAAAGCCCGGCACCGCGAACGACATTCTCATAGTAGGAATGGGTTATGAACGTTACTTTCCGACCGAGCGTCTGCAACGCGCTCGCGATACGCATAAACGGATGTATGTCGCCGGTAGTGCCGACAGTGATAACGAAATAGTACGGAGCGTTTTCGGACTCGACGACTGGCCTCCAAATGAGTGTGCTGTGGTTTCTGTGACGCTCAACTTAGAAGTAACCGGCCTGCGCGGCTTCTCGCGCAGGCCTAGTTGATTGATGGGATGGATAGACGGCACCAACTTTAGAGCACGACGCCGTCTACATCAACTGTCGTTTGTAACCGAATTGAGCTCATTGAATTTAAGCCTTGCCGCCTATTTTAGTAAGGCCTAAAAATTTAGCGGGTGGAGGTATATCTCAATATCCTCCCAAATTGCTAAACCGTTTACGTGCCACAGGAACAGGGGAGAGTGGAATACGAAATATTTAAGCTCTAATGATTTAAGGATTCCACTTGGCCTTTAATTTCAGTATCCGTCAGTGGTTTTTCAATAACTCGACAGAAATATCATTTGTGGTGTCACCCGCAATTTATCCCACCGCTAGTACTCGCTATAACTCTTCATTTCACGCCCGCGCTGCGGTTAGAATAGCGCTTGATCCCTTCATGATTTGAGCCGCCTAATGACGCAACCCGCTGCAAATAACACTGTCACTTCAGCCACTAGCGCAATCTGGCGCAACCATGTTTCGGTCCCCGATACGCCGGTAGGTTTTACGGTCAGAACGACCTTCCCCACCAACCCAAACGGCGTTGAGGTGATGCTGGAACAATGGGAAGCCGGCACTGAAGAGCCGCCGCATTCACATCCTGGCGACGATATGACGGTAGTCGTCGAAGGCAAAATGTCGATCCAGTTTTTTATCAAAGAATCGGGCAAGCTGGTGCCGGATGGCGAAAGACTCATTTTGAATCAAGGTGAGACCGGCTACATCAAAGGCGGCAGAATCCACGACGCCAAATATATCGAAGCGTGCAAGTTGGTTTTTGTGCACGACAAGGGATTTGAGTTTCACCCTCACGTTTAATCCAACGCTAACGCCCCCCTTCTGCTGTAGCGCATAACGCAATGCGCCTATTCCTGATTGCGTTCTGTCTAGGTATTTGGCTGCTGCAACAGCAGGCGGATTTACCCCCGTTGCGATGGCTGTGGATGCTGCCGTTGTTGTCCGCCACTTTATGGGTGCAACCCTACTCCCGGCCCGTTCCAGAAACATTCCGACACTTGGGCGTCGCGCTGCTTTGTATCGCGCTGGGATTTGCGTGGGCGGCCTGGCGGGCCGACGGGCGTATGCACGAGCAGTTACCCGAACACTGGCAGGGCGTGGATGTTGAACTGCTCGGTACAGTGATCGATTTGCCGCAGCAAAATGCGCGTGGCGAGCGTTTTGTGGTGCAGGTTGATTCGATATTGACACCCTCCGCACGCATTCCCTCGCGAGTGCAACTGGCGTGGTACTGGCCACGCGGATCAATACAGCATGTACCGCGGGTCCGCGCTGGCGAGCAATGGCGCATGACGGTACGACTCAAAAAACCGCATGGCACTTCCAATCCCAACGGCTTCGATCTCGAAGCGTGGATGCTGGAACGTGGTTTGGGTGCGGCGGGTTATGTGCGCGACCAACCGACACCGGTGCGTGTGATGCAGTTAGCGCATTCGCCCGCTGCTTGGCTGGCGGCTACACGCGACCAGATTCGTCAGCGCATATTCGCCACGCTGGCCGGGCGGTCTTACGTCCATGTGATCACAGCCTTGGTTATCGGCGATCAATCGGCGATCCCCGCACAACAATGGCGTGCCTTTACGCGCACCGGCGTCAATCACCTGATCAGTATTTCCGGCTTACATGTCACGATGATCGCGGCGCTGGCCGGATGGATAGTAGGCGCACTATGGAAACGTTTGCCGCGGCTCACTGAACGTATTCCGGCACGCAAAATCAGCTTGGCTGCTGCGCTTTTGGCAGCCTTGATTTATGTCTTGCTGGCGGGGTTTGAAGCGCCCGCGCAGCGCACCTTATATATGCTTGCAGTGCTGGTGCTGGCGTATTGGAATCAGCGTGAAACGCGCCCGACGACCGCGCTGGCGTGGGCGCTGTTCGGCGTGTTACTGATAGATCCATGGGCGGTATTGGCGCCCGGATTCTGGCTGTCGTTCGGTGCGATGGCGGCGATTCTATGGGTGACAGTGGGTCGCGCTGGCAAAACCTCAAAACTCAACGCATGGATCAACGTGCAAACCGCAGTCACGCTGGCACTGGCACCTGCATTGCTGCTGTTATTTCAGCAAGTCTCACTGGTGTCGCCGCTGGCAAATGCGATTGCGATTCCGGTGGTGAGTTGGCTGGTCACGCCGCTCGCGCTAATCGGTGTGGCGTTGCCGTTTTGCCTGGTCTGGGCGGAGCAGATCATGGCAACCTTGGGGCAGGGGCTGAGCTGGCTGGCGGCGCAGAATTTGGCAGTGTGGTCGCTGCCTGCGCCTTCAACCCCTGCGGCGCTGCTCGCGCTCGGAGGTACGCTGTGGCTGCTGTTGCCACGCGGATTTCCGTTGCGTTGGCTCGGGTTAGTGTTGTGGCTGCCCCTATTATTCCCGCCGTCCGAGATCATCGCGCCGGGCCACTTCCGCGCTGAAATCATCGACGTGGGGCAGGGCACCGCCATTTTGATCCGCACCGCTACGCTCGCCCTCCTTTACGATACAGGCCCAAGTTACGGCGACAGTGATGCGGGGGAACGCATTGTCGTGCCTTATTTACGCGCGATAGGCGTCACCGCCTTGTCCGGTATGATCGTGTCGCATGATGACAACGACCATACCGGCGGCATGCTTGCGGTTTTGCGTGATGTAGATAGTGGTTGGCTACTCCACGGCTTGCCGCTCACCAGCGCATTGCTGCAAGGCGCACCCCAGCCGCAGCATTGCGTGCGCGGGCAGCATTGGCGTTGGGAGGGTGTGGACTTCGAGATTCTGAACCCTGCGCCGTCTGCGTATTTGGAGAGCAAACGCAAAGATAACAATTACAGTTGCGTACTGAGGGTGAGCACCGCCAAACAAAGCTTGCTCCTCACGGGCGATGGCGAAAAGCTTGTCGAACAGGAATTACTCGAAACTGCGCTCAACAAATTGCCGGCTAGTGTGCTGGTAGCGGGGCATCACGGCAGCCTGACTTCGTCCACGCCTGCGTTCGTGGCCCAAGTGCATCCGTCCCGCGTGATCTTTACCATGGGCTATCGCAATCGCTTTGGCCATCCCAAGCCGCAGGTAGTGGCGCGTTATCGGGACATTGGTGCGGCGATTTATCGCAGTGACCGCGATGGATTGATTCGCATGGATTTTGGCGACGAGCGTATTCGCACCTCACAATACCGCCAGCCTCATCGCCATTATTGGCAATATCAATTTAAACCAGACGCCGCCGCTTATGCATTCGACTGATACCGCCCGCCCGCGCTGCCACGACGCGCAGGACCTTGAAGCCGCCCGGCAAGCACTGGCACGTGTGCTGCCCGTCGCCGAAAACGATGCGCCTTGGCAAGCACTCGACTATGCCTGGCAGCAGTTGGGTGCCACGCCGGTATTCGCGCATAGCGTGGGCACAGCATTGATTGTGGCTGAGTTACGCGTCGGCGCTGATGCGGTTGCCGCGGCGTTGCTATTCCAATGTCTGGACGATGCGCCGGAGTTCCTTACTCAATTTGGCAGCGCAGCGAAACTGGCACAAGGTGTCGTTGCGATGGCGCGCATCGAAACCTTGGCCACGAGTTCCACCGACAAAAGCATAGATCCTCACACGCATCTGGAAGCGCTGCGGCAAATGGTGCTGGCGATGGTCGAAGATGTCCGCGTGGTGCTGATCAAACTGGCTGAGCGCACGCACGCGCTACGCTGCGCGGCTTCGCCACGCGCTAATGAAACGCAGACCGAAGCGGTTAATGAAGCGACGCGTCAAGCGTTGGGCCAGCAAGCACGCGAGCTGTTTGCGCCGCTGGCGAATCGGCTGGGCGTATGGCAGATCAAATGGGAGATGGAAGATTGGGCGTTTCGCTATCTCGAGCCCGAAACCTACAAAACTATCGCCACGCAACTCGATGAAAAGCGCGGCGATCGTGAAACGTATATCAAAGACATCATCGCTCAACTCGAGTCTGAAATGGCGCTGCACGGCATTGTCGGCCAGATCACCGGACGCCCCAAACACATCGCCAGCATCGTGAATAAAATGCGGCGCAAGCATGTGCCGTTTGATCAGCTATACGACATTCGCGCGGTGCGTGTGCTGGTCAAAAACGAGATTGATTGCTACACCGTATTGGGCCTCGTGCACAACCTATGGCAGCCGATTCCGAGCGAGTTCGACGACTACATCGCGCAACCCAAGGGCAACGACTATCGCTCGCTGCACACCGCCGTTATCGGACCCAAAGACCACGCGCTGGAAGTGCAGATACGCACCTTCGATATGCATGGTCATGCAGAGCTCGGCGTAGCGGCGCACTGGCGTTATAAAGAGGGAGGCAAACAGTCGCCGCAATACGAAGAAAAAATCGCCTGGCTCAGACGTATTCTGGATTGGAAAGACGACGTTGCCGACAGCAGCGAATTCACCGAGCAGTTCAAGACCGAACTCTTTCACGACCAGGTCTATGTGCTGACCCCACAAGGCCGCGTAATAGCGCTGGATCGCGGCGCGACGCCGGTGGACTTTGCATACGCGCTGCATACCGATTTGGGCCATCGTTGCCGCGGCGCAAAAATCAACGGCGCGATGGCGACCTTGAGCACGCCGTTAGAGAATGGTCAGCGCGTCGAAGTGATCACGGCCAAGGAAGGCGTCCCGAGCCGCGACTGGTTGAACCCGGCACTCGGCTATCTCGCCACGCACCGCGCGCGTTCCAAAGTGCGCGCGTGGTTTCGGCAGCGCGATGTCGGTGAGCAAGTCGGGATGGGAAAGTCGCTGCTGGAAAAAGAACTCAAGCGCCTGGGCTTGAACGACATCAATCACGAGAAACTCGCTCAACGCCTGAAGTTTGGCAAAGTCGAAGAGTTTTTGGCCGCCTTGGGGCGCGGTGATATCGGCCACCGCGAACTCATCAATGGCTTGCAAGAGCCAGGTAAACCGAGCCCGGCACTCGCACCAACCGCCAAACCACGCGTGCAAAAATCCTCCGCTAATCCAGTGTCGATTCCCGGTCTGGGCGATGTGCCGCTGACCATGGCGCGCTGTTGCAAACCCCGGCCCCCCGAGGCATTAACCGCTTACACCACCGTGGGGCGCGGCGTCACCGTGCATCGCGCCGATTGTGCCGCACTAAAACGCAGCAACCCCGCGCGCATCCTGCCCGCGGAATGGGTGACTGAAGCAGGCGCCGCGTTCGAAGTCGACATTCGCCTGAAAGCCTTTGATCGGCAAGGCCTACTGCGCGATATTTCGGACGTGATCGCGAAAGACAAACTCGACGTGCTCCGCGTCAATACCCAGTCGCGAGGTGAATACGCAAGCATGCAAATCACTGTGCGTATCAAGGAGCTGCAGCAATTATCGAAACTACTCGTGCGACTGCAGCATGTGCCGAATGTGATCGAAGTAAAACGGGATTGAAATCGCTGCCTATCAACCGGTTCAAAAAGCCGCCGCCAGTCTCTTATTGCTGTTAAGTAGTTCTGTTAATTACAAGCCATCCTAACGATGAAACCGCGCAAAAAGAAAACTACACCCACTCTGCCTCAATCGCCCGCAGTACTCCCTCGGATTCCGGAGCTGGACACCCCTTCGCAAGCGCGGTGGTGGCGTAATGCCAAGCTCATGTTGCCGCTGTGGATCGTGATCGGGTTTTTGGTCGCACTGGGGATTCAATACAAGATCGACGCGCGCGTGATTGCCGGTAGCGTGCTGGTAGTGGGGGTGCTGTCGAATGCGTTTGCGTGGCTGGCCGGTCTGGTGATGGTGGTGCCTATCATCGGCCCATTAATTATCAAGGTGTTGTCGATCGGGTTTATTTGGCTGCTGAACGCAATCGGATATTTGGTGGCGTATGTCGCGATCCGACGGGGCTATTCCAAGGATGTATTGACTTATCGCGGGTTAACTATCGCGTTGATTATTGGCATTGTGATTGGCTATATATTGGGCAAGCTGATTTAAGCCGCACATAAATCGCACCTAAAAGGCGATTAACAGCACACCCCCCGCGACCATTGCAATCCCTGACCATTCCCGAAGTGAGGGACGTTCGCCCAGGAATGTAAATGCAAACACGGCTACCAGGACGAGGCTGAGTTTATCGATGGGTGCCACTTTGGAGGCATCCCCTAACTTGAGTGCCCGGAAGTAACAGACCCAGGATGCCCCAGTAGCGAGGGCGGATAAGCTTAGGAATAACCACGTCTTTGACGAAAGCGCAAAGGGGTTCGACCACTTGCCCGTATACGCCACAAATGCCGCCAATACGACGATGATGATCGTTGTTCGAATCAAGGTGGCCAGATCAGAATCGACTCCCTGAATGCCGATCTTCGCAAAAATGGCGGTCAGGCCCGCGAATACCGCAGACAGAATTGCCCAATAAAGCCAGCCGTTTGAAGTCGCCATAATTGCCTCAGGTGAATTGCTGAAGTATCGCTGATTAAGCGCTGTCAGTTATACCGAAATAATCGATGTCTCGCCGTAATGACATGGGTTTTGTCGGTGACACATAACGTGAGAAATCCGGCATTGATATATTTTGCATTTTCATTTTCTATATCACAGAGGCTTGTGGTTCGTGACATAGAAAATGATAAAAAAACAGGGTTTTGTGAGACAACAAATGCCAAAAAAAAACGCCACCCTGCTATGAAGCCCAACATTCAAATTGATGGGCTGCACGCTTTTGCCAGTCCCTCTCGAAAGAGTTAGACCGGGCGAGTGTGACTGCAAGACCCCTTTTCGTATGTTGCGCAGCAGGCTACCAATTCCGATTTGCGCGTACATTCTCGACCACCGAACGTACCGCCTCGATCACAATGTCTGGGCGATCAAATTGGATGTAGTGGCCCGCATCAGGAACCAGTTTATGCTGGCTCGAAGATGACCATGTCGCTAGCTCTTCCTGCATCTGCTTCCAGATTTCCTGGTGCTGTTTAGCTTGTTCTGCTGTTATATTTAAATCTGCGATCGCCTTCTCGGGAAACGGAGCCGTTGAGGTCAACACGAAGAGCGGACGGTCGCCAAGCTGGCGGAAAGTTCCAGCTTCTGCGAGTGTCTGTTCGAGTGCCTCACTCTCCTTGAGCATAGGCCAAAGTGATGTGGGGGTATAGGCTTTCACAGCCAGATCAACACTATCGGGCAGGTTAGGCATTTTCTCGGAGGTGTCTGCAACGACACGTACCACACCCGTCCAATTGAGTAATGCGCCCATTTTTTCTATGAGCGGGATTAATTTCGACCCGGATATTTTTGCCACAGCATCGAATCGCTGAACTTGATCCGGGTGTGATGCATCCACAAAAACCAACCCGGCCACTTCTGCACCGAAGTATTTCGTGTAGATCATGATATAAGGGCCACCCAACGAATGCCCAACCAATACGAACGGCCCTTGCTCACCCGCTTTACTCAAGATGGCATGCAAGTCTTCTGCGATGGATTTGCCATTTTGGTGAGTATTGTGTGCGTCGCTCCACATAATTCCAGCCCGACTGTAGGCACAGGCTCGGGTCGTTTTTGCAATTTCGTCGTGAACCGCCGACCAGCTTAGCGAACCACTCAGGTCCAGCCCTGACTCAAATATCACGGTAGGGCTTCCAGTTCCTCGACAGTCCAATTGAATCCGGCGTCCGCCTATATCCACCAACTTCCCGGGGGGCGGGAATTTCTGTACCGCTTGCCTTCTGCTAAACATCTCGTAAGCAACGCCCACGATCGTGGCAAGCACGACGAGCGCGATGAGTCCCAAGCAAACATAAACGATCCACTGTTTCACGAGTTAGCTTTCTCTGGCGAATTTTTTTCTTGAAACAAGCAAGTAGTGCATTGATGACATCTTCCTTCGTATGACATTAACGCTTTACAACACTTGGAACAGTCACGGCTTGGGGCAGCGTCGGGTCTAACGTTGAGCTCAGCGGCGGCCCCTCAGGGCCTCCGTTGGAGACGAGGTGTTAGCCTCAAGCGATTCGGTTTGGCTTTTGATGAAAGCATCGATTTCTTCCTTACTAAGGGTGACTTCTGACATTTCTCGGCCGACACTCTTCCTTTCGGAACTCGATGATTCATTTTTGCTCGGGCATCTTCTCTTCAAGCGCTCTGATGAACTGCGTTGGGAATTGCGCGCCCCGCGACCGGGCGGCATTTACCTTTTGCCACGCTTCTGCATAGCGGCCTTCGAAGTACAAAGACCGTGCCCAACTGCGCCAAGAGTTAGGATATGTGGGATCGAGTTTGGAGCTTTCTTCGAAGTAGCGATTTGCCAACGAAAAGTACTTCGCGCGCTCGCTGATGCTGTTCGCACTGTTGTTTGCCTTCACTGAATAAACCGAGGCTGTGTCTGTGAGCAGGGCAACCTTTTGATACTCATCATCAACGAGTTGGTTGGCCTTCTCTAGGAGCTTGATGGATTCATCAAGTTGCCCTTGTTCAAGTAAGACACGTCCAAAGCCCCAATAGGGACGGAAACTGTTCGGGTTGAGTAACCACGATTGGTTGTACCTGCGCATGGCGTAGTCAAGGTTGCCCTCCCTCATGTATTTGTCACCTTCCATCCACCACGCCACACTTGCCTTTTCCCGGCCTCCGATGCCCTCCGATGCCTGCTTAATAAATTCTTCGTCGGCGCGTTTCAGTGCTTCCGGGCGTTCAAGCGTCGGCTGTCCATACATTGGGACGCTATCTATGCGTGTGCCGCCTGTCGTTACGCAGCCAGACAGAAAGCCGACAGCGGCGAAAACAGCAGCAATAAAAAATCGAGAGGGAAGAGATTTTGGCATAGCGTAGAAATTCCCCAAGAGGGCTAATGTTGGAGCTCAGCGGCGGCCGAGGGCCGTCCGCTGCAATGACGGTTTAGCCGTCACCGGCGTGGTGCCCCGCTGCTCGTCACTTTTGCGGCATGCTCGGCCGAACTTGGTCGGCTTCCGAAGGCAAGAGCACTAAAGGCGTAAAGACATCCTTTCGGTTCGGAATGACCGAGACGACATTCGTCAATGGAACTTCAGGGCGAAGCTTTCTAAGCAATTCAATGTCGCGGGCTTGCTGGTCAGAGATGGGCCACACTCCGCCAGCTTGAACGGACATACCAAATACGTTCTTTCCAGTCATAGGATCAAGTTTGATCTCGCCAACGTAGTTGGTCGTGTTCGGCCGAACTTCGAATGGAATAGCGTAGTCCTGCTTCGACCCCCAATTCTGTGAAAACATGCCGTTGGCCTGATAGAGGCAGAAATTGTGAAACACATACTTTCCGGCTGGAAGGCTGAAGGCGAAGACACCGCCAGCGCTTGTTTTAGTGTCAAAGTCGTCTCTCGTCTTGCCATTGAAGATGTTGAACGATTGCTGAGACTTGATCTCGTGAAGTTTGTTGGTCTGGAGATTCTTAAAGTAGAAGGTCTGACTGTAGTAAGAAGAGGCGCGCGGGTTACGCGCAAAGCTACCCACCAAGATGCCATTGTCTTGAGTAAGACTGACTTGCGACACGCCTTCTGGCTTCAGGAAGTTGCTTGCACACCCCGAAACTAAAGCGGTGATGAAAAGGAATAGTGCGTTACGAAGCATGGTAAGTAGTCCGTTGCGTTGGTGGATCAAGATTTGTGACGGCTAACGTAGAGCTAACCGGCGGCGCTTTAGCGCCGTCCAGCGACCGAAGGGAGCGCGGTTGAGCGCCGAGTTAGAGTGCATTTTTCTCCTCACGGTGCTTTGCCTGTAGTTCTCGTGCAGTCGATGTAGGAAGACTGCAGGTACTTGTCGGACAAACATCGAGTTTGGCGTACTTGGCACAAACTGTCGCACCAGCAATCGGCTTACCTGTGTCGAAGTCGACAAGTTGACCCGACAGTCTGTGTGCAGAAATCGAGCCCTTGTGAGGGACGACATTGCACGCTGCTGTCTTCGCGGCAATGGCCAATATTCCGAAGATGTGTCTCATGCGCTCTAACGTTAATTGGGAAGCAATTGTGCTGATAACAGAGTTGGCGTGGAGGTAGCGAAGAACTCATTTTTTATCTCTTGAGCGCGGCTTTCTGAAAGATTATTCGAGATTATTTCAGCCATGAATTTCTGATCTTCCCCTGCAATAAGTCCGAACAATCGGGTGATCTCATCTTGAGGGGCAATGCGGGGAACAGCTTTTCGAATTCTTTCAATCAGCGCATTTTCATTGTCGGTATTGAGCAATTTGCTAAACACTGACAACGCAAAAAGCACATTGTGGCAGCGGATAAGTGATCGCAATGTGCTTTCAGTGCTATCGGTTATCTGCGCAAGAATTGGTTCTGAGGACAGCATCATTGCGACGACTAACGGCAAAAGGAATGTACGTTTCATAGCGCTAACGTAAAGCTAAGGGGCTGTGCGCTTTTTCGCAGTCCCGCTTGAGCGCAGGGTTATACACTTTTATTTTCCACAAGGTAAATAGCTACCGCGTGGTTCACCACCCATTTGCCCAATGGTGCCAAGATGGGTGACTTTAAATCCCTCCGGGTACTTTAGGCCGTAACCCAACACCCTATCTACGCCAATATGAACAAACCAAATAAGAGCCAAAGCCGAGAACAAGGCATTACCCGTTAGGATGGCAACAACAGCTAATGCGCTAGGCAACAACTTTGAGTGCGTGATGTTGTACGCAGTTGTACCAACCTTGGCATTAACGAGATATCCAAGGAGTGCAAGGTCTGGGAGTAGTACGGTTGACCAAAACAGTGTCCATCCGAAAGACTGCTGCCAATAAAAAACCAGCGCTAAGAGAAAGACGGCGAAGCCTTCGAGCTTTAGCAGGACTATCGGTTTTTCGAATGCGGAACGCATGAGTCAATTCCTTTCTGAGAATGTATAACGTAGAGCTAACCGGCGCTGCGCGGCTCTATCGCGCAGCGTCCAGCGACCGAAGGGAGCGAGGTTGAGCGCCGGGTTAGGCATCAGCGCTCCAGCCTCGGCTTGCGTACCACTTCCTTGTGTCTTCGAGTTCTTGGAGTGGGACGAGTCCCGATTTGAGGTGTACACCTCTGCCTTCTGTATCGAATACTACACGGGCTACCAGTGTGGGCTCGTTGTTTGCGATACCTGCGAACTCCATACCAGGAGTGATTGCAATCGGAAGATCGAACTTCTTCCTGAGGATCACGTTGCCTTCTGCAATTCCACTGGTACTTCTTTCCTCTGATTCGATCAGATAGATGACAATTGTCCGTAGGTCAGCGAACCAACATCTTTCCGCAAGGCGATCACTTGCCAGCCAATGAGTAGCAAAAGTGCGATAGTTCCCAAAGTTTCCATGGTCATGCATTCCTCGGTTCGGATTTTCTTCGCAGCTACTACAGACAGGGAAGCACGCGGAAGAGGTCAGTCTGTATCTGGCGCCTAACGTGGAGCTAAGGGGATGCGCGCTTTTGCGCGTCCCGCTTGAGCGTAGGGTTATGCATGAAACCGGTCATGTCGATATTTACCGAGTGCCAAAGCCCATTGTTTGGAAATTTCCAACAGCGAACTGGCTAATTCACGAAGACATTCCGGCGTGAAAAAATGATCCCCGTCGCCCAGCTCACGATTGATAAACTCGAACACATTGCCATGGCAAATATTGTTTCTCATTCTGACAATTTCGACATCCACTCGGCAACGCTTCGCTGAATGCAGTTTGTCGAAGAAGTTACTTTCTCCGGCGAATGCAAGCTTTTCAACCGGCAGCCCGTGAGCGTGCGCATCCAGAATGAGCTTGTTGCCCAGAACCCGATACGGCGAAGGTTTCTGCGGTACGTTCGGATCAGCAATCTGTTGCAGTGTGACACGAAGAGTTGCTTCAACACCATTCAGAAGTGAGCTTACGGCAGGAACATATAAGTCGTGCTCTAAGGCTTTGACCGCTTGAATGAAGAACCAATGAAACTCAGCACCGCGAAGATTTTCAAGAAAGAATTGAGCATCTTTTTGGGGCTGAGTAAGCCAATCATCTATAGATGGCATACAACCTTTCGATTAATGCATAACGTAATATAGACGGCACTAACTTTAGAGCACGACGCCGTCTATATCAACTGTCGTTTGTAACCCAATTGAATTCATTCGCTCAGGCTGGGCCGCTTATTTTAGTCAGGCCTAAAATTTAGCAGATGAAAGCTAAACTCGTTTCTCAATATCCGCCAAGTTGCTAAAGCGTTTGCGGGCGGAAATGCGGGTACGTCCTTATAGTAGGCGCCATGGAACGGGTGGCTTGGATACGAAATATTTAAGCTCTGATGATTTAAGGCACTCCTTTTTAAATATTTAATTTCACTAACAGTGTCAGTAGTTTTTCACTAACTGGTCAGAAATTTCATTTGTTGTCTCACACGACAGATTTCTTCTCGTTGTGATGTGAAAAATCGTGCAGTCATCCCTGCCCTTACTCGCGATTTATCGTTCAAATCTCAATTTCCTGGCCTTGCCACGCTG
This sequence comes from Thiobacillaceae bacterium, assembly GCA_031366105.1. GTDB lineage: Bacteria > Pseudomonadota > Gammaproteobacteria > Burkholderiales > Thiobacillaceae > Thiobacillus. The sequence goes on along the minus strand of JANLZE010000103.1, from coordinate 194,455 downwards.
CGTGCAAATTCCAGTCGGGCGCACTGTTTTGCAACTCTTTCATGATGGCGTCCTCGTTACCCGGTTTTAGATGGGTGATCCACACTTGCGGTTTGATTTTGAGTAGGGCGAGCTCTTCGGCCAACGAATCGGGCCAATGATGTTTTGAGGCCAGCGCGACCTCTTTCAACGCATTCTCGAATGAGGTTTCGATAATCAAATGACGCAAGTCTGGCAGCGAGTTAAGCGTGCGGATCAGGCCTTCGCTATGCGTGGTATCGCCGCTGAACACAAAACTGCCCGCTGCGTTGGCGATGTGCATGCCGCATGCAGGGACTACATGATTCGCCGGGATGGGACTGAAGTGGCGCGTGCCCAGACTAACGCCGGTGCCAAAGGGGAGCGCTTCAAAACGCAGCCACGGCGCGGACTCATCCGGTATTACCCGAAAGTCCGGCCATAGTTTCCAATTGAACATATGCTCGGACAAAATCTCCAGCACTTCGGGCAGCGCGTGGACGATCACCGGCTGGGTGCGCTGGTCGCCGATTGCATCGAGCAGCAGCGGTAAGCCCAGCACATGATCCATGTGGCTATGGGTAATAAAGATATGGTCGATACGCGCGAGTTGCTCGAGCGTGAGCGTGGTGATGCCGGTGCCGGCGTCGATCAGCACATCGTCGTCGACCAGCAAACAAGTGGTATGCCGTCCGCTGCCGATACCGCCGCTGCAACCGAGTACTGTGATTTTCATAAATTATGGTGTTGGCTATTTGGTCGTATATACAAATACCCCATCCCAGTCGGGATCAGGCGGCGTGGTGCGATACAGCGCAATGCGTGTCAAATAAATCGGGTACAGCGTGCGAGGTGCGCGCGTATTGAGCGCGGTGAGCAAGCGTTCGGCCTCGTCCCAGCTCTGTTGCTGATACGCGGTAAAGGCTGTTTCAAACGCGCGCGCATTCTCTAGTGTTTCGGGAGCGAGGCTGGCTTTTAACCCGAGCGCTTCGTAAATGGCTACGGGCACCAGTTTGCCCTTGACGCGCACGTTGTCGATTTTCATGAACGCATGCACAGAATCGGCTTCCACAGTGGATGCCGTGACTAGTATGCCGACGCCGTAAAGCTTGGTGATGCCTTCGAGCCGCGAGCCCAGATTCACCGCGTCGCCCATCACGGTATAAGCCATCCGAAATTCCGAACCCATGTTGCCCACGCTCATGCGGCCAGTGTTGACGCCGACGCCGATTTTGACATTCGGCCAGTTGCGCTCGGCAAATTCTTGATTGAGTTTGGGCAACGCATCCTGCATGTCGAGCGCGGTCTGCACCGCGCGTGTGGCGTGGTCTGCCAGGTCTACCGGTGCGTTCCAGAACGCCATGATCGCGTCGCCGATATATTTATCGATGGTGCCGCGATGCTGTTGCACGATGTGCGTCATGGTATTCAGATAGGCGTTCAGTACATCCGCAAGCTCGGTCGGCGCGAGCTTCTCCGAAAAGTCGGTGAAGCCGCGAATATCCGAGAACAGCACGCTCATTTCGCGCGATTGCGCAGCCATCGTGTAGTGCGCGGGGTTGGCGCTCATCTTGGCGGCGAGTTCGGGCGGCACATATTGGCCGAAGAGTTTGGTGATGTGCTGGCGCGCCGCCGATACGGTAAAAAATCCGTACGCGGCGTTCAGCAGATACAGGCCCAACACCGTGATCAATGGCGCCGCCATCGGCACGACCCATAAATGATTCCATGCAAGTGCGTAGGCTCCTACCAACAGCCCCAGCGTTGCCACACTCGCCACTAGACCTATCGTGGGGCCCAGCCGTATGACCACCCATGCGATCATCCCCCCCAGCAACAGCACGGCCAGCACACGCGCATCGTCTGCCCATGCGGGCATGTAGCGCGTGTTGCCATCCAGCATGCCGGTGATCAAATGCGCGTGAATTTCGACCCCGGGAAAGGTGCTCGAAAACGGCGTCACGCGCAGGTCGGCCAAGCCTGGCGCAGTGGAGCCGACGAGCAGGATGCGATTCTCCAATTGACCGATTTTGGCGCGGCCACGCAGCACATCGGCAGCAGACACGTAAGGGAAGGGCGCACCCGCGCGGTAGGGCACATGTATCGTTCCGTCGCGATTGAGCGGCACCTTAAGGCCACCAACTTCAATCCACGGTTGGCGATAATCGCGCCCTAAAAAATGTGTGGTGGTGGCCCCCGCTCGAGGTGGATCGCCCCCAAACGCCAGACGCAATGTAGAAGCCGATAGTGACATGTGATAACCGGACTCAAACGGCAATACCATGCGCATGCGTCGCGCGGTGCCGTCGGTATCGGCCAGCATATTAAAAAAACCCGCAGCCTGTGCAGCTTGTTGAAACTGCGGCAGGTTTGCGCCATACCCGGATGGCTCGGCAACTTCCAGTTCAAAAGGGCCAAACGCTCCCCGGGGTAATTCGGGCGGCGGCAATTTACCTGTGCGAATTGCGCCCATGCCGCTCGGGATGAAGTAATACCCCAATGTGACGGGGCGTTTGGCCAGCGCAGCAGCAAAACGGGCGTCGTAATCCAGCTGCGGTTTTAGCCTTTCTACTGCAGCAGAGAAACTGCGGTCGCGGGCAAAATCTGTTTGCGCCAAGTGGGTTAAGGAACTCAGACCCGAACTCGTATCGGCTTCGCCAAACACCACGTCAAAACCCACGGCAGCTATGTGATATTGGTCAAACAACCGATTCAGCAGCAACACCATTTTGTCGCGGCTCCATGGCCAACGGCCTATCTCCTGAAGGCTTTTTTCGTCGATGTCCAGCAGCGTGACGCGGTCGTCTATTCCAGCTTGTGCGGTTTGCTTGAGCCACGCGTCATAGAACCAGGATTCAACGCGATCAATCGCAGCAATGTTGACCACGCCTGCGGAATGCAAAGCGATCAAAATGACAAAGGCCGCGGACAACGCGGCCTGTGCCAAGGTAGTGTTTTGTGGGCGATTCACGTGGCTAGTTGGTAGGTCATGTGTGCGTTTAACGCATGCGATAAAGGCTGTTGTCCAGTTCTTTGCCTTTCAATCTGTCAAAACGGTCGCCAATGGCGTCGCCCAGTTTGCTCAAACGGACCTCAGGCTGCGGGTGCGTTTTAAATAACAGACTGGTGCGCTCATCTCGCGGGGGCAACGCCGCTATCGTTTGCAGCACAGCAGGTAAGCCCCAAGGATCATAGCCGGCACGCGCGGCGAATACTGCGCCGACACGATCAGCTTCATATTCGGCTTCCTTATCCAGTCCGCGCGCCATGATCTCAGCGCCATTGCCAATGACGTTTTGCACGATCTGATCATCGCTTTTGGCTTTTTTGCTAGCGGCCTGTCCGAGCGCATTAATCAAACTCGATTTTTTCAACACTTTCAAATAATGCTTGTTGGTGATGTGCGCAATTTCGTGGCCGAGCACGCCCGCCAGTTCGGATTCGCTATTGAGCTGCCGGTATAAACCCTGCGTGATGAATACGTAACCGCCCGGGGCTGAAAACGCATTGATATCCTCCGTGGCCAGCACGCCAAAATGCCACGGCAAATCGGTCCGCCCGCTTTGGGCTGCGACCCAGTTTCCCACCAGATTCACGTAGCGCAGCAAGCCGTCGTCGCGTACCAGCGGCACGGCGCCTAACAAATTGCCTGCGATCTGTTTGCCTATGCGGATTTCGTCTTGGGTGGAGTATTTTCCAAACAACCCAAAAGCCAGCGCTTCGTCTTTGTTGCGCGACTTGTTTGTTTGCGTATCGGCCGATCCGTCGGCAGGCTGAGTGGATTCGGAGTGGGATCGATTTTTTCGTAATTGGTCTTCGAGCAATTTACCCAGATCAAACCCACCGGCTATGCCACTGAACGACACCAGCGAAATGCTAGCAATCAAGAGTTTTAGTTTCATCTTAATTCTCCGGCCAGGATGAGTTGGAAGGGCCGCTAGACGAATTAGATGACGACTGAGGTCTCGGCAATGAAGGGACATTGCTCGCTACGAGTCCAGCTTTGCTGGCGTGCGAGCGCCCTTGCGACTGAGTGGCCGCAAAGTTATCAAGCCGGTCTAATTCCTGTTGGCTGAATTGGGCTTGCTTCAAGTCTTCTTCGTTAAGCCCGCGCACTCCGGCCACCGATACCACGCGGCTAGGGTCGGAGCGCCGCGTAGCGACCCCCACTACATCACTTAGTCCAGCGCCGCCGGAGCCGCCTTGTCCTGCGCGTACCGATAACAGCCGCACCCATCCCTTCGAACTGGCGGTTTGAATTTGCAGCCAGCCGCCTTGGCGCGTAATGATATTCACGCCGGTGCCTCTAGAGGCCCGGCCTGATACTGCAGCGGTCGCAGAGGGTTGGGTACGCAGACTTTCATCACGCAATAAGGTGCCGGGGGCGGCCTGAGCCGACGACCAAGTGAGCGCTGCACCGAGCAGTATGCTAGTGCGGAGCATCCTGAGAGGTAATGTAGGTTTCATTGCAGTCTCCTGTTATGTGTGTGCAAAGGGTAGGGCGGGACCGTGCGTAACGCAAGCATCCAGTTTCGATTAACATGGACTTATGAGCTTTCTTGTCACCGCAATTGAATCCTTAGGCGCCAAAGTTACCCGCTGGTTCATTATTGCTTACAGCCTATTTGCATTGCTTGGGCGCGCATTGCGTTTTCTGGTCCATTCCACCACATGGAATCGCGCTACTTATGACGTGACGCTTAAGCAGGTCTATTTCACTGCAGTTCAAATTCTGCCGCTATTTTTGGGCTATGTGTTGGTGATTTCGTGGTTGATGATCAACATCATATTCAATACCGCACGGGAATTTGGACTGACTGAATTTGCCACCGAGATGACCATACGCGTGTTGATTCTGGAGTTACTACCGTTTCTGACAGCGCTTTTTATTGCGCTACGTTCGGGCAGTGCGATCAACACCGAGGTGGCGTTAATGCAGGTGAATAATGAGCTTGATGCGCTGGTGCATTGCCAGGTTTCGCCCATGCAGTTTGAGTTTTTGCCACGTATTATCGGCGGGGTGATTTCGATACTGACGCTATCTGGGCTCGCATGCCTGCTGACATTATGGCTCGCGTATGGCTCGATTTACGGGATGGACATCGCCGGGCTCGACCCCTTCACCCAGACCATCGCCAAGATAATCAAACCCGAAGTGATAGTGGGTTTTTTTGTTAAAGGCATCCTGTTTGGTTTGGCGGTGACATTGATTCCGATTAGCGCAGGACTTGAAACGCCGAAGAAATTGTTCATGGTTCCGGTCTCCGTGCTGCGCGGTATGATGCGGGTGTTCTTCGCTATTGTCGCAATTGAGGTGGTGTCATTAGCGCTGCAATACATCTGACTTTGTTCAAGGATCGTCGCGCATTGCAGGCAGCGGTTGTCGCGCTTGATGCGTTGACGATAGCACGCGTGTCTCTTGACTTACCTTTGCGCGCCAATCTATCAGCGCTCGACAATATTGCGTTGATTCCCTTATACCAGCGTCATTTCAATGCCGACGAGTCTGCCCGGCAAGCGATGGCGCTATTGGAACAACTTGACCACATTGATATTGCCTCGCTACGCGATCCCGATATGACGCCGTCGCAACGTTTTGTGACGCAGCTTGCTCGCGCACTGATTTTGCATCGCCCCCGGTTGATAATCGATCGCCCGGGTGCAATGCTCTACGATGTGATGTATCCCACGTTTATTCATCAATTAGCTTCACGCGTGACTTCGACGGGAACATGGGAAATTTTCGATTACGATTGGAATCGCGTCCTTCACCCGCAAGCGCCTGCTTCAAACCTAACGCATGAATAAACTGCATTTCAAAGTCGGCCTCTTTGTGTTCACCGCGTTGGTGCTCGGCGGGGCATTCCTGGCTTATCTACTGTATGCCCGCGGGTTTTTCGACGGTACCTTTCAGCTACAACTGGCAGCTAGTACAGCAGACAATGTCGCACCAGGGGTGCCGCTGACTTTTTCGGGTATTGAAATTGGCCACGTGACCACTTTGGGTTTGAACGATGGCGGGGGAATTGTGATCCGGGTCAAAGTGCCTGCCCGGCATGCCAAATGGCTTAAAGTGGATAGCACTTTCACGCTCGACAAACCCATCGTCGGTGGCGCAAAAATTCGCGTGGACTCGCCGAATCTGAATTCACCCGCTTTACCTAACGATGCCACCATGCTGCTGGTGACGTCTGACGTCACCAAAGAAATTCCGGTGTTGGTCGAGCGCGTCAAGGTGATTTTGGCCAACGTCGAGTATTTAACGCGACGCGGTGGCGAGTTCAACAGCACCCTGGCTAACGTTAAAACCATCACCGATCGCATGACGGGCGAGTACGGCGTGCTGGAAGGGGTGTTGGGGAGTCGCGAAAAGGCGCGTGCATTGACCGACGCGCTGGATAAGACGCGCGCGTTAATGATCAAACTGGATGGCATCGCGGCCAAAACCGATCAGTGGTTATTTGCCCACAAAGGCGTGGCCGAGAATACCCGTGAATCGCTGGCGCAAATCCAGGTGTTACTGAAAGATGCGCAAGTCAGTCTGAAAAAGGTCGACCTAGTAATGCAAAATGCGGTGGCGATTTCGGCGAATGTGAAAGACGGCACGCAGGACTTGAATAAGCTGCGCGGCGAAATTGATGATGCGGTGCGGCGTGCCAGTAGCCTGATCAACGAGGTCAACAACAAGTGGCCGTTCGCGCGCAAAAATCCCGAGATCAAACTGCCATGAAGATCGGATTCTGCATATTATTGCTGGCGGTACTAAGTGCTTGCGGAAGCAGTGGACCGCCCGTACCAGACTGGAAATCAGATTCGGTCGATTTGATTGAGCGTTATAAAAAAAATGCGTTGTTGGGCGAAAACGTATTGGCTGAACGGTACTTCAAACAAGCCATCGCCGCGACAGGCGGAGCGGGCCGGGTCAGAGAAACCGCTCGCTTGTGGCTGGTGCATTGCGCGACTCGCCGTGCCAGCCTGATTGAGGATGACTGCCACGAATACCTTGAGTTGGCGCGTACAGACAGCAGCGAGGAGGACCGCGCCTACTATCAATTCATTACATTGAATTGGCGCTCGCTCGATGTGGCAAAGTTGCCTCAACAGTATGCGGCGCTAGTCAAAACTGAACCGACGCGAATCAACGCGCAAATCGTTGCAATCGAAGACCCGCTTTCGCGCCTGCTGGCCGCGAGCCTGGCTACTTTGCGCAAGCAGGCAGATATTGCGACTTGGTCGTTGGCTGCAGAAACAGCTTCTAGTCAGGGGTGGCGTCAGCCACTGCTGGTGTATTTGAAGTTATTGCAAAAGCAGGCAATGGAACACGGTTCACAGGCTGAGCAACAAGCCTATGCGACCCGCGTTCGGCTGATAGAAGAGGCGTTAGTTTCGTCCCCTGCCAAATAGGCTGCGGTATGTTGAGGATGGAATGAAAACCCGGCTGAATAGAGCCGCAGTAAATTGAAAAAGCCACGCAAAACGTGGCTTTTTTTGAATGCTGGTGGGTCGGGCGAGATTCGAACTCGCGACCAATGGATTAAAAGTCCACTGCTCTACCGGCTGAGCTACCGACCCGGCGAAGCGCGAAATTATAACTGATAGTTTAAGGCAGACCAAGCCTCGCGTTAGGATCGGCGCGGTATTCGCGGCTCTTATGCGGTTGAATAACGATGCGAATGGAGACGAGATTTATTGCGAAGGGTGCGCAAGCTTCGCTGCTCACATCTTTGGCTTACGCACCACTTTTTGTTTACTGGACTCTGCTAATCAGGCTTCGCGCATCATCATCGCGTACTGAATTTTCATCGTCAGCGCCGCTCCGGCAATGATGGAAGCCAACACCAGAAAAGACGCGACTGAAAGCGTAGAGACGCCGGTCACGCCTTGCCCGATGGTGCACCCCATTGCGGTGACGCCGCCAAAGCCCATCAGTGTTGCGCCGAGTATATGGCGCAACATATCCTGTGGAGAATTGAAGGACTCCCAGCGAAACGTTTTATGCACAACGCTGTAAACCCAGGCGCCAGCGATTAAGCCGAATACGCTGGCGATGCCAAACGTGACGATGGTGGTGGCGTCGGTCCAGTAGGCCCACAGATCCATCGTATATGCCAGCGGTGCGACAAAGGTCATAGACTCGGCGAGGTGGGAATTGGTCCCCAGATACACCATTTCTAGGGTGCTGGGATCTTCACCGAAGCCAAATTTACCGGTCACATACCAGCCTGCTACCACGATCAATCCCACTACGATGCCAGCGAGCGTGTTATCGAAATTTTCGCGGAAGGCTTTGCTGGCAAACACCACAGCCAGTAGCGCTACGCCAATAACCAGGCCGAACATAAGTGTGCCGGCTTTATCCGCGTGGCCGAACAGGGCAGGCAGTGTTTGGAGACTATCGAAGTGAATGGTGACAGGAGCTGCCTGCAGCACATTGATGCGAAATGCACCAAAAATGCCGCGCAAGGTTACCAGTGCGGCATAACCGAGAAACAAAAACACAACCACGGATTTGAGATTGCCCCCGCCGATACGCACCAGTGTGCGTTGGCCGCAACCGCCCGCCAAGGTCATGCCGATACCAAAGGTCAGCCCGCCCACCAAAGCCGCCAGCCAGTAAAAATTGGCACTGGTATAAATGGTCTTGGCAGGATCCAGGTTGCCTAGATAGATCATTGCACTGGTCCCCATGATGGCAATCGCAATCGCCAGCAACCACGCACGCATACGCCCCCAGTCGTTCATGTTGACGATATCTGAGACCGCGCCCATGGTGCAGAATTGGGTTTTATTGGCAACGTAGCCAAAAATAAAGGCCAGAATAAATCCTGACCACACGACGACGTGCAGTTTTATGGCCGCATCGCTCGCATTCCAACCCAAGGCTGTGACGAGCTGACTCAATAAATCCATGTTTTCCATCTAGGGCTCCGAAGGTATGGTTTTGTAACAACTCTCACCGTGAAGGGGGTGGCAACAGAGGGGGCACGTAGTGGGTGGGGTCGCGTACCTGGGCAGAATAAAACCCGGCGCGACGTAGACGACAGGCGTCGCACACGCCACACGCTTGCCCTGTAACATCGGCCTGATAGCAACTCACGGTAAGCGCGTAGTTAACGGCCATGGCATCACCAACTTTAATAATTTCCGCTTTGGATAAGTGCTGCAGCGGGGCATGAATCTGCACGGGCTGGCCTTCAACGCCGGATTTGGTCGCCAGATTGGCCAGGTGCTCGAACGCGGCGATAAATTCCGGACGGCAGTCGGGGTAGCCTGAATAGTCGACTGCATTCACTCCGATAAAAATATCACGTGCGCCTAGTACTTCCGCCCAGGCGAGTGCCAGCGACAGCATCACAGTATTGCGGGCGGGTACATAAGTGACCGGGATGCCAGTGGTGGGTGATTCAGGCACCGCAATGGCGGAGTCGGTCAAAGCCGATCCCCCAAACTGACCCAAACCCAATTGAATCGTGCGGTGCTCGATCGCGCCCAGGTGCGCAGCTACACGAATGGCGGCAGTGAGTTCGGCTTGGTGGCGTTGCCCATAGTCCAGCGTTAGTGCATAACAGGCGTAGCCTTCTTTTCGGGCTATCGCTAAAACCGTGGCCGAATCCAGGCCGCCTGACAGCAGAATCACCGCACGTTTGCTCATTTACCCGCCACGTTTCCCCAGAGTAATTTGTGTAGTTGCACTTGCATTCGCACCGGCAGGCGATCCTCGAGAATCCATTCCGCCAGTTGTGTTGGAGCAAGCTCGCCTTGCACAGGCGAGAGCAAGATAAGGCAGCGTTGGGGCAGCGCATGCTCAATGATTTGAGCGCATGCCCACTCATAATCTGTACGGTCGGCGAGCACGAATTTCACTTCGTCGCGGTGCGTCAAATACGTCAGGTTTTCTGCGCGATTGCGCTGCGATTCTCCCGAGCCGGGGGGCTTGATATCCACAATGCGCGCGACGCGACTATCGACCTGACTGATATCGAGCGCGCCACTGGTTTCCAGTGAAACCGAATAGCCCACGTCGCACAAAGCCGTAAGCAGTAATGCGCAATTCTTCTGCGCCAGCGGCTCCCCTCCGGTGACACAAACTGTGGGGGTGGCGTAGGCGGCGACTTTTGCCAGCACGCTGGGCAGATCCATCGCTTCTCCGCCCTGGAAGCTATAGCTCGTGTCGCACCACCGACATCGAAGTGGGCAGCCGGTTAAGCGAATAAAGACAGTAGGTAAGCCAACGCGGCTGGTCTCGCCTTGTAGCGAGTGGAATATTTCCGTAATGCGAAGGCTAACGAAGGGCGTATCTGCAGCGGGCAAAATGATTATTTCAACGAGGCAAGTCGTTTGACCGCAAGTGATGCTGCATTACTCGCGCCATACTTGGTGATAATTTCTTCCAACGTTTTTTTGGCGCCCGCGCGATCCCTCAATTCCATTTGATTGCTCGCAATATTGAGTAAGGCATCCGGAATTTTTGGGCTGGTGGGATAAACCGCGATTAACTTTTGTTGTTGCGCCAACGCTGTTTTGTAATCTTTCAGCGCGTAGTAGGAATAGCCTATCCAGTATTGCGCATTAGGCGCCAGCGTGCTGTCGGGATAGGTTTTTAGAAATTCCCTGAAGCCTTTAATCGCACTGGTATAGCTGTGCGATTTGAAAGCGTTGAGTGCGGCTTCATAGTCGGCCGATTCGCGTACCGGGTCGGCGGACGGCGTGGTGGGAACTGCAACGGCAGTGATCGGTGCAGGTGTAGCCGCTGCCGCTTTGCTTAGCTCGGAGACTCGGCTGTCCAGATCGACGTATAAATCTTTTTGCCGTTTCTCCAACGTTTCCAGATGGTGGGTTTGAACCTCGGCGTCGCCACGTAGCTGAGCGATCTCTGCTTTGAGCGTCTCTACTTCCTTCAAAAGACTCAGCAGCTGCTCATTTTTTTGCAGAGAAGCTTCGAGCTTATCGATGCGGCTGCTTTGAATGCGCGCTTCAGACTGGGATTCAATCATCTGACGCGTGAGTTCCTTGTCGGCCGCCCAGGCCGGGGCATGCAGACAACAAGTTAGCAGCAGGCAAGCGCGAAGTTTCACTAATTCACCCTCGTTTATTCGTCGGTATAGACAACGTCAGCGCGGCGATTTTCGGCATACGCCGCTTCAGTTTCGCCTTCCTTGCGCGGCTTTTCTTCGCCAAAGCTGACGGCTTCGAGTTGTCCGTCGCTCACGCCCATCACCGAAAGCGCTTTACGTACTGCCTCGGCGCGCTTTTGTCCCAGCGCCAGATTATATTCACGGCTACCGCGCTCGTCGGTATTACCTTGAATAACCACTTTAGCTTCGCGCTTGGACATTAAATAAGCCGCATGCGCTTCGAGTACCGGACGGTATTCGTCCTTCACTTCGAAGCTGTCGTAGTCAAAATAAATGCTGCGTTTGGAAAGCGGACTGGCGGGATCTTTGCGGGGATCTTTGCTGCCATCTTTAGGGGTGTCATTGCGACCGGCGACTCCACTTCCATCGATTCCGGTGGTTTCCGCGCCTTTGGCAGTATTGGCTGAAGGGGCAGTGGAGGTGGCAGAACGATCTTCTACCGCTGCAGGTTTTTGTGCATTGGTACCACACGCCGATAAAGTCAAAGCCAACAAAATAGGCCAGAGGGTTTTATTCATTTTCAAATCTCCTTTGATGGGATCGTTGCAGGGTGTTGTCGAACGCAAGGATTTTACAGCCTGGCGTTGAGTGGGATGACTTAGGCCATAGATTTTAGGCATTCGCCTACATAGAACTCAGACGGTTAACCGTCGCATCCTAAGCTTAAGGTCCCCAAGCAGGTTCACGCGCGTCGGTGCCACTTTCAGATAAACGAGACCGGGTTTTTCCGTCCAGAGTAACCGTGCCGAGGATGCCATGCCCGCCCATCACCGTGGCGTACAAAACCGACTGGCTGTTAGGAGCAAAGCTGGGGGATTCATCGTGGCTGCTATCGGTCAGCGTTCGGGTCTGACCTGAGGCCAGTTCCTGCAGCATCACTTGAAATCGCCCACTATCGCGGCGTATATAGGCCAGCCATTTTCCATCCGGGCTGATAGCCGGAGACACGTTGTAATTGCCTTCAAAGGTCACACGCTTAGGCTGCCCACCGCTTGCGGGCATCTGGTAAATCTGAGGGCTTCCGCCGCGATCCGAGGTGAAATAAAGCGTCTGGCCGTCCGGAGAAAATACTGGTTCGGTATCGATATTGCCGCCTTGCGTGAGCCGCACTACCCCGCTGCCATCCGCATTAATACGGTAAATTTGCGAGGCCTGGTCACGCGTCAGCACGACCGCAAGATGATTGCCATCCGGCGCCCACGCGGGGGCTGAGTTGGAGCCTTTGAATGCGGCCACTTTACGTCGACCGCCGTCGCGCAAAGACTGCGTGTAAACGACGGGTTTTTTATCCTCAAACGACACATACGCCAGCCGATCGCCGTTAGCCGAAAACACCGGCGAAATAATAGGTTCATTCGAACGCACGACGGTGCGTGGATTCTCGCCATCCGCGTCAGCCACCTGCAATTCAAAACGCTTGCCACGCTTTTGCACGAACGCAATACGCGACCCAAACGCGCCTTTCATACCCGTTAGTTTTTCGTAAATGACATCGGCAATTTCATGCGCGGTGGCACGCCATTGCGCCGCCGTGATGTTGTAGCTTAGCCCAGCTAACTGCGTTTGTTTAACGGCGTCAAGCAAGCGAAAACGTACGTCATAGCGGCCGCCCGCAAGCTCTGTTACCTGACCGAGCACTAGTGCGTCGGCTTCTTTGCCGCGCCAAAGTTTGTAATCTATTTGGCTTGAATCTGCCGGTAGCGCGGACCCTGCCGTATCGATTAATTTGAATTGTCCGCTGCGATTAAGATCGTCGCCCGCAATTTGCGTCAATGAAGGTTTAGGCTGGTTGGCGGCACCTTGAAACGGCACTACCGCAATGGCGATTTTGTTGGCAGCGCCACCGATCACCTGGATTTCCATCACGGCCCCGGCCGATGTCATTAAGCCGAGTTGCAGACATAAACTGCTCAGAATTAAAACAATAACGCGCACATAAATCCTTCAAGAAATGATGTCGTTAAACGCAATTTTAACATGCGTAAAAATCTACTAATCCTTAGGGCGGTGAGACAAGATCACTACCGGCACAAACGCTGCACGCGCTTCTTTTTCAGTAGGCAATGGCAAGGGCGAGGATTTGTTGATCGCGCGTTCTACTGCGTCATCCAACCCCGGGTTACCGCTGCTTTGAACCAGTTTAACGTTGAGTACTTCGCCGGTCGGCAATAATTGAACTTGGAATTTGACTTGCGGATTGCCTTTTAGGTTCTCGGGCAGGCGTGTATTACTCCGCACCTTGGCTTTAATTTCATCCTGATATTTAGCCACAAGGCTGGACATTTCACTGCTGCGGCGCGCGGCGGTTGCCCGCGTAGCGAGCTGTTTGATCTGGCGTGATTCGTTCGCCAGATCTTCGTCCATCATGCGCCGCTGTAATTCTTGTTCTTCGAGTTTTCGTTGCGCGTCGCGTTGTTTGAGCTTGTCAGCTACCTCCTGCGCTTTTTTAGCTTGCGCCCGCTCCAAAGCTTTTTGTTCGTCGAGTTCGGCCTGTTTAATTTTGGCTTGGCGTTGCATGTCTTTCTTTTTTTCTAACGCGATATCCGGGGCTTTGGGCGGGGGGATTTCTTTCACCACAGGGGCAGGTTTGATCCTGGGCTCAGGTTCCGGCGTGACCTGCGGTTTGATTTTTGGAGCTGGCGGCGGTTCGGGGAGCGCCTGCCACAAATCAACCATCACTGGTTCCGGAGGATGGGTTTGCCACGACACACCAAACACCAATAGCACCAAAAAAACCGCATGCACCCCCAATGCCAACGCGCCCGCCTTAGCTTCTGTGCTGCGCAATGGATAAGTACTCATGAGACCGGGCGTGCCAGTAAGCCAATGCGCGTGATTTGGGCTTTTTGCAAAAGCGTCATCACGTCCATCACTTCTTGGTAGCGCACGCCCTTGTCGGCGGCGATGACTACTGGCTGATCCGGGCGCTCACGATGCAGGCTGCGAATTTCGTCTGCCAGCCGCGCTTTCGCGACCTTGCGTTCAACGCTATCACCGGCGCGATCACGCAATTTGAATTCGCCGGACTCTTTGATGATGACTTCTAACGGCAGCGCAGGCGTGGGTTGGGTTTTACCCACGCTCGGTAAATCCACCTGGCCCGGGTTGATGAACGGTGCGGTGATCATGAATATCACCAATAGCACCAACATCACATCAATCATTGGTACGACATTGATCTGGGCAACCTGTTTACGGGTACGCGCCATAACTCAAAGAGGCTTGGTGGCCTGGCGTTGCAGGATATTGGAAAACTCTTCCATAAAGCTTTCCAAACGGTTGGCGAGCCGGTCGATATCGTGGGTAAACCGGTTATAGCCCACCACGGCGGGAATTGCGGCGAACAAGCCCATAGCAGTGGCAATCAGTGCTTCTGCAATACCAGGTGCGACTTGCGCGAGAGTCGCCTGCGATACCGAAGCCAAACTCTGAAACGCCAGCATGATGCCCCACACCGTGCCGAACAGCCCGACGTAGGGTGAGACCGAACCCACGGTAGCCAGAAAAGACAAATGAGATTCCAGTCGATCCACCTCGCGTTGATAGGTCGCGCGCATCGCACGTCGGGTGCCATCCATGATGATATTGACGGTCATACCGGCTTGACCCCGTAGCTTGAGAAACTCACGAAAACCAGCTTCGAACATGCGCTCCATCTCGCCAGTTTCATCACGCTCTACCGATACGCGCTGATACATCACATTCAGGTCGCCGCCATTCCAGAATTCTTTCTCAAAGCGCTCGGTAATGCGCTGGGTGCGCTTTAACGTAAACATTTTGATGAAGATATACCACCACGACATTATTGACGCGATGAGCAAAATGCCCAGCACGATCTGCACCGCCAGCGAAGCGTGAATAATCAGCGTTAACAGCGATAAATCTTGGTTAAGTTGTGGGTTCACAGGGAGATAGTTTTTCCAATAAAGGCGCGGGTATTTTAACGGGCTTAAGACGCGTGGCATCCACACAAACGATCTTCACTCGGGCGCGCGTCAACAAATTATCCGCATTAATTTCCTGTGTGACTGTCAGACAAGTGCGCGTGGCGACACCTAAATGGGTAGTGAGCGTTAGCAGATCGTCCAAACGCGCAGGCGCAAGATAATCGATCTCGACACGACGCACCACGAATACGACGCCATAGGTGTTGTGCAAACTGGCCTGTTCGAATCCCAGGTCGCGGAGCCATTCAGTTCGCGCACGTTCCATGAACTTGAGATAATTGGCGTAATACACCACGCCGCCAGCGTCAGTATCTTCCCAATAAACCCGAACCTGATAAACAAAGGGCGCATTCACAGTGCGTTATTAAACAGCTCCGCATTGGGATGGTGGGTGGGTATGGCGAAACCCATATGGCGATAGGTGAGAGAGGTAGCAATACGTCCGCGCGGCGTCCGTTGCAAGTACCCCTGTTGGATGAGAAATGGCTCAAGCACATCTTCAATCGTGTCGCGTTCTTCGCCGATTGCCGCCGCCAGATTATCCAGCCCCACCGGGCCGCCCATGAATTTTTCAATCACCGCAGCCAGTAGCTTGCGGTCCATTACATCCAGTCCTGCCGAGTCAACATCAAGCATGATCAGCGCGGCATCGGCGACAGCGCCGGTCGCGCGCCCGTCGGCTTTCACGTCCGCATAATCGCGCACCCTGCGGAGCAAACGGTTGGCAATCCGGGGCGTGCCGCGCGAGCGCCGAGCAATTTCCAATGCACCCGCCTCTTCGAGATCCATTTTCAATAAACCCGCCGAACGGTGCACGATAAAACCAAGCTCTTCGGCGGAATAAAATTCCAAACGCGCGACGATACCAAAGCGGTCGCGCAATGGATTAGTTAGCATCCCGGCGCGCGTGGTAGCACCCACCAAGGTGAACGGAGGTAAGTCCAGCTTCACCGAGCGCGCCGATGGTCCTTCGCCGATCATGATGTCAATCTGAAAATCTTCCAGCGCGGGGTAAAGCACCTCTTCGACCACCGGGCTTAAGCGATGAATCTCATCAATGAAGAGCACGTCGTGGGGCTCAAGGTTAGTCAGCAAAGCCGCCAGATCGCCCGCGCGCTCGAGCACCGGCCCGGAAGTCTGGCGCAGATTCACTCCCATCTCGCGCGCAATAATGTGTGCCAGCGTGGTCTTGCCTAATCCGGGAGGGCCGAATAGCAAGACGTGGTCTAGGGCTTCACTGCGCTTTCGCGCCGCGTGGATAAAAATCTCCAGCTGTTCGCGCGCCTTCGCCTGACCGACATACTCGGCCAAGGTTCGCGGGCGCAGTGCGCGTTCGATCTGCTCTTCTTGCGGGCTCGCAGCAGCCGGGGCGATAAGGCGGTCGGTTTCGATCATGCGGCTTATTCTACCGGCTCTCTCAAGCGCCTAAGCTTCCCGACGCATCTGTGGAAAAAGAATCACATCGCGGATCGAAGGCGCGTCGGTCAGCAGCATCACCAGCCGGTCGATGCCGATGCCGCAGCCGCCGGTGGGCGGTAGGCCGTGTTCTAACGCACGGATGTAGTCGGCGTCATAGTGCATCGCTTCCTCATCACCAGCTTCCTTCTGACGAACCTGCTCCATAAAGCGTTCGGCCTGGTCTTCGGCGTCGTTCAGCTCGGAAAAGCCATTCGCCATTTCTCGACCAGTGATGAATAGCTCGAAGCGTTCGGTGATGTCGGGATTGAGATCGGAGCGGCGCGCGAGCGGCGAGACTTCAGCCGGATAGTCGATGATGAAGGTGGGCTGCATCAGCAGCGCCTCGGTGGTTTCTTCGAAGAAACTTAATTGCAGACCGCCGAGGCCGTCTTGCGGCCTGTATTTGGCTTTTGCTGCGATAAATTGCGCAATCAGCCATTCGCGGTCGTTCAGTTGGCCCACGCTGTAATGCGGG
Source organism: Thiobacillaceae bacterium (assembly GCA_031366105.1). Taxonomy (GTDB): domain Bacteria; phylum Pseudomonadota; class Gammaproteobacteria; order Burkholderiales; family Thiobacillaceae; genus Thiobacillus. The sequence goes on along the minus strand of JANLZE010000103.1, from coordinate 177,443 downwards.
TGGTATTTCTGGATGGCATCGACAATCGTGAGGCGGGCGAAGGGTTTGCCCAGATCAATCTCGTTGCCTTGATAAGTCACGCAGGTGGAACCGGTGGCGGCCACCGCTGCGTGGCGAATTAGCGACTCGGTATAGTCCATCAAATAGCGGTATTCGCGATAGGCCTCGTAGAATTCCATCATCGTGAATTCGGGATTGTGCCGGGTCGAAAGCCCTTCGTTGCGAAAGTTGCGATTGATCTCGAACACCTTCTCAAAGCCGCCGACGACGAGGCGCTTCAGGTATAGCTCGGGCGCGATGCGCAGGAACAATTCCATGTCGAGCGCGTTGTGGTGGGTGGCGAAGGGCTTGGCCGCCGCCCCGCCGGGGATGGGGTGCATCATCGGTGTTTCAACTTCCAAAAAGCCATTCCCGGTCATGAATTCGCGCATCGCCTGAATGATTTTGGAGCGGCGGATGAAGGTCTCGCGCGCCGCGTCGTTGGTGATCAAATCCAGATAGCGCTGACGGGCGCGCTGCTCGGGATCGGCCAGGCCGTGGAATTTTTCCGGCAGCGGGCGCAGCGCTTTGGATAACAGCCGGATAGATTTGGCCTGGATCGTCAGTTCGCCTTTGTTGGTTTTGAACAGCACGCCAGTCACACCCAGAAAATCGCCCAAGTCCCAATGCTTGAAAGCCTCGTGCGCCTCAGCCCCGGCATGGTCGTCGGAGATATAAACCTGTATCCGCCCGCTCATATCCTGCAGACTGGCGAAGCTGGCTTTGCCCATCACACGCTTCAGCATCATGCGGCCGGCGAGTTGCACGCCGATAGCTTCGGCTGCGAGCGTTTCCTTGGACTTGTCGTCGTGCGCGTCTGCCAGCGCGCCGGCATAATCGCGGCGCTCAAAGTCGTTGGGAAAGGCCACGCCCTGCGTACGAATCTCGGCAAGCTTGGCGCGCCGCTCGGCAATGATCTGATTTTCGTCGGGTTGAGGTTGTAGTGGTTCGTTCATGGTGCGGATTAGTAGAAAGTGATTACGGGAATGCCGAGCGCCTTGGCGGCGTCGGCCTGATTCTTGTCTGCGGTGGCGAAGATAGTGGCGCCGTAATGGCGGGCATAGGCCAGATGCAGCGCATCCAGCGCGCGTAGCGGCAGTTCGGGGATCAGGTCGATCAGCTGGCGGGCCTCGGTGAACAGGCTGTTCCCATCGCTATGGATGCGCCAGGCGCGCGATTGCACATCGCGGTCGAACTCGGCGAGGGCAACGCGTTCCAGCGGCGGGTCAATTTGCCGGGCGCGCCGCCGACGGGCCAGCATGCAGCGAAACTCCACCAGGGTCAGCGGGCTGGTCGCGACTTCGTCCTGGGCTTCCGTCCAGTCGAGCACATCCAACCAGCGCGGTTCACGGATATAGCACTTGGCAAGCGCGCTGGTGTTGATATAAGCGCTCAACAGCGATCCTCGCGCTCTTCCGCCAGAATAGTCTCACTCGACACGGTTTGCATGGGCTGGCTTTCGAGTAACGTTCGTAGAGACCGTGTCCGGCCTTTGGGCTCAACCGGCAGAATCCGTGCCACGGGCACACCGCGGCACACCACCAGTACTTCATCGCTGTCGGCAAACATTTGTTCGGGGTGAGACAAACCTTTGCAGGCTTCGCGAATCGTCAGGGTTTTCAACGGATGCCTGGGAATCAAGTCAGAGTGGCGCAATTATAATTTACGAGACACAGGACGGTGCCAGCCGTTTTATTCGCCCAGCCCAATTGCCAGAAAAAGTCCGGCTTTTTCTGCAGCGGTTTTCAAACCGCCATCCCAGCAAGCCAGGGGCAAGCCGCGCCGCAACGCAAGCTCAAGGTAAGTCGCATCATAAGCCGACAGGCCATATTGAGCCGCCAGGGTGAACAGCCTTTCCGGGTTCGCGAAAGCGAAATGCTTCATGCAGCCCATTTCCTACCATGGCTCGCATAGTCGAGTATCAGGTAAAACACGTTGTCGCATTTCTCGCGAAATAACACGCGGTCGTAGCTATCGGGCAGGTTGCTATCCAGCACTTTCTCGACGGCAGAGCGCACCATTTTCTTGGTCTGTGTATCCTTGTACCAGTCCTGCACCAGCACCTTAGGGTGTTCTTCCAGCATACGAAGCAGCAATAATTTAGCGGCGAGCCTGACCTTCTGCGTTTCTTCCTGTGTCATCTTGTCTTTTTTTAGCAAGTCAAAAATCTCCAGCTCGTCTTCCGATAAACCCTCACGGATATGTCGCTCATCCTCCGCGCGCAAATCCTCGGTGAACTTCATCAGGTCTTCATAAGCATTTTCGGTGGATGAGCCGCCGGAATTATAGGCGTCGATAATTTCCTGCAAGCGTTGCGCAAAGTCCGTGCGCGTCGCATTCTGTTGCAACATGATTTCCAACTTGTGTTGCAGGAAAGCGCGCAGGTCGGCGATTTCAATGTTCTTGTAGGTGGCCTGCTTGAACTCCTCGCGCAACTTGTCGAAGTTGATCTTGCTCAGGTCCCAATTCTTGCCCTTCTGGATGATGCGGTATTCAGCGGTGTATTGCCGCGCCTTGAACGCCTCAGCGTCATTCACCACCACGCTTTCATCCAGCAGCTCGGCAATCTTCAGGCTGATCGCGTCGATGTCCTTTTGCTCGATTAGGCTGTCGATCACACCACGCAGATATTGGAACGCCGCCACCTCGCGCCCCTTGCCGCGCCCCAGAACTTCCGGCTTGCACGCCTCATACAGCGACGAGATGGTGTTTTCGTACACGTTGAAACCCTTGCGCCATTCGTCGTTCGCCAGCAAGGCATTGGCAAAGATATTAAAGCGGCCAAGTTTTTCGAATACATCGTCGCCGCCCAGCACCTCACGCAGTGCAACCTCTTTCTCGTGGCAGAACGCCAAGCCCTGTTCAATCGCATCGTCCAGCAAACGGAACAGCTCTGCCTTCTCCTTGACCGGCGGATCAATCTCCTCATCCTGCCCTTGCGCGTAATCTTTCAGCGCCAGCTTCATGTTGCGGAACACGTTGTAGTAATCCACGATCTCGCCGTTGCGCTTCTCCACCCCGTTAATCTTCCACGATGTGACGCGGTTGGCACGCGCGATGGTCTGCATCAGGGTATGGCCCTTCATCGGCTTGTCCAAATGCAGTGTCGAAAGCGTGGGCGCGTCAAAGCCCGTAAGCCACATGGCGCACACGAACACCAGTTGCAGAGGATCATTCTCATCCTTGAAGTTGAATTCGATGTCGTGGCCATGCGCATCCAGCTTGTTCATGCGCGCGCGGTGCGGCTTGATCTCCAGCTTTTGTTCCGCAAACTTCTTCTCTTCATCGGCGTCTTCGCTGACCACCACCGCCATTTCCACCGCGCGCATGTGCTCGACGATTTTTTTCAGCCGCCGCTTCTCGATGTCGTTGGCCGACTTGCTGATGCGCCCCAGCAAATCCTTGATCTCTTCCTTCCACAGCCGCTGCACCTTGTCGTACATCTTCACGGCGGTGAGTTTATCCACCGACACCACCAGTCCCTTACCCAAATAACCACGTCGGGGAAGTGATAGACGATGTCCCGCGCGATTTTCTCCAGCCGGTCGTCGCGCTTTATGACCTCAACTTCTTTGGAAAAGCGCTTCTCCAGCTTGGCCTGCTGCGCTTCATCCAGATTTTCGTCCTCTAGGATTTCGTAGAATTCCTCGCCTAACTCCTCGTTCTGAATCAACACTTCCGGCACGCGCTTTTCGTAAAACAGCGGCACCGTCGCACCGTCATCCATGGACTGCTGGAAGTTGTATTCCGAAACATAACCGCCGAACCACGCATTGGTCTTGCGCTCGCGCCCTAGCAGCGGCGTGCCGGTGAACGCTAGATAGTTCGCCCTGGGCAAACCCTTGCGCATGTTTTCCGCCAACGACTTGTATTGCGTGCGGTGCGCCTCGTCCACGATCACGATGATGTCGTTGCGTGCTGAAAGTTCGGGATACTCCCGGCCTTTATCCCAGCGGAATTTCTGAATCAGGGTAAACACCAGCCGCTTATTCTGCCCCAAGAACTTGCGCATCTCCTCGCTGTTTTTTGGTTGCGCCGCCTCGGCCTCACTGACCGTGCGGGTGTGCAGAAAATTACGATAAATCTGCCCGTCCAGATCGTCGCGGTCGGTCACCACCAAAAAGGTGAAATTACCGGTCTGTTTGCGGAAGATTTTGCGCGCGTAGAAAATCATCGAGAAACTCTTGCCCGAGCCCTGCGTGTGCCAGAACACGCCCAGCTTGCCCGCCAGCTCCTCGCGCTTGAGGAAAGCGTCATAAGCCCGGTTCACACCGATGAACTGGTGGTTCTGCGCGATGATCTTCGAACTATTGTAGTAGAGAATGAAATTCTCCACGTAGTCCAGCAGCCGCTGCCTTGGTAGCAAACCTTCGATCACGCCTTCCAAGCTGATGCCTTGTTCGCGGATCGCGGCGCGGTCGATCTTTTCTTTTTCGTCATCCGCGCGCAGCCAGTTGAAGAAGTGCTCCCACTCCGCCGTGACGCTGCCCACCTTGGTCTCGATGGCGTTGGACAGCACGCAAAAAGCATTGGTCAGAAAAAGCTGCGGAAACTCCACCTTGTAAGTCGTCAGGTTATCGTCGTAAGCGTTGCGCAACTTCACATTCGAGTTTTTTAGCTCGATGAACACCAGCGGAATGCCGTTGACGTAGAGCAACACATCCGGGCGGCGGAAACCACGCTCGCCCTTAATCCAAAGCTGGGTGACAACCAGATAGCGGTTATTGTCCTGCGCATTGAAATCCAACAGCCGCACCAGTTCCTGCTGTCGCACGCCTTGCGCGTTGTCAAACTCCACCGCGATGCCGTCGCGCAACAGGCCATAGATTTCGCGGTTTGCGGCGATCAGCGTCATCGCCTGCCGCCGGTCGAGTAACTTATCCAGCGCATCCTCGATGGCTGCAGGCGGAATGTCCGGGTTCAGGCGGATCGCAGCTTCCCGCACCCGCTCCAGCAGAATCACATCGCGCTTGTTGGCGCGGCCCGAGCCGTCGTTCAAGTCTTCCGCATTTTCCGTGTAACAGTCGAGCGCGTCGAAGCCATGCACATGCTGAAGCTTCTGCACCAGCGCCTGCTCGATCTGATCTTCGGAAATGAAGTTAGGCATGTGAAATCAATGGGCTACACGTTATAAACGCCATGTTTAACTTACCCGCTAGTTAAGTTAAGGGAAAGTCGTTTTCGTTAACTAAAGAACAAGCGTAGGTAACGATCAAACGAATAAGCCCGTCCCCGCTGCTGTCCGGTGATTTCTTTCAGAATCCCCAGCCCCTCAAAATCCCGAATCAGCGCATTGGCGGTGGGCGTGCTAACCGACAGGGCATTTTCAATATCGGCTGCAGAAACAACCGGCTTGCGATACAACAAGTTGAGTAAAACCCGCGCATTGGCTGCGCGCTTACCCAAACTCAACACGCCATGTTCCACCTCGGTACGCAGCAGCAATACCTGCCGGAACACATCGCGCCCCTTGGTGGCTGTTTCCGCCACGCCTTGCAGAAAGAAGCGCACCCAGTGAATCAGGTCATTCGACACCCGCACCCGCATCAATGCATCGTAATAGCTTGCTCGGTTACGCTCGAAAAAATCCGATAAATACAACGAAGGCTTCGCCAGCAAGCCGTGGCTGACCAGGTACAGCGGAATCATCAAGCGTCCAATACGTCCGTTGCCATCGAGAAACGGGTGGATGGTCTCGAATTGATAATGGCTGATCGCAACGCGGATCAAGTGCGGCACCACGATTTCTTCGTTATGCCAAAACGCCTCCAGGTCGCTCATTAAATCTTGCACGCCATCCGGGTGCGGCGGAATGAACACCGCATCCGCCAGGTTGGAGCCACCGATCCAGTTCTGGCTGGTACGAAAATCACCCGGTTGCTTGTGCTCACCGCGCACCCCGCTCAGCAGAATTTCGTGTGTCCGTTTCAGCAAGCGGTTCGACAGCGGCAGATGTTTCAGTTCGGCGATGGACATATTCACCGCCTCGATGTAATTGCGCACCTCGCGCCAGTCGTCGCGCTTCTCCGGCAGAATCTGGTCCTCCGACATCAGCGCCTCGTCGATGCCGGTCTGCGTGCCCTCGATACGGCTGGAAGTCTGCGCTTCCTTCACCACATGCATTTCGATGAACAGGTCGATGTCCGGTACGATCAGCGAAAAAGCATTCAATTCCCCCAGCGCGCGGTTGGCTGACTCCAGCAAGGTGTTGATGGTGGCGTCTTCCCATATCCATTCATGGTTCACCGGCACAGGTTCAAAGCTCTTGTACTGGTAGCGCTGCCGCCACGCACCGGCTTTGAAAGTTTCAAACTTCATGGGTGATCCTCCATGCCGGGCGGAAACTGGATGTCGAGGTTTTCGACGGAGAGTTTGCCGGAGATGAGGCGTGGGAGAAGCAAGTCACGTGTGCGTACAAGACGCGCATTTTGATCTGTCAGATGTGTAATTTGCGCGAACAATGGTTCGGCGTGTGACTCGAATGTATCTTGTAACGGCTTCGATGGCACAGTAACTTCGACGCCACCTATAACCGAAGGAGCAAGCTCTGTTTGGTTGGTAGCTCCTCGCCCCATCGTAATGAAATGCATTTCCCATGCCTTTAGCGTCATCCCAAAATAGTGAATCGGAACATCCGGTTTCGGGCGAACTATCGTAACGTGCGAATCGACAATGCAGTTTGATATTGGAACCAGCACTTGAGCGACACGGCCCAAAGTGCCTTCGCCAGTTGAGTTGACGAGCACGTCACCAAATCTGGCTTGTCTATCGACAGGCACATCTCTCGATTGGCGACGAGCATAATTCAAGTCCAGCTTGCCGTCTCGGATGCACTTTTGATTGATTGCAAGGCCTTCGGCAAGATCATCGTATTGTGGTGCGACACCTCGCTTTAAGTAACTTGTTAGTGTGACCACTCTTGTTCGCTTCCACCCTTCTGGCACGCCTTTGATGAACCTTGCCTTTTCGTAGCCGGGGAAGCGCAGGCGGACGAACCACTCGCGGTAGATTTCCTCGGCTATTTTTTCCAGCAGCGCGATGCGCCGCTGGTTGTTTTCAATCAGTTCATCATATGACGTGATAATTGCTGCGATTTTTTTCTGAATATTCAGCGGCGGACAAATGATCTGAAGTTTTTTGAGTATGCCAAGATTGATGTGAGGAACGCCAGATTGCAGTGCATGATTTTCGATGTAGGCAACAGTACTCGGCAATTGAAAGTAGTTGTACAAATAGATTGCGTCAGCTCGGTTGGCATCAACCGTCATCTTCATCTGACTTTGCGAGATCAAGAACCGTGGGTACGGGGATTCCTTCGGCAACAAACCAATTTGACCTAAAGTGCCTCGCTGTGTGAACACTAGATCGCCCGGATGCGCGCAATTCAAATGATGAGCATCAGCTTTATTCTCTGTGACAAAAACCAGATCATCGAACGAAAACTTTGTATGATTCGAAAGATTGCCTCCCCGAATCACTGGCACACCCGATGCCACATAATCACGCGATACAAGATCAGAACCGAATGGTCCGCCAGCAATCGCTCCCTTTGTATCAACTGCCAGCGTTGACAATCTCACTACCGGCCATTTATTGGTAACAATCATGCGTCCCCTGCCACCCGACGAATATTGTGACCAACCACTGACTCCAGCCCTCGCGCTGCCTTATTCAGGCTGGAGAGCTCGTCATTCATTGCCAGCAGTTCGTCAATAAACTCTTCTTCTGTCTTGCCATCTTCTTCGATCACTACACCAACATAGCGTCCAGCATTAAGCGAAAAGTCCTGCTCCTGTAAATCTACGTGGGTAGCGAGTTTGCACAGGCCGGTGATATCTTCGTACTCCGCCCTGGGGAAACGTTCCTGCAACCAGTGAATGTGCTGGTAGTAAAGTTCGGCGTTCTTCACCTCCTTGTGCAATTCCTCCAACGCAGTCTTAAGTGCATTGGTCTTGCGGTCGATCGTGGCACGCTTGCCCTCAGATTTCGCTTGTTCTGCCTGCTGTTTTTCGTGCTGGCGCACGACCTTGTCCAGGCGCTTCAAGCCTTCGTGCAGCGCGGCGAAGAAAGGATCGAACGCCTCGCGCAATTGCTGCTGCGCCTTGTTCTTCTTGTCCACCGCCGTTTCATCCGCGTGCTTTTCCTGATATTGCGCGTAGCGGGTTTTGAGTTTGGTCAGCCCCGCCCATTGCTGCACCAGTTCGCCCACGGCTTGTTTGCCGCCAGCATCATCCAGCACTTCGAGTAGTTGTGCGGAGACGGGTTCGACGTTGGTTTTGTTCTCGACCAGGCGCTGCATGCCTGCCGCGAAGTAGCGGTCTATGAGCTGCACGAATTTGTCGCGCCGCCCCTTGTGCAACTGGCTGATGATGGCGATGTTCTGGATGTGCTCTTCGCTGAATTCGCGGTGGGCGCGGTCTATCTGGGTAAAAATATTTCGCGCGTCAATGAACAGGATTTTGTCGTCCGCCTTGGCCTTGTCGAAAAACCACAGCGTGGCCGGGAGCGTGACGGTGTAAAACATGTTCGAGGGCAGCGTCAGCATGGCGTAGATGAGGTTTTGCTCGATCAACGTTTTGCGGATGTCGGCTTCGGAGTGGCGTGCATCGGATGCGGAATTGGCCATGACCAGCGCGGCGCGGCCCTTTTCTTTCAAAGAGGTGGCGAACAGGCTGATCCACAGATAGTTGCCGTTGGGCACGGTTTCCTTGCCTTCGTCTGCCTTCTTTACTTTCGATTTGTTGCGCGGGATACCGTAGGTGTTGAAGCGCTTGTCCTTCTCCACGCTGGAGAGGCTGACATCGTCCACGTTGAATGGGGGATTGGCGAGGACGTAATCGAATGCGCCAAAACTCTGGTACGGGTCTTCGTAGTAGGTGTTCGCCTGCTTGATTTCGCCGCGCAGGCCGTTGACCGCGAGGTTCATCTTGGCAAGGTTGACGGTATCGCGCGTTTTTTCCTGGCCGCAGACATACACGCCGCTCTCAGAGCCTTTTAGCTCCTTGCGGTGTTCCGCGATGAACTGGGCAGACTGCACGAACATGCCGCCGGAACCGCAAGCGGGGTCGAACACCTTGCCGCCGTGCGGCTCGATGATTTCGACCATCAGGCGCACCACGGAACGCGGGGTGAAAAACTCACCGCCCTTTTGGCCTTCGCTGCGCGCGAATTCGGACAGGAAATATTCGTATATCTGCCCGAACAAATCGCCGGTGGTGTCCGCCGGTATATTGGCAAAGGTTCGCAGCAGTTGTTGCGGCAGAGTCTTGTCCGTGCGCGTTAGCGCAGCATATTCGTCCTTGGGCAACACGCCTTCGAGTTCGGGCTTGTATTCCTCAATCGCCTTCATCGCCTCTTTGAGCGCTTTGGCGATGTTCTTTTCTTCTGGCAGATTAAGCAGGTGATCGTAGCGCGCATGGTCGGGTAGGTAGAACCCGCATTTTTCGATGGCGATATCGGAGATTTTCTTCTCGCGCCGCGTGCCTTTGAGCTTGGTGTACTCGGCGTGAATCTCAGTCTCAAAGCGGCGGTAATTATTGTCGGCGAACTTGAGGAAGATCAACCCCAGCACCGGGGTGGCGTCTTCGCTGGACTTCAGGTCGGAGTTAGGGCGCAGCTTGTCGGCTGCGCTCCAAAGGTCATTTTCAAGTTGTCTTAATTCTTGGGTAATCACAACGTTATGTTCTTAATTTTGTTAGGTTGATTAATCTGCCGAATCTTCGCATATCCCGCACGCTTATCCCTGCTTCCGCTTAATTAGAGTCTACAAGGCGTAGCTTTTCCAGAAACTGCTCAGCAGAAACAATAGGCCTGCGAAACTGACGGGCAAGACTCAGCAAATCCTTACCGCCACCACAAGGTAGTCGGCTTTTCCGGCAACGGCGAGTTGCAGAAAGGGTCGATCGAAGGGATCGCGGCAGTCGGGCGTGGCCGGTTAGCTGGCAGCGCGCAGGTCAACGGCCTTGCCTTTGGCTTGCAAGGTGATTTACTCAGGCGGAAACCGCAGTCTGGAAAAATTGCGCCCGGCCTGGATCGCGCGCCGTTCGATCTCCGCAGCCGACTCTAGCCAGCCTTTCTGTTCCAAAAAGAGCAGGTAGGCTCGCGTACTGATCTTGCGGCAGTTGTCAGGCACCAGAAAGCTGGCGCGGGCAATCTTGTGATCCTCAAACAGGAAGACGCCGGTTTTCTGCGGCTGATCGAGGGCAAAGTCATTCATCGTTTCCTGTATCGCCAGTTCGCCCAGATTTGATTTGCGCGCAGTAATGGCTTTTGCGGTGCGCGTCTGCTGGTAGTGCTGGAACGTGCGGGTTGTGCGTACCGACACTTTGTTGGCTTTAACCCATCGGCCCAGCTTTTCACTGGTCGGTGTCTGATGACGCGTGACCTCATGCAGCACCATATCGACCAGAACGAGCGGCCAGCCGGGCTTGAGCAGCAGGTCGAGCGCATCCGCGTAGGCCAGCGTAATGAGCGGCCCGGCGTCGGGTAGCAGGGCGACAGACGCTGACATGGTGTCCGCTTAAGTCGACAGCGAATTCAGTTGATCGACCATGCTTCGCGTAACTGCGTCCGGGAGTCGTGGCATCGGCAGGTGCGCTTGCGCCATCAGCAGGAACAGGTCTTCCTCTCCGTCGATGCCCAGTGCCTGCATGGCCTCAGCGCCCGTGAGCTTGCCGAGCGAAAAATCGAGCAGCATCTTGAAGTTCTGGTTGCCACTCGCTTCTGCCGCCTCGAAGGTTTCGACCAGATGACGCAGCTCGGCGTTGAACAACGCGTTGACCGAGGTATCGGTTTTGGCGGCGATGACCTTGGCGCGCTTGAGCAGGTCGCGATCAACCGCGCCGGTGAAATTGACGGTGCTTGCCATTTTTTGCTCCACGGAATTAACACATAAATAAGTGTAGCACTCTAATGTGTGCTGGTGGGGTGGTTTCGCAGCCATAGGTATGGGTGCTCAGGGCGCGAACTGGTTCAGGGACACATAGCAAGCGTTGTCTGACGCCAATTATGCAGGACGTATGCAGGCCGCACCGGAATGGCTCAGCCGAAAAAACACGCATGTTTGTCTTCAGCCACCAGGGCGAGAAAGGCGTCGAGCGTGTCCACTTCAGGCGCGGGCGGGTAGCTGTGCCATTTGAGATCAGCGCGCATCCAGTAGATTTTCCAGAGATTTTGTGTCTTGACGTAGGTGGCTTTGGCAACCGGAGATTCCATTTTTTGGCTTGGGTTGTCCCAAACTGGGCGGACTTCGAACAGTTCGACGCTTTGGCCTTGCAGGCGAAAACCAAGGTCGAGTTCGTTGCGAATATGGGGTGGCGGGCGGTGTGCCTGAATGAACCGGTCAAGCGTTTTTTCGATGCGTTTGCGTTCAAGTTCGCTGAAAGCCATGGTTTGTGGCCGTAATGATTAAATCCAGTTTTCAAGCTTGAGTCCGGGGTAGTCCTTGAAATCAGCCGCGTTATTGGTGACGAGCGTGATGGCGATCAGCCGGTCGAGTGCGTCGCGGCGGCGGTCACAGACGGCAGCGGCGAAAACACCGTATTGCTCGGCGACGGCATTATCCAAAGGCAGCACCGGGAGGTAGTTCAGAAGGTCGTTCAGCGCGCCTTCGGCCTCGCGTTTAATGCTGGGATCGCGTTCGACGCCGTGTCGCAATTCAGCCAGGGTGACGACGGAGATAGCGAGATCGCCATAGTCGAATTCTTGAAATCGGTGAAGCAGTTTGGGCGGATGGCGCTGGATGAGGTGGACGCAGATATTGGTGTCGAGCAAGTAGCGCATCGGTTACTTGTCATTTGCTGTTTTATAGTCCGGTGTGTCCTGGTGAACTCCAGTGCTTTCGCCGAAGCTGCTCCAGTCGCGTTCCTTCTGTTCGTGAAATTCGCGCCCTTCAGCCATAAAACCGGGCGGGAAAGCGGCGAAGGCCTCCGCCAGGCCGGTCAATTTGCGTTTGACGACCGGGCGCAGCACCAGCGTGTCGCCGATTTTTTCAATCTCGACATCCTGGCTGGCCTCGACGATGGCGAGTTCCTTGGGTATACGAACGGCAAGCGAGTTGCCGCTTTTGAAGACGCGTGTAAGCATGGTTTATCTCCTGATGTATATACAGGATATACGCCGACCGAAGCGGCCGCAAACTATTGTTTACACGCCCTGTTTCAAACTCGCCTCAATAAAAATATCCAGATCGCCGTCCAGCACTTTTTGAGTGGCCGAGGTTTCGACATTGGTGCGCAAATCCTTGATGCGGGAATTGTCGAGCACGTAACTGCGGATCTGGTGGCCCCAGCCTACGTCGGATTTGCCGGCTTCGAGTTTATCCTGCTCGGCCTGGCGTTTGCGCAGTTCAGCCTCGTAGAGTTTCGATTTCAACATCGACATCGCTTCGGCGCGGTTCTTGTGCTGCGAGCGGTCGTTCTGGCATTGCACCACGATGCCCGACGGCATATGCGTGATGCGCACTGCGGAGTCGGTTTTGTTGATGTGCTGTCCGCCCGCGCCGGACGCGCGATAAGTATCGACGCGCAGGTCGGCGGGGTTGATGTCGACCTGGATAGAATCATCGACTTCGGGGTACACAAACACGCTGGCGAAGCTGGTGTGGCGGCCGCCGGACGAGTCGAACGGCGATTTGCGCACCAGTCGGTGCACGCCGGTTTCGGTGCGTAGCGTGCCGAACGCGTACTCGCCCTCGACCTTGATGCTGGCGGATTTGATGCCCGCGACGTCGCCGTCGGATTCTTCCAGCAATTCGGTTTTGAAGCCTTTGCGTTCGCAGTATTTCAGATACTGGCGCAGCAGCATCGAGGCCCAGTCGCAGGCTTCGGTGCCGCCCGCGCCGGCTTGGATGTCGATGAAGCAATTGCTTGGGTCGGCGGGGTTGTTGAACATGCGGCGGAATTCCAGCACGGCGACGTCTTTTTCGATGGTTTCGACATCGCCTTGAACCGCGGACAAGGTGTCGTCGTCGTTTTCCCCTCGCGCAAGTTCAAACAACTCGGCTGTATCTTTCAGCCCTTGCGCGATGCGATCCAGCACCAGCACGACGTCTTCAAGGGCTTTACGCTCACGGCCGATTTCCTGCGCATTCGCGGAATCGTTCCAGAACTTGGGGTCTTCGGCTAGGCGGGCGACTTCTTCGAGGCGGTCTTTTTTGACATCGTAGTCAAAGAAACCCCCTGAGTTGGGCGGCGCGGGCGGCCAGGTCGGCGAGCGCGGATTCGATCTGATTGAGGGCTTCGGCTTCCATAATGGCGGGACTCAAAAACCCGCAATTATAAGCTAGCGGCAATCAGCCAAGCACTGATCAATCCAAGCGCCACTGCGCCCATGCCCGCGACGGCATGGCGCATTTTGCTCCACCCTCCCAGGCCCAACGCCATCGCGGATTTAAAGACAAGGTTGGCCAGGATTGCCAGAATAATGATGTTGACGACTTGGCTCCCCGACACTTTGTCGAGATTGAACAAGCGCAAGGTGGAGAGGGTAATTGCATCGAGATCGGTCAGCCCGGAAACGAGAGCGACGCCATATAACCCGCGGGTTCCCGCCACGTCCGCCACCCACGCCGACACGACTAAAATAATCGCGTACAGCGCAGCAAAAGCAAATGCTGTACGCAGTTCGGTGGGGTTGGTCACGGCCAGCTCAGGCATTTGCCCGTGCGGGCGAAGGCGCTGAAACCCATACCAGGCACCGATTGCCCCCACTAATAATCCGCCCGCCAGGATGGGATATAACTCGGCAATGAGCGAAGGGGCGACAATCATCGCAAGCAAACCTAGGCGGATTAACACCACCAGATTGGCAAGCACGATCACAATCACTGCAACGCGCGCCATCGCTTCATCTCGCCGGGCATGTCGACTGAAGGCCAGCGTGGTCGCGGTAGAAGAAACCATGCCGCCGAGCAAACCCACCACCACCATCCCGCGTTTTCCCGTGTGTCGCAGCGCGGCATAGCCTATTAAGCCCATGCCGACGATCAACACAACTACCCACCAGATTTGATAGGGGTTCAGCGCGCCAAAAGGGCCGTAATTTTTGTTGGGCAGCAGCGGCAGGATGATCAGCGAGAGCAGCGAAAACTGCAGGATCGAGAGCATATCTTTACGGCTTAAACGCTCACTGATCCCACGGAGTTCCGGTTTGAAATACAACAGGGCAGTGGTGCCTATCGCCAGGATCACCGCGAGCTGGATATCGTTGTACCAGACCAATACGCCGAGGCCGTAACACAGCAACAATGCCGCTATGGTCGTGGTGCCGGGATCGCCACGGTCAGCCACGGGGCGCATATAAGCTGCGATCATCATGCTGCCGCTGAGTAGTAGGCCGATAGCGATAAGCCAAGGCTGCATGGATATTGCAGCCAGATGTGCGATCAGCGTGCCAAATAATGCTGTCAGCGCAAAAGTGCGCAAACCCGCCAACGCAGCCGGATTACGCTCGCGTTCCAGCCCCATTAACAGTCCCAGCAGGATGGCCACCACATAGCGGGGTAATACGTTCAACTCGGGCGGCAGCCAGTTAATGACTTCGCTCACTCGCACGCCTCCCAGTGTTGTAAGCGCAATTGCACGCGTTGCTTGCCGTTATATTCGTTTGTCATCAATGCATATACCGCGCGGATTCGTTCAGGGAGCGGATCAGGGTGGGTGTAGCCGGGTTTGTCGGGGTGAAAAAAATGCAGCGCATCGAAGCTTTCCGCGTCTCGTAGCAGCGTTAACTTCAGGTGCTTTTCTTTCAGCACACGTTGGCTTTGGACTTGAAAGTCGCCGATGTACAGGGGCGCCGGGAAAGCTTGCCCCCAGATGGCGTTTTCGAGTTGCTGTGCAAATGCGAAGCTGTGTGCCTCCAGCGCCAGTTCGCCGTCAGTTTCAAGCTTGCCTTCCAGGTCGGCGGCGCAGAGCAACTCGCGCGTAATTTGGTCGAACGCGGATTTGAATTCAGCGTAACGGTGTTCGGGAATGCTCAAGCCAGCGGCCATCGAATGGCCCCCAAATTTCAGAATTAAGCCGGGGTGACGTTTGGCTATCAGGTCCAGCGCATCGCGCAGGTGCAAGCCGGGTATGGAGCGCCCGGAGCCTTTTAATTCTCCCGCCTGGTTGCTGGCAAAAACGACGGCGGGACGATGGAATCGATCCTTCAAGCGCGACGCTAATATGCCGATCACACCGATGTGCCAACCGGGTTGGTATGCGGTGACGCCGGTGCTGTCGTCGACTTGGAAATCTGCCAACGTGGCGAACGCTTTATCCTGCATGTCGGATTCAATATCGCGGCGTTCGAGATTGAGCGTGTTCAGGCGTTGCGCAAGTTGCAACGCGGTAGCATCGCCCGCGAGTAGGCATTCGATCCCCAGCGTCATGTCGTCGATCCGCCCGGCGGCGTTGAGACGCGGGCCCAGTTTGAATCCGAGATCAAATACGGTCGCGCATTTCGGATCAGCACCGGCAGCCTGGAACAACGCGTTAATCCCTGGCGCCGCGCTACCAGCACGCATCCGCGCGAGCCCTTGCGCAACCAGTGTGCGGTTATTCGCGTCGAGCTTGACTACGTCGGCCACTGTACCGAGTGCCACCAAATCCAGCAGCTCACGCAGGTCGGGTTCGGGGCGGTTGGCATACACGCCGCGCGCGCGTTGCTGGGCACGCAACGCCAGCAACACATAAAACATCACGCCCACTCCGGCCAGGTTTTTGGACGCAAAAGTGCAGCCCGGCTGATTGGGATTCACGATACAGATCGCATCCGGCAAGGTATCGCTGGGCAAATGGTGGTCGGTTACCAACACCGGAATGCCCAAGCGCTGGGCCTCAGCCACACCCTCAACCGCGGCGATGCCGTTATCAACGGTAATCAGCAAGTCGGGATTGCGCGCCGCCGCCAAACGCACGATTTCCGGCGTGAGACCATAACCGTGTTCGAGCCGATTGGGCACCAGATAGTCGACTTGGGCGCCCAGCATGCGCAGCCCTTTCACGCCGACTGCGCACCCTGTCGCACCATCCGCGTCGTAATCGGCCACTATCAATAAACGGTGGTGTTGCGCGATGGCGTGTGCAAGTATCAGCGCCGCGCGGGTGTTGTTCAGCAAACCTTCAGGCGGTAATAATTGCAATAAGCGATGGCTTACCTCGCTGGAACAAGTCACCCCGCGGGCGGCAAACAGCCGCGCCCAGGCGGGAGACAACCCTTCTTGTTCAAGCGTACGCGCGACGTGGGTCGAATAGGGACGTATGCAGATCTGGGGCATACGGGATTTTACTCGGACATCCTGCGTGTGCCCGACCAAACTTTTATCAAACAGCGCGCGCAAGCGCTATATATGTTTCGGGTTGTATGATTACTTATTGATCACGCCAAATTTTGGTATTTAGCTGGAGAGCGGCAGGCCATGCAGTTATCCCCTTATGAAATTTAATCCAGAACATAATCTTTCATGAGCCATTTACTCCCCCTTTCGCGCGTCGCACGCCTAGTGGGCCAGTCGCGTCATACCCTGCAAGAGATGATCCGTAGCGGCGCGCTCGATACCTTCGACGGGATGGTCGAACGTGATGAGGTGATGCGCGCGTTTCCGGAAGTGAAATGGGACGACGATGCCGAATTTCAGCGTGTGACCGAGATTAAGGAAAAAGCGTTTGCAAAACGTGTACTCGAGCGGGCGTTGCCAGACAAGGATGTGCTGGCGGCACGTATCGTCGAGCTGGGAATCGAATACGCGACGGTGAAAGCCTTGTTAAAACATTACGGTGACGTAATGGTGTGGCTTGACGAGAAAGTTGAAGAAATTGAAGAGGATAAAAGTGCAGAGACTCGCCATGCTCTGCATACCGTACGCGCATTCCTAGTGCGTCATCTGGCTGAAGCTCCCGCCGACGCCGTGCAGGCACAAGCGGTGATTGCGCAAGAAAGGATACTAAAAATCATGACTGCCCACGCCACTATTTTGCCCAGCGGGCACGAGTTTATCGTTGAGAGCAATGACACCTTGCTGGAAGCCGCATTGCGCGCGGGCGTTTCGCTGAACTACGGTTGCAGCAATGGCAACTGCGGCGAGTGCAAAGCGCGCCTGGTCTCGGGGGAGGTCAAAAAAGTTCACGCGCACGACTTTGTGTTGAAGCAAGCCGAGAAAGATGCCGGGGCGATTTTGTTGTGCTCCTACGCCCCGATTAATGATGTGGTGATAGAAGCCAATGTTGCGGGAGCGATAGATATTCCAGTCCAACACCTGACGGCTAAAGTGAAATCGGTCGAGGTGTTTAATCCCGCGATGGCAGCCTTGCATGTATTGGCGCCGCGCAGCCAGCGATTGCGTTTTTTGGGCGGGCAATCGATTCAGGTATCGATCAATGGGGCAAGCGGGCGTTACGCGATTGCAAGTTGCCCGTGTGAAGACCGGCACATCGAAGTTCACATCCCGCGCGATCCCAACGATGCCTTTGCGTACTCAATGTTCAATGGTTTAAAGGCTAATGATACGGTGGAGATTGAAGGGCCTTTTGGTGAGTTTGTGTTGGACGAGGATTCGCCACGCCCCACTATATTTTTAGCGTTCGGCGCGGGATTTGCGCCCATCAAAAGTCTGATTCAACACGCGATGTCGCTGGAGCTGACCGAATCGATGGACCTGCATTGGATTGCGGATGAAGCGGGACACTATCAGGACAATTTGTGCCGGGCGTGGACCGATGCATTCGACGATTTCACCTACGCTCCGCACCCGCAAACCCACGATCTGGTTCAGCTGATCAACAGTATCGTGATGGACTATCCTGATCTGCATCGCTTTGACGTATATGCGGCAGGTACGGTCGAGGAATTGCGAATCGCGAAGGAAGGATTGCTGAAACAAGGTTTACCGGAACCGCGTTGGTTTGCCGGTGTGCTGGAGCACCCTGCGGCTAAAACAACGTGAGGCTGTGGCGTTATTTATGGGTGTTGCCCATCAGCTTGTTAGGGTTGGTGTTGGCGTTGTTGGCCCGGTTAAGTGGGGGCAGGTGGGAACGGGTCGAGGGCGTGCTTGAAGTATCCGGTGGCTGGCCGGCCAAGGTGCTTGAACGCGGCTTTCCGCACAGCGGCCCGGTTGCAGCGATCACTTTAGGCCACGTAGTTTTGGGTATCTCCCCCCAGGCATTAAATGCGACGCGCGCACATGAACGGGTTCACGTCAGGCAGTATGAGCGCTGGGGGATATTATTTTGGGTGCTGTATCCGCTCGCCAGTGCTTATGCATGGGTCAAGGGCGGCCATCCTTATCTGGATAACCTGTTTGAGCGTGAGGCGCGGGCGCAGGAAGCACTAGGATAATCCCATCAGAATTAATTAGCTCCGGAGGATGTCGCCGGTTCAATCAATACTGCCGCCGCCACGTTACGCCCTTCGCCCACCAGGATGTTATAGGTGCGGCACATTGCACCTATGTCCATGACTTCCAGCCCAATTCCAGATTCACCCAACGCGCGGGTGAGCGCGGGGTGCGGGAAACGGAGCCGGTGACCGGAACCAAACAACACGATATCGACGGGATGGGTGGCAATCCAGCGAAAATGGGCTTCCGCCAGCGCCTCGAACCTAAGCCCGGCCCAAGGAGCAATGTGGATTTCTGTGCCGCTTAAAAATAAGCTTTCACTATGACGCGTGCCATTGATCAGGACGTGGTCTTCGCCATAGCCAGTAAACAGCAGCAGGTTGCGTTCGATATTTAAATGCAATTTCATGATGGCGGTGGAGTGATAGGTGGCGGAGTTTAGTTTGCCCCGAAAGGGTGGCTCCAGTAGAATCCAGCGCTTTGCAAGGCATTGTTTCACCTTGCAATTCAGCTATTAAAAAGGACTGCTGTGACAGTTGCAAAGGGCTCAAGCTTACGCCCGGTAAAAAAATCTTCCAAGCTGGATAACGTTTGCTACGACATTCGCGGCCCGGTGATGGTGCGCGCGCGGCAAATGGAAGAAGAAGGCCAGCGCATTATCAAATTAAACATCGGGAATCCTGCGCCATTCGGTTTTGCAGCGCCTGAAGAAATCGTGCAGGACGTGATTCTGAATCTGCCTGAAGCCTGCGGTTATACCGATTCCAAAGGCCTCTTTGCGGCACGCAAGGCGATCATGCATTCGACCCAGCAGAAAGGGGTTGTCGGCGTGCAGATCGACGACATCATCATCGGCAACGGTGTCTCAGAGTTAATTGTGATGACAATGCTGGCGCTCTTGAATACCGGCGATGAAGTGCTGGTTCCCGCGCCTGATTATCCGTTATGGACGGCTGCGGTGAGTTTGGGGGGCGGTACGCCGCGGCATTATCTTTGCGATGAAGGTTCCGGCTGGCTACCTGATTTGGACGACATGCGCGCGAAAATCACGCCGAATACGCGCGCGATTGTGGTGATCAATCCAAACAATCCCACCGGCGCGCTATACCCGGACGACGTGTTGCTGGGGATACTGGAAATCGCGCGTCAGCATCAGTTGATCGTGTATGCCGACGAAATTTACGACAAGGTGGTGTTCGATGGCGCGAAACATACCGCTATCGCGTCGCTGGCAGAGGATGTGCTGGTGGTGACTTTTAATGGCCTTTCCAAAAATTATCGCGCCTGTGGGTATCGCTCGGGCTGGCTCATTGTGTCGGGCGATAAGCGCCATGCGCGCGATTATCTGGAGGGGCTGACGATGCTCGCGTCGATGCGCTTATGCGCCAACGTGCCGGGGCAATATGCGATTCAGACTGCGCTGGGTGGCTATCAAAGCATCGACGATCTGGTGGCGCCAGTGGGGCGTCTGACCCGTCAGCGTGATTTGGCGTTTGAAATGCTGACTGCGATTCCGGGCGTGACCTGCGTAAAGCCCAAAGCCGCGATGTACCTTTTCCCGCGGCTGGATCCCAAGCTATATCCCATCGCCAACGATCAAAAATTTATTCTGGATTTACTTGAGCAGGAGCGCTTGCTGGTGGTGCAGGGTAGCGGGTTTAACTGGCCGCATCCCGACCATATCCGCATTGTGTTTTTGCCGCACGAAGAGGTTTTGACCGAAGCGATGGGCCGCATGGGACGCTTTTTAAGTCGCTATCGCTCAGCGCATCACTGAATCATTAAGAGATAACAAGATGAAACCAATTAAGGTAGGCCTGTTAGGTTTGGGGACCGTCGGTGGCGGCACCCTAACCGTGCTACGTCGCAACGCAACCGAAATTACCCGCCGTGCAGGACGCGAAATTGTGGTGGTGAAAGCCGCCGTGCGCGATATCGAAAAAGCCCGCGCGCTGGCGAATGCATTGCCGTTAACGCTGGACCCATTTGAAATTGTCGATGATCCCGAAATTGATATCGTGGTTGAGCTGATCGGTGGCTTAAGTCCGGCCAAAGAACTTGTGATGCAGGCGATTGCGAACGGCAAACACGTCGTCACGGCGAACAAGCATCTGGTGGCTAAGCATGGCAACGAAATTTTTGCAGCGGCGCAGGCCAAGGGGGTGATGGTCGCGTTTGAAGCCGCTGTAGCGGGCGGCATTCCCATTATCAAGGCTTTGCGAGAGGGCCTCACGGCCAACCGTATTGAGTGGCTTGCAGGGATCATCAACGGCACCAGCAATTTCATTCTCACCGAAATGCGCGACAAGGGCGCAGCCTTTGGCGATGTGCTGAAGCAGGCGCAGGCGCTGGGTTATGCAGAAGCTGATCCAACGTTCGACATCGAAGGCATAGATGCGGCGCACAAGCTAACCATCTTGTCGGCCATTGCGTTCGGCATTCCGATGCAGTTCGACAAAGCCTACACCGAAGGCATTTCCAAGCTCACGCGCGAAGACGTGCAATATGCAGAAGAACTCGGCTACCGCATCAAGCTCTTGGGCATCGCGCGCCGTGCAGCAGAGGGCATCGAGTTGCGCGTGCATCCCACGTTGATCCCCGAACGCCGGTTGATTGCGAATGTCGATGGCGCGATGAACGCTGTGCTGGTGAAGGGCGACGCGGTAGGCCCGACCTTGTATTACGGCGCCGGAGCAGGGGCCGAGCCGACGGCGTCGGCAGTGGTGGCGGACCTAGTCGACGTGACGCGCCTGCATACTGCCGACCCGCATCACCGCGTGCCGCATCTAGCATTTCAACCCGACCAGTTATCTGACACGCCTATCTTGCCGATGGAAGAGGTGCGCACGGCGTATTACCTGCGTCTGCGGGCGTTGGACCGGCCCGGCGTTTTGGCGGATATCACGCGTATTTTGGCCGAGGGCGGCATCTCGATCGATGCGATGGTGCAGAAGGAGCCCGCCGAGGGCGAGACAGAGGTCAACATCATTTTGTTGACGCACATCACGGTCGAAAAGCACATCAACGCTGCGATTGCCAAAATCGAAGATCTGGAATCGATCTCGGGCCCGGTGATGCGCATTCGTCTCGAAGAATTGGCGGCCAAATAGCATGAACTACATCAGCACGCGCGGCCAGGCGCCAAAACTGCGTTTTTCCGAAATCCTGTTAGGCGGCTTGGCAAGTGACGGCGGTTTATACGTGCCCGAGACCTATCCGCACTTCAGTACAGCAGAGCTGGCCGCGATGCGTGCGATGTCTTATAGCGACTTGGCGTTCGCGGTGCTATCGCGTTTGATGGATGACATTCCTGCGCCGGATCTCAAAGCGATCATCGATAAAACCTATACCGCAGAGGTTTATGGCTATACGCACAACGGCGAAAACGCGGCCGATATTACGCCGCTAAAAACGCTGGAGCCCTGCCTGCATCTGCTGGCGCTCTCCAATGGCCCCACGCTCGCGTTCAAAGACGTTGCGATGCAATTGCTTGGCAATCTGTTCGAGTACACGCTGGCTAAAACCGGGGGTGAGTTGAATATCCTGGGCGCGACGTCCGGCGATACCGGCTCCGCGGCTGAATACGCAATGCGTGGAAAACACGGCATCCGCGTGTTCATGCTATCGCCTCAGCACGGGATGACGCGCTTTCAGCAAGCGCAGATGTACGCGTTGCAGGATCAAAATATTCACAACCTGGTGATTCGCGGTGTGTTTGATCAATGTCAGGATATGGTCAAGGCGGTTTCCAACGACCTGGCTTTTAAAACCCAGCACCACATTGGCGCGGTTAATTCAATCAACTGGGCGCGGGTTGCAGCGCAGAGCGTGTATTACTTCAAGGCGTATTTTGCCGCCACGCATAGCGACGACCAGGAAGTCTCCTTCTCGGTACCTTCAGGAAACTTCGGCAATGTCTGCGCCGGCCATATTGCAAAACAGATGGGGCTGCCGATCAAGAACCTGATCGTCGCCACCAACGAAAATGATGTACTCGATGAATTTTTTCAAACTGGTGTCTATCGCCCGCGGGGAGATACTCAACATACCTCGAGTCCATCGATGGATATTTCAAAGGCCTCCAACTTCGAGCGGTTTATATTCGACCTCGTCGGTCGTGATCCACAGCAGGTACGTGCACTATGGTCGGAGGTGGAAGCGGGACGCAGTTTTGACCTGAAGGTGGGCGATCTATTTACGCGCGTCGCGGATTATGGCCTCGTGTCCGGGTCCAGCAATCATGCGCAGCGGATGGACACGATTCGCACGGTATATGAGGTTTATGGCACGATGGTCGATACGCACACCGCCGATGGCATCAAGGTTGGCTTGGAGTACCGTGAACACGGCGTACCCCTGATCTGCATGGAGACCGCCCAGCCGATCAAGTTTGAAGATGCGATTCGCGAAGCGTTGCAAATCGATCCGCCGCGTCCGCCTGAGCTGATAAACCTGGAAGCGCAGCCTCAACGTACGGTGATATTAGATGCAGACATCCACGCCATCAAACAATTTATTGTCAGCCATACGGCATGAGAGACACAGCGCGTAGCGCATAGAGAGACAACGCAGTGCAAGAAACTAAAGCGCAGCGCAAAGCAAAGAACCCTGGAGCTAAATCGCAATGAAACTAGTCACCTCGCTTACCAGCCCCTACGGGCGCAAAGCGCGCATCGTGCTACTGGAAAAGAAAATTCCCTTCCAGCTCCAGGTTGAGAATCCCTGGTCGCCCGATAGCCCGGTCACCGAGTTTAATCCGCTCGGCAAGGTTCCTGTACTGGTATTGGAAGACGGCGTGAGCGTGTTCGATTCCCGCGTGATTGTGGAATACGTCGACACGCTGACACCCGTGGCTAATTTAATTCCGCGAGAGGCCCGGAGCCGAATGATGGTCCGGGGCGTGGAAGCCCTGGCCGATGGCATGACCGATGCAGCGGTCGCCGCCCACCTCGAACGTAAACGCGCCCCCGACAAGCAGGATGCGGACTGGATTGCGCTACAGGAAAAAAGTGTACATCGCGGTTTGGGTGCGTTGTCTGAGGCTCTGGGTGAGAAGTCTTTATTCCTTGGCACCACAATGACGCTAGCGGATATTGCCACCGGGTGTGCATTGGCTTATCTAGATTTGCGCTTCGCGCATATTCGCTGGCGTGAAACGCACCCCAACTTAGCAGCGCTCGCCGACAAGCTGGCTGAGCGAGCCTCGTTCAAAGACACTATTCCCGTTACCTAATCGGAGACACTATGTCGCTCACAATTGCAACGCTGGCAGGGGGGTGTTTCTGGTGCATCGAATCGGTGTTTAACCGGATGCGTGGGGTCGAGTCTGCGCTGTCGGGTTATATGGGCGGGCATACGCTGAATCCCACCTACAAAGATATTTGTCGGGGCGATACGGGGCATGCCGAAGTAGTGCAAATCAGTTTTGATTCAACGCAGATTTCATACCGCGACCTGCTGGAAATATTTTTTACATTGCATGACCCGACGCAAAAGGATCGCCAGGGAAATGATGTAGGGACGCAATATCGATCGGCTATTTTTTACCACTCACCGGAACAGCAAGCCGAGGCAGCCCGCATGATTGTGGCGTTGGAAGCGGAGCAGGCGTTTACAGGACCTATCGTTAGCGAGGTGGTCGCCGCAACGACTTTTTATCCGGCCGAAGATTACCACCAGGGTTATTTTGAGGCTAACCCGAATCAAGCCTACTGCCAGGCAATCGTGGCGCCGAAAGTCGTGAAGGCACGCGCCAAATTTGCGAGCCGCCTCAAAGCCTGACGGCTTAATTCAAGCCGTCTTTGGCCTTAATCTTTTGAGTTAAAGCAATATTGTTCAAAGGAAGTTCCGCAGCGCTACTGACCTTAAGCGGGTTCGATTCTTTCACTTTCATAGGAAGCAATAAGACTTGCCCAGCGCGTACGGTAGAGTTCACTTCAGGGTTAGCAAGCTTAAGCGCACTCACTGTGATGTTATAACGCCGCGCGATAGAGAAAAGTGTCTCGCCTGCAGCCACAGTGTGTCGAGTCGCTTCCACAGACGCTAACTCCAAATGGTCGGGTTTATTGGCGACAGCGGCGCGTCCTTTAACTGGAATCAGGATGGTTTGAGCGCGTACCAGCTTGCCGCGTTGCAAGTTAAAGGTATTGTGCTCTTTCAGCCGGGCGATCGAAGTATCAAAGCGACTCGCAAGCGCCTCCAGCCGCTCGCCTTTCTTTGCGTAATACGAGGTCCAGGTATCCCAGGTGCCGTTTTTTAAGCTGTCCTGAAAATGGTCGGTTTTATCAACCGGGACAAGAATATTAATCGGGGTATCGGAACGGATCAGGTTGCGCGAAAACGCCGGATTTAACGCAGTAAAATCATCCAGTTCCATTCCAGCCAGTCGCGCGGCAGATTTAACATCCATGCTGGTATGCATTTCGACCTGCGCAAAATACGGCTGATTGGGCAAAACATCCAATGCCACGCCGAAACGGACAGGGTCTAGCACCAGATTTTTGATGGCAAGCAGTTTCGGGACGTAATGTCGAGTTTCGGTCGACAAGGATAAGCTGGCGTAGTCGGTGGGCAATCCGAGCTGGATATTTTTCTTAATCGCACGTCCGACACAGCCTTCACCACAGTTGTAAGCCGCAAGGGCCAATTGCCAATCCCCAAAATCCCGATAGAGTTTGGCCAAATAATCCAGAGCTGCGTTGGTAGCAGCGGGAATATCGCGACGACCGTCATACCAGTGGTCCTGCTTTAGACCGTAGTTACGTCCGGTTGAGGGGATAAACTGCCAAATGCCGGAGGCAGCGGCGGTGGAATAGGCTTTTGGATTAAATGCGCTCTCTATCATCGGTAGCAAGGCTATTTCCATCGGCATTCCGCGGCGCTCGACCTCGGTGGCGATATGGAATAGATAGCGTCGCGAGCGCAGCACCATGCGTTTTACATAATCCGGATGGGCCGCATACCACTTCTCGTGAGCAGTCGTTAGAGGGTTGGGAGGGCCGGAAAACACGAAGCCGCTTCGAATTCGTTGCCATACGTCTGCATCATTTACGATGGGAGGTACAGCGTCGCTAGTCGACGGCGTGGCGGCATCACTTCGCCATTCAAGCTGAATGCCGGAAGCGAACTCGGGCTTGGAAACGGTCGCGTATTCGGGGCGAACGGTGGAAGTATCCGGGCCAATTTCTGCACGATTAGCGGCAGCAGAGGCAGATTCGATCCAGACAACAGGGGGTAACAGCAGTAGAACGAACGCTAAGAAACGAGCGTGCAAAGATTTGAAGTCGGGCATGTGGGCCTCCCTTGCTTTTGAGAGGTCATGCTAAACCCTATTGGCTGTCAGGTCAACCCGGGCAGGTTTGGGCGCACATGCTCGATATTGTCGATCAAGCGCGTGTGGCCTAGCCATGCCGCGCCTAAAGCCACAATATGGGGGGTGGTTGGACCAGCGGCCTGGAGCGTGTCGGCGTCGCGAATTTCGATGTAATCGACCGTCCAGCCCGCCATTTTCAAATATTTTTTGGCTTGGATAGCAAGCCTGACATAGTCATTCTCGCCTCGCGCCATTGCCTCCTTTATGGCTTGGAGCTGACGGTACAAAGTGATCGCCTGAATACGCTCAGCGGGGCTTAAGTAGCCATTTCGCGAGCTCATGGCCAAACCATCCGCTTCGCGTAGAGTGTCCCCCGCAATGATCTCAATAGGCAGGTTGAATTGCTGCACCAGTCCACGCACGATAAAAAGCTGTTGAAAGTCCTTGCGGCCAAAAACCGCCACGCGCGGCTGTACCAAATTGAAAAGCTTCAACACTATCGTCGCTACCGCACTGAAATGGCCGGGGCGGAACGCGCCACATAGATCGTCAGCCAGTTCACGGGGCGGCTGGACGGTAAAGGTTTGCGGTTGGGAATAGATCGTCGACACCGATGGGGCAAACACTAAATCGCAGCCAGCCGCTGCCAGTTTGGCGCAGTCGGTATCTTGGGTGTGCGGATAACGTTCAAAATCCTCGTTCGCGCCAAATTGGAGCGGATTGACGAAAATGCTCGCTACTACCGGTTGCCCGTGCTGTTTTGCCAGCTCGACCAGTGCCAAGTGCCCAGCGTGCAGATTACCCATGGTGGGCACAAACGCGGTGGCCCTCTCCCCGGGCAACGCGGCACGCAATTCATCGAGGGTTTGGACCACCTGCATCAGAACGTATGTTCGACAGCGGGAAAAGTGCGTTGTTTGACCGCAGCAACGTAAGCCCCCGCCGCGGACTCGATGCTGCCCGCCTCCGGGAGAAAGTTCTTCGCAAATCTGGGCGGCTTCGGGTACAAGCCCAACGCGTCGTATAGCACCAATACCTGGCCGGAACAGTCCACCCCCGCTCCGATACCGATAGTGGGCGCGCTCGCCGCCTCGGTGATGGTACTGGCGAGCGCAGCAGGGATTGCTTCCAACAGCAGCAATCCGGCTCCAGCCGCTTCCAACACGGTGGCGTCAGCCAGAATCTGCGCGGCGCTAGCCTCATCTCGCCCTTGTACTTTGTAGCCGCCGAGCTGATTGACCGACTGCGGCAATAGGCCGAGGTGGGCACACACCGGCACGCCGCGCCGGGTGAGAAAGGCGACCGTGTCCGCCATCACCGCGCCGCCTTCGAGCTTGACCATATGGGCTCCCGCCGCCAGCAGTTTAGTAGCGGAGGCAAACGCCTGTTCAGGCGAGGATTGGTAGCTGCCGAAGGGTAGGTCCGCAAGAATAAAGGCTCGAGTCGCGCCCGCCGCCACGCATCGCGTGTGATAACTCATCTCTGCGAGTTTCACCGGCAGGGTAGAAGCGTGCCCCTGAATTACCATGCCCAGCGAATCGCCGACCAACAGCACGTCGACACCCGCAGCATCCAGGATGCGGGCAAAACTCGCGTCATAGCACGTCAGCACAGCGATTTTTTCGTCGCGTGCGCGCATGGCTTGCAGCGTCGAAAGCGTGATGGGGGTGCTCATGCGGCCCGACTAAAAAACTCGCGTGGCCCGCGCATTTTGTGGATGCGTTCCAGCAGCAATTCGAAATCGTCGTTGTTTTGCGCGAAGTTCAGGTTTTCGCTATTGGCGATCAATAGCGGCGCGGCCTCGTAGCGATGGAAAAAGTCGCTGTAGCTGGTCGCGAGTCGCCTCAAATAGTCTGCTGCCATGCCACGTTCGAATTCAACGCCGCGGCGTTTGACACGTTCTTGCAAGGACTCAATCGGGGCCTGCAAATAAATCACCAGATCGGGCGTGGGCGCTTGGGGAGACAGGTCGGCATAAATTTTTTGGTACAGCGAATACTCATCGTCGTCCAAATTTAACCGCGCAAATAACATGTCCTTATCTAGCAAAAAATCCGAGACTGTGCCGCTATTGAATAAATCGCCTTGCGCTAGCTCGCTTAGCTGACGTGAACGCTCGAATAGAAAATGCAGTTGCGTCGGCAGCGCGTAACGCCGCGGCTCCTGATAAAACTTGGGCAAAAAAGGGTTATCGCTGGCGTTCTCCAGCAGCGTAGCTGCCCCCAGCTTTTCGGCCAGTTTTTTGGTGAGGCTGGTTTTGCCCGCTCCTATCGGCCCTTCGACGACAATATATTTAAATCGCGTCAGGCTCATAGTCCGGCGATGGCTCGTTGATCGGGGTGGAGCGGCAGCACACGTTGATCGGCACAGGATGCAAGCCAATCAGCGGCGAGGCCATGGCCGGGGATAGCAATTTTAGGCGCGATTTCGGTTAGCGGTAGCAGCACGAAAGCGCGTTCGGTCATGCGGGGATGCGGGAGCGTTAAATGCTCTTCCTCAAAATGCGCATTGCCATAGAGCAGCAAATCCAGATCCAGCGTGCGCGGCGCGTTACGAAAGCTGCGTTCGCGGCCATGGCGTTGTTCAATATCGAGCAATGCGTCCAGTAGCGCGTGCGGTGCTAGCAGGGTTTCAATTTGTGCCACCGCGTTAATGAAATCTGGCTGATCCTTATACCCTACAGGGGTGGTGGCATACAGCGACGAACGTGCGATAAGACGGGTGGTGGGAAGGCAGTCGAGTTCGGTGATCGCGTATTCCACCTGGGCAATGGGGTCGTGTAAATTCGCCCCCAGGCCGATATAAGCCGTCACTTTCATACTATTCAAGCGCGGGTGTAGCGTGATCAGCGGGGGATTTGCGGCGACGTCGACGTGGCTTGGAGCTGGTATCGGTCTTGAGCATGGTTTGGCGAGTGGTTTCGTCGGCCTCTTGGAAGCGGGTCCACCAATCGGCCAATTCCTGGTCAACCTCGCCAGAGGCTGCCCGCAGCACTAAAAAGTCGTAGGCGGCACGAAAACGCGGATGTTCCAGCAGGCGATACGGGCGCTGTCCCCCGCGTTGCTCAAAGCGCGGTTGTACGCCCCAGACTTCTTTCATCATCCCATCGTAACGCCGCGGAATGGCCAGCTGGCCGCGCTGTGCATCGAGGATTTCATCCATCGCGGTGAATAGCGCAGGCATGGGCTTTTCGCCTTGAGTTTCCAGTGCCTTCCAGCGCTGCGCGACTTGCGGCCACAAGAGAGTGCCGAACAGAAACGCAGGGGAGGCGGGGCGATCTGCGCGGATACGCTCGTCGGTGCTTTTCAGCGCCGCGGTAATAAAAGGACCTCCGGTCGGATCGTCGAGGATGGTATCGAGTAGCGGCAACATGCCGTGGTGCAAACCTTCGGCGCGCAGTTGATGCACGCCGCGGAGGGCATGACCCGAAAGCAAAAGTTTAAGGGCTTCGTCGAAGATGCGCGCACGCGGAATATTCGCCAGCAGCGGAGCCAGTTCCGCCACCGGTTTGCGCGTCGCTGGGTCTATCGTAAACTCCAGCTTGGCCGCAAAGCGTGCGGCGCGCAGCATACGCACCGGGTCTTCGCGGTAACGCGTGTCGGGGTCACCGATAATACGCAGCACGCGTTTTTTGCAATCAGCTACCCCGCCAAAATAGTCGTGGATTTCTTCGCGAATAGGGTCGTAGTAGAGCGCATTAACCGTAAAGTCGCGGCGCGCCGCGTCGTCTGCCATATTGCCAAAAATATTGTCTGTGAGCAGACGGCCGTGGGCATCGGTGGGCCGTTCCTCTTCTTCATCGGCTTCTTTCTGGCCGTTGGCGCGAAAGGTTGTCACTTCAATCGTGTCGCGCCCGCACATCACATGCACGATTTGAAAACGACGCCCGAT
Source organism: Thiobacillaceae bacterium (assembly GCA_031366105.1). Classification (GTDB taxonomy): domain Bacteria; phylum Pseudomonadota; class Gammaproteobacteria; order Burkholderiales; family Thiobacillaceae; genus Thiobacillus. The sequence goes on along the minus strand of JANLZE010000103.1, from coordinate 147,885 downwards.
GATGCGTGAGCGGCGGAACAAGCGCCGGATTTGGTCCGGGGTCGCGTCGGTGGCGACGTCAAAATCCTTAGGGCGTAAATCCAGTAGCAGGTCGCGCACGGCACCACCGACCACATAAGCCTTGAATCCGGCTTCAGCGAGCTTCTCGCAGACCTCTAGTGCGCAGTCATCCAGTCGGTTTTGATGGATGCCATGCTTGGCAAACGGCAATATTCGAGCAGAGGAGGGGGCAGCGCTCTGTTTGCGACCGAACACCTTTTTTATGATGCGACGGATCATTGAGTCAATAACGTGGGGATGGGATAAATCAAGCCGCAATTATACAGGGTTGAGTATTTGTTCCAGGCTCGCAAGCGTGGAGGTTTGCGCTGCAATTTGATCACTCGCGCAATGGCATGCTGCTGGCGGCTAGGTTGAGCTAGCTGTACCCATGCGCGGACTGAATGCCGCGAGAGTGGCGCAACGCTCCAGCTAAATCGGGAGCGTTGCGAGAGTCGCTAAATTATTTGACTACGTGCCACACATCCTTGAAGTTGTCGCCGGTCATGTCACCCGGTTTTTGATCTTTGGAAAACATATACAGGGGTTTACCTTTATAGGCCAGCTGCTTACTTCCATCATCGCGGGTGACCACAGAATAATTACCGCCTACCATCGCGTCAGCAGGTACCGCCGGCCATAACGCGGCGCACGGGCCATTGCACGCACTTTTACCGCTATCGGCGGTGTCCTTATCGAAGGTGTAGAGCGTCATGCCGGCACTATTGACCATCACGCCATTGGACATCATGGTCGGGGCGGTATGCATGCCGTCGGTCGCGCAAGCGACAACAGACAGAGTGAGTGAGGCGGCGATCAGATATTGGGCAATACGATTCATATTTCATTCCTTAAAAGTGAGTTTGCAGGGACTACAGCGGAGTAAACAGTAGCTGGGCCACTTTTATTCTCGGTCACGGAAAATAGTTTTATTCCCGCCCACGTGTATTGGGCATCGCTATCGACGCGTGAGCCATAAACTGGCGGTGCCTGCTCCATAAAGCGCCTCTAGCGAAGTCGGATTCAGCAAGGCCTGTGGAGGGCCGATTTGCCAGCGGCCATCGCCAAATAAAAACAGCAGGCGGTCGCACTGACCCGCCGCCCAGTTGGGATCATGCAAGGTGAGTACCACGGATTTACCCGCCTCAGCCTCGGCTCGAGTCCAGTTTAACAGCCTGGCCTGATGCGCCGGATCGAGATGCGTTAAGGGTTCGTCCAGCAAATAATACTGGGGCGCCTGCGCGCTGAGTTGCGCCAGTCGAACACGCTGACGCTCACCGCCCGAGAGCGTGACTAATGAGCGATGAGCCAGTTCAATGAGCTCCCAGGTAATGAGGTGTGACATCAAATCCCATGGAGCATGCTGGAAGGGATAACGCCCCAGCGAGACAAACTCACTCACATTGCCAAAAAAACCGCCTTCGTCGCTTTGTGGCAACAGGCCGATGTGTTGGGCTCGGGTCAACGGCGGCAGCATCAGAAGCCCGTGGCCATTGAGGGTGACTTGGCCTGTGGCGGGTGCTGCCAGCCCGGCCAGCGCGGTTAATAACGTTGATTTCCCCGCCCCATTCTGGCCCAAAATCCCCAATACTTCGCCTGCTTCCACTGATAGATCAAGCGCATCCACGAGTGCATGAGCATGGCTGCGCAAACTTAATTGTTGCGCACATAGAGTAGGTAACCCGGTTTCCATTAAAGCGAAGTCATGTATACGGTCTACGCAGCAACCACAACATCAAAGGCACCCCGAGTAACGCAGTTAGCACGCCGACCGGCAGTTCGCGCGGGGCGATTAAGATACGCGCGAGGGCGTCGGCCAATACCAACAGGCTGCCTCCGGCAAGCGCTGCGGCGGGGAGAAGATCGCGGTGGGCGGTGAGTCCGAGTCGTCGCAACGCATGCGGCACCATTAAGCCCACAAAGCCGATGCTGCCCGCCTGGGCCACGACCAATGCAGTACACGCCCCCGAGAGCGCAAACAGCGCCCAGCGCGTGGGTAATACGGCGACTCCCAGTGATGCGGCTTTTAGCGGTGAAAGTTGCAATACGTCGAGTCGGCGCGCCAGAAGCAGGGCAACTCCTAAGGCTAGTATGAGTGCGGCTCCCAGCCCGGCAGGGTTTTGTACCCAGGTGAGATCCCCCATCAAAAAAAACAGCATGCCGGGTAATTGCTCAGCGGGCGCGAGGCTCAGCACTAATGCGATGAGCGCACCAAATCCTGCCGCCAGCATCACCCCCGCGAGTAGTAGCGGGGTGTGATCCCGAGCCAATAAACGTCTGCCAAAAAGTGCAGCCAGCGCGAGCGCCAGCAGACTGCCGCCAAATGCGAGCAACGAGACCCACGGCCAAGCCATCCCCGCTGCCATGCCCAGCAAGGCCAGCAAACCCGCACCGCCAGATACGCCGAGCAGATAGGGTTCCGCAAGAGGGTTGCGAAACAGTGTTTGCATTAACGCGCCCGCCAGCGCGAGTAATCCGCCACAGGCGAAAGCGGCGGCGACACGCGGCGCGCGTAAGTCCCACAGAATTTGTGAGGCGAGCGCGGGGTCTTGCGGCAATGTGCCCGTGAGCAACCCGACGACCAGGGCCAACGGCGCTGTTAGCACCAAGGCCAGGATTTTTAGCTGGGGTGACAAAGCGCGTACTTAATCACCCAATACTAGCGTGCGGGGAGGACACGCGCGTGCTTGATTAGCACCGGTGTCGTAGGCACATCCTGATACGGTCCATAATCCCCACGCGGTACTGCCACGATCGCATCGACCACGTCCATACCCGAGACGACTTTGCCAAATACCGCATAGCCCCATCCCTGCATACTTTCATCTTGATGATTCAGGTTATCGCTGTCGCCAACGTTAATAAAAAACTGCGACGATGCAGAGTGCGGGTCGCCCAAGCGTGCCATCGCAAGCGTGCCACGCAGATTTTTCAGACCATTTGTCGCTTCATTACGTATCGACGCGTGTTTGGGTTTTTCGATCATGTCGACAGTCATACCACCGCCTTGGATCATGAACCCGGGGATCACTCGGTGAAATAGGGTACCGTCGTAAAACCCCGCTTTGGTGTAGCTAAGAAAATTTGCCACCGAGATCGGCGCATTGCGGCGAAATAGCTCTAGCGTGATATTACCTTTGGTGGTTTCGAGCAGCACTCTAGGATTGGCGGGTCCGCCTGGCGCGGGCTCAGTAGATATCTTTTGTACGTTCGGCTCGTTGGCACCGCATCCCGAAATGCCTAGCAGGAGGGTGAAAAGGAAAGTGGAAAGGCGCAGCATAAAAACTCCCGGTAGATGGCGACAGAGGATTTTAACGGTTGGTACCTGGGTTACGTCGAGTACACGGAGTTTTACTTAAAAGTACGCTCGCCAGACCAATAGGTTTGCTTTACCCAAGACAAAAAATTAGAGGGCCTTGGCCCTCTAATTTTGATGCAATGAAAATTAATTACAGCCCAGTATTACTGCCTCCATTATTGGGGCCAGGAAGTCCTTCGCCGGTGCCAAAGTTTCTACTGCCGGTATTGCGATTTGAACCACCGCGGTAATAGTTGACATACTCGGTCATTAACGCCTGATATTCGGCGAAGCGTGTGGTATTGATACGCTCAGCAAAAGCAGGCCAGATCTGGCTAAATTGCCCAATTACTGCCACTCGACTGTTACCGGTATCGCCTACAAAAACCAAGCCACTGCTCCGATCAAACGCTAGACCCCATGGCTCGTAATATTTTGCTTGCGAGGCAGGTCCACTTCGACGTCCTTTTTCCATCGGAACGCCCGCATAAGTTTGTACCATCGAGCCTTTCATCGGATCAGCGGTGGGTGTGATTTTGCGTATCACGTGGTTAAAGCGGTCAGCCATGTACAGATTACGGTCCGCATCTATATCTATTTGCGAAGGACCATTAAATTTAGCAGTGGCGGCGGGGCCATCCTGATAGGCCCCTTTACCCTGGCCAACCATCACGACGCCAGCGTAAGTCCCCACGATGCCCATCATCAAATCTATAACGCGAACGACGTTATTGTCGCGTTCAGCAACATATAAATAGCGCTCGTTGTCACTTAGCACGACCCCACATGGCCCACGGAATTTTGCTTGGGCCGTCGCACCGTTGGTCGCCCCGGGGAAATAAGTCAGTGGGCCGCACACATCTGCGCCGGTAGTAGGGGGTGTACCTGCCACGGTAACGACTGCCCAAGTGCCGTCACCATTGGGGACTAATTTGCGGATCAGAAAATTATCGCGGTCAGCAAAATAAACCGTATCGGGAATATGCCACGCAGTATGTAAATTGGCCGTCTGCAATGTTAGCGGCCGATTGAGTTGCGCCTGGCGAGCGTCGGTTTTATCGCCGTTATATTTGTTCTTACCGTTGCCTTGACCCGCGATAGTTTTCACCGAGCCGTCCGGCTTTACTAAACGGATGGCATGGTTTTCACGGTCGGCTACTACGTAATTGCCGGTGCTGAGTTTATCGATATCGTTAGGGCTGTTGAAATTTGCCTCAGTTGCCGTCCCATCTTTGAAGGGATATTGCTGGGAACTGCCACTAAACATCGTCACATCACCCAAATTCGAAATATTGCGGATGACGGAATTACGCGCATCGGCGACTTTGATTGAGCCGTCAGCTTCGATATACATGCCTGTAGCGGGGTGGAACATCGCAAAAAGCGCCGGACCATTTCGCATGCCTGGCCATAAGTTACCCGCGTAGTCCACCGACCACAATTCGGCCTGACTCCTGGGATTGGGGAACCCAAAGTTTTGACTTCCACCAAACAGGGCTCCACTGCCGGCAATATCAGGCCGTGCGATGGCCGAGCCTGCACCCAGAAACGGCGCTGCAAGTGCAGCAGCCCCTACACCACCTACACCCTTTAGAAGGTCTCGACGCGACATCGAAATCTTCGGCGGGTTTTTAACATCGTCATTATCTTGCGTACTCATACTCTTCTCCAATCGGTTGCAATTATTTAAGAAATCAGTTTTCGAGATTCTCCCGATATTCTCGAAAAAATCTTCTGATGGGATTTATATCTGTAGGGCGCTATGTTGACTGTGCGCTACCCCACATATCTTTTATACAACTCACAATTTTCATCTATTAAAAAAGCCGCTTATTACCTTATGACGGGGAATAAGCGGCTTTGAAGATGCCTGATATCGGATGATTTTGAGAATATTCCTACATCCGAAGTTATCTATGCCCACCTTTAAGTGGCTGGATAAACGGTGCACGCGGCCACAGTGGCGTGGCATTGGTATCCTTGATATGCGGCTGAATATCTTTCGCTTGAATGCCGTTGGACAGCGCATCGACAAAAATGTCTACTGGCGTCCATGCCTGACCTGTGGCTTTGTTTATGAGCGGCTGTACATTCTGGAAGCCTCTATAACTACATAGGCTATCGCTTGCATCCATAAGCCGGGTGCATCCCGTCACACTCACCATTTCGGAAGCCCCTAATACTTTGCCTGAATTGCTCAAGCGCAAGCTGGTAATACGATGTCCATCCGCACTAGCTAAATCCAAAACGGTATCGAGGCCCGAAAATCCTTCCAGCCAGCCGCCGGACTGTGCAAAAACATTCGGAGAAAAGACATTGGTGAGAGCTTGCTCCATGACCTCACGCAGTTGCCCACCGCTAATCTTCGCCGTTGAAATACTGTAGGGAACGGGGAAAAAACGATAGACATCTTCGAGCGTAATATCACCCGCAGTCACCGTGTTATCTTCTACCGGCAACCCCTGACCCTCCGCCATACCATGAGGCCTGGTGTTAAATGCGCTGCGTGATTTACCTTCCATCGCCGTACCACGACCTGGGACGACACTATCAAAACGAAAACCGGGCGTGATGGCGACATCGGTGCCCGAAGTGCGCCGCAAAATGCCCCCCATCAAATCATTAAAACTACTTTCCAAGACGTGACGTCGATCAAGCAGCACATTGGTATGGCCGACCACGGTGTTAATGGGTTGCGTTAACTTCTGATGCATCATCGGCATCGGCACACTCATGTTGACGTTCTTCGCGAGAAATGGTGCCCGCGCTTTATCGACTAACGCCTTAATTTCAGGATCCTCTGCAATCGTATTGTCGATGGGCATTAACTCCCATTGACGGTCGACCACTTTGCCTCCTCGCACCAACACATCCATCCGGCCTACATTACCGTCGTTGCCAGCTTCTACGACCAATGCACCGCTTTGCGAAGTCAGCGGTTTAAAGACCGCCTCGTGAGTATGCGCAGAAAAAATCACGTCCACGCCAGGGTCGATTATTTGAGCCAACCGGTAGTTTTTTTGGAGGCCCAGCTCGCTCATCACCACAACTACCTCTGCTCCCTCCGCGCGCAGTTTTTTCTGATAGCGGTTAACCAGCGTGCGGTAATTGTCTTCACCCTCCACAAACGACATACCCATCGCCAACATTTTGTGCATGCGCGGCACGATGTCGGAAGTTAAACCGATAAGCCCGACCTTAACGCCGCTCATTTCTTTGACCATGGTGGCCGGCATCATTAATTGACCGCGTCTCATTGGCGGCATGGTGAGTGTGAGGTTCGCGGCCAGATTGGGGAAGTTGGGGCGCTTGATTTCGCCAAAAGGCATCATCATTTCAGATTCGCTTTTAGTACCTACTTCATCTTCACTATTGTCCGAGCCTTGGCGCGATCCACCGCGTCTCATCTTGCCTATCATGCGTTGCATGGGTCGCATCATTTTGGTAATGGGTAAATCGCTATAACGCATACGCGTGACTAATGGGCCATACGCATAGTCCCAGTTACCCACTACGCCCACATCAATATTCAACGCATTGACCGGGTCCACAATGGCATTGCCATTGGTAAAGAACGCTTCGACACCGCCGTGGTAGGTATCGCCGATGTTCATAAAGATTGAATTGGGATTGTCTGCGCGTATGCGTTTGACTACTGTGGCCAAACGCGCTATTCCGCCACGCTCAACCACCTTTGTTTTAGTGGACGTTTGCCCGTAAGGCGCATCAGGAACAAGATCTGCATGCGGCGTTAGGTGCGCATGTAAATCATTAAAGTGGATAAATGTAATTTTAGTAGCTGCGCTTTTATCGTCAGGGTTTACCGCAGCCCAGGATGGAGCCGCAATAAAGACACACGCGAAATACATTACTTGAAATACGTTTTTGACGTGTAGCCGCGGCCATGGTGTGGTTACAGGTCTTGGCGAACATTTATCGACAGCAAATTTCATAAGCTAAACCTTGATTTATATCGGAAACAAAATTAATTTAAAGTGAGTGGCGCACGTTTGAATAGTTCCTTTTCGGTCCCACTAACGTAATAACGAGGCAACGCTGCCTCGTTATTACGATCACACAACCCTTCTATTACTTGGTGGTCATGGTTTGCAGCGTTCCAAGACGGTTCCGCAAAACTTCTGAAAACCACAATGTGCCGTTTGAAGGATGCATCGATAGTCCCATAGGTCCGCTCATGGCAGTGGGAACCTTAAATTCACTTATTCTATAACTGCCATTACTGACATTCAGTTTACCAATCTGGTTGCCCGACATCTCGGTAAACCATACATCGCCGACCATATCTTCCATCACCATCATCGGTAAAGCCATCATGGTGGGGATGCGATATAACTTGATTTGGCCTGCCTGGTTGATAGAACCAATTTGATTGCCTATGGTTTCCGTAAACCAGATCAAGTCTGACGCTTGCGATTTGTTATACGAAATTCCCATCGGATGGGCGCCAATCGGCAAGCTGTACTCTTCAAATTTACCCGTTGTCCGTAGCACCCCAACTTTGCCTACGGCCGACATCACAAACCACTTGTTGTCGTACTTGTCGACGGTGAGGCCAGTAGGCAGCGAAGCTCTATTCGGAATATCAAACTCATTGATCGTGCCATCGTTACGGACTACCCCAATTTTGCCGGAGAACATTTCGCTAAACCAGATATCCCCGTGCGAATCACCTCGTACGCCCATAGGCATCGAATTGGTGGACGGAATAGGATAGGTCTTCACTGTGCCGTCTACTTTCAAATTAACAATGTAACCGCCTAAAGCCGAAAACCAGACGCTACTATCGCGTGGATCAGCGAAAATGTTCATGGGGCCCTTGGCCGGGTCAATGTTTTGAATTGCTACGTCGTAAACCAGGGTTTCACCGTTGTAGGTGTAGCGCAACATCTTTCCGTCTTTAAATGCTCCCACCCACAAATTACCCTGAGGATCGAAATCCAAGTGCAGGGGCATGTTGACGCGACCATCGAGTGGCGTTTCGGTGATTTGCGCATCGTTATTAAAAAAACCCCTGGCGTGCACAGGCGCACTTGCCGCAATGAATAGGGCTGCGGTCATGGTTAAAGCAATCTTCCTTAGCGTTGTAACTTGTTTCATTTAGGCTGTCCTTGACGTTGGATGTATTGAAACTAAAGGTAAGAACAGGTTTTAAACCTGTTCTTAAAAGTCACTATAGACCCGTCTGGGTCATATCTTTTATTACGATTTATTACATAAAATTCCCAAAATAATTTATCGCTTAAGGTTGGTTTAATCCCGGTGACTTTATCAGCCCGCGCCGAAAAAAAATCGCCCCAATAGGGGCGATTAATTGGTGATTATTTCGATCAATCGTCGTTGTCATTGCGAGAGTTGTTATTACCATTACTCCCGGTGACCGTCTTCAGAGGTAAGGCCGTTACCCATCCCCACGAGTTGCCGATATACAAGGTTTTGCCAATAACGCTGGGATGGTTATAAGTCATAGAGCCTCCCAAGGTTATTTTATTCAGCATCGTTCCATTTGAGGCATTCAGCGTATACAACGCAGGCCCCACCGGCTGGATTAATTTACCGTCAACCAGCGCGCCTGGGCCCCAACTAAACTTGCCCTCAGGAGTGATAACCGGGGTTTGCCATTTGGGGGCGCCCGTTTTGATATCCAGCGCAACGACGTTCATGCCTATTGGGTTGTTGAGGTACACCAACTCATTGTCGAGCAGAGGAGTGGGGCCAACAAACCCTCCAACAGGAATGGGCCCAGTCGCAATTGCTTTGGTCCATACCACCGCGCCGGTTTGTGTATTCAACGCAAAAACCAGTTGTGTAATGGTTTTGGCGGCCTCGTCAGCATTGACCAAAACTGTACTCACGACTAGCCCATCACGCTGGTCAACCGCGGGCGGCACGCTCGCGAAGCCAGTGAGGTAAGTAGTACCGGCACTAGCGAGCGTTTGCGTCCAAACCACCGTTCCGGTCGTCAGGTTAATCGCCACCATGCGATTGGGCATTGCCAAACCCACCACCATGATATCTGTCCCACCTTCGTGATACACGTTGGCTGAGGAGATGGCATTGAAACCCCCTAGAGATAGCACGGGTAGACCGTTATCATCCATAAAGGGAGCTACAGGTTCACCTTTGTCAGCGCTAACGGCCCAAACGCGGCCCTGACCGTTTACCCAGTAAAGATTACCTTTGCTATAGAGCGGGGTCATGCTGCTCGTGCCTAAACCACTATAAACAGTCCATTTCTCTACCCCGGTTTCTGGATGCAGACCGCGTAAATACCCCCAATTGTCACCAATCTTGGTCTTGGGGGATTTCGCTTTAAATTGGCCAGTACCGCCAAGGTTTAACCATGGGTCTCCCCCTGCGACCACTACGGTGTTGGGGGTAACTATAGGCTGACCAAAATTCGCGTTTTGCGTGCGCGCGCGCCAAATTACTTCACCTGTGGAGGCGTTAAGGGCGTAGGCACTAAACCTGTCACTGCCTGCATAGAGCACGCCATTTACTGGCGAGACCCCTGAGCCCACCCCTACGAATTGATGCATCATGTGCGTGGCAACTTCTTTGCCGTATAACGCTTCATCGAGTGGCGGGGCAGACAAGGGGAAAGCATCCTTTAACGCCGTTTGCCAATAGATCCCGCTGGGGCCTACAGTGACAACGTTATTGTGAGTTTGACCCCCGGCATAAGCGAGCGAAGTATTCGGAAACCGCCTCGCTTGCATCGGGCTGGGTCTAGCCCCTAGATTCAAATACTCAGGCGGTAGAGGCGGTGAAGGCAAACTGCCAGGCGGGGCTTTCTGCTGATTGCCCATCCCATCCGAGCTGGTAATAAAGTCTACCGGGGTGGCAAACACCCAACCCGAAATGGAGCTTTGTATAAAAAGCTTACCGACGATTACAGGCTGATTGATCCCCCATACCCCGAAGAATCCGGGGGTTTCAAAACGGTTTAGTTCTACCCCGGTCTTCGGATCAAAGGTGTGAATATCACGCCCTTCTGCCAGGATTAATTTGCCGTCATAAAAAACAGCTGCGGCGCGTGGGCGATGCTTACGCCCAGCTTTATCGCTTTCTTCATGCAGGTCGGCTACCCACAGGCGCGTGCCGTTAGCTGCGTTGAATGCCTGAAACGTCCCGTCAGAAGTATTGCCTGCGTAGACCACGCCATCATGAACCATGGGGATGCTGCCCTTATATCCGGGGGGGCTATCGCCTTCTCCCATAAAGTGGCTCCAAACCAACGCGCCCGTAGTCGCATTGAGAGCGATCATATTCAGGTCGTAGATCGGGGCGGTCGCGGTCCCTTTGTTAGTGAACACCGTAGTGAATACCAAACCCAAGGCCGGATCAACCGCAGCTGAGGTGTCGCCAGGGGCATTCGCTGTCGCACCAGGAGGCGTATATGACCAGGCAAGCGAAGGGGCGGTCGGGTTGGTGACATCTATCCCCAAAATTCGGGTCGGACGAATGGTGCCGTAGATGATGATACGGCGACCATCTGCTGTGTCGAACCAGTTCGCTGCGGCTAGTCCGCTAAAGCCATTGCCTGGGTTGGTGAAAGAGCCTAGTTGTTTACCGGTGGCAGCGTCCAACACAAAAAACTGATTGTTGTTGGTGTTCACATAGAGTTTTCCGTCGCGATAAACCGGGGTCGGACGACCCGAACCCTTGATCGGAAAGCGCCAAAGTTGTTTACCCGTCAAACCATCAAAAGCATGAATGCCGGCAAAATTTCCGCCCCGGTAATGGGGTCTGTTGTTGGTGAAATCAATCGCGTTTTGTACAGTAAAAGCCGCGTCTCCAACAGGGGAGAAAACCATCAAGCGGCCGCCTACCTCTTCAATCACCGATTGCCCCATGCCAGCAGCTGTGGTGACTTCATTGCGCCAAATCGGTTTGCCATTTTCGGCATTGACGGCCCAAATATCGCGGCGGCCGTTTTGCACGAAAACCATTCCTCGCGCCACCGACGCGCCGACGACATTACCCAGATATTGAGAGGTGGTTGAACCCCATTCTTCAGAGTCGCCTGCAGAATTTAAAGCACGTCCCAGATTTAAGAAATCCAGACCGGTCAGAGGCGCTGCCCAAAAGGTGCCATTTTTTAAAAAGTCTGGAGCATTGGCCGGGACGCTGAATACCGGGTTGTGACGCTGATCGTAACTATGCTGCGGCCAGGAGCGTGGAAAAAAGCGGGCCGATGTACCCGCTGATCTTGAACCCAGTGGAAACGTCGTAGGAACCGAGAAGGTGCCCGATGGCGTGAAGGTGGTTACTGAACTCCCCTGATCATGAGGAACAGGGTGCATAGTGGGTCGAGGCGCAGAAGAGTAGGCCTCGCACCGAAACATTTCTGCAGTGCCGACTTTATCCGAATCACATATCCGCGCGAATGACGGGACCGCCATTGCGTTCGGCATATGCATATTCAATGCTCCCATGGCAACAAGGGCAATTATTCCTCGGTACCACCTGGTCGTATTTAGTTTATTCATGTTAATTCACCTTAGTTAATTGTTATGTAATCGCCCCGCTTATGCGGGGCGATTAGGTCCCATTTAATGGGACAACGTTGGGACCCCGAGTAAGGGTTGTATTTCCGGGTTCCCATATACCGGAGGCGGTAGTGGGAATAGCAGATTCACGCGGTTGAGTTCTGGATTAGCCACATGATTGGCCAAATAATTGGTCACCACTTGCGTGCCGTCGAGTGTTTCTCCCCCTGGGCCTTTCACCGGTGTTACTGGGTTTGCAGAAGGTAAACCACCGACTACCTTGGGATCTTGTGCGTACCAATACCCAGCAAAGGTATAGGTTGCGCTAAGGTTCAACGGCTCCCATCCAGTATTGGCGCGATTAACCTTGATGTTAGAGATACGTGATCCTTTCGGTTTGTAGGGGTCGATATCCATACGTACGCCACCATAGGCATTCAGCCAACCGCCCGTCCATTGAAAAATGTCAGGATTAAGCGAGCCGTCTGCACTGTTTTCGATATTGTTCTTTAATTGCTGACCTGTAATAGTCGTTTTGGCAATTTGAGGGCCGATAGGGATGTAGTGATAAATATCCTCAAGTTTTATCGGTCCCGGGCGAACGTGAGTTCCATAACGGAAACCCCGGAAGTGGCCAATGTCGGCACCTGACTGATCCCTAAACACGTCAGCTAGAAAATCAGATGACGACCCCTCCAGCACGCCGGGCATAATTTCATCTGAAAAGTTTCCGCGGTAGAGGCTTACGACCGTGGTGCCAACTATACGGTTAATGGGAGTACGCAAAACAGTGCCGTTAATGGGATTAACGTGGGTAGTGAAACGCGGTCCGGCAATAAAGGGCGAGCGAATGGCATCAACCATACGATTAATGCGGGCGTCAGGTTTAATTGAAGATTTGACGGTATGCCAAATATATCTCCACCCCAAAATTTTATTCCCGGATTTGTGAGGGTTGACAAGTAAATTCAGCTGAGCGATTTGAGTGCCATCCTGACCCGCTTCTGAGACTAGCGCGCCGCTCTCTGCGATTACTGCATGGGGAGTTTCCTCATGCATATCCGAGGAGAACACGACGTCAATATCGGGGTTTTTATTAGCAAGGATTACGTTTTTGGCTAAGCCAAACTCGGATACCAACACAATCAAATCGACCTTTTCCTGGTTCTTCAGAATGTCCACATATTTTGGCAGCTCGGCACCGGTGCCGGTGAAGGTAATGCCAGCAGTCGCAAAGGGTCCCAACGCATTAATGGCGCGTTCTGTGGAAAGGCCAAGGACGCCGATTTTGACGCCATCAACCTGTTTGACGAAATAGGGGGGCAACAGAAGTTGGTTAGTCGTCGCGTCATAAACGTTCGCAGCGACGGCACCATAACGAGTACCGGAAGGGCCATTCCCCGTGCCTGGGCCAAAGAGCTCTAAGAAGCGTTGCTTGCCATAGATGTAATCCCAATTCCCTACAGCCATCCCATCAATGCCGAAGTGATCCAGCACATCGATCACTGCTTGCCCGCGGGTATATAGCGCCTCGGCGCTGCCTTGGATGGTGTCCCCGGTATTAAAGAGCAGGGTATTTTTATTGGTGTCCCGAATTTGCGAAATCCGGGTATACATGCGAGCGAGACCGCCTTCATCATCGCCTTGACCATCCCGACGCATATTGGGTCGTGGCACTAGATGACCATGCAGGTCGCCTATCTGCAACATCGTAATCCTGACAGGGCCTCGCGAACGGCCATTTCCATTTTCATTCTCATCCGAGCCATCGCTATTCCGAGCGTGGGCCAGGTTGACGAAAGCCGATGCCAACACGAGGATGGCAATCCAACCTAGCAAACGCCAAATCGTCGGCGATAAGGTCGGGGGTAGGGTTTTATATGAGCTTTGATGTAACGTGGCAGTGAGCACACTACTTTGATGGACTGGCATTTTAATTCTCCTGACTAACGGGTTATGTTTACGTTGGGTACGGCGGTGTTAAAAGCAGGAACTATTAGGAAATACGACATCCTAATTGACACTTGTAAAACCGCGGCCGGATGAGGGCTGCTGTACACCTTTAGTAAACCGTACTGTCAGGTCCGCAACAATCCTCACAATAACGGGGTTGATACCCTCCAAAAGGAGGGGTAATTCCAACGACTTTAGGGGAGCTTTATTCATCAAGAAAAAATGGCCAGATGTGATCTGGCCATTTTTTAATAAGCACGTTAAAGATTATTTAGGATCGCCCGATTCCGCGATAGACGTGGCAGTGAGTTTGGTTTCGAAAGAAATATAGGCAGCCTGATCTATAGGCCCAAAATTTCCTTTACGCGCGACCTCAGTTAAGCTTGCCAAATCATAGACAGAGAAGCTCCCTTCTATGCGACTCGATACATGAGCCTCGGTCGAGTCCTGGTTGAACCAGACATAGTGCGTACCCATCCCGGCAGGGATCCGTTTGATTACATTAAACGGAGGTTGCGGGTTGATCACCGTGGTAAAAGGGCTGTAGCGGTTAGTCCCTATAGCTTTACCCGCCGCAGGCCCTTTTTTGATGAAGAACATAATATCCGAGCCGCCTCCCTTCTCAGCAGAGCGTACCTCGCCTACCAATTTACGCAGCGTGATATCTAGCACTGCAAAGGTCCCGGCGGCTTGATTTCCCACCCATAAATATTTGCAATCGGGGGAAACTCGTGGGTTTAGACGCTGACTCACTTTGGAGTCGTATTGAGCCGTGGCAACCGGACCCATGATGGAGACGCGTGCTAGCTCCGTGAGTGCCGCTGCGTCCACAAAGCTCACGTCATTGCTGCCCGCGTTAGCCGACATCACGATTTTCTCGTCGCAGGAGACGGCCATATTGAAAGGCTTTGATCCTGTTTGGACGTCAGTTATATATTTACCAGTCCGGGCATCTAGGACCGATAGGCTGCTACCACCCGTATTGGCCGCAAAGGCATAACCAAAAGTGGGTTCGACGTAGTTCGGTTTAGCAGTTACTTTAGTCGTCCAAAGTACTTTGTCTTGCTGCGTATCAATAAGCGATACGCTGTTGTCATCAGAATTGGCCGACCAAGCACGCTTTCCATCCTTACTAAAGGTAAGGTGCCGCGGGCCATTCCCCGTCGGAATTTCCTTCATTACCTTGTTATTTACCAAGTCGATTACAGTAATCACACTGGTACCCCCGAAATGCGAAAGGTACGCCTTGTTTTCGTGCGGCACTTTATAGAAATGATGGGGCTTGTCTTTAACCCGAATCTTTTTAATGACCTGAAGTGTGCGGGAGTTAATAACATTGGTGTAGGCAGGAACTCCAGCCGGAATCTGATCAGGCTCGGAAGCAGGTGAATTGACGTATATCAAACTGTAATTGGGATTAAAACGGGAGTTAAACCCAAAGTCAGAGCCAAAATTAAAGGGAAACCCTGAGCTGGAGCTGCTTGATTTCTGACGCGCACGTAAATCAAAATCTTTGAGGGGTTGAAATACCCCATTACCAGGGCCCATATCGTCCAGGTCATCGTCCGCCTGGACTGCAGGACCCGTGAGCATTAGTCCGAAGAGTAAGGCAGAGGTACGTAAAATATGTTGGGTATTACCACCCCCACCGATGTTGTTGACGGTTTTCATTCAGGATCTCCTTAAATTAACCATGCGTAAATTGAGTTTGAAAGAGGAATGCACACACGTCTATTTATTTACATATAACTCAGTGCATGCTTTCCACTTGGTTATTAGTAAACCAAACAATTTAGGACAGGAGAACCCGTCATTTGGAGCTAAGTGTTTTACCGGGTGACTATAGCCAGAGGCTATCTCGGGCAATGGATTGGTCTACTTAGTACCATCGACTGTAGAGCTCCCAAAACCCCCTTAAATAACTATATCCAGCCTAAAGACATGGCTTTCTGAATGCATTCTCGCCGATGAGCGACTTGTAGTTTCTCCCGTACCGCATCGAGATGCTCTTCTACTGTTTTGAATGAACTAATGCCAATTTCGCGGGCAATTTGTTTATAGCTCATCCCTTGTGCAAATAATTGCAGCACTTGATGCTGCCTAGAAGTGAGTCCTACAGCGCGGGGAACGGACTTGGGGGCAGAAGTAGGTTTCATTACAGCCGGCGCATCCTCACAGGCGAGCGAGGGGGCTGAGGGGCGTACGTAGAATTTTTCCAATTCCTTGGCGATAAATTTAGCCAGTAACAATTTTTCGCTTAAGGCTGTATCGGAGCTATTTAAAATCGCAATGCACGCGAGGGGTTTGTAGTCGGGCCCTAGTATCGGCACCGCAACTGCACCCCACGCTTGGAACAAACGCCCATAGTGCTGGGAACTGCTGACGATCATCGGTTCACGGTAGCGTAGCGCGAGGGCTACTGCATTGGTCCCGCAACTGGCTTCACTTAATAAGACCCCGCAACTTAATCCCACTTGATGGGTAGCCGTGTTTAGAATTTCCGGGCATGAGTGCAGGTTAATCAGACGTGCGTTCGCATCACTCAACGCAAATAAGTCAAACCCATCCGAAAAATCTCTGGAAATTCTAGAAAAAAGCTGTTGGCAATGAGCG
This sequence comes from Thiobacillaceae bacterium, assembly GCA_031366105.1. Taxonomy (GTDB): domain Bacteria; phylum Pseudomonadota; class Gammaproteobacteria; order Burkholderiales; family Thiobacillaceae; genus Thiobacillus. Next base: position 131,472 of record JANLZE010000103.1, on the reverse strand, counting down.
ATAACATGGTTATTCGCGGCAACAAAGGTATCAAACTCTTTGCCTTGCAACACCATGGGCCAAATACTCTCTGTATCAAGCCCCGAAGACAAGCAATATTGATGGGATTCCTCTATCCGAATCTTGTCCAATAGAGGCTTTAATTTATGATCTCTTTCATCGATAAAATTAAAATTGTTTTGCATACCGCCACCCATAAATCATGTTTCTGACTTATTTTTACTGCTTGTTCGGGTGTTAGTCAGTGCGGTACCGCACACAACAAATAAAATCTTTGGCGCGGGTGAATAAGAAGACTTTAGCGCCTTGAAAACCGGGGCATAAGTCGAAATAATTTACAGCGGGGCTAAGTCGAAATAATTGACAGTCGAACTAAAATTACGGATCGATAAAGCTCTTGCAAACGTAGCCAGCGCTCCCTCAGGCTTGATCTTTAGGGCTCCTGCGACTCATGAGGCATAAAAAACTTTAACTTAACCTCGCCGGTCTCGATCACATCATTTACTTCTAGCGGCCATGCTCGATTACCGACAGATTTACCATTTACTTTGGGAAAATTTTTGCCCTCCACATGCGTCACATAATAGCCATGGGGTCGGCGCGAGATCATCAACACCTGCTTACCGGGTTGCCCAAAAGTCTTAAGCGGGGCGTCAATTAATATTTCTTCATCCGGTTTACCCCCGTTTAAATAAATCACCCCTCCCAATGGGAAGTTGGTTTTCACTGCACGCGCGGAGAGTACAGCTGTCGCCAGTAGCGGTTTGACTGGCAAGGTGGTGGCATCGGGCTCGTCATTCGACCCCCACAGTGCCTGGTTCGATATCATTGTCTTGTCAAAATCCATATCAGCGAGCGCGCGTTGGTTCACGTATTTCAATTGATAACCGCTCAGCTCAATCACATCGTTATTTTGCAGAATGTGTTTCGCAATTTTTTTTTCGTTTACCAACACACCATTGGTGCTCGCGACATCTTCCAGTACATGGTCGTTACTCATCGTGACGATCACCGCGTGGACATTGCTTACTGCTGGATCATTGAGGGATATATCGTTATCGGGAATGCGCCCAATGGTGAACCGGCTTTTGTCGAGGAAATAATGTCCCTCAACGATCCCGTTACAACTCACAACTAATTTCGCCATGACGTATTCATCCCAGTTATTTTCAGCCAATCAAACCATCGATCCATCAGCGCACGCCATCCGGTGACTTTGTGCTTCACCTTGGCAACGAGGACGGAGACATTGTCATGACCTCCATTATCAATGGCCATTTGGACCAGCTGCTGCGTGGTCAGCGGAAGATTAACGCGTAATTCGTTGACGGCTAGTTCAATATCGGTGTCGTCAACCATGTCATTCAAACCATCCGAACACAGGAGATAAATATCGTGAGGGTGAACTTCATGTTCGCTGATTTCTACATTGATTTCAGCTTCAACTCCTAACGCGCGCGATACCAGATTGCGATTGTGCGAAACTTTGGCGTCTTCGGTCGTAATCAACCCCATTTCAACCTGCTGCTGTAGCAAAGAATGGTCATGCGTCATCAACTCCAAGCGCCCCTCTCGCAAACGGTAGAGGCGGGAATCGCCTACGTGGGCAATCGTCGCCAAGCCTTGGTGAAACAGAATGAGCACAATGGTCGTCCCCATCCCGGTATATTTATTTTCTGTTTTAGCTGTTTTATAAATTGCCAGATTGATTTTTTCGACTGTGGCTTTAACCGCTAATGACTCTAGAGACAACCCTGCGGAGCGTATAGGGGCTGGCTCAATCTCACTTAATGAACGCCTAAGATAATCGATCACTAGCCCCGTCGCGATCGAGCTAGCCACGTCGCCTGCTTTATATCCACCCATGCCATCGGCTAATACCAATACGCCGAGTTCGTCGTCAAATGCAATGCTGTCTTCGTTGTGCTTACGTATTGCACCCGCATCGGTGGCGCTCGCGACTTCGACCTGAAAATGGCTGCGCGCTGCCATATAATTGGTCATCCCTTGTTTGGGTCTGTTAAGCATATTTCTTCTCTTGCGTCAGTACTGTTGATTTCATTCTGATATCTTTCCCATGAATTTAACTATCTCCAAAACAGCGATCTCCCCTATATCGGCCAGTCAGCGCTATTTATTTACTTAAAGATATCCAATTCCGGACCGTACTAAAGCGATATTGAAAATGCCAATCTGTTTCAGTCTGATCCGCTTGGCGTTACTCTTACCTTTTACTGTGATCCGACAGCCCTATGGCACCTGAAATAGCATCTGAAAAATTAGGCCGCTACGAAATTCTCTCTGAACTGGGACATGGGGCTATGGGCGTCGTTTACAAAGCGATTGATCCTCTGATTGATCGCATTGTGGCGATCAAGACGATTAAGTTCGACCTTTCCAGTGATGATAGCGCCGACTTTGAGGAACGTTTCTACCGCGAAGCCAAGTCTGCCGGGCGCCTCAATCATCCCAATATTGTCACGATTTACGATGTGGGCAAATCAGATAACACCGCCTATATCGCGATGGAGTTTCTGGAAGGCCAATTATTAAAAGATGTGCTGGATGTGCATACGGCGATGTCCATCGACAAGATTGTCGACATTGCCGCCCAGATTGCAGAAGGATTGGCTTACGCGCATAAAAATGGGATCGTGCATCGCGATATCAAACCCAGCAACATCATGCTGGTGGATGGAGACACGGTCAGAATCACTGATTTTGGCATTGCGCGGATGTCTACCAGTTCCAAAACTATCGCGGGCACAGTCATGGGCTCTCCCCGTTATATGGCGCCCGAGCAGGTGGTGGGCAAACCGATAGATGGCCGTTCGGACTTGTTCTCACTGGGTGTGGTGTTGTATGAATTGCTGACAGGCGAGTCACCCTTCGACGCTGACAACATTAACACCACGATGTACCGCATTGTGAATGAGGTGCCCACGCCTCCCAAAACGCTAAACCCGCGCTTGCCCGAAGTGTTTGATTACATTGCCGCCAAGGCACTGGCTAAGCATCCCGACGAGCGCTACCAAAGTGGGGTGGAATTTGCGCGCGATCTTAGAAATTATAAAGACCTATCTGTTAACACTTCAGCTACCGCTGCGCTCAATCATCCCATCACGCTGGACCGTAAACGCAAGCCTAAAAGTGTTATAGGCGAAGGCACCCTACCGCTGATCCCGACAATAATGGGGCCCACCTCTGCACCTAGAAAATCGGCCAAAAGTACTGAAACCTCACCCACAAAAATCACCAACACCCAAACCGTTGTGCTGCATAAAGGTCTTCAAGGGTGGAACAAAAAAATCCTGATTGCCGTCGGCATGATTTTGTTGCTCGCTTTTACTTCTTTCTTGCTGCGAAACGAACCCGCCAAAAAACTGAATAAGGCCGTTCAGCCAACGGCTACGACTGCCCCCCAACCTGTGGTCCCGGTTAAACCGCGTGAAAGTGTCAGCTTGGCGGAGGGTCAGGCGCTGGATACAAGATCGAGGGAAATGCCTCCAGTGGCTGCGCCGCCCGTTGTGGACCCGAAGCTCACTGTGGAGCCAGCACTCCCCTCAGAGAAAGTAAATTCTTCTCCCTCGCTAACACCGAGCCAGGAAATTGCCCCAGCCGCCTCGCGGCCAAGTCCTAACGTACCCACAGGTAGTGCACGGCTCAGCTTTGCTGTGACCCCTTGGGGCGATGTGTATCTGGACGGTAAGAAAGTAGGCCCGTCACCTCCGCTAAAAGAGCTTAAGGTGACAGCGGGCAAGCATAAAATAGAAATCAGGAACTTGAATTTCACTTCCTACTCAGAGACAGTGAACATCAAAGCCAAGTCAACGAAAAAAATTAAACACATTTTTAAATAAGGACTGTCGTGTCGATTCGTTTTTTGTCATCACTACTCATCGCGGTGGTTTTAGCCAGCGCCTGTTCTTCCGGTCCTGTCCGCGATGTTGGCCTGGATAAACTTTCTCCCCGTAAAGCTGAACAGGATCTATCTGCGGGGCTCAAAAGTTATGAGAACGGGCAATACCAGGTGGCAGCGAAGCATTTACAGAGCGCGTTAAATAATGGACTAGCGTTCAAAAGCGATCAGGTAACGGCGCATAAATATCTAGCGTTTGTGTATTGCGTGACTGATCGAAAAAAACAATGCCGTACGGCATTTAAAGAAGCGCTGGAAATCAATCCAGACTTTCAATTAAGCGCTGCGGAAGCGGGTCATCCCACGTGGGGACCGGTCTTCCGCGAGGCGCAGTTAGAACAGAAAAGAAAATAACGTTAGAGATTTGCTAGATTAGACTAATCCCTTAGCGCATGTAGCCATATCCCTCATGCTGCAAACGCACGATTTCCGCATCACCCATGGGTACCATGGACACAAAACCGTGAATATCCTGTGGGACAAAACCTCGGCCCCGGGCTGCGATTTTGCACATTCTGAATTCAATAATCCCTCCCACGGTAAGACTTTGCGCGCGTGTCATCAGGTCTTTGTACTTGGCGTAATTTTTAATCGCAAAGAACGGGATTTCTCCACCATGCAGCACGATGATGATTTTGTTATCGAATGGATCAGCTCCGTTGAGTGTGCTGAGGTAACTCGCGCGGTCCAGTACGCTGGTGAGCGCCTCAACTGAAGTCACGGCAGTGTCGTAAACCACTTTTTGTTTTGCGTATTGAGTATCCAGTTCAGGCGCACTTCCCCAAAGCGCATTCGAGGCAGCCCATCCAGGAAGACTAAAAACCAACGCAATAATGACAAAAATACGGTGGAACATCATGCAATTCTCCAGAAAGTAAGGTGTGGTTAACCGGTCGCTTTGCCGTTGGCCCAGAAATCGTACCCTTTATTCAGGAATTCGTCCCACGGAAGATAGTGCGAGCCATCGCATGAGAAGGTCAAGCCCACCATGCCGTTGAAGATATTGATCGAGCCTGCGCGCAGATAGAACGTCTCATCCATAAAACGCAGCGCACGCAAACCATCGAGGATGGGACGTATTTCATGTTGAGGCGTCAGCGCTTCTGCGGGATAGGCGTGGTGGGGCCAGGACAAGCAGGTATCCGGGTTGATCAGCGCGTCGATGTCGAGCAGACGATAGCGATAAGGATCATCCACCAGCCAGATCGTGGCGCGACTACTGGAAAAATGCAGCTTGCCGTGAAAAATGCCATGCTCGGTAATCAGCTCTTCGACCACGCCTAAAACGGTATCAATATTTTCGTCCATCTGACTGTGGGTACGCGTTTGCTGGAACACATTGCCGCGTATCGCGGGATCACCCTTGATCTGGCGCCAGTACGTAGGCTCGGCGTAGAGCTCCCGCGTGATAGGGAGATCGCGTAGGTCAAAGTCGGCACCGACAAAGCCGAGTACGCGCCCATTGTTGTTGCGCACGAGTTGGATTGCAGTCAGCGAAGGGCGCTTGGTGCGCAAACTGATATAGGCCTGTGACAATAGAAATCCTGCACTCGGGACGCGTTCGTTCGTATAGGGTCGATCGGAACGGTCGCGTGCGAAGTCGGTCTCGATGGGCCCATCGCGACTAATAGTATCGGTAATCTGAATAGCATCTGTATCGAGGGCGTACATATATTTGCCGGATGGCAAAGAGACAAGCGCACTACTCAACACTGCATTCATGCGCGTGCGATCGCCCCATACTTCGCCACATGCAGTGGCGGTGGAGGCCAATGTTTCTCTAAGCAATAACTTTAGCGACTCGCGCTGGCGGGCAATACTCTCCTGCAAGGTGGTGTTGGTTGTCATATTATTTTGATGGGGATTACGGATATTGGATGGGAGAGCGAGCAAACGGTACCCGGCTTTGATTGCAAGGGCAAGTCACAACAAACCGCAGTTGCGGCACGGTAAATAAGTTCGCCGTCACAGGGAAACCCATGGCATAAAAAAGCCCGGCTTACGCCGGGCTAATGGACTGTAAATTTATTTAGATTACAGCACGGGACAAGTGGCTGAGGAGGCACCCTTGACCGGCTGTATCATTTTGAAATTATATCCAGCCGGGCTGATGGTCGGTAGCCGCTTCACCGTCAGCCGATGAGTCGGCAGGTTAGTGCTGGTTACCAAACCACCGAGGTTCACGCGCAGATACTTCACCACAGCCTCGGTGATGTCCATCACATCCAGGCTGTTAGGCAACGTAGCGGGAGCACCCGGACCTGCGACCTGAACAATACTGCCATCCGTTTTCACAACCTGGATCTTGCGACCACGGCAAGGATTGCAGTTGTTGATGGTCGTCTTGTCGTCCGCAAACCAATAGCCAGTGACGGTATAGCCACCGTGTGCTGCGCTGCCATCGGATGGCAAGCACTGTTGGAAGGTGGGATTAGCGACCCCGGCGAGGGTTGCGCGATTGTCATACAACTCGTGGTCGTCCATTGCAACGCCATTGACCTTGATGTTCGTGCCGCGAGCGGTACTCCAAGCCCGCGTGGGATCGGCAAAGGTCAGAGGTGTGGGATTGATCGGCGTAGCACCGGTAAACCCACTGCAAGCGTCCACATCGTAATTCAAGCCGCTGTAGCCAAACATCCAGCCACCGGTCCATTGATTCGGATCGGGATGGAAGGTGCCACCGATGGATTGCTCAATCGCGAACTTCAGGTCAGCGCCACAGGCTTTATCAGTCCTACCCAGCTTAGCTGCGATGGGGATGTAATGATAAATATCTTCCATTGTGATGCCGTCGCCGGGGCGAACATGTGTACCGTAGCGGAAGCCACGCACGGAGGACGACTGCGCTTGTCCAATGGCCGCCATTGCATCAGCGATGAGATCGTGCGAAGTGCCTTCAACTACACCAGGCATGTCTTCAGTCACAAAGTTGGAACGGTGTAAACCCACCTCTGTATAGGCGATTACCTCATCCACAGGACGCATCAACATGGTGGTATTGCCCCCCACCGTCACCGTTTGACCGGGCACAAAAGTGCCCGTTACAAAGGGCTGGCGTACCTGAGCCACCTTGGCAGCAATGCCTGGATCGGCGGTAATTTCGTCATCGATGATGTGCTGCTTAAAGTTCCAGTACGAGATGGCTCCGTTATAGACTGCCAGACTCAGTTGGCCGACTACGGTACCGTCCTGGCCTTCTTCGACGATCAGGGTATGTCTACCATCGGCGTGAGCAACGTCGATCGGTGCGGAAGTGCGCTCATGCATGTCGGAATTAAGAATTACGTCCGGCGTGGGAGACAGCGTTTCGGCTATCTGGACATCGCGGGACATCTCCAGCTCAGACATCATGACTACAACATCCGCTTTGTCCATTGTGCGCATCTGATTGACGAAACAGGGCACTTCGATCTTGCCATCGGTGAACACGTAATTCTTGGTAACGCTGGTACCCACCGCGGCAATGGCGCGTGCTGTGGTCATGCCAAGGATCCCCACCTTGACGTTACCCACTTGTTTGATCATATAGGTAGGCAAAACGCGCTTGAGAGGACGGACCGTGCCCGTTACAGGGTCAGTCGCTGTAGCACCGCACACGGCGGCATCGTCAAATTGATTGGTGTAATACAGATTGGCGGCCATCGCATTCCAGTTGGCCAATGGAGGAGCCGTTGCTGTGCCTTTGAAAGTCTCTTCGAAGCGCGCAGGACCATAAAGATAGTCCCAGTTACCGGGGGCGAAGGCGGCAAAACCGAAGTTATTTAGTACGTCGATCATGGCTTGGCCGCGAGAAAACAGGGCTTCGCCAGAGCCTTGTACCGTATCGCCCGTATTGATCAGCAACGAGTAATTAACGCCATAGGGACTAGTGGACGCAGCGCGAATTTGCTTGATTTTGGTATACATCCGTGCCACGCCGCCTTCCAAGCTATCCTCGTGGGCATCGCTGCGCAAATTGGGTCGGGGCAACAGATGGCCATGGATGTCGCCGGTATGGATTAATACCACTGGGCCAGTTCCGCCTGTAGCCAGTGCGGGCGCAGAAATTAGGCTTGCCGTAGCAAGCCCTATTACTGTACACAAACTTTTAATGCGTGGGGTGCAGGTGCTGGATAATTTGCCCAGCCCTTTCCTTAGGTGTGATTGCTGCATTCTTGAATCTCCTCTGTATGTTATCGAGCTCAAATCTGAGCCCGTATGACAAGACGCAGCAAAGGTGAACTTTATTCCATTATTTTTTGCCAAAAGGCAATCAGACAAAATCGCATCTTAACGTAAAGAAATGACTGGCCATCCGTGTGCAAGTGCATGAGCATGTAACGTGGCATCAGGATCTACCGCGACGGGATGCTGCACTTTTTCAAGCAAGGGTAGGTCATTCAATGAATCACTATAAAAACGGCTACTTACGCAATCAAGGCGCGTGCCGTGATGTTCAAGAAATTGTTTTAAACGAGTAATCTTGCCTTCGCGAAAGCATGGCGTGCCTGAGACTTCGCCGGTGAAACGACCGTTGACTTGTTCCGGCTCGGTTGCGATCAAGTGCTGTACGCCAAAAGCTTTAGCGATAGGTGCCGCGACAAAACTATTGGTCGCGGTGATGATGGCGACCAGGTCCGAATCCAGCAAATGCTTGTTCACCAAAGCCCGCGCTGGCGCAGTCATCATCGGCGCGATACGCGTAGACATGTATTCGGCGTGCCAGGCATCAAGTTGTGCGCGCGTATGAGTCGCGAGCGGACGCAGGCTAAAATTCAGAAAAGCGTAAATATCCAGCCGCCCCGCCTTGTAGTCCTCATAAAAGGCATGATTACGCGCTTCGTGATGCGCGCGATCCACTATGCCACGTTCAATCAGAAACTGTCCCCATTCGTAGTCGGAATCCCCGGCAATGAGGGTGTTGTCGAGGTCGAAAAGAACCAAGCGCATGATAAAAGCTGATGAATTAGGAGTATGTCGGGTATGGGGTGTTACTGGATACTGAGTAATTCGACTTCAAATATCAGTACCGCATTCGGCGGGATCACGCCGCCTGCGCCCCCTGCGCCGTAAGCAAGATGCGCTGGAACGGTCAGGCGGCGTTTGCCCCCAGGCTGCATCCCCGCCACCCCTTCGTCCCAGCCTGGGATCACTTGGCCCGCCCCTAATTGAAATTTGAAGGGTTCATTCCGATCGCGGCTGGAGTCGAATTTGGTGCCATCGGTGAGCCAACCGGTGTAGTGCACATTTACGGTGTTGCCCGCGGCCGCAACGGGTCCGGTGCCAGTAGCCAATGTCTCAATGATAAGTCCTGTGGACGTTGTGCGTGCAGCATTGCCCAAGCTAGCCGGTGTTGACGGGGTGGAAGTTTGTTGGGTCAATGGAGGAACGGCAATATCGCTGGAAGTACACGCACTCATCGTCAAAGCGGTAAGGAGTGTGAAAGGTAAATAGTTGGATTTCATCTTTATTCTCGAGTGGGTTAATGAAGTATTTCCGCAGCGCCACAGCACTGCTTGAATTTTTTGCCGCTGCCACAAGGGCACAGCACATTTCGGCCAGGCTCGCCCTCTTTGAGTATGGGGGTGCGGATGGTGGCGCAGCCGCGATCACGCCAAAAATCGCGTAGCTCGTATGCGCTCCAGATCGCCATCGCCACGTAATCTTCGCGCCGGGTATTGCGCTCGTCGGGGGTGAGGTCTTCCTGCGGTGTGATTAGCACAAAAAACGAGTCAAGCATTTCGTCGACGAAGGCTTCATCTTTGCTATCTATGGGCAGTTCCCAGTCGGCTTCCCACACATCCAGTACCTGCAAAAACCCCGCTGCCCACACGCTGGCAAATTCGGGAAGCCCCTCCGACTTGAGGCTGGCGCGCTCGTCGGGCGGCAACTCTTCCAATAAGCCATCCCAATCCATAATCAAGGGTTCCAACGCATCGGGGTCGGCGAGGCTTTCTATTGGCGCATTCAGCGCACGCGCGACCTGATTCCAGCGTCGGTTAAATAAGGACATGAATTGTTCAACTTCATGGGTGTCTTTGAAAATAGCCAGTCCCGTTTCGCCCAACAGCACCGGAAAATATTCGCTGGGTGTTATAAGCCTCGGGCCGCAGATCAACGCAGTAATAAAACCGTCGACATGCTCTAAGGACAAGCCCTGCTCGGTACGATCGCTGACGTCTTCAAGCAACGCGGCAAAGCTTGCCATTTCGTCATCCGTGAGGGGAGCGTTGAGTCTATCGGGCGAGGAGGGAGCCATGTGTATCTCTTTAATGCAGTATCAAACCGATTTTACCCTGCGTGACGAACCGCAACAATTCTGCGACGGAACGCCTGGCGTAAGATCCATGAAAATGAATAAAGCGACCCACCCCTGTTTGCCTGTGCAACTTGCGCAATGCCTGTTAGCAAACAATCCGGATAATAAAGTGGCTTTAACGCATGCACTTTGGGCAGCGTGGCAGCAGGGGAGTGTGGCACCCTGCGAGCAAAGTGTGCGTGCCGGAATCAGCGTGCCCGGACGCCCGCCGCAGCCGGAACTGGTTTCGCCGCTGCATGTGCCGCGTCGTCGCCTTGGCAGTCGCGAAGGGCGCGCTGCAATGATCCACGCGATCACCCACATTGAATTCAATGCCATTAACTTGGCGCTTGATGCTGCGCATCGATTTGCGGACATGCCGCATGAGTATTACGCCGACTGGTTACGCGTGGCGGCCGAAGAGGCTACGCATTTTGTGTTACTGAACCAGCATCTAGCGAGCCTGGGTTATCACTACGGCGACTTTGCCGCGCATGAAGGGCTTTGGGAGATGGCGCTCAAAACCACCCACGATCCGCTGGTGCGTATGGCCTTGGTGCCGCGTGTGCTGGAGGCGCGGGGCCTTGATGCCACGCCGGCCATTACGCGTAAATTGCAGCAAATCGGCGATGCGCGCGCGGTGGAAATACTGGCGATTATTGAACGCGATGAGATAGGGCATGTTGCGGTCGGCAGCCGTTGGTTTGCGTATTTGTGCGTGCAACGCGGGCTGGAGCCGGCGGCCAAATTCCGCCAGTTGCTAACCGAATATGAGGTGCCACCTCCGCGCCTGCCCATCAATATCGAGGGACGTCGGCAAGGCGGCTTTAGCGAGGTGGAACTTGCGTGGCTGTCCACGCCCGCGTCAACTTAACCCAGCCCGAGCGTCGTGGCCGATACACTTCCGTCGGCGCGTTGCCATAGATAATCGAATTGCTGATGTAACACGGCTGCACTGGCCGCGTCATCCGCATCAAACTGACCCTGCAGGGCACCCTTATCAACACGCTTTAAAACCATGTTGCGGTCCCCTACTGCAAACCCGTAATCAGGCTGTTCACCCTCGGTTGCGGTGCGGCGGATTTCAAGCACATGCGAAAAGTCGCGCAGTAAAGTCATCAAGCGGGGACACCGGTTTTGCACGTAAGCAGTATCGTCGAGCAAAATTTCTATGCGGCGCTGACCGCCCGCCAGACAAAAGCGATGCAGCTTTTCATAAACGACAGGTGAATTAAACCCGCTGGCTTTCAGATCGCGATCATGGATGCGAATGCTGTGCTGGGCAGCGACGATGATTTGATTGAGCGCGGCCTGATATTCAATGAGGGTTTCGAAGTTAGTTCTATTCATGATGGGGTTCATCAATTCCTATCCATCCAGCTTCATACCAGACGTGCAGACGTGGGAGCAGAGATTTCGACACCGATGCAATAGCACGACGATCAGCCAACGTTTTCAGCGCCTCAATTTCGTTGGCCTCTGGGCGAAAGGCTTCGCCGTTAATAAAGAACTCGGTCCCGGTAAAAAGCATGCGCGATCTAAGATCAAGCGCAACCCCGCGTTGTGTGGCGAGTTTGCCAAACCCAGCCAGGCTGAGTGTACGTTCGGGTGCCTCAAAAAACACATTAGGTTTGGGGTCGGACAGATAACGCCCGGCGAATTGCGCAATCTCAGTGGGGCCCCATTGAATGCGGGCAATCATCGCTTCAATCTGCTTGAGCATGGCGCGGCTAATTTCTGCCGGGTGGGACTGCAGGCGTAAATGCGGGTCGGCATATTGGCCTTCGATGTGTAGCGTGTCTTGTATATGCACCAGAAACGCGTGCGCCAATTCTTGTGCTGAAGGCGCACGAAAGCCGATCGAATAGGTCATGCAAGCGTCCATCGCCACGCCGTGGTGAGCATAGTGTGGCGGCAGATAGAGCATGTCACCCGGGCCTAACAGCCATTCTTCTTCCGGCTTGAATTGCCGCAGGATTTTGAGCGGCACCTCGTCAATCAGGTTTAAGTTTCGTTGCGCGCTAATCTGCCAGCGTCGGTGCCCAGTGCCCTGCAGCAAAAACACATCGTACGAATCAAAGTGTGGCCCGACGCTACCCCCGGGCGCGGCATAACTCACCATCAAATCGTCCAGCCTCGCGTGCGGAATAAAATCGAAGCGGGCGAGCAGCGCGGCGGCTTGTGGCATCAGGTGGTCCAGTGACTGCACCAACAACGTCCAGTCTGCTTTGGGCAAACGTTTTAAGTCGGTTTTGCGAAACGGGCCATGATCAAGCTTCCATTCAAGGCCACTACCTTGGATCAGCCGCGATTCGACATCGTCGCGGCCCGCTAGCGTTTGCATTTCGGACGCGTTTAGCAACCCGGCAAAACCCGGAATCGCATTTCTAATTAGCAACGGGCGTTTGTGCCAGTAGTCGCGCAGAAAGCGAGCAGGAGATAGGCCCCCAAGCAGCGTGGACATGGATTTAGGAGTAGGTGGCTCCGCGTCTTGCATTAGTTTTCCATCATATGTGTGTGCTAAGTCGGATGATAAGCACCCATCATCCGGTATCGCCTTGTGATTTATCCAACAAGATTAGAACTTATGACCATGCGCCTACATGTCACGGTGTATTCATCCTACAAGGGTTTAGGTTCTAATTCACAAGGGACATAGTAAGGCCCCTATAAAGTACGTGGGTTGTTGATGCATATGGAATTGAATTTTGTCACACACGCAATGTGTTCCAATTCTTGCATCACGTGGCCAGCAACATGCGAATGGCAACCTACGAAACAAAACTCACCCTAAAAGGAAATGCACGATGAATGATCTTCAGCGGTACAAGTGTTTGCTCGCGTCTTTAATGTTGTTAGGCGGCGCCGCCTCGGCATTTGCCGCCCCACTGGCGCCGGTCTACCTGGGTAAAGCCGGTAATTTCGCGGTGTTGTCAAAATCGGGCGTCACCGATGTCTACCCCTCTGCGATTACCGGAGATGTGGGATCAAGCCCCATTACCGGTGCGGCTATTCTGCTTAAATGCACAGAAGTGAAAGGGACAGTTTTTTCAGTCGATGCGGCGGGTCCTCTGCCTTGTGCGGTGTACGACGCTACCTACCTAACCTCGGCGGTGGGCGATATGGAAAACGCATACCGCGACGCCGCTGGACGAAGCTCCCCCGATTTCACTGAACTGGGTGGCGGAAAGATTGGCGGACTCACCCTCGCGCCCGGCCTATACAAATGGGCTACGGATGTTTCGATAGCAACGAATGTCACGCTTTCTGGTGGCCCCGACGACGTCTGGATATTCCAAATAGCGGGAACCTTGACTCAGGCCAGCGCCAAACGGGTGATCCTGAGCGGAGGTGCACAGGCCAAGAACATTTTCTGGCAGGCTGCTGGCGCTGTCACCATTGGAACGACTGCGCACTTCGAAGGAATCATGCTGGGTAAAACACTGATCGCCGTGAATACGGGCGCATCGGTAGACGGCAGACTATTGGCGCAAACAGCGGTCACGCTTCAGCAGAATGCGGTTAAAGGGCCTGCCCAGTAATTTATAAGAAGCACCCGGACTGGGACCAAGCGGACGGTACCTAATAGGTTCGTTTGTTTCGGTCTTTTCGCGCTATACCAAAAATTACGACCCACAATTTAGGTTTGGGTACTCTAGATAAGCCCAGAATGAAGTGAAGCGTTAAAGCGTCCGTCGATCACCAGTGGTATCGGCTCGGGTGGAATCGTATGCCTCAACAGATTATCATTCGTAGCATTTCCATCTGACCATATTAGATTAGCAATGCGCCCAACCCACATAGAAAATATCCTCGACCGCGAGTTTGAAAGCGCGGTGGACGGCCACCACACGCCCGTCATGTTATGGGGCCCGCCGGGGGTCGGCAAATCACAGATTGTCGCGAAGATTGCAGCGCGGCATTGCGTGCCGCTGATCGACATCCGGCTATCGCAAATGGAGCCGACTGATCTGCGCGGCATTCCGTTTCGTTGCGACGATCTGGTGCAGTGGTCGATCCCGGCCATTCTGCCCGATGCGAAGCGTCATGGCCCCGCAGGGATTTTGTTCCTGGATGAAATTACCTCGGCGCCACCTTCAGTATCCGCCGCCGCATATCAGCTCATTCTGGATCGTCGCCTTGGCGAATACCGCGTACCGGATGGCTGGGTTATCTTTGCAGCCGGCAATCGCCAGGGCGACCGCGGGGTGACTTATGCGATGCCCGCGCCGCTGGCTAACCGCTTTACGCATTACGAAGTCGAAGTGAATCTGGACGACTGGGTGGATTGGGCCAACGGTGAAGATATCGATTCGCGAGTGATTGCGTTTTTACGCTTTCGTCCGGATCTGTTATTTAGCTTTAATCCGGCGCACAACCCCATTGCCTTCCCGAGTCCGCGCTCCTGGGAGTACGCGCATCGAGCCCTGCAAAAATTTGACCAGACCGATCTGCTGTCTGATGCATTGCAAGCTTGCGTAGGCCAATCCGCGGGCTTGGAGCTGAAGACCTTTGTCGACAACATGAAACAAATGCCGGATCTGGACGCGATTATCAACGGTGAAGTGACTCACGTGCCAGAAGGCATCGACCTGCAATACGGCGTGGCTGCTGCCTTAGTGCGTAAGGCTTTACAAGCAGGTGCTAAGGGCGACCCCGCCCCCATTTATGGTCACATTCTGCGCTATGCGCAACGCTTTCCGCAGCGTGAGATGGGCGTAATGCTGGTGAGCGATTTACATCGCGCGGTGGGGCGCCCGCTATTTTCGGTGCCCGCATTTGCCGAGTGGGCGAACAGCATTACCGACCTGGTCTTATATGAACACTAAGGTTTCGCAGGCAACGTCGGCGTTACCCGCGATCATGACCAAGCTCGCTGCGGCGCGCACGCGATTGATCATGGAACGGCCTTTCCTGGGATCGCTGGTGATGCATCTGCCGCTCAAAGATGCGGGCGACTGGTGCAAGACCACCGCCACCGACGCGCAAGCGTTTTATTTCAATCCAGATTTTGTCGCCAACTTGTCGTTGGCGCAGACACAATTCATTCTCGCGCACGAAGCGATGCATTGCGCGATGGGGCACCCGCACCGCCGAAACCATCGGATTAAAAAGCGCTGGGATGTGGCGTGCGACCACGCGGTGAATTTAATGTTGATCGAAGAGGGCCTGAAGCCGCCGTTACACGGCATTCTCGCGAATCAGGATTATGAAACCTTGTCCGCGGAGGAAATCTACCCGCTGATTCCGGAAGACACGCCCGAGGAGTCGTTCGACGAGCACCTGTTTGACGACAATCAGGATCAAGGCAGCAGCAGCGATCCCACTGAACAACAGGATGAGCAACAGGGTAAAGGTCAGGGCAAAGAAGGCCAGAGCGAGCCCGAAGACAAAGATGGCAGCGGAAGTCAGACTGCGAATAAACCACATGAGCTGTCTGCCTCAGAACGTGAAGAATTGGACGAACAATGGAAAAACCGACTCGCCGCCGCAGCTCAGGCGGCCCGACAGGCAGGCAAATTATCGCAATCCATGTTGCGTTGGGTCGATGGACTATTGGCGCCGAGTCTGCCTTGGCGCGCACTATTGGCACGGTTTTTTGCGATCAATCAGCGCGACGACTATTCGTGGCGGCGACCGTCCCGGCGCGAGGGTGAAGCGATCTTGCCACGGCTATCAAGCGAAGGGCTGGACGTGATTGCGGCCATCGATACCAGTGGCTCGATCAGTGACGACGAGTTGCGCGAGTTTGTCAGCGAGCTGGATGCGCTAAAAGGCCAAGTGCGCGCCCGGGTCACGCTGCTCGCCTGCGACTACAAAATCGCCGATAACAGCCCATGGGAATATGAGCCTTGGGACACGATGGAATTGCCACAAGACGTTGAAGGCGGGGGTGGCACAGATTTTCGGCCGGTATTCGACTGGGTGGAAAAAGAAAACCGTGGCCCAAACTTGTTGGTGTATTTCACCGATGCGGAAGGCGACTTTCCTAAGCTTGCCCCAGACTACCCCGTGATCTGGCTGGTAAAAGGTAAGGGTAGCGTGCCGTGGGGTGAACGGGTGCAGCTCAACTAAGTGAACGAATCCACACCCATGCCGGGCCGAGTCCGCAGTTTTCTATTCGAGCAACTTGATATCCGTGGCGTCTGGGTACAGCTGGATCAGACCTGGTGTGACATGCTTACCGGGCGGGGTTACGCCCCCGCTACTCTCACCCTGCTGGGCCAGATGGCCGCTGTTACGGCGCTGCTCGCATCCAATTTGAAACAAGCGGGTCGCCTTACGTTTCAATTGCGCGGCGAAGGAGCCGTATCCAGGCTGGTGATGATTTGTAATGAGCAAATGCAGTTGCGTGGTATGGCGCACGAAATAACGGCGTTGGAATCCGGCTCTCTCAATCAAATGCTGGGCGACGGCTATTTGACCATCACGCTCGACTCGCCTGACATGCGCCAGCCCTACCAGAGTCAAGTGCCGGTGCAAGGCGAGACATTAGCCGCGGTATTTGAGCATTATCTTGCGCAATCCGAACAACAAGCTGCGCGTCTTTGGTTAGCTGCTAACACGGACACTGCGGCCGGGTTATTTTTGCAAGCTTTGCCGGGTGCAGCCCATGAGGATGAAGACGGCTGGAATCGAGTCCAAATCCTCGCGGATACGTTAAAACCCAATGAAATTTTGCAATTCAGTTCCATCGATTTGCTCACGCGACTGTTCCCGGAGGAGGATGTGCGTGTGTACGACCCGAGGCCGGTAACGTGGCATTGTCCGGAAGACTGGGTGAAAATCACGGCGATGTTGCGTTCGATTGGACGCGCCGAATGCGAATCAATTCTGCTGGAAGTGGGCGAAATCCACGTTCACGACGATATTTGCAATCGCGACTATCGCTTGAGTCCTGCAGAGGTGGATAAACTTTTTAGCGATTAGGCGGGAATGCGTATGCGTAAATTACTAGTGTCGTTAATCATGTTCACGGGTGTGGGATGCGGGGCCGTAGCTTACGCGGCAGAGGTCGGGCGTTATCAGGCTATTCCCCTCGAACGCGAAGGTCCCGGCCGAGGCAGCAACCGCGTATTGATTATTGATAGTCAAGAAGGACACGTGTGGACTTGGAGTGGTAATGAACTCGTTTCCGAAAGCGGAAGTAGTCGGCGTTATGGTGCGGCATTTATTTACCAAGGAAGAGTGCGCCCCGGTAACAAAGTCGGCGATATTATTGATGCACAACCTAAATAGCTTGAGTTCCTGCTTCATCCAGAATTTCGTAATTGATTTACTCGTACGCCAAATATTATGAGCACTCGACTGAGTTTCTTGATGTTGTGATGGCGCAACATAAATGAGGCTATATTAGGGAAATGACGTATATACTGGTTTTCCGTAGCCATTTTGTTAGAATTCGGCGCGTCGGTTGGATTATCCAAAGTCCCTGACCGATTTCTGGTGTGGGTTTTTATATTGTTTGTAAAGGGAAGATAAATGAAATACTCCGTTCTCCTGGCTGCTCTGTTAGCTGTTTCTATGACTGCATGTAGTAAAAAAGAAAGCGTTACCACCGTGAATCCGCCAGTTGATGCAACAGCTCCGGCTCCAGCTCCAGCTCCGGATACAACGGTAGTTGTGCAACCGCCTGCTCCTGCTGACAGCAACACCACCGTGGTTATGCCTCCTCCGGCGGCAGCTCCGGCTGCACCTGCTGCTCCCGCACCTGCTCCCGCTCCTTAATTGACTTGATTATCAAGAGATTGAGTTGAAGAGTAGTGTAAAGCCGACCTTCGGGTCGGTTTTTTTTCGTCTACGCAACGGGATTAAACTTTAGCGTCAGCACCCAATGATTAAGTCTCCTCTGGATCAATTTCGATAAGCTGAACGTGTTCCGGGTTTTCCAGCTCCACGCGCTCAATCTGGGCGAAGCGTCGGCTGATTTTGTCACTGGAGATGCGCACTTCGTTCACATCGGTATTCGCCTGCTGAATGTGGCTGGCGAGTTTTTTCATTCTGTCGTCGAAACGCGAAAAATCCTTCGCTAGCTTGCCCAGTTCATCTTTGATCACGTGCGCCATGCGTCGGGTTTCTGAATCGCGAATGACCGCCCGCGCGGTGTTCAATACCGCCATCAAGGTAGTCGGTGAGGTGATCCAAACGTGCTTGCGTTGTGCATACTCGACCAAATCGGCATGGTAGGCGTGAATTTCGGCGAACACTGCTTCGGCTGGCAGAAACATCACCGCGCCATCCGAGGTTTCGCCTACCACGATGTATTTGGTGGCTATATCGTCAACGTGTTTTCTAACATCCAGTTTGAACTGTCGACGCGCGGCCTCTTGTTCGGTCTTGGCTAGCGTGTCGTCAAACATGCGGCTGTAATTTTCCAGCGGGAATTTGGCGTCCACGCATACCGTGCCGGTGGGCTCAGGCAACACCAACGCACAATCGACACGCTGACCACCCTTGAGCGTGAACTGGAAGGTGTAAGCGTCCGGCGGCAAAATGTTGCGGACCAGCGCTTCCAACTGCACTTCGCCAAAGGCGCCGCGAGAACGTTTGTCACCCAGGATTTCCTGCAAACTGACGACATTGGAAGCCAGCCCTTCGATTTTCTTTTGCGCTTCGTCTATGACCGCCAGGCGCGACATCACTGATGTGAATGTGTCATTCGTTTTCTTGAAGCCTTCGTCCAGACGCTCGGCGACCTTGCCGGAAATCTCATTCAGACGGCCATCAACCGTTTGCGAGAGCTGATGTACACGATCGCTAAATTGTGCAGTCATGCCTTTTAAGGTTTCCTGCAGCAAACCTTGTTCCGCACGACTTTGCTCGGCCAGCTTTTCCAGCATCGCGGTTTGAAACAGGCCGAGCTGCCCGGTGACTGTTTCGCGGGTTTCAGCCAATCGTTCGGTTTGTGCAATCTGCAATTCGGTCAACCGCGATTGCACCCGGTCAGACTGGATAGACAAGCCGCTGTGCAAATCCGACAAAATCGCCCGATGTCGGGTTTCCATATCGTGCATGATTTGCGCAGGCAATGCAGCCTGCACTTTGTAGGATGCGATGGAACGCAGTAAAAGCGCAAGAACCAGCAATAAAAGTAGCGCAAGCCCGATCAGCAAACTGACATTGATAATATTCATAATTTGATTATACGGGCGGAAATCGGGCGAGTTTGGGAGAGCAGGGCATTTTCAGAAATGTCACCACATCGGGCGAGGCTTAATCAATTATGCACATAGGAACGGATAGGCGTAGCCTAGCTCTGAGCTAAATATCAAATGGAGAATGGTATGAACGCCCTCACACAAATTGCCGAGCTGGGGCAAAGTATTTGGCTGGATAATCTATCGCGTCAGCTGATTGCGCAGGGCGAATTGGCACGGCTGATTTCGGAGGATGACGTGTCGGGTGTCACCTCCAACCCGTCTATTTTTCACAACGCGATCTCGACTGGCGCGGATTACGCCCAAGACCTTGCGCGCATAAAACTCACCGAACCCGACGCCGAGCGGCGCTATGAAGCGCTGGTGATTCCCGATATACAAGCCGCCTGCGATTTGATGCGGCCAGTATTTGATCGCACCGGTGGCGATGATGGCTACGTCAGCCTCGAAGTAGCGCCACGTTGGGCTTTTGACACCGACGGCACCGCTGCAGAGGGCCAGCGCTTAGCTGCGCAAGTAGCTCGCCCCAACCTGCTGGTGAAGGTGCCCGGCACCGCTGAGGGTGCGTTAGCGTTCGAAACTTTGACCCGGCTGGGGATCAACGTCAACGTCACGCTGTTGTTTTCGGTGGCTCAAACTGAGCGCGTGTGGGGGGCCTATGTACGTGGGCTGACTGCGCGCGTTGCCGCGGGCCTGGACATCCGCCACAGCAAGGCAGTGGCCAGTCTGTTCCTATCCCGCGTGGATACGCTAATCGACGCCAAGCTAACCGAAAACGGCAGCACTGCTGCGCTGGCGTTACGTGGCAAAGCGGCGGTCGCGATGGCCAAAAACGCTTATCGCCGTTACGAAGAGATATTTAAAGGCGCCTCGTTTGCGCACCTACAGCAGGTGGGGGGCCGCCCGCAATATTTGCTCTGGGCGAGCACCGGGGTCAAAAATCCCGCGTATCCCGATCTGATGTATGTCGAGCCGCTGATCGGATCAGAAACCATTAATACCCTACCGGATAAAACATTGGCGGCAATTCGCGACCACGGTAAGCCCGCCTTGAACCTGGCGCTTGGCTTGGGCGAAGCCAATAAGCAACTGGCAGAACTCGCCGAGCAGGGTATCAATATGGATAGTGTCGGTGAAATCTTGCAGGTAGACGGCGTGAAGCAATTCACCACCGCATTCGATAAACTTTTAGCGTTGATGGTTTAAGCGGCTTAACTACAAGGCGGTTTTATATCCTTGGTAGAATCCGCCCTGCTGAATAGATTGGATTGCCGTATGCACAAAGCCCGCGATTTGAATGAGTTTACCGAATTGGTGCGCCAGGCCATGTATGAGGTCGATGAATTGCGCGCATGTCTTGAATACGACGATGATGAGACGGCTACCTACAAACCGTATCTCGACCCTCTAGAAAAGAGTTTGCGTGATCTTTATGAGTCACTCACCACAGGACGTTATCAAGGCACTGGCGAGGGCAAAGATTTAGCCTTTATGCCGCTATTTATCCGCCACGAGCGCGATATTCCCTTTCGCGAAATTTTGCGTGCCCTGAATGCCACGCACCGCGAAGGCTTTCAAGCCTGATCAGCTCATTAGGCGCACTACCAAACTGGTCCGCTAGTCCTGCTCGCTTCTGGTGCGATTCCGAATCGTCCTTTTCACACTCAGAGTTAAATTTTAAGTGAGTGTAATACCGATTATTCCGGCTCGCCTTGAATATTCAGATGGGGCACTTTACTCATCGCATTACAACGATATTTATCATTCCAGGGACGGCGCAATCGGGCAGGCCCGCCATGTATTTCTTCAAGGTTGCGGCCTGCCTCAGGCGTGGGCGCGGCGGGCAAGTTTTGTGATTCTCGAAACGGGCTTTGGTGCTGGCCTAAATTTTCTCGCTACGTGGGCTGCCTGGCGCGACGATCCCGCGCGTTGCGAACGCCTGCATTTTATCTCGGCTGAAAAGCATCCTTTTACTGCGGATGACCTTCGCAGCCTTCATGCCACCTGGCCCGAATTTGCGCGTCAGTCGCAGGAGTTGCGCTCGCATTGGCCGATGCTCACGTCCGGATTTCACCGCATTGCGCTCGACGGCGGTCGAGTGCATTTGACCTTAATGCTAGGCGACGCAACGGACTGTATTACGCAACTCCAAGCCAAGGTTGACGCGATCTATCTGGATGGTTTTGCGCCGAACCGCAATCCCGATTTATGGGAGCCAGCACTCTTCCACCAGCTTGCGCGTGTAGCTACTTGCGGGGCAGTATTGGCAAGCTATACGGTAGCGGCCACCGTGCGCGAGGGCTTAAGTGCCGCGGGCTTTAGCTGCGAAAAGCGCGAGGGTTACGGGCGCAAACGACATTGCCTGTCGGCGCGATTCAACGAACCATCTAAGCATAATAAAAGCGCGAACTCCCAAGCGCCGGTGAGCGCCATCCCGCGCCATATCGCCGTCATTGGCGCGGGGGTTGCCGGCTGTGCAGTGGCCCATGCATTGGCGCAACGCGGCATGCAGGTCACCGTATTGGAGCAAGCTGCCGCGCCTGCGCAAGGTGCTTCGGGCAATCCGGTGGCAGTGTTTCGACCGCTGCCTTCGCGCGATGACAATCAGGCCAGTAGACTCACACGCGCAGCTTTTCTCTACAGCTTGCGTGCGTGGGGTGGACTGGGTGAGACGCTAGAGTGGTCACGTGGTGGCGTATTGCAATGTGCTAAAGACCCAGAGCACGCGCAAAAATTGGTCCAGACGCTAGCCGATAACGCCGCGCCCGAAGAGTTTGCCCGCTGGGTTGACGCCGCTGAGGCCTCACAACTGGCGCAATGGCCCTTAGCTGAACCTGGCGTGTTCTATTCGAATGGGGGCTGGATTGTGCCTGGGAGTTTGTGTGGTAGCTGGCTTGATCACCCGAATATTCATGCTCGGTTCAATGGTCAGGTGAGCGCGTTGGGTGTGCAAGCTTCTGGGTGCAGACTGCTAGCGGCTAACGGCGCTGTATTGAGTGATGTCGATGCGGTCGTGATCGCCAATGCATGTGATGCGGTGCACTTGTTGCCGGAACTGAAAACCCTGCGAGCCGTGCGGGGGCAGATCAACGTTGTCTCGCAGGAAGCCTTACGCAAAGTTGCAAGGGTGATTGCACGCGACGGCTATGTAAGCCCGAGCCCTGATGGGCGACATATCATCGGTTCCACCTACGAATATGACACTTACCCTGGCATAAGCCCCACCCCCTCGCTCAGGGGAGATGCTGAAAATAAAGCACGCCTTGAAGCTATATTGCCTGGCGTATTGGTGGGCGATTTTCCGGGGCGGGCTTCGATCCGTGCGGTGATGCCGGACCGTTTTCCATTACTGGGTGCAGTCCAGAATCGTGCCCATGTGTTTATGGCTAGCGGTTACGCGTCGCGCGGCGTGGTACTGGCAGCCTTATTAGCCGAAACGCTCGCAAGCATCATTTGTGAGGAACCCTTGCCTCTTGAACGCGATCTCGTGCGAGCGATGAGGACTTGCCGTTAATCATTTCAATCGTTCTCGCACGCTTTTTGCAGGTCATCAAATGCCATTGCTCTCAATCTTTTATAAACGTCTACAACGTTGTAACGGAGGGAGGCGTAGATGTTGGCATCCACAATCTTGACCAAAATAAGGCAAAAAATGGCGTGGGTGATGAAAAGTAAACAATAAATATTAAGTGAAATGAGTAGAGGCTACCCATGGCTTAAAAAGCTGTGAATATTTTCGAACACAAAGTGACCGCTAAACATGTTTTTCAACACAAAAAACTATAAGCATTTTTATCGAAGCTCAAAATTCATCGTAACGATGGGGTTTGTGTCGATGCTGGTTTTGATGATGTTATTAGCATCGATAGGGCTCTCACGGATGGCTCAAAACAACGACCGTATGGAACTTGTGCTTAAGGAGCAAAATACCAAAACAGCCGTCGTTACCGCCATGCGGAACATTGCCCGGGAACGGGTAGTACTTTTATTTACTGCCCTTGTTTTGAGGGACGATTTCGATCGGGATGACGCAATAACGCGTTTCCGCGAGTTGGCCAACGATTTTGCTACCGCCCGAACACAATTTCATGCAGCGACCCTCAACCCAGATGAAGCAAGACAATTTTCCAGGATGTTGGAGGCAACCCGCATTGCGGCTGATTACCAGACGCAAGTCGCAAATTTAATCAGTAATGACCAGTTGTCTGAGGCAAAGAAATTGCTGGTTGACACGGCTGTCCCTGCGCAAAATGAGTTAATCAAAGCTTACGATCAATTTTTACGCCTGCAAACCCAGCAGTCGAAAGAAAGCACCCTTCAAGCGAAGCAAGCGAATCATTCTACGTATATGGTGATGGTGATTCTGGTTGCAGTGGCGATCCTGCTCAGCATCATTGTTTCTATGTTTGTTATTCGTCTGATAGCTCGAATTGAGAATGCCCTGTTTGAGGAAAAGGAACTCGCTGAAATCACCTTGCATTCTGTAACCGAAGGCATTATCACCACGGATAAAGTGGGGCGAGTAACCTATCTAAACCCGGTTGCAGAGCAGCTGACAGGATGGGATGCGGCAAAAATACTTCACCATAATCTGGACGTTATCTACCGCGTCATCGATGAGGCTACTGGCACGATAACAAGTGGCGTTTCGTTACTTCAGCAATTGGACGGTCCTATTGTTCCATTGGGAAATCGGGTTCTCATTCGACAAGATGGGCGCCATTTTTCGATTGAAGATTCCATTGCTCCAATCCGCAATAAGGAAGGCTTGATCATCGGCGCCGTGGTTGTCTTCAGCGATGTATCAGAAGCGCGCAATTTGACGCAGAAACTTTCCTGGCAGGTCTCACATGACCCGCTAACGGGCCTTGCCAACCGACTCGAATTCGAATGCAAGTTGGCTGTTCTACTTGAAAACGCCTACACACATAAAAAACAACACTTCCTTCTATTTATGGATCTGGACCAGTTCAAACTCATTAACGATACCTGTGGACACATAGCAGGCGATGAGTTGTTGAAACAGCTATCAAGAACGCTTGAAACGTCAATAAGAGGTAACGACATATTGGCGCGTTTGGGAGGAGATGAGTTTGGGGTGTTATTGGAATGCTGCCCGCTTGAGAATGCGTTGAAGATTGCTGAAAATATCCGTCAACTTGTCGCCTCGTTAAAATTCAAGTGGGAAGAGAGAACCTTTCATGTGGGCGTAAGTATTGGCATGGTGCCTATTAACTCAGAGAGTGGGAAAGAAATTGAAATCATGGCATTGGCGGATGCCGCTTGCTACAAAGCAAAGAATGATGGGCGAAATCAAATCCAGTTATTTGAGGACCACGATCAAATTGTAAGCAGGCGTTATCAAACGCAATCGGTATTAACTACGACTCAGGCGCTGGAAGAAAATCGGTTCTGTTTATATCATCAACAAATTGTGCCGACAGCTGCGTCCATTAACGCTCCAGTACATTATGAAATCCTGTTACGCATGTTGGACGAAAGCGGAACGATTATCCTGCCTTCAGCTTTTATTCCGGTGTGCGAACGTTACAAGCTCATGCCGGATATTGACAGATGGGTAGTCAATGACATGTTCAAATGGCTTGCTGAAAATCAGGGACTCATAACAAAAAACTCGGTGTATTCGATTAATGTCTCCGGGCAATCCGTGATTGATGAATCCTTTCTTAACTATGTCATTGCCCAATTGGATCATTACCAAATCCCGGCTGAGCAAATTGGTTTTGAAATTACAGAGACAGCTGCGATCGCCAACCTTAGTAAAGCCGTTAGGTTTATTTCGACCTTGAAAGGCTTGGGATGCACTTTTTCCCTCGACGACTTTGGAAGCGGTATGTCTTCTTATGGTTATTTGAAAAATCTGCACGTGGACTATTTAAAAATTGACGGTGCGTTTGTAAAGAACATGGTTAATGACAAAATCGACTATGCCATGGTCGAATCAATAAACCGCATTGGCCACATCATGGGTATTAAAACCATTGCCGAGTTCGTAGAAGATGATGCAATTTATGCCCATCTTGGAGCGCTAGGCGTGGATTATGCCCAAGGCTATGGCATTCACAGACCCGAGCTCCTTACTAATAGCTTAGGGTTAAAAATGAGCAAGTGTGCGTAAAGGCTCAAGTTTTACGAGCCTATTGAAATCTCTATTAACTATCTTTTAGGTTAACTTGCCGTCGTTGTCCTGGGTTTTTGGATATTTAAAGCTGTAGCAAGCGGGGTTGCCAGTCCCGGCTTGCTCCTATCGATTTGACAATCTTCCGTTGTAAATTATTTAGCGATCAAAACGGTGATCCTCATATCTGTGATCGCAACTTGGGCAACGCGAGGCTGCTTCTGCCGTCCAATAAACGTGCGTCATTGTCTTGGAGCCATCGCGGTTAAATCTTTCGTAAGTTGAACTACGGCCGTTAGGGGAGTGGTTTATTAAATTGCCCCAACTGGCTGGATCATCGGTCACATCGGAGACGGAGGACGCCGCTTTAGAAGTACTCACGGCAGCGGCAGTGGTTGTGCTGTCGAGATGAGCGTAAATAATATTCAGCTCGTCGAAATCATGTGTGTTCGGTGTGGTGCTCAACACACTCCCTGCATTTGAGCCGGTGTTCGAAAAATAATCCATACAAGTATTTTGTGAACTCCCATCGGTAGATTGATGATCGAGACCGAACGTGTGAGCGACCTCTTGACACATAACATGGCGTTTTTCATTAGCTGTGTTGTAGGGGGAGGTTGCAAAATACGTGTCATTCATTTTGGCCGAGCCCTGTACGATATGGCTCCCGCTCGTGATGTTGATGGACGCCAGCCCAAGCCACCCAGTGGATCCATAACTGCCATTACACACCTGCGTGGTTCCCGTGACCATCGAGCATTGCGTATTCCGCCCCGCCACAATTGCGGTTAAAAGCGGCGTAAATTTCGCGCCGAATATTGTTGGACTGTTCCAGTCGCTCGAAGCTCTTGCGAGTTGTCCTTTCCAGTCAGAGGTAGTCAGGTTGTCCACCGTCTTCAGAGTGAACTGGGGTGTGGTTCGAGCCCAATGGTAGCCACCCCAGGAGTTTGTTGCGGACGAGATAGCGGGTACTGCTATAGCTGCCAGCGTAATAACAGACATGGCGGCGGATCGAACAAGAGCATGCTTGAACATGAGAGTTTCCTTTTTGAGTGAATGTGATGTGGTCGTCTTACGAACTTAAAAACGCGGGCCAATATGTCGCGTTCACCAGGCCATAACGGTTTCCACCAGCAGTTCTTAAATGTTGGCGATCAGAGTGCCGGAAGGCAGCGCCGTGTGAAGTTGCAGCACAGTGCGAATGGCATCGAATTGGTCATTCATAGAGACGAGATTGAGTAAACACCCTGTAGGAAAGTTCCCCAAATATTTGTAGGCCTATTCCTACGGTAGTTAATCTCATCGCAAGAGTTATTAAGGCTAAATAAGGGCTTTCTGGTCAGATCACTACTCGATACCTCCAGAGGCCAAAGTAGACTTAGCCTAGGTCAAACCTTTAGGTAGCGGGAATCCAACTGTTTCTCGTATGCCATCAAGATGAACTATCGCCCCCCCGCCCAGTTCTTTTAAACGGGCAATCACGGCTTCGACCAGCACTTCAGGCGCGGATGCACCCGCGGTCAGACCGACTCGGTTTTTTCCGGCTATCCAATCCGGCTGGATTTCATCCGCTTGATCCACCATATAGGCGGGCACGTTCAGGTTATGCGCGACTTCGCGCAATCGATTGGAGTTGGAGCTGGTCGGCGAGCCCACCACAATGACCACGTCGCATTGCGGTGCCATTGCTTTCACTGCATCCTGTCGATTTTGGGTGGCGTAGCAAATATCGTATTTTTTAGGGCCGACGATACCCGGAAAGCGCTTTTTAAGTGCGTCCACCACCCGCGCCGCATCATCCATCGACAAGGTCGTTTGCGTGACGTAAGCGAGTTTGTCGGGTGAATTGACCTGTAGCGTAGCGACGTCTTCCGGCGTTTCTACCAAATACATGCCGCCATGGGACTGGCCGAGCGTGCCCTCGACTTCAGGGTGGCCGCGGTGCCCGATCATGATGATTTCCAGTCCTTGCTCGCGCATCTTGGTGACTTCGACGTGCACTTTGGTGACCAACGGGCAGGTCGCATCGAACACATGCAAACCGAGCGCTTCGGCTTCGTGTCGCACGGCTTGCGAGACACCGTGGGCACTGAAAATAACGGTGGATCCGGTAGGCACATTCACCAATTCATCAACAAAAATCGCACCCTTGTTTTTCAAGTCGTTAACGACATACGTGTTATGCACGACTTCGTGCCGCACATAAATCGGCGCGCCGAATTTTTCGAGTGCGCGTTCGACGATGGCGATGGCGCGATCCACTCCGGCGCAAAATCCGCGCGGATTGGCAAGCAATATGGTTTTGTTCATGGCATCAATCGCGTTGGGCACTACGTTCACTCCCTCCCCCGCAAGCGGGGGAGGGCTCGGAGAGGGTGTCTGCGCGTTCAGTAAACGCAATAATTTCGACTTCAAATTCAATCGGTAAATCCGCCAGTGGGTGATTAAAGTCTACCCTCACGGTGTCGTCCTCAATAACCATAATTTGCCCTGCCAAGGTGTCGCCATTCGCCTGGATGAACTCGATCACTGAGCCTATTTGCAAGGGTTTCCCGGTCATGACCTCACTCGCGGGCAAGGTATGAATCAGGTCAGGCTGACTCGCGCCAAAGGCTTGCGTCGCCTCAAGCAAGAAGACGTGGCGTTCGCCCGTGGGAATGCCGATCAGCCATTGCTCCAGGGTGGGCGCCAGTGTGCCATCGCCTAGCGTCAGAGTGAGGGGGGCGGGATCGTCAAAGTTCGAGAGAATTTCAGTGCCGTCGCGAAGCCGCAATATATACCGCAGGCTCACCGTGTCGCCATTCGCTACGACGCGGACAGTCACGATGCAGCGCCGCCGGTCGTCACAGTTTTACTAAAGAGGCTGTCCCACACCAAGATGGCTGCGCCCACGCTGATTGCTGAGTCCGCCACATTAAACGCAGGCCACGCAAAGTCTCGGTAATGAAAGTACAAAAAGTCGACCACATAGCCCAGCAGCGCACGGTCGATGACGTTGCCGAGCGCGCCCCCCAATACCAGCGCCAATGCCAGCGCCATGCGCGGCTCATGCGCGTGCGTTCTTAGTAGCCGCACGATGATGACTGTGGCGACAAGACCAATCCCGATAAATAGCCAGCGCTGCCAGCCGCCAGCGTCAGCCAGAAAGCTGAATGCGGCGCCATGATTGTGAATTAGCACAACAGAAAAAAATGGCAGCACCGGAACCGTTTCCTGAAAACCCAACGTGCTGGAGACCCACCATTTAGTCAGGTGGTCGAGCACAATCACGAGCCCGGCGAGACCCAGCCATTTACCGATCTGTGAGTTACGCATGAGTACGCACCTCGCCATTGCCATACAGGTTACTCACGCAGCGTGCGCACAAACCCGGATGTTCGGGGGCAGCGTTAACGTCTTCGCGGTAATGCCAGCAGCGTTCGCATTTGGTTTCGGTGCTGGAGGTCACGGTAATTTTGTCCTCATCGCCCGCTTGCAGGCGGGCTTGCGAAGTAATCAGCACCAAGCGCAAATCGTCGCCCAAAGGGTCCAGCAATTCGCGGGTTTCGGGACTAGCTTGAATGCTTACTTCGGCTTGCAGTGAAGAGCCGATCGCACCGGAGACACGCACTTCTTCCAATTGCCGCTGAACCTCGGCTCTGAATATGCGGATGCGCGTCCAGCTTTGCATCAAACTTTCTTGATCCGACTGCTCGGGTAGCGTATGCCAGGTATGCAAAAAAACGCTGTTTTGCGCGCCATTGAGCTGCTCAAATACCTCCTCACCGGTAAACGACAAAATCGGCGCCATCAAGCGGCTGAGTGTTTGGGTAATGTGATACAGCGCATTTTGCGCGGCACGACGGGGGCGGCTGTTTTCGCCAGCGGTGTAGAGCCGGTCTTTTAGAATATCGAGATAAAAACCGCCGAGGTCTTCCGAGCAAAAGCTTTGCAATTTTTGCGCGACCGAGTGAAATTCGTAGGCATCGTAATGCGCCTGTAAATCCGCTTGTAGCTGTCGCGTCAACGCCAGCGCATAGCGATCGATTTCCAGCCAGTCAGACATGGGCAGCGCATGTGCCTCGGGATCGAAATCGGAGATATTGGCGAGCAAAAATTTCAGCGTATTGCGGATGCGGCGATAGCTTTCTACCACGCGCTTCAGAATCTCGTCCGAGATCGTCAGCTCACCCGAATAGTCTGTTAATGCAACCCATAGCCGCAGAATGTCGGCGCCGTATTGGTTCATCACCTTTTGCGGGGAGACCACATTGCCTTTCGACTTGCTCATTTTGTGGCCTTTGCCATCGACCACAAAACCATGCGTGAGCAGGGCCTTGTAGGGAGCAAAACCGTCGGTCGCGCAGCCAGTGAGCAGGGACGACTGGAACCAGCCACGATGCTGGTCCGAGCCTTCTAAATATAAATCGGCAGGGTGGGCAAGCTCGGGACGCTGCTTCAACACACAGGCATGCGTGACGCCAGAATCGAACCACACATCGAGCGTGTGGCTGGTCTTGTCGAAGTACGCGGCGTCAGTGCCGAGCAATTCGGCAGGGTCGAGCGCAAACCAGGCTTCAATCCCGGATTGTTCGACACGCTGGGCGACGGCCTCCAGCAATTCAGCCGTGCGCGGATGCGGTTCGCCGGTTTCCTTGTGCGTAAAAAACGGCATCGGCACGCCCCAGTTGCGCTGGCGCGACACGCACCAGTCGGGGCGATTTTTAATCATTGCTTCGAGCCGCGCGCGTCCCCACGATGGAAAGAATTGCGTTTGCTCAACCGCCGCCATCGCCAGATCGCGAAGTGTGTACTGTCCTCTGTCTTCCGGCCTCTGTCCTCCAACCCCCATCCCGATAAACCACTGCTTGGTCGCGCGAAAAATGATCGGCGTCTTGTGCCGCCAGCAATGCGGATAGCTATGTTGCATCCTGGCTTGCGCCAGCAGCACGCCTTTGTCGGCCAGAATTTGAATTACGATGGGATTGGCTTCCCACACGCTCATGCCCGCCACGAATTCGGTGTTGGCGTAGAAGCGGCCATCGTCGCCAACCGGATTATCGACCGCGAGTCCGTAGCGCTGACCCACGATGTAATCGTCCAGGCCATGTCCGGGCGCGGTATGCACCAGGCCAGTACCGGCCTCCAGCGTGACATGGTCACCCAC
Organism: Thiobacillaceae bacterium; assembly: GCA_031366105.1. Lineage (GTDB taxonomy): Bacteria > Pseudomonadota > Gammaproteobacteria > Burkholderiales > Thiobacillaceae > Thiobacillus. Next base: position 100,833 of record JANLZE010000103.1, on the reverse strand, counting down.
AATAATTGGCACCTGACGGGTATAGAAGGGATGGTTCAGTAGCAGGTTTTCCAGCGCAGCGCCCTTGATGGTTTTAATCACCCGCGTAGACTCAAAACCATAGCGTGCGAGTGCCGCTTCGCGCAAACCGCTTGCCAGAATCAGCACGCCTTTGGGCGTTTGCACCAGATCGTAGTCGAAGTCGGGATGCACACTGACGGCCTGATTGGCGGGCAATGTCCACGGCGTGGTCGTCCAGATGACGGCCAGGATCGTCTCGGGCGCGGCAATGCTAAATCGCGCGGCAAAAGCCGCCGGGTCGGCCACCGCAAACCCCACGTCGATCGCGGGCGAATTCTTGTCTTCATATTCGACTTCGGCTTCGGCCAGCGACGAGCCGCAGTCCACGCACCAGTGCACCGGCTTTGCGCCCTGATACAAAAAACCGGCCTCCATCACACGTCCCAGCTCGCGCATGATGTCGGCTTCAAATTTGAAGTCCATCGTGCGGTAGGGATGATCCCAGTCGCCCAACACACCGAGGCGGATGAAATCGGCCTTTTGCCGCTCGATTTGTTCGGCGGCGTAGCTGCGGCACAGTTCGCGAAATTGGGCCGGGGGGATGGCTTTGCCGTGGGTTTTTTCCACCTGTAACTCAATCGGCAGCCCGTGGCAGTCCCAGCCCGGCACATACGGCGCGTCGAAGCCCGACAGCGTTTTAGCCTTGACGATAAAGTCCTTCAAAATCTTGTTCACCGCGTGGCCGATGTGAATGTCGCCGTTGGCATACGGCGGGCCGTCGTGCAAGATGAATTTGGGGCGACCGGCGGCGGCCTTGCGGATCGCTTCGTAGCGTTTTTGCTGCTGCCACGCCGCGACCCAGCCCGGTTCGCGTTTGGCCAGATCGCCGCGCATCGGGAAGGGCGTATCGGGCAGGTTCAGGGTGCTTTTGTAATCAGCCATTGTTGTTTTTACAAGTTCGCTTTAAGTGTGTGGTGGGCCAGGTAGTACTTTGCATCTTCGACATCTCGGCCGATCTGCGCGACGAGCGCGGGCAGATCAGGATATTTAGCCTCGTCGCGCAGCTTATGCAAAAAATCCACGCGCACGCGCTGACCATAAATGTCGGTGTCGAAGTCGAATAAATGCACTTCCAGCACCGGCGCGGCGCCGGCGTTCTTGACCGTGGGCCGTACGCCGAGGCTAGCAACACCGGGCAAAACCCGGCCCTGGATGCCGCTTAGCGTGACCGCAAAAATTCCCGACAGCGGCGGACGATTGAGCTTGAACTGAATGTTTGCAGTGGGGTAGCCCAGTTCGCGTCCCAATTGGTCGCCGTGCACGACGCGCCCGCAAATGCTGTAGGGCCGTCCCAGCAACCGAGTGGTGTGCGCAAGATCGCCTGCGGCAAGCGCGCTCCGTACTGCGGTGGACGACGCCCGCTCACCCGCCAGTTCAACCGTAGGCAGCGCATCTGCTTCGAAGCCGAGTGTTGGGCCGCTGCTGGCAAGCAGCGCAAAGTCGCCACTCCGTTGAGCGCCGTAACGAAAGTCGTCGCCCACCAGCACGTAACGTGCGTGTAAGGTGTCGACCAATACCTGCTGCACAAAATCAGTGGCAGAAAGGGCAGCAAACGCACGGTTGAATGGGCATATATGCAGCCGGTCAATACCCAGCTCCTCTAACCTTGTGGCCTTCTCACGCAGACTGGAGAGACGGGCAGGCGCGTCAGCGGGAGCAAAAAATTCGCGCGGATGAGGCTCAAAGCTGAGCACACAAGTAGGCAGCTTGCGGGCGCGGGCAACCCGCTGCAAGCGAGTAAGCATGGCCTGATGCCCCACGTGCAGGCCATCGAAATTTCCGATAGTGACGGCCTGCGGGACATTCAGGGAATTAAAACCGTGGGTGATGCGCATGCGGAGTGACAACGCGGCAAAGCGGCGATTTTAGCTGATTCGGCGCCTATTCCGCAGCGCGGCGGCTGAACTGACGCGCGCGGAAACCCATCAGCCACAATGCCGCAAAGTAAAGCGCCGCGCCGCCGCCGACCAGCGCAGAGAGTTTAATCAGTCGCGCGGCAAAGCCCTGAGCGAGCCACCAATTCGCGTCGCCCATCCAATACCACAGCAACGCAGCCATCAGCCCAGTAGCTATTACTACGCGCAGGATGTAGCTCAGCCAGCCTGGCTGCGGCTGGTAAATTCCGTGGCGGCGCAGGAGATACAGTAGTAATGCTGCATTCAGACATGCGCCCAATCCAATAGATAACGCCAGCCCGGCGTGCTGAAAAGGACCGATGAAAACGAGGTTCATCAGTTGTGTAGCGATGAGCGTGAAAATGGCAATCTTGACCGGAGTGCGAATGTTTTGCCGCGCATAAAAACCTGGTGCCAGCACTTTGATCAATATCATGCCGAGTAATCCCAAGCTATACGCTACTAATGCATTTCGCGTCATCCAGACGTCGTGCGCGTGAAACTGGCCGTAATGAAACAGCGTAGTAATCAGCGGTACGGCCAATACTGCCAGAGCAGCAGCTGAGGGCAATGCGAGCATTAACGTCAAGCGCAGGCCCCAGTCGAGCAGATGGGAATATTCCACTGGCGAGTCGTCGGCATAATGTTTGGCTAGACTAGGTAGCAGAATGGTGCCAAGCGCAACACCCAACATTCCAGAGGGAAATTCCATCAAACGATCCGCGTAATACAGCCAAGAGACGCTGCCGGTTGTGAGATACGACGCAAAAATCGTATTGATCAGCAGGCTGATTTGCGCCACTGACACCCCCAGCGTAGCGGGCGCCATCAAAGTGAGGATGCGCCGCACACCGGGGTCGTTAAACTTGAAAGTCGGCCGCGGCAACATGCCGAGCTTACTCAAATGGGGCAGCATCCAAGCCAGTTGCAACACTCCGCCTAGCGCAACGCCCCAGCCCAGCGCCAGCACGGGAGGATCGAAATACGGCGCCAGCCACAGCGCCGCTCCAATCATCGCCACATTCAGCAACACCGGCGCGAAAGCGGGCACCGAAAACCGGCTATAGGTATTCAAGATGCCCGCTGCGAGCGCTACCAGCGAAATGAAAATGATGTAAGGGAAAGTGATCCGCAGCAAGGTGATGGTCAGCGCGAATTTGTCAGGTTCATCGATAAAACCCGGCGCGGTGATATACGCCACCCATGGCGCGCCCAACACGCCAAGCAGCGCAACCAGTATCAATACCAGCGTCAAGGCTGATCCGACCTGGTTGACCAGTGTTTTGGTGGCGTCCTGGCCGTGCTTGTTTTTGTACTCGGCCAGAATCGGCACAAAAGCCTGTGAAAACGCGCCTTCTGCGAACAACCGTCGCAATAAATTGGGGATTCTAAACGCGACAACGAAAGCATCGGTGTACATCCCCGCGCCAAAGGCACGCGCGATCACTGTGTCGCGTACAAAGCCCAGGAGGCGGGAGACGAGGGTCATGCTGCTAACTGCTGCGAGGGCTTTAAGTAGATTCATGGTCGCTTAGAGGAAAGGTGCCGCATTGTGCAGGGGGTGGGCGGGGGCTGCAAGCTGCTTTGATGAACGGTCCAGCACGCATTCCAGGCGCGGCAAGCTTGCAAGGCGGGTTAGTGCGTAGCACGCGACGCGTGGGTATTCGGTTTGGCCGTCACCTTAATGTCAACGAGGTTAAGCTTATGGCGAAGTTTAGCTTGCCTTTGGTCAATGACTCCCTTAAAATCGCGGGCTTTCGTGGATAGTCCCTTAGTTAAGACGATCCGTAGTAGACATATCAGGAGCAGAACATATGGCGAACTCCGCCCAGGCGCGTAAACGTGCCCGTCAGAACTCAGACCAACGCGATCTCAATATGAGCCTTCGCTCGACATTGCGCACTGCAATCAAGAAAGTCCGCAAAGCGATTGATGGGGGGGATAAAGCTGCGGCGCAAACGGTATTTCAATCGTCGATGAGCGTAATTGACAGTATTGCCGATAAGAAAATCGTACATAAAAATAAGGCTTCCCGTCATAAAAGCCGTTTGTCGGGCGCGATCAAGGCCATGGCGTCTTAAAGCCTCTCTAGACTAAATGTAAAAGCCGGTTGAGCTATTAGCTGACCGGCTTTTTTACGAATAACAGAAACCGAATGCTTGTCTTAGTCTCCGTTCTCAGTAACGAGGTCGTTGCTTTTTGCAAAGTTTTGTAAAAAACGATAAGCGTTGGGGTTTTCGACTTTAAGCTGTTTATCCACGACAACACACGGGACATCTTCTAAAGTTCTGGGTTGAACGTAAGGGGAATAGCATATCCGGTGATCGGGATCCATCACGGAAAATGCACCTGCTAAACGTTCGGCCCAATCACTGGGTCTGAACTTTCCTCCCTGCTGCGTAATACCACGAATGAGATATGCGGCGGTGGGTTCGGGGAGATCGGCCATGAGTAGATAGAGGTGTGTTGAAACGGGATTCTAACATGCAGGGTACTGTTACAATGGCGCCCGCGCGTAACTTGCAAGTGAAGTGCGTTTTGACGATACTTGCTTTCGCTCCGATGGCCGGGGCATTAATTTTGTAGAGGAGTAAAAATGAAAAATCCGCTCGATTCGCTTTGGGGCACGGTCATTTCCGGCCTGGTGCTTACGGTTGTGCTGTATGTGTTTGTTAAAAATTTCTTAGGCTAAGGGGAACTATCAATGGAAAATATGCAAATTGTCCCCGCGCTGGCTCGTTGGATTCATTTCATGGCAGGCGTCATGTGGATTGGCCTGCTGTATTACTTCAATTTTGTACAAGTCGCAGCGCTAAAAAATGCAGCGGCTGATGGCACCGCAGCCGGAATTACCAAGCACGTCGCTCCGCGCGCGCTGCTGTTTTTCCGCTGGGCTGCGGTAGTGACGTGGCTGGCGGGCGCAGCTTTGCTGGGTGATCAGTTTATGAATGCATTTACGCTATCTAACGGTATGGGTGCAATGGGCGTAGGGGCTTGGTTAGGTACGATCATGTTATTCAACGTTTGGGTGCTGATCTGGCCTAACCAAAAGAAAATATTGGGTATCGTTACCGCTACGGATGCTGAAAAAAACGCGGCTCGCCGTGTGGCGTTCCTGGCTTCGCGCACTAATACGATGTTGTCGATTCCGATGCTGTTTTTCATGGCAGCGGGCTGGTCACACCGGGCGCTGTTCGGCTTATAATCAAGTTACAGTATGACAAGCGCGGCGGCTTCGGTCGCCGCGTTTCATTTTGGGGATGCCCACTTTAGGGGATGCAATGACCACGCATTTGATGAGTACCTACACACGCCAACCTGTCGCTTTTGTGCGGGGTGAGGGTGCGTATTTATGGGATGAAACAGGGAAGCGTTATCTGGACGCAGTCGCAGGCGTCGCGGTGAATGGCTTGGGACATGCTCATCCGCGACTGGTTAAAGCTATCTGTGATCAGGCAGCAAGCCTGATTCATACCTCTAATTTGTACCGGGTGACGCATCAGGAAACGCTTGCGCAACGCTTGTGCGAGCTATCGAGCATGGACAAGGCCTTTTTCTGTAATTCTGGATGCGAGGCCAACGAAGCAGCGATCAAACTAGCTCGCATGTATGGACACGGCAAGGGTATCGATGTACCGACCATTATCGTGATGGAAAAGGCTTTCCATGGTCGCACAATGGCCACGCTGACCGCCAGTGGCAGTCGCAAAATCCAAGCGGGTTTCGAGCCCTTGTTAACAGGTTTTGCGCGCGTGCCTTTCGATGATATTCCCGCCGTGCGCCAAGTGGCGGAACACAATAAAAATGTGGTCGCCGTGCTGGTTGAAATCGTGCAGGGTGAGGGCGGAGTCAATGTACTTAGTGCCGATTACCTTGCCCAGTTACGCCGGATTTGCGATGAGCAGGGGTGGCTATTGATGCTTGACGAAGTACAGACCGGTATCGGTCGCACGGGAACCTGGTTTGGCTTTCAACACGCAGGCGTGATACCCGATGTGATAGCGCTGGCCAAGGGTCTCGGTGCCGGCATGCCGATTGGCGCATGTCTCGCCCGCGGGGTCGCTGCCGATGTCTTCAAGCCCGGGAGTCACGGTTCCACCTTCGGCGGTAATCCCTTGGCCTGTGTTGCCGCGCTTGCCACCCTCGAAGCCATAGAACAGGAAGGTCTGTTGGACAATGCCACGCAGATCGGCGAATACATTCGCCTTGGATTGCGCACGGCGCTTACAGGCGTTGCGGGTGTGGTGGAAGTGCGGGGCGAAGGGCTGATGATTGGCGTCGAACTGGACCGCGCGTGCACGGAATTGGTCGCGATTGCCCGGGAGCAGGGCGTGCTGATAAACGTAACAGCCGACAAGGTGATTCGTCTTGTGCCGCCGCTGATTTTCAGCAAGAGTGAAGCCGACGCATTAGTCGCTGCGGTGGCAAGCTATGTGACGCTATTTTTGACCCAAGCGGCTTAAGCGAATGGTTTTGGCGCACGCTCCTCGGCACTTTCTCCAGTTCAAGGATTTGTCGCCGGAGGAACATGCGTATTTATTCGAACGTGCGCGAGTGATCAAAAGCCGCTTCAAAAAATATCAGCCGCATCACCCCCTTACGGATCGCTCCTTGGCGATGATTTTTGAAAAAAGTTCGACACGCACCCGTTTATCGTTCGAAGCAGGGATGCAGCAGCTTGGTGGCTCCGCGATCTATCTGAATACGCGCGATACCCAGCTTGGTCGAGGTGAGCCAGTCGAGGACGCCGCGCAAGTGATCTCGCGTATGGTCGACATGGTGATGATTCGCACCTTCGATCAAGCCATTATCGAGCGCTTCGCCGGCCATTCGCGCGTGCCGGTGATTAATGGCTTAACCAACGAATATCACCCTTGCCAGATACTGGCGGATATTTTCACGTTTATCGAACATCGCGGCACCATTCAAGGCAAGACCGTGGCGTGGATTGGCGATTCCAATAATGTCTGCAACACCTGGCTGCAAGCAGCTGAGGTGCTGGATTTCAACGTGCATGTCTCCACGCCGCCGGGTTACGAGGTGGAACCGGAACGTGCCGGTCTTTATGGCACCGACCATTTCGAAAGCTTTACTGACCCGATGCAAGCCTGCCGGGGTGCCGATCTAGTCACTACCGATGTATGGACAAGTATGGGTTGGGAGGCTGAAAACGAAGTGCGTTTGCGTGATTTTGCAGAGTGGCAGGTGGATGGCGACATGATGCGTGTGGCGGCGGATAACGCGTTGTTTATGCATTGCCTGCCCGCGCATCGTGGAGAAGAAGTGACTGCTGAAGTGATCGATGGCGCGCAGTCTGTTGTATGGGACGAGGCTGAGAATCGTCTGCATGTGCAGAAAGCGCTGATGGAATTTTTGATATTGGGAAAAATAGAGGTGTGATATGAATATTGCTTATTTGAAAGATATGGATTCTCTGTATATCGAGCTGCACCCTGAAAATCCTTCCCAGGCGTGGGAAGCGCATGAAGGCATCGTACTCAATTTGTCGGAAGACGGTCGTGTAGTGGGTATCGAAATTGAGCATGCGAGTACGCGTGTAGATATGGGCATGCTGAAGGTCGGTAACTTCCCAGGAGAAGTGCATTCCGTCGAAGGCAAGGCCCATTGAACTTTGATGAAAAATCGCAGAGCATCCCATGAGTGATATCAACAAAGTCGTGCTGGCCTATTCGGGCGGGTTGGATACCTCGGTCATCCTGAAATGGCTGCAAGACACCTATCAATGTGAAGTGGTGACGTTCACCGCCGACATCGGGCAAGGCGAAGAACTCGAGCCGGCACGGCAAAAAGCGCTGCAATTCGGCATCAAACCCGAGCAGATTTTTATCGACGATATGCGCGAAGAGTTTGTGCGCGATTTTGTGTTCCCGATGTTTCGCGCTAACACCGTATACGAAGGCGAATATCTGCTAGGCACCTCGATTGCACGTCCGTTGATCGCCAAGCGTTTGATCGAGATTGCAGCTGCCACTGGTGCGCAGGCAATTTCGCATGGTGCGACTGGCAAAGGCAATGATCAAGTCCGCTTCGAACTAGGCGCGTATGCGCTGAATCCGGATATCAAAATTATCGCACCGTGGCGCGAGTGGGACTTGCTAAGCCGCGAAAAACTGTTGGCATACGCCGAGCAACACGGCATTCCGGTCGAAATGAAACACAAAGCCGGTGGTAGTCCGTATTCGATGGATGCGAACCTGCTGCATATTTCCTACGAGGGCCGGGCGCTGGAAGATCCGGCGGTCGAAGCCGAAGAAGACATGTGGCGTTGGACGCTGTCGCCAGAAAAAGCCCCGGATTTGGCCGAATATCTGGACTTGGAATATGCCCATGGCGACATTGTCGGCGTGAATGGCGTGCGCCTATCGCCCGCCGCAGTGTTGGCAGAATTGAATCGGCTGGGTGGCAAGCACGGCGTGGGTCGACTCGATCTCGTGGAAAACCGCTATGTCGGTATGAAATCGCGCGGTTGCTATGAAACGCCCGGCGGCACCATCATGTTGCGCGCGCATCGTGCGATCGAATCGATCACGCTGGATCGAGAAGTCGCGCATTTAAAAGATGACCTGATGCCGCGTTATGCCAGCCTGATTTATACCGGTTACTGGTGGAGCCCGGAGCGCTTCGCGTTGCAGACCTTAATTGATCACACCCAGGCGCACGTGAATGGGCATGTCCGGTTGAAACTTTACAAAGGCAATGTGATGGTGGTGGGCCGCGATTCCAAATCAGATTCGCTGTTTGACTCCACTATCGCCACCTTTGAAGACGACGCGGGTGCGTACAACCAGGCCGATGCCGCAGGTTTTATCAAACTCAACGCGCTACGCATGCGAATTGCTGCCAAGCGTGATAAATCTCGATAGGATTTTATGAACGAATTAAATAATGTGTCTATCCTCACCAAAGCCAATGTGTACTTTGACGGCAAATGTGTATCCCATACTGTCCAGTCTGCTGAGGGCAAAAAAATCACGTTGGGTGTCATTTTTCCCGCCACACTCCTATTCAACACCGACGCGCCCGAGCGCATGGAAGGCGTGGCAGGTAGCTGCCGTATCCGACTGAAGGGGGAAGGTGAATGGTCATCGTACGGCGCGGGTGAGTCTTTTAATGTGCCCGGAAATTCCAGTTTCGACATTGAGGTTTCTGGCGAGCCGTATCATTACATCTGTCATTTTGGCTAAGTCATGACCACTGTCACCGTCGTCAAAAAGGAGGGACGTGTCGCCATCGCGGCGGATACGCTAACCAAATGGGGCGGCGGCAAGGAGTCTGCGGACTACGTAGCGAATCATGAAAAAATCATCCGGATTGGCGAAAGTTATATTGCGATTACAGGTTCCGCTACGTTCAAACTGATACTCGCCGATTACTTTTCCACATTGGATGCGATTCCAAGGCTCGATTCCGCCAGCGATATTTTCCGCATTTGGAACACAATGCACGGCGCGCTGAAAGAACAGTACTACCTGCAAACGGGCGAAGACAAAGAAGAAGACCTCGAATCCTCGCGCATGGATGTGCTGATCGCCAATCCGCGCGGCATCTTCGGCGTTGCGGCGCATCGTACAGTACAAGAATTCTCGCGCTTTTATGCCTACGGCAGTGGCAGTTCGTATGCGCTCGGCGCAATGTACGCCGCCTACCGCGCGCCGTCCTATGACGCGGAAGCAGTGGCGCGTTTGGGTGTGGCGGCAGCGGCCGAGTTTCATGATGAAACGGGTTTGCCGATTCAGTCGTTTTCGCTAGCCTTGCACGAAGGAATTTGACATGCCTACATTCGATATCGTGTCCGAAGTGGATAAACAAGAAGTACGCAATGCGGTCGAGCAAGTCAATAAAGAAGTCTCGACCCGGTTCGACTTCAAAGGCTCGGATGCGCGGGTCCAACAAGCCGACTATGTACTGACGGTATACGCTGATACCGAGTTTCAGATTGATCAAGTGCAGGACATTTTGAGCGGCAAATTGACCAAACGGGGCGTGGATGTGAAGTGTCTGGAGGTGGCCGAGCCGGAAAAAGTCTCCGGCAATAAAATGAAACGCCTGACCACGGTAAAAACCGGCCTGGAAATTGAACTGGCCAAAAAAATCGTGCGCATTATTAAGGACAGCAAACTCAAAGTGCAGGCCAGCATACAAGGTGACGCAGTGCGCGTCACTGGCGCCAAACGCGATGTGTTACAGGAGACCATCGCGCTGATGCGAAAATCCATCACCGACTTTCCATTGCAGTTTCAAAACTTCCGGGATTAACACATGGCGCGCGTATTGGTCCCGCTGGCAGCGGGCTGTGAAGAGCTGGAGGCGGTGACAATTATCGATCTGTTACGTCGTGGTGGAATCGAAGTCGTCACCGCGGGCTTGCAAGCTGGCGTCGTTAAAGCCAGCCGCGGCACGCAGTTGATGCCGGACACCACGTTGGATGCCGCATTGCTGGAGAAGTACGACATGGTGGTGCTGCCAGGAGGCATGCCTGGGGCGCAACACCTTAAAGACGATGCACGCATCATTGCGCTGCTCAAAAAAATGGCTGCGGCAGGTCGTTACGTCGCAGCCATTTGCGCTGCTCCAACCGTGTTAGCAGCGGCGGGGTTGCTGGCAGGAAAAACCGCCACCGGGTATCCCGGCTTCCTCGAGAAAATGCATCTGACTGATGTGGCTTTGAGCACCGAATCTGTTGTGCAAGATGGTCGGGTAATCACCTCGCGCGGACCAGGCACGGCGATGGACTTTGCGCTGCATCTGGTAGAAGTTCTAGCTGGACCTGCCACGCGCGACGAGGTTGAGGCGGGTTTGGTGAGAGCGTAGCCTTTAAATAATCGTTTATCATAAAGCCTTGAATAGCTACTAGACCTACGGAGATCGTCATGGAAATTCGCGAAATACTCGCGCTCAAAAGCGATGCGATTCACAGCATTGCCCCCACCGATCTGGTATCGGATGCAGTGGTCAAACTGGTTCAATTGGGTATTGGTTCGCTGGTCGTGATGCAGGACAATGAAATGGTCGGCTTCATCACTGAGCGTGACATTGTTCAAGGGATGGTGAAATATGGCTGCGATCTAAAAGATGCCGCGGTGAGTAAAATCATGGTGACCGAACCGCTGGTCGCGAGTCCCGATGACACGGTCGATTACGCACGTGATGTATTGACCAAGTCTCACCTGGGTCATTTGTTGGTGATGGAGGACGATAGGTTGCTGGGGGTGATTTCATTTCATGACTTGGCGCACGCGATCCTCAAGGAGACCAACTTTGAGAACAATCTATTAAAGCGCTACATCAAGCATTGGCCAGAATAAATCTGGTTTTAGCGAATTTTTTCGATGTTGAATTTCTTTTCCATAATCTGCGGCGTGATCACGGCATAGCCTTGCATCTGCCAATGCGCCAGTTCGTTGATCGCGTTCGGCACCACTTCAATAAAATCCTGATAGTCGCCCACTGTATATCCATAGTCTTCGCTAGCCTGCCCGCAGACCTTGAATTTCACGCCTAAACTTGCGTAATAGCGCATACGTTCAACAGCGTCGCTATATTTCGCCTGATTTTGAGTCGCTACAGTGACGATCTCGGTGCCGTGGATGACCACAACAATATTTAAATCTTCAGGTGAATAGTCATAAGGCGCGTCCAGCAGGATTCATCACCGAACGTATCCAGTACAACGCGCTGTTAATTTTTTGCGGGTCATCCAGATAAAAATCGAACACCACTTTGATCGGTTGATACATTGTCGCAACCGATTTGCCTGCGCTCACCGCTGAGCTGGGAATTAGCGCGGCCAACAGACCGAGTATGACCGCCCAGGTTCCATAACACCCTCCAGATTGGTGTTGGTGCTTGATTTATAGCTAGTGCGGCAAGACTCGGTATTCTTTTTGCAGCAGATGAAATAGCTTCAATCGGGCAGGATCAATCAGTCCGTCCGTAGCGGCTTGCTGGAGGCTACAGCCTGGTTCGCTCTGATGTCGGCAGTCCCGAAACTTGCATTGACCCAAGTACGGTCGGAAATCGACAAAGGCGTGAGCCAGGTTATCCGGGTCAATATGCTGTAACGCAAATTCCTGCAGTCCGGGGGAGTCGATCAAGGCTGCGTTAGCTCCGACTCGGTAAAGATGTGTGTGAGTAGTGGTGTGCTTGCCGCCATCCAGCGCCTCGGAAAACTCGGCGGTGGCGACGCCTGCTGTAGGCACCAGCGCATTGATCAAAGTGGATTTACCCATCCCCGACTGACCAATCAATAACGTGGTGTGACCCTCGAGAAGCGGCAAAATAGGGCTGGAGTCGGCTTCGGCACTTAACGCGATGATGGGATAGCCAAGCTTTTCCAGCTTGCGCAGCCGTGCCAAACCCTCAGCGCTTTCCGGCAGATCGGTTTTATTAAATACCAACAGGCTGGTAACTTCTTCGGATTCCGCCGCCAGAATGCAGCGCTGCACCAATTCGGTGGAAAAACTCGGTCGCGCCGCGACTACTACCGCAATTTGCGTCACATTGGCGGCAATGGGTTTGCTGCGGAACAGATCGCTACGATGCAGCAGGCTGTAGCGGGGCTCCATGCTTTCGATTACGCCCTCTTTACCTGTCAAAAACAGGTTCACCACATCTCCGCACACAACGCGCAATTGCCGCCCTTGAACCTGGCAGCGGATGGGACCGTGATGGGGGACTTCGACGATGAAGCGACGGCTATAGGCCGCGATGACCTGGCCTTGAAGCGTGTTCAAATGTCCAGTAGCGAATCCACTTTGGCCGCACAAATAAAGTCATTTTCCGACAGGCCATTGATCGCATGCGTCCAGAACTCGACCCGGCAAGTGTTATAGCCCACCAGCATGTAGGGATGGTGGTCTTCGCGATGCGATACCCACATCACAGCGTTGGTGAAAGCCTGAGTCTGATAGTGATCTTTAAATTTATATTCTTTGAATATTTTAAGACCCTCACGTTGCCAACCCGTTAGGCCCTTCAGCATGGGGCCAATCTGGGCATCGGTCATTGGCGCTACGCCGCCCTCGCACGGCGCGCACTTTTTGCGCATCAGGCCTTCCAAAATGTCACTCATACGATGACCTTATTTAAATTTATAAAACTGCTGATTTAAGTAGGCGCTTACGTTCAGCTCCTCCTCCGGGAACCAGCCCGCGCCGGTGTTGGCATTGCAGCCTGATACCCGGCCGGCGAGTTGTGCAGCGGTTTTAACCTTGTGATCCACCCGTGTATACATTTTGCTGTCGTGACAGGCGACACAGGATTTGTCATGCAGTGCCTTGCCCGCCTTGGGGTCGCCTTTTTCAAACGGCATCGCACTAACGTGTGTTGCCACCAGCAATAGGCAACCGAGTGAGAGAAGGGTTTTTTTCACGGCGATTCACTCCATAATAATGATGGGATGTTTCTATTATCCCCTGAATCATGAGTATGGCTTGCGTCCGTGACAAGCGATTCTTGATTAATTAAGCGCTGTCTGGAATGGGACGTCACTGGCTCGGCCATCTATGGATTGGTTCACGGTTAAATGCAGACTAGCCTGGCTTGATAACCCAATGTAGCACGGGGTGAGCGAGGCGGCTTTCTTCAGCGCCTCGACCAAGTAGGGATTGTGGCGGTGGGCGGGGCTGAAATCGACAGTTCTGCGACCAGTTTATCCTTTGCGTCCCGGATTGGCGCCGATACATGCCACGCCTTCAGCTTTTTCGCGGTCATACGCCGATTACGCATGGCGAATGCCGAATGGTTTCCAATTCGGCATTGAGGCGTTCCAGCGTCATCACAGGTCGGACGTGTCGCGAGCAGACCTGTTCGAGCGGCGTAGCCCATCGTGCCGCGGCGCTGTCCTCGGCCAGGATGACTCGCGCGAACTGACGAGCCAAGATTTATTCCACTATCTCAGCGATGTGCTGCGCACCTGTCGGCACATTCGTAAGGTGTTAGCTGCGCCCCTCACATGCCAGTAACAATCGACGTATATTTTGTAGAAAATTAGGGGTGTGATGCAATGTCATAAGGCATACTAAGCAACTGTTTCTTGTTCCATTAGGGCTGAGTTTCTGAGGAGAATAAAATGCAACCGATACAAATGAAACTTATAGTGGCCGCTATGTCAGCGGTTGTAGCATTATCATGTGGCGCAGTCCAAGCCGCGCCGAGCTATACCGTTACTGACCTCGGTACCTTAGGTGGCGTCTATGGTAGCGAGGCCTATGGCATCAACGCCAGCGGTCAGGTCGTTGGCAATTCCCCCACCCTCCGCCCAGGCAATGCCTACCGCCAGCATGCCTTCATCTACAGCGGCGGTGTGATGTCGGACCTCGGCGTCGGAGACGCTAGCGTGGCATTAGCCATCAACGACAGCGGGCAAGTCACAGGCTATAATGGAGCAACTTACATCCCCCAGGCCTTCCTCTCTACCAACGGCTCCGTTACTTACCTCGGCACCTTGCCTGGCAGCCTTCCCCCCTCTAGCCGCGGAAGTGATGTTAACGCGAGTGGTCAGGTCGCGGGTTTTACAGATAGCCGTGCTTTCCTCTATAGCGGCGGCAGTATGACCGACCTAGGCAGCTTCGGAGGCTACTATACTAGGGCCACTGGCATCAACGACAGCGGCCAGATCGTAGGCAGTTCGGACCTCACAGGCAATGCCACCACTCATGCCTTTCTATACAGCGGAGGTGGTCTGACTGACCTCGGTACTTTGGGAGGCACCCGCAGCAGCGCTAACGACATTAATAACCTTGGACAGATCGTGGGCGGGTCCGCCATCGCCGTCGGTGGCCTCTCCCATGCTTTCCTATATGGCCCGGGCGGCATGATGGACCTCGGCACGCTGGGCGGCTCGAATAGCTCCGCCAATGCCATCAACAAACTGGGGCAGATCGTAGGCTATTCTCAGATCGCCGGGGATGCGATTGGACATGCCTTTCTATACAGCGACGGCACCATGCTCGACCTCAACAGTTTGATAGACCCGCTGTCAGGTTGGATAATCACCCAGGCCAATGATATTAATGACTTGGGCCAGATCGCTGCCAATTCTTGCAACAACTCGACAGGCCAATCCATCTGTCGCGCGTTGCTGCTCACGCCCGTGCCCGAACCCGAGACCTACCTTATGATGCTCGCGGGTCTGGGTCTTGTCGGTGCAATGGCGCGGCGTCGGAATTACATGCGGAAGTAGCGTTCGTTTCAGATGAAAAAATTTCAGGGTTGGCGAAGTCCGGCCCTTTTTGCTTCACGAATTTAAGCCCATGCGCCAGGTCTAGGAACAACTACCGCTCCCGCTGGCTTGACTTTTTCGTTGGCTTGAACCCCTTTTCGCGATGCACAACGGAGAAGCTCTTATCCTAATTCGACATGGCGCGACTGGCGGCACTGACTGCGCGCGCACACGCCGCTCACCAAAATCGAATCTGTGCCTGCCCAGCGCAATCAGATGCTGGCGTTCAAACCGTCGCATTTCGCTTAAACCGATTTATGCCACATTGGGCGGCTGTGTACCGTCTGATCCGGCCCGCGGCGGCCTTACCGGCAGGTGCGGGATTATGTACTCGGTTGCATGATCGATGGCCGCCGGGCAGCCGCCGCGTTTTAGTGGACAAGTCATCAGGGACGTCGCGACAAATGCTGCTGCGAGTGGTGGTCGTTGATGTGGATACGCAGCCCGCGCAAGCCCCCGCCCTTTCCGTCATGACTGTTCCAACCACCTTATTGCAAGCGCCCGACGGTAGGATAGCTCAAGTCAACCATCGCTTCATGGCACTTAAGCCTTGGGGCGGGCAGGTAAACGAGCTATTGCGAAGGGTATAAACCGATATCCTGCCAGTCTCTCGATGTGGGAAAATCCAATTTCGTATTAACAGGTAAACAAATAATGGCACTGAATCCCACACACCTACTTTGGTTGGATATGGAAATGACCGGCCTCTTTCCTGAGACCGATTGCATCATCGAATTAGCAATAGTCGTGACCGACGCCGACCTCAATACCGTTGCCGAAGGGCCGGTACTGGTCGTGCACCAGAGCGAAGAAATAATGAACGGCATGGACAACTGGAACAAAAGTACCCACGGGAAGTCCGGCCTGATCGACAAGGTTCGCGCCTCACAATTGAACGAGGTCGAAGCGGAGGCACAAATGCTGGCTTTTTTGCGCCAGCATATTGCGCCGGGCGTGTCGCCAATGTGCGGCAATTCGATCTGCCAGGACCGCCGTTTTATGGCGCGTTGCATGCCCAAGCTTGAAGCGTTTTTTCACTATCGCAATCTGGATGTCAGCACGTTGAAAGAGTTGGCCAAACGTTGGCGGCCAGGACTGGCGGAAGGCTTTAAAAAAGGCAGCAAGCACGAAGCGTTGGCCGATATCTACGAATCCATCGAAGAGTTGAAGTATTACCGCGAGCATTTCATTCAACCCGCGGCGCGCGTCTGAATTTACTTATCTGCTTTGGCCCACGAGTCTTTCAGTGTCACGGTGCGGTTAAATATCGGTGCGCCAGATTGGCTGTCGCGTCGGTCCGCAACAAAATACCCGTGGCGTTCGAATTGAAAGCAATCTTCAGCTCGGGCGTCGCGTAAAGCGGGTTCGAGTTGCGCGGTGATCGTGGTGACAGAATTCGGGTTCAGATCATCGAGAAAATTGCCATCATTTGCGCCTGGTTGCGGCACTGAAAACAAGCGATCGTAGAGTCGCACTTCGGCCGAGTAGGCGTGTGCAGCGCTTACCCAATGAATATTGCCTTTGACCTTGACGCTGTCTGAGCCCGGGGTGCCGGATTTGGTATCCGGCAAATAGTCGCAATGCACAGCCGTGAGGGTGCCGTCGGCCGCGTGATCGACGCCGGTGCAGGTGATTACAAAGCCGTAGCGTAGCCGCACCGAGTTGCCGAGTTGCATGATGCCCGCCGCGTCCAGACGAGGCGGGAACAGCCGGAAATAACCTTTGGGCGGCGCTTCGCTGAAGTCTTCGCGTTCGATCCACAACTCTTTCGAGAAGGGCACCGCGCGCTTGCCCAGCTCAGGCTGCTGCGGATGATTGGGCGCGAAACAGTCTTCCGACTGGCCGTCCGGATAATTGTCGATGATTAATTTGATCGGATCGAGTACCGCGATGCGGCGCGGCGCAGACTCATTCAACACCTCGCGTTGCGCGTCTTCGAAAACGCTGTAGTCGATCCAGCCATCGGATTTGGACACGCCGATGCGATCGGTAAACAGCTTAAAGCCTGCTGCTGAATAACCGCGCCGACGCGCGCCAACTAGCGTTGGCAAGCGCGGATCGTCCCAACCCGTTACGTATTTTTCATCCACCAACTGAATCAGTTTGCGTTTGGACAGCACGATATAAGTGAGATTCAGCCGCGCGAATTCGATCTGTTGCGGCAGCGGACGCGTGAACAGGCCATTGTCGGCGAGAGTGTTTAGCAACCAATCATAAAATGGCCGCTGCGCTTCAAATTCCAGCGTGCAGATTGAGTGCGTGATGTTTTCCAGCGCGTCTTCGATCGGATGCGCGAAGGTATACAGCGGATAAACGCACCAGACGTCACCTGCGCGGTGATGCGTGGCGTGGCGGATGCGATAGATGACCGGGTCGCGCAGATTGATATTGCCGGACGCCATATCGATTTTGGCGCGCAGCACATGTGCGCCGTCCGCAAACTCACCCGACTTCATGCGCGCAAAAAGATCGAGATTTTCCTTCACGCTACGGTCGCGAAACGGGCTATTCTGTCCTGGTTCGGTCAAGGTGCCACGCAGCGCACGAATCTGATCGGCGGATTGTGAGTCCACGTACGCATGACCGGAGCGAATCAACGAAACAGCGCAGGCAAACATCCAGTCGAAATAATCCGATGCGTAATATAAATACTCACCCCAATCAAAACCGAGCCAATGCACCGCGTCGAGTATCGAATCGACATACTCTTGTTCTTCTTTCTCTGGATTGGTGTCGTCAAAGCGCATGTGACACACGCCCGCGTAATCACGCGCTAACCCAAAGTTTAGAAAAATAGATTTGGCATGGCCTAGATGCAAATAGCCATTGGGCTCTGGGGGGAAGCGCGTACGGATGCTGGCCGGGTCAGGCGCACTGACTATCTGTTCGGTGCCCAACCCCGGCCTGCCCTGCCAGTGGCGCGAGGCAAATTTGCCACTGGCTTGATCACCCTCAATAATATGGCGAATGAAGTTACTGGTAGCGGCTTTTGACTCGTCGGACATGTACACAACTTGGGGTAAAAGCCGAATTGTAACGTCAAGCGCCGCTTTGCTTACTCTGCAATGCTTAACGATCTCTCGCACCAATAAATTCTGTTTGAGGGATAGCGACCTAAGAAAAGTATGAAAAAAAAATATAAAACGTGGATTGCCGCGCTGGTATCCCTTCTTGTCTGCTTAATATTAATAATTTTTTGGACACCAGCATTCTTCATAGGGGAGGCGTTCAAAGGCAAAGTAGTTGACCAGATAACAGGCGAGCCTATTAATGGAGCAGTAATAACTGCTAGCTGGACACTTGAAACTACGATAGGGGGATTTCATCCTTCAACTATCACTACCGTAAACATTAAAGTGATGGAAGCGGTAACCGACCGTAATGGATATTTCATATTTCCGGCATGGGGCCCAAATTTGAATACCAATCTTGATGCCATGCGGCGAGGTAGCCCATATCTATTAATCTTTAAACGCGGGTATTTATTCACGTTTGAGGAAAATCTCGATGGCGGAAAAATGGAGCCTCGTCGATGGCAAATACGGCAGCTGTCGGATTGGGACCGCAAAACAATCCATTTGAGGCGAAACGAGTACGAGAGTGATCCAACTCAGTACCCATTTTCTGGATTTGATATTGTAAATAACATGCTGGAGGATGTTGTTTGGACGGGGGGTAGTCTGGGTAAAGAGACCAAAAGACGCTGTTACGCAGATCGTGTCTCCAAAATGATCGCAGAGTATAGAGCGCAACGGTTAGGTTACGAGTCGTTAGGGATTGACCCAAAAATATACAATCCTATTGATAAAAAAGTAGAACAAGATGTGATTTGTATGCCTAAGTAAATTTACTGGTTTATGTAATGACACCCCCGCCCAAGCAAACCTCGTCGCGGTATAAAACGACGGACTGGCCTGGTGTAACGGCCCACTGTGGGGTGTCGAATACGAGTTCCAACGTATAGTCGTCCAGCTTAATGATGCGGCAGGCGGCGTCGCTCTGGCGATAGCGGGTTTTGGCTGTATAGGTTTTGTTGGGGTCGGGTGGGCTGCCGCTAATCCAATTGAGCTGACTGGAGGCGACCGTCGTGCTTAACAGGAGCGGATGCCCGTGCCCCTGCACAACGGTCAGGGTATTGGTCGCCAAGTCTTTCGCAGCGACAAACCACGGCTCGCCGTCACCGTCTTTTTGACCACCGATACCCAGACCTTGGCGCTGCCCGAGCGTGTAATACATTAAGCCCTGATGTTCACCGACGGTTTTACCCTCTGGCGTTTGCATGCTGCCGGGTTCTTTGGGCAGATGCTGCTCCAGAAAGGCGCGAAACGGGCGTTCGCCAATAAAGCAAATCCCGGTGGAATCCTTTTTGGTCGCATTGGGCAGATGGATTGCATGGGCGATTTTACGCACTTCAGTTTTTGGCATTTCGCCCAATGGAAATAGCGCACGGGAGATTTGTTGCTGCGTCAGCCGATATAGAAAATAGCTCTGATCTTTGGTGTGATCGTAAGCTTTCAGCATGTGCGTCAGGCCATTGCGCTGCTCCAGTCGTGCGTAATGCCCCGTCGCCATTTTTTCCGCGCCTTGTGCGAGAGCGAAATCCAGAAACGCCTTGAACTTGATTTCGGCATTGCACAGTACGTCCGGATTAGGTGTACGCCCGGCCTGCAATTCGGCGATAAAATACGAGAACACGCGATCTTTATATTCGGCGCTGAAATTTACGGCGTCGACTTCGAGTCCAATTACATCCGCTACCGCGAGTACATCCAAAAAATCTTGCCGCGCCGGGCAATCGTCGCTGTCGTCTTCCCAATTGCGCATGAACACGCCGAGCACATGGTGCCCTTGCTGCTTCAACAAATACGCCGCTACCGAGGAATCGACCCCACCGGACATCCCCACGACGATACGACGAGTCATGCGTCCTCATCCTTATAATGGGTCAACACATCGAGTGGGTAATGACGCCCGGCTAAATAATCGGCAATGCACTGCGAAACCAGCGGAGAGCGGTGCTGCGGCTTTACCGCCTCAATCTCGGCAGGCGTCATCCACAGTGCGCGCAAGATCCCCGCGTCCAACGCGAGTCCAGCATCAAAGCTCGTAATGTGCCCGGTGAATGCAAAGCGCAAATACACCCGATCATGCTGCGACGCACGCCAGCGATAAATCCCCAGCAAGGCTTCGGGCACGAAGTGGTGCGCGGTTTCCTCCAGCGTCTCGCGCACGACCGCGTCGATTAGGGATTCGCTCGCTTCCAGATGTCCGGCAGGCTGGTTGTATTGGATGCCTTCCTCAGTGGTTTCTTCCACCATCAAAAAGCGGCCGTCCTGCTGGACTAATGCGGCGACGACTACGTGGGGTTTCCAGATTGTGCTCATATGACCATTCACCTCCCGTGGAGCCTAAGAATCCGATATCAACCCAAAGGATAAGCGCTAGGATGACAAAGTATTGCGGCTTCGCTGTGAAACTCGACCAAGTTTAGTGCAAACGCCAACCTGTGGAAAAAAAGTGGCGTTATGTTCGATTGGATACTCAAGGGCGAACCTGCGAATTTGGCTCCAAGACTCCCGAGCGCGCTAAGGACCAATAGCCCAAGCCAACCAAGGAATAATTTACCAGTTACGGCCTAACTGCATTTATTGCTTGCAATTGTTTTCATATTTCAACTATTATTGAAATATGAAAACGAAATCTGCTGTTACCGCACTGGCCGCGCTCGCCCAGGATTCCCGTCTCGCCATCTTCCGTGCCTTGGTGCAAGCAGGCCCTGAGGGAATGTCAGCCGGCAAGATCAGTGAAGCGACTGGCATTGCGCCGTCGTCATTGTCTTTCCATATGAAAGAGCTGGCGCACGCCAATATGGTGCGCTCGCGGCAAAACGGCCGCTTCGTGATCTATGCCGCTAACTTCGCCACAATGAATGCGCT
The DNA here is from genome assembly GCA_031366105.1 of Thiobacillaceae bacterium. Classification (GTDB taxonomy): domain Bacteria; phylum Pseudomonadota; class Gammaproteobacteria; order Burkholderiales; family Thiobacillaceae; genus Thiobacillus. The sequence continues at coordinate 79,699 of JANLZE010000103.1, read as the reverse complement.
ACTCACATTTCTCACCACGAACTGTTGTGGGGGGAATCCTTGTTCGCCGGTTAACACACCGGCTTGTTCTACCACTGAAGAGAGGTCACTATGAAACGCCTGCATGTACATGTCTCCGTAGAGAATTTAAATGAAAGCATCGGCTTTTACTCGGCGATGTTTTCGACTCAGCCCACCGTCACCAAGTCCGACTATGCCAAGTGGATGCTCGACGACCCGTGCGTGAACTTTGCGATCTCGCAACGCAGCGCTGAACTCGGGTTGAACCACCTGGGCGTGCAGGTCGAGTCGCCGGAAGAGCTCGCCGAGATGCACCAGCGCTTGCAAAGCTTGCAAGCCGACCTGACCGAAGAAACGGACACGGCGTGTTGTTACGCCAAGTCGGACAAGTATTGGGTTACGGATCCGCAAGGTATTGCGTGGGAAACGTTCCATACGCTGGATAGCATTTCTGTATTCGGCGAAAACCAAAAAGAGGCCGCAGATCCCACGGCATGTTGTGTTCCATTGGCGAAAGTGGTGCAAAAAGACAGCGCGCCATGCTGTCTGCCTAATACGAATCAAAACACAACCGGCGCTTGCTGCTGACGGATTATTTGCAGAAACTAGACTCATGATGGCCGACAAAATCTACAACGTACTTTTCCTGTGCACCGGCAATTCCGCACGCAGCATCATGGCTGAAGCATTGCTGACGACGATGGGCAAAGGCCGATATCAAGGCTTCAGCGCCGGCAGCCATCCGGGCGGTGTAGTGAATCCCTTTGCGATTGAACAAGTACAGCAAGCGGGTTACCCGATTGAAAACCTGCGCAGCAAAAGTTGGGATGAGTTCGCGCAACCCGGCGCGCCGAAAATGGATTTCATTATCACTGTCTGCGACACCGCCGCGGGCGAGGTATGCCCGATATGGCCCGGCCAGCCGATTTCGGCGCATTGGGGATTCGAAGACCCCGCAGCCGCGCAAGGTACTGATGAAGACAAGCGGCGTGTTTTCGAGAAAGTCTATCGGCAGATCATTAGCCGCGTGCATGTGTTTCTGGGTTTGCCATTGGCCATACTGGAAAAAAACGCTATCCAGCATCAAATAAAGGCTATTGGCGAAATTCTTACTTGAGGACTCAGGGTTTGTACGGTTACCAATCATCAGCATTGGCTGAAATGATCACGCTGGCGAGGCTAATTACATAACCGTTGTACTTGTAAGATTGGCGTAAGGTTTGCGGCGTAAAAAGCGATCTATGCACTAGACCCGAGTTGCATACCTTTCAAACTTATAGGAGACCACACCATGAATAAATTATTAGTTAGTCTGATGGCTGCTGCGACGGTTAGCTTGTTTAGCGCTTCGGCTTTTGCTGCTGATGCAACAACTACCACAACCACTACGACCCCTGAGAAGGTCGTTGTTACGCATAAAAAAGTGCATCACGTTAAGCATCGTCATCATGTAAAACGTCATCACAAGCACGTCCGTCACGCTGCAGCTCACGCTTCAGAAGCAGGGAATGCAGTAGCAAAATAAGTTTTTTTGCTCGGAGAAAAGCCACACTTCCGTGTGGCTTTTTTTGTTACTTGTTAGTTCATGTCAAGGTATCAGGCGAAAGCAAGTAATTATCCAGCAGGGGTTCCTCCCAAACCCCCGGTTGCAACTTACCCACCGTCCAATTCCCAATAGCCGCCCGCACCAGCCGGAGAGTGGGATATCCCACGCTCGCGGTCATGCGGCGCACCTGGCGGTTTTTGCCTTCGCGGATGATGATTTCAAGCCAGCTGGTGGCGATGTCACGGCGAGTGCGGATGGGGGGCGTACGAGGCCACAACACAGGCTCGGCGATTATCCTCACCTCGGCAGGCAGCGTAACAAAATCTTTTAGATCGACGCCTTGTCGCAACACCGTTAGTGCCGCTTCGTCCGGTACGCCTTCCACCTGGGCCCAGTAGGTCTTGGGCAATTTGGCCGTGGGGTGGGCGATGCGGTGCTGGAGCGTGCCGTCATCGGTTAAAATCAACAGGCCTTCGCTGTCGGCGTCGAGCCGCCCGGCGGCATACACGCCCGATGGGAAGCCAAACCCGGCGAGGCTTTCAAAACGGCCCTCCGCCGTAAACTGGCTGAGGATGCCGTAGGGTTTGTTAAATAGAATAAGACGTGCCACTTCGGTCGAGACAAAATTCCATTTTAACGTTTATTGCGAGTAATCATGACCGCCTCATCTGCCGTATATCAACACATCAAAATTCCCGTCGGCGACAAAATCACTGTCAACGCCGACAACACGCTGAATGTGCCCGACCGACCCATCATTCCGTTCATCGAGGGCGACGGCACTGGCGTGGACATCACGCCGGCGATGCGCCATGTGGTCGATGCGGCGGTGGCCAAGGCCTATGGTGGCAAACGCCAGATCGCCTGGATGGAGGTGTATGCAGGCGAAAAAGCCACCACGGTATATGGCGCGGATGTGTGGCTACCGGATGAAACGGTAGCGGCGGTCAAGGAGTACATCCTGTCGATCAAAGGCCCGCTGACCACGCCCACCTCAGGTGGCATGCGTTCGCTGAACGTGGCGCTGCGGCAGATGCTGGACCTATATGTGTGCCTGCGTCCGGTGCGCTATTTCACCGGTGTGCCGTCACCGGTGAAGGCGCCGGAAAAAGTCGATATGGTGATCTTCCGCGAAAACACCGAAGACATTTACGCCGGAGTCGAGTGGGAAGCGAATTCTCCGGCAGTGCAAAAAGTCATCGCGTTTCTGCAGCAGGAAATGGGGGTCACAAAAATCCGTTTCCCAGAGTCTTCCGCGATTGGCATCAAACCGGTGTCGATCGAAGGCTCAGAGCGATTGATCCGTCGAGCGATTCAATACGCCATTGATAACCAGCGCAGTTCTGTAACACTGGTCCACAAGGGCAACATCATGAAATTCACCGAGGGCGGCTTCAAAAAATGGGGCTACGCACTTGCCGCGCGCGAATTCGGTGGCAAGCTGATTGGCGACGGCCCATGGATGGAATTGCCGAACGACATCGTGATCAAGGACGTGATCGCTGATGCTTTTTTGCAGCAAATCCTGCTGCGCCCCGAAGAGTACGACGTGATCGCCACGCTCAATCTGAACGGCGACTACATCTCTGACGCACTAGCCGCAGAAGTTGGCGGCATCGGCATTGCCCCCGGCGCGAACTTGTCCGACACCGTAGCGATGTTTGAAGCCACCCACGGCACCGCGCCCAAGTATGCGGGTAAGGATTACGTGAACCCCGGTTCGTTGATTTTGTCTGCTGAGATGATGCTGCGTCACATGGGCTGGATCGAAGCCGCCGATTTGATTTTGAGTGGCATGGAGAAAGCGATTGCGGCCAAACAGGTCACGTATGATTTTGCACGGTTGATGGAAGGCGCGTCGCAAATTTCGTGTTCGGCGTTTGGGCGGGCGGTGGCGGCACAGATGTAAACATTTAAATGGACTCGACGCGCGAAGGTACAAATTCTGATTTTGTTGTAGGACCAGATTTATCAAATCGACACGCATAAAATCGCATGTGGAGTTACGCCCTCCTAACCCGTAAATTTGTACGGTTTTAACTAAATTTTAACTAAAGGAATAAACATGAAAACACGTAGCTCGTCTCTTGCCGCAAGTTTATTAAGTATGTGTATGGCCGTCGCTGCTTCTGCAGCTTGGGCAGAAGGCGTAAAAGCGAGCGCAGTTCTGGGCGGTACGCCTTATGCCCTTAAAAACTACGGCGTAAATGTCGTCAAAGGCCGGGCGACCCTGGTTTCTGATGAACACGACGACACGTCTAAAGTCATCGTCACACTCAGCGGCCTAAAACCCGGTAGTGCCCATATTGGACATATCCATGGTGGCACCTGTGCTGCGCTGACCCCTGGGGCTATTTTCCATAACCTGAAGCCTATTGTGGCTGATGAATCTGGCAAAGGTACAAGCCGAACAGTCATTTCTAAAGGCATGCAGGGACTGGCCGATTGTGAATGGTGGGTGGCGTTTCATGAAGGCGCCGAAAACGCCAGCCCGCAGACTCCTGCTCTCGCAGTAGGTCCTGTAATTAGTAATGACCAGAAGCGCGACTGAAATTAATCCAGCAATAAAATAGCTTGCAAGCAGTCCGCGATGCGCTTGCATTGCGGACAGTCTCCAGGCTTGCTACTTAGTAGTGCCCGAGGGTGGCCCCATCACCGGCGAGTTGAGGGCACTCGAAACTAAGGACAGTTGCGAATTGCGGGCTGACTCATAAGTCTTTCTCATTGGTAGAGACCGATCTCATTCAAAAACAATACAAATATGCAACTGACACAGCCTTCAACATTAAAGACATCTGGTGAAGACTCCTGGCTGAAAAAGCTGGGCCCGGGATTAATCACCGGCGCGGCTGATGATGACCCAAGTGGCATTGCCACTTATTCGCAGGCCGGTGCGCAATTCGGCTTTTCGATGTTGTGGACGGTACTGTTTACGTATCCGCTTATGGTCGGCATTCAAATTGTCAGCGCTAGAATCGGCCGCGTAAGCGGTCACGGGCTCGCCTCTAATATTCGTCAGCATTTTCCCGCTTGGCTCTTGTATAGCATCGTCGGATTATTGCTCGTCGCCAACACCATCAATATTGCTGCCGATGTTTCCGCAATGGGCCACGCCATGACGTTGATTGTGGGTGGCTCCGCGCAAACGTATGCGATAGGTTTTGGATTGGTGTCGTTGATATTGCAAATATTCGTGCCGTATCGTCGATACGTTCGCATTCTCAAATGGCTGACGCTAGCTTTACTGGCTTATGTCGCCACGGTGTTTGTGGTGCATGTGCCCTGGGCGGACGTATTGGTCCGCACGCTAATGCCGCACCTCTCCTGGAAAACCGAATACATCACTACGGTGGTGGCCGTATTTGGCACCACGATTAGCCCCTACTTATTCTTCTGGCAGGCCTCACAAGAAGTGGAGGAACTACTGGCCGACCCTAACGCGCAACCCATTAAGAAAGCACCTGAGCAAGCCAAACTGAATTTTCGCAGAATAAAAATCGACACTTATGTTGGCATGGGTTTTTCAAATTTGGTGGCGTTTTTTATCATCCTCACCGCCGCGGTAACCCTGAATGCGCATGGCATCACAAACATTCAAACATCGTCAGAAGCGGCTGCCGCGCTTCGACCAATTGCGGGAGACTTTGCTTTTTGGCTGTTTAGCGCGGGGATTATTGGTACTGGTTTGCTCGCCGTTCCGGTGTTGGCAGGCTCAGCGGCGTATGCGATGGCGGGTGCATTCAAGTGGAGAAAAGGTCTGCAACTTAAACCCGCAATGGCCAAAAAATTCTACGGCATCATTGCGATCTCAACCTTGGTAGGCATCGCGTTGGGCTTCACTCCGATGGATCCGATCAAGGCGCTTTATTGGAGTGCGGTGATCAACGGCGTAATCTCGGTGCCCATCATGGCGGTGATGATGTTGATGGCAGTGCGGCCCGAAATTATGGGCGCATTCACCATTACCCCCAAGCTCAAGATATTGGGTTGGCTCGCCACATTAGTCATGGCAATTGCGGTAGCCGCGATGTTTTGGACCTTGTAATGCGTGCCCCGGATTCCTGCTTCAGATAGGGTGTAGTGTTTGAAAAGAGACATTTTCGTTTGCTTCAAACATGGTTTAGGTATTACGCCGCCCCTCCCCCGGGTAGACGCATCCCAATTTTTTGAAGCTCAACGAAAGTCTTAGCCAGTTGTCGGTAAGCGAGATGTCGGCTAAATTTATACTGATTCACCCGCCCTTATCTTGTTTAGCCTTCTTTCTTGGCTTACGTGATGCCAGCTACTGAAATGAGTTCCACTTTTAAAGTACGTGAAACGGAAATCCTGGCGACCGATACTCCCCAACAATATCGTGAGAAATTGGCGCGCATTGCATTGGACGAAATGTATCAATTCGTCGCGATCCTCGATGCGAACGGTACGCTTTTAGAAGTGAATCGCGCGGCGTTAGAAGGCGCGGGCTTAACGCTGGCCGGCGTTGAAGGCAAACCTTTTTGGCAATGTTTCTGGTGGGCGGTCTCCGAGGAGACTCAAAAAACATTGAAGCATGCCATCGCCCGTGCGGCCCAAGGCGAATTTATCCGCTATGACGCAGAGATTTACGGCCGCGCCAATGGCACTGAAACCATCGTTATCGATTTCTCGCTGATTCCGGTCAAGGACGCCTCAGGTCAGGTGGTCTTCCTCGTATCTGAAGCGCGCGACATCACTGAGAAGAAAATCTATGAACAGGAAGTCACCAACAAAAATAAAGATTTGCATGCTCTCTTAGAGCGTATCCGCGAGCTGGATGAGATCAGAACACAGTTTTTTGCGAACGTCGGCCATGAACTGCGCACTCCGTTGCAGTTGGTGATCGGCCCCGCCGATAGATTGATCCATAACGAAGCGGCGATGACGCCTGTCCAGCGCCAGGAGTCTGCGCGAGTGATCGCGCGCAATGCGCGCATGTTGTTAAAACATGTTAATGACCTTTTGGATATTTCAAAGTTTGAAGCGGGTAAGCTCAAAATCGAACTTCAGGACACGGACATCGCTTCATTAGTTCGATGGACTGCGTCGCACTTCGAGGCCTTGGCTAAAGAACGCAAGATCACTTTTTTGATGGATGTCCCACACGAAATAGTGTGCGCCATAGATCCCGAAAAGTTTCAACGGGTGTTAATGAACCTGCTCTCCAACGCGTTTAAATTTGTGCCCGACGGCGGCAAGGTGCGCACTAAGCTTCAGGTGCAACACAAAGCGCTCATGCTATTGATTGAAGACTCTGGGCCAGGAGTGCCGCCTGAGTTGCGGCAAACGATTTTTGAAAGATTCAGGCAGGGGGAAGGCGGTTTGACTCGCCAGTTTGCGGGCACAGGCCTCGGCCTCGCCATCGCCAAAGAGTTTGTCGAAATGCACCGGGGCACACTTGAAGCCCAGGCTTCAGAGTTGGGCGGAGCTTGTTTCCAAACCACGCTTCCTCTTTATCGGTTATCCCAGCTGGCCCCGGTTTCTATTTTCGACCCCACGCACCACCTCGACCGAGGCGTGGTTGAAGGTTTTATCGAAGAGCTACGCCCCATCGCCTATACCGGCGAAACCCGGACTTTGTCGAGTACTAAAAGATTGAATAAGCGTGCAAAACCGTGCGTGTTAGTTGTCGAAGATAACCGTGAGATGAATCAGTTTATCGCCGAAAGTCTGCTCGCCGAATATCACGTCATCCAGGCTTTTGATGGGCAACAGGGTTTGGAGTTAGCGTTAGCTGAAAGTCCTTCGCTTATCGTTGCCGACATCATGATGCCTAAGGTTAGCGGCGGCGAGATGATGGCAGCGTTACGTCAACACCCTGAGTTGGCTGATGTTCCCGTGTTGCTTTTATCTGCCAAGGCCGATGAGGAACTTAAAATAAGATTGCTCGAACAGGGTGCGCAGGATTTTGTCGAGAAACCCTTTTCTGAAAAGGATTTGCTAGTCCGGGTAAGAAATCTAATCAGCCTAAGAAATACGCAAGAACGTTACCGCACTTTGTTCAAGTCAATGGACCAGGGGTTTTGTATTATCGAAGTCATTTTTGACGAAAGCAAAAGTCCAATTGATTATCGGTTTTTAGAAATAAATGCCGCCTTTGAACGACAAACTGGTCTTTCAGACGCAAGAGGCAAGCGCATGCGGGAGCTTGCCCCCGATCACGAGCAGCATTGGTTTGATGTTTACGGGAAGATTGCGCTGACCGGTGAATCTGCGCGCCTCGAAGAACGCGCCGAAGCCTTGGGGCGTTGGTATGAGGTATATGCCTTTCGGGTTGGGCGACCCGATAACCGACAAGTTGCCATATTTTTCAATGACATTTCCGAACGCAAACGTATTGAAGAAGCCACGCTTGAAAGCACACATCGCCTGCACATCGCATTGTCAGCGGGCCAGTTAGGGGACTGGAGTTGGGACACCTCTACCGATCTGGTTACGCTAAGTTCGCGTGCTGCTGAAATCTTTGGACTTCCATTTGGCCGTCCCGTCGCACGGGAAAGAATACGCGAATGCTTGTACACAGAGGATCGCGAAATTGCTCGAGTGACAATCGAGAAGGCCTTGGCGGAGCATTCAGATTACAAAATCGAATATCGGATTACGCGTGCTGCTGAGTTAGCGTGGATTGCAGTGAGCGGGCGCGGCACTTACTCGAATAACGCACTCATTGGTATGACAGGGGTGGTCCAAGACATCACCGCCCAACGGGGAATTGAAGAAGCGCTGCGCCAAAGTGAAGAAAGATTTCGGGCGAGTTTTACTCAGGCTGCAGTCGGCATGGCACTCGCGAACCTGAACGGGCGTTTTGAGCAAGTGAATGGAAGATTCGCAGAGATATTGGGCTACACCCAGGAAGAGCTTTACCAATGTACCTTTCGCGAACTCACACATCGCGACGATTTACTCGCTACCGAAGCCTTGATGAGCCGCTTAATGGCGGGAGAGATATCTGAGTACGCGCTGGAAAAGCGTTATTACCGTAGGGATAAAACTTGGGTTTGGAGTCTGACCACCGTTTCTATCTTGCGCGATGCTCATGGTCGACCTAATCGATTTATTGGGGTGATTGAAGATATTTCGCAACGCAAACATGCCGAAGAGGGATTGCGACGGAGCGAAGAAGAGCTGCGCGCTTTGGCCAACTCCATTCCGCAACTCGCTTGGATGGCAGAACCCGACGGGCATATTTTTTGGTACAACAGCCGTTGGTATGAATACACAGGCTCAACGCTTGAGCAGATGCTAGGCTGGGGCTGGGAAAAGGTGCATCACGCTGACCATTTGACGCGTGTGGTACGCGTTTGGAAGGATGCGCTGGCCAGTGGCCAACCTTGGGAAGACACGTTTCCGCTGCGCAGTGTAGGGGGGCAATACCGCTGGTTTCTTTCACGTGCATTTCCCATTCGGGATGCGGACGGGAACATTACGCGCTGGTTCGGCACCAATACAGACGTCGATGAAGTCAAGCGCACTCAAGAGGCATTAAAAGACGAAAGTCGCATTCTTGAGCTGCTTAACCAGACCGGAACCGCCATCGCCGCCCAGCTTAATCTCGAGACGCTGGTGCAAACTGTCACCGATGCGGCCACGCAATTAATCGATGCCAAGTTTGGGGCGTTCTTTTACAACGTCATCAATGATAAGGGCGAATCTTTAGTGCTGTATACGCTCTCGGGTGCCCCCAGATCGGCTTTTGAGAAATTTGGATTGCCTCGTAACACGCCCATTTTTAATCCTACCTTTAGGGGCGAAGGTGTGGTCCGGTCCGATGACATCACCCAGGATCCTCGCTACGGTTCGATGGATCCGCATCACGGCATGCCTGCCGGACACCTGCCGGTCCGCAGTTATTTGGCGGTATCGGTGACTTCGCGCTCAGGTGAAGTGATTGGCGGCCTGTTTTTTGGTCACCCCGAACCCAACATATTTACGGAACGTTCAGAGCGTCTTATTGTGGGAGTGGCTGCCCAGGCGGCGATAGCCATCGATAACGCCCAGCTGTACGAAGCGCGAAAAAAAGCCCAAGAAGCATTAAGCCGTGCGCACGAAGAGTTAGAACTACGCGTGGTGGAGCGCACCGCCAAGCTCAGTGAAGCTGTCGCGCAAATGGAAGAATTTTCGTATACGGTTTCCCACGACTTGCGCGCGCCACTACGTGGCATGCAGGCCTACAGTAAAGTTCTGTTGGAAGACTGCAGTGATATTCTTGCGTCACAGCCCCATGCCATTGAATATCTGCAACGCATCACGAATAACGCTTCCCGTCTTGATAAAATGGCGCTCGACGTTCTCACGTTCAGTCGCGTGGCACGAGGCGAGCTGCATCTTGAAGTAGTTTCAGTCGACCGACTCGTCCGCGAACTAATAGAGCACTATCCCTCTATGCAGCCTCCTAATGCACAAATCGTCATTGAGCCGCTGGCGGATGTGCTGGGTCATGAGCCTTCCTTGACGCAGGTGCTGTCCAATTTGTTGACCAATGCAATCAAGTTTGTCGAGCCCGGCTCAATCCCTAAAATTCGCGTATGGTCAGAAAAGCGTGGGGGCGAAGTGCGAATTTGGGTTGAAGACGAAGGCGTAGGCATCGATCCAAAATATCAGCATCGATTATTTCGGATGTTTGAGCGAATACATCCGGACTCTCCCTACGATGGAAGCGGCGTAGGTCTTGCCGTCGTGCGCAAAGCTGCGGAGCGTATGAATGGCACAGTGGGCGTCGAATCCGACGGTAAAAACGGAAGTAAATTTTGGATTCAATTATGCGAAGCGTAAAGCCCGCGGTAGATTTATAGTGAATTTAGGCCACACCATCCTGCTAGTTGAAGATGATCGAGACGATGTCTTTATTTTCCGACGTGCATTGGAGACGGCTCGCATTGGGAATCCTGTAGAGGTGGTGACCAGCGGGCAGGAAGCAGTCGATTATTTATCCCACGAGGGCAAATATGAGGATTCGGAGAAATATCCGCTGCCTTTTGTCATATTCCTCGATTTAAAATTGCCGTATCTCGATGGTTTTGAGGTTTTAAGCTGGATCAAGCAGCAACCCCGGCTTAAATCCATTGTGGTGGTGGTGCTGACAGGATCGGACGAAACGCGTGATCACCAAAAAGCTTATGCGCTGGGCGCCCGCTCCTATTTGGTTAAGCCACCCCAGGCTAAAGATATCCGCCAATTTATCGATTCGATGACGAGCTATTGGGGAGGGCCGGGAGGCTTGTCCCCAGTGTTTATAAAGAATGATGAAAGCTGAGAACTGAGAAATCAGGCTAGGATCGCAGTAATTAACAGCCAGCACTTTGAACTATCGAACCCCTGGAAAAGCCGTCCTAATCCACTTTAGCAACTGCTCTCCTCCTGTGAGGCGGGCGAGTTGTTCCGGAAACAGCAGAAATCCGACCAGCGCAGTCATCAGGCAGACCAGTACTAGCGCGCCAAAAACGCTACCCGGGCGCAAGGCCCCCCAGTAGCGGCTGACCACATAAAGCGTGTCTTTTTTATGTTCCGAGAGTGACATCCAGCGGCGCACTAATCTGCCTATCAAATAGGCAGCGTAGCCGCCAGCGAGTGAAGCCGAAATGATGCGGAATAGAGAGAACAAATCCATGTCGCCACCGAGATATTGGTGGTACAGCCAGGAGACAAATCCCAACGAGAGTGACGCGAAGATGGCGATGGCAATGTTGATAAATAGTTGCCGACGTTCACGTGCCAAGTCGCGCTGGCGCTGGATAAAGAAGCTATCGATTTCGTGTTTGAAATACTCGACCTTTTCTTGAACCAGGCCTGAAATTTCGATTTTGGCGTGGGCCATGCGCGCATCCATTACCGCGCCAAAACGTTCGCCGGCGTAGTCGACCATTTCGCGCACATCGTCTTTGGTGAACTTACGTTGGGCATGCAACTCATCAGAAATTTTGTCGAGCTTGGAGTCGATCTCTTGGCTCGCTTTCCAGATGACTTCTTTCAGTTCTGAGCCAGCTTGTCCCACCCCGACTTGTACTACGTTTGCTAGGCGATCTCCCGCTCGGTCGATCGCATCGCGCGAGACCTCGGCGAGGCTATCCTTGGCGTGCTCGATAGATTTATCAAAAAAAGCCATTTATCCCTCGTGTCCTATACGTGTTTCTGTGCCGGCAATCAGATTTTTAATATTGCGCTTGTGACGATAGATGAGCAGCACGCTCATGACTAACGCTACCCATGCGAATGCTGACCAGCCCATGATGAGTACTGTATAAATCGGCGCCAGGGTAGCGGCTGTGAGGGCGGCTAGCGAAGAGATGCGAAACAGCGCGGTCATCCCCAACCATGTAGCGATACAGGCTAAGCCTAACCAGAGGTTAAATCCCAACCATACGCCTAGCGCCGTGGCGACGCCTTTGCCGCCTTTAAAGCCAAAAAACACCGGGAATAAATGCCCAATGAACGCCGCTAAACCACACCATGCGGCGATGCTGCCCATCAATCCCCAATGCACCGCCAGGCTCTTTGCCAGCCATACCGCAACCCAGCCTTTTAACGCATCGCCTAGCAAGGTGAGTGCAGCGGCCGATTTGCGTCCACTGCGCAACATATTGGTCGCGCCTGGGTTGCCCGAGCCGTAGCCGCGCGGATCGTCCAGCCCCATCCTGCGACTAACGATCACCGCAAACGACAATGAGCCTAATAAATAGGCAACCAGAATGAGCAACATATTAAACAGCAGCGGGGTCATGGACAAGTCAGTAAAATGGCGGGTTTTGGTAGGTGCGAACGGTTGGTATGGATATATTATTTCTGCGGGATTTCCGTCTCAAGCTCATTATCGGCATATACGAGTGGGAACGCAAAATCCCGCAGCCGGTGCGGCTCGATCTCGAAATCGGCCTGCCGCACAGCAAAGCCGCGGATAGCGACGACGTACACGACACCATCGACTATGGCGCAGTCGCGCACCGCATTCAGGAATACCTGCACAACACGCCGCAGCCGATCACGCTGGTCGAATCGGTGGCGGAACACGTTGCGGCAATTGTGTTGAACGAGTTTGGTTCACCCTGGGTGAAAGTCTCAGTGACCAAATTCGCGATTGTCCCCGGCATCAAGGAACTTGGCATCACCATCGAGCGCGGCGCGCGCCTGTGAGTTGGGAACAGATTGCCGCAATGGCGGCAGTTTTGATCGTCGCGTATTTTATTCGGGGCATTACCGGTTTTGGCTCGGGTCTGATTTCTGTGCCATTGCTGGCGCTGTTTTTGCCGCTGACGTTTGAGGTGCCGGTAATTTTGCTTCTCGACTTCACTGCGTCGCTGGTAATCGGCGGGGTGAATCGTCAACAGGTGCGCTGGCGCGAAGTGCTTATTTTGATTGTGCCGAGCGTGATCGGCGTCGTGATAGGCACGCATCTGCTGGTAAATCTGGCGCAAGCGCCAATGCTGATTGCGCTGGCGATTTTTGTTTTTTTATTCGCGATTAAAAGTCTGTTGAATCTTCCCGGCGACAAACCGGTTTCGCAAGCGTGGGCAATCCCGGCGGCCTTAACCGGTGGCACCGTAGGCGGATTGTTTGGCACCGGCGGGCCGCCGTATGTCATTTATCTGTCGCACCGGATTCATGACAAAAGCGCGTTGCGTGCGACCTTGTCGGCTCTGTTTTTTATCGAAGGGCTCACGCGTATCATCTCTTTTCTAGTGGCCGGTTTGTTGATGTCGCGCGAAGTATGGGTCGCGTATTTTGTGAGCCTGCCGATGGTGTTGGGCGTGTTGTTTTTGGGCGGTCGCGTGCATCATGGCTTGTCGGCCGCGCACGTCACGCGCCTGGTGGGCGGACTGCTGTTGATTGCGAGTGTATCGCTGTTGATTAAAGCGCTGAGTCAGTAAAGGTTAGGCATGGATACGCAGAACATTTCTTTTTATTCAAGCTCGTTTACCGGCTTGCAGCCCGGCGTGAAATTGATTGTGCTTGGCGCCGTGCACGGTAACGAAACCTGCGGTACGCAGGCGATTCAGCGCGTGATGGCGGAAATCCACGCCGGAACAATTCACATCGTCGCAGGCAGCGTCACGCTGGTGCCCATCACCAATCCGCTCGCTTACGCGCGCAAGCAGCGCATGGGTGACCGCAACCTGAATCGCAATCTCTATCCGCAATCTGCGCCCACCGATTTTGAAGACCACGTTGCCAATTGGCTATGCCCACTGTTGGCGCAGCACGAGGTGTTGCTCGATCTGCATTCGTTTCATACGCCGGGCGAGCCGTTTGTGATGCTCGGGCCGGACAATAACACCGGCCGGCTGGAACCGTTTGCACAAGCAGATCGCGAAGAAGCCCTGGCGTTGCGCCTCGGCGTGCGTCGTCTGGTCGATGGTTGGCTCGATACTTATGCCGCAGGTGTGCAGCGCCGCGTCGCGCAATATCCCATTGAGGCCGAAGCGCGCGGACTGAATACCGATCCACGTTATGGCGTGGGCACCACCGAATACATGCGTTCGGCAGGCGGTTGCGCGTTGACGCTGGAATGCGGCCAGCACGAAGATCCCGCCGCGCCGCAAGTGGCATATCGCGCGATTTTGAATACGTTGGCGCATCTGGGGTTGATCGAACAGCCCGCGCCACCGGCTGAAAACAATCCCGAAGCGTTGCGTTTGTATCAAGTGATTGACAAGGTACACGTAGACGATACTTTCAGCCGTGCGTGGGCGAGCTTTGACCCGGTTGCCGCGGGTGAGTTAATCGGCGTGCGTCAGGATGGCAGCGAAGTTGTAGCTGACGACGATGGCTTTATCGTGTTCCCGAACCCCCAAGCACTACCCGGGCAAGAGTGGTTTTATCTCGCCCGGCTTTCAGGCCGGGTTTAATTCAGCCGCGCGGGTGGTGCGCCGCGTGCAGTTTTTTCAGGCGTTCGCGCGCGACATGCGTGTAAATCTGCGTGGTCGAAATATCCGCGTGACCGAGCAGCATCTGCACAATGCGCAAGTCCGCGCCGTGGTTGAGCAGATGCGTGGCGAAAGCGTGGCGCAAGGTGTGCGGTGATAACGGGCGGGTCAGTTGCGCGGCGTGCGCGCGGCGTTTGATCAGGTACCAGAACGCCTGCCGTGTCATGCCCGCGCCGCGAGCGGTGACAAACACCTGGTCGCTGACGCTCTTGGCCATCAAAGTCGGGCGCGCTTCTTTCAGATAACGAGCGGTCCAACTTACCGCCTCTTCGCCTAGCGGCACCAGTCGCTCTTTATTGCCTTTACCCGTCACGCGCACCACCCCGGCGTCGAGGCTCACCGCCATCAGCTTCAGCCCAATCAACTCCGACACACGCAGCCCAGTGGCGTAGAGGATTTCCAGCATCGCCTTGTCGCGGAGCCCGAGCGGGGCATCCGTGTCGTCAATCTTTAGCAAGGTTTCGACTTCGGCTTCGCTCAAGGTTTTAGGCAGCGCGCGGGGCAGTTTGGGGCTATCGAGATTGACCGTGGGGTCGGTCGAGATCAGGTTTTCGCGCAGCAGATAACGGCAAAAGCGCTTTAGCGACGAGGTATAACGCGCGGCACTACTTGCATGCATGCGGTTCGCAAAGCGGAACGCCAGATACGCTTCGATATCACCCGGCAAAATTTCCATCAACGTGTGACTGCGCACTGCCCCAAGCCAAGTGCCGAATATTGTTAGATCGCGGCGATAGGCGGCAAGCGTCAGATCCGACAAGCCATCCTCCAGCCAAAGATGATCGCAAAACCGATCGATCAGCGAGTCGTTAACCGGGTGTGACATGAGGAGGGTGGAGGAGGGGAAACACTGGCGATTTTGGGATTCCACGTTCGTGCCGCAGCAGCCAAACCTTGATATCCAGCGGCGCGCCTCTGGCAGCATGCATGAATCCGCCCAGGCCATTCACTGCGACCACGCGGTGGCAAGGAATCACCAACGGTAAAGGGTTCGAGCCGCAAGCCTGCCCAATTGCGCGCGGCGCGGTCTTCAGCCGTATTGCGAGTTCGCCATAGGTCAGGGGTTGCCCGGCAGGAATGGCGAGCAGCGCGCGCCATACCCGCAACTGGAAGGGCGTGCCGCTGGGTACGAACAACAGATCGAAGACGTGTTCCGGATTCTGCGTGTAGTGTTCAAGTTCATTTGCCAGATGCTCCGCACGCTGATCCGGACTGCGTGTCAGCGGTGTGTCCTGCGGCAAATAACCCAGCCCCGTTAAGGCCTCACCGGTAAAACGCGCGCCGATACGGCAGGGAGCGAAATCAAGAATAGCGTCGTAGGAATCCATGGCGGGATTTTAGCCTTATGTGAGCCTCAAACACATTCGCCGCTGATTCGCCCGGCAGGCTCAGACTTCGTCGGGGATGAAAGGGGGAGACGGACAAAATCGGTGCGATGGTGACTCGATGGTTTGCGATTGCCAATGTTACATTCGCAAAACCCTGAGCTGCCATTACCGCGTATACAGCCCGGAAAGCAGGGAGGAATAATCGTGCAGATGTCGAGGTAAGCCATGCCTACAATCAGTCAGTTTTTGGGCATCGTGATTCAACTGTTCTGGAGAACATGCGCCCGCAACCGTTGAGTCACCACCGCCCCGGTTTTGATCTTTCCCTATCAGACTTCGGGAATTCGGAGATGGCGAGGTCTCCATATTCTTTGGTTACGTTTCTTTTAACGAAGCAAAAGAAACGTAACTTGCCGCCGGGCAGCCCCCGGCCAACGAATCTTAAACGCGCTTCACATTTTGGCAATCAATCGCGTTACCAGCGCAATACGCGGCATCCCAACAAGGTACCAGTCGCGGCGGGAATGAGCATGCCTAGCAGGTACCAGGAGGCGATGAAGGGGGCCTCCATTTCGGGACAGTGCAGACAGTAAACGAGTGCGCCAATAGCGCCTGCCAACAGGCCGGCTGCTGTACCGGCGAGGCGCAGGCGCGTGGGCGCAAGCCCTTGCATGGCCCACAGAATGGCGATGAATGCAGGTCCGGACAACAGGGCGATGAGTAGTGGGCATTGGGTCCAGGTGGACCCCAGCAATAATGCCAGGCGCTGCGACGGGTCCGCATTAATCAGCACGATGGCAGCTAGCAAAAACATGATCAGCAACGGTGTGACGAGGGCGTAGCGCACACCATTGAGCTGTTGACCCGGTCGAGAGAGACGCAAGACTGCCAACAGGCTGGCGACAGCCAGACTCGCAACAAAACCGAGCTTGACCCAGAACATCGGCAGGCGGACGGCTTCGGCCAGGTCAGCACGAACGCCAAGCATGCCAAGCATCAAGAGTGTCGCAGCAATAACGCCCACGCTGAGCGCGACCGTATAGCGGCGTGCGATCACATGTCGATCGACTGAGCCTTCACCGGTCGCTAACAGTTTCACTAAATCATTGGTTTTCATGAATGACCTCGAATCAATGCCGCCAGCGCTTTCAGACCGCGATGGACGGCGACCTTGACTGCAGACGCTGACATGCCCGTGCGTTGCGCGGCCTCGCTCACGGACAAGCCTTCCAGCTTAGTCAGCACGATAGGCAATCGCTGGCCGTCTGGCAGTTGATCGAGAAGCTTGCTCAAATCACGGCGCGCTTCTGCGGCTTCGCTGTCAGCGGACGACAGGATATCCATTTCATCGTCCAGCGGATCGGTGAGCAAATCGCGGCGCGCGCGCCGGCGCAGCAAATCGATCAGTTTGTATTTGGCAATGGCATGAACCCACGCCGTTAACGGCTGATGGATATCGTAAGTGTGGCGCTGGTTGTGTACGGCCAGCAATGTTTCCTGCAAAAGGTCCTCCACTTCATCGGGTAGGCGGGTCAGGCGCTTTCTGAAAAAAGCGCGCAGGTGGGCGCTCAATTCCACGAGGAACGTATGGTAGGCGGAAGCTTCGCCCTCGAGGCCCCGAATCAGCAGTGCCCTTAGTCGCGCCTCGAGCGCATTTACCTGGTTCTTGTTTGTTATTCGTTGCATGGCAAGGTTTGGTTACATAAGCCGTAAGCCAAAGAGCGAATGGATTATGCCTGAGAAATCTGCCACGACTTTTCGCGCAGTGCATCTTTCAGAGCGGTTGCCCGTTCCCAGTAATTGGACGTTCTGGAAATCGGTATTCATCTCGAAGAAAAAAATGGCAAGGGAATGTAACCGAATCTGCATCAGTAGCGAATCTATCAGTGCCCGGTACCCCGGCTTGATAACGCAATGCGGGGTGAGCCAGGTTTTCCATTCAATTTATTCAGGAGTAACACAATGAGATTCCACCCCAAGCTATTCGCAACACTCACCTTTTTGTCCGTCAACCTCGCCCAGGCATCAGAAAATGATGCGCCCACTCATGCCGATGGCGGAGCGGTGTATACCATGAGCAACGCAAGTGAAGGCAATGTCGTTTTAGCTTATCACCGTGCTGCGAATGGCGCACTGAGCCTCGCCGCTACCTATCCGACTGGCGGATCCGGGCTGGGCGCGGGTCTGGGCAATCAGGGCGGCGTACGTCTGAGCGACGACAACCACTGGTTATTCGTGGTCAACGCCGGTAGCGATGAACTGAGTGTTTTTGCGGTCGTCAAAAATGGCCTGAGATGGGTACAGACCTTAAAGTCAGGCGGGGTGCGCCCGGTTAGCGTGGCCAGCAATGACGGACTGGTCTATGTGCTGAATGCGGGCAGCGACAGTATTACAGGATTCAAAATGAACAAAAAAGGCCAGCTTCAACCCATCCCCAACTCTGATCGGCCATTAAGCGGCACAGGCACGGCGCCAGCAACGATACAGTTCAGCCAGCAGGGACGTGACCTGGTCATTTCCGAAAAAGCCACCAACAAATTGGTAGTGTATGAGTTGGACCGCAACGGTTTACCCGAGAGCACTCCTGCCATCATCAATTCTGTGGGCCAGACTCCATTCGGTTTCAGTTTCGGTAAGCACAATAATTTATACGTCAGCGAGGCGGCAGGGGGTACGCCCAATGCAAGTTCCGTATCTGCGTACCATCTCACCCGCAACGGCGATCTTGAAGTTATTGCCGGAAAGGTTGCGACAAACTTGACTGCGGCTTGCTGGATTTCCATTACGCCGGACGGACGCTATCTGTACTCCACCGATTCTGGCAGCAATGCCGTTAGCGGTTACAGCATCGATGCCACGGGCAGCCTGTCCTTGCTGAGCGGGAATGGCGCCGCAGCCTTCACTGGCGTCGGTAGCGCCCCTATCGACATGGCCATCAGCGACAATGGACGTTTCCTGTACACTTTGAATACAGGCAATCACACCATGAGTGAATTTCGCATTCAACCTGACGGCAGCCTGGTTCCGATTGGTTCATTGAGCAGCCTGCCTATGGCGGCTAATGGGCTGGCTGCCCGCTAAGGCATGACGCCATAACGCGCCATCTGCAAGCCAAATAAAAAACGCCCTCACGAAGAGGGCGTTTTTTGCACTACAACTCCAGCGTAATTACTCAGCAGCCGCTACCACCGGCCCTTTAACCTTACGTGCAGGCAGTTTCTCCTTGATCCGCGCCGACTTGCCGGAACGCTCGCGCAGGTAATACAGCTTGGCGCGACGCACGTCGCCGCGGCGTTTGACTTCGATTGCTGCGACTAGCGGGGAGTGGGTCTGGAAGGTGCGCTCGACGCCTTCGCCGGCGGAAATCTTGCGCACGGTGAATGCGGAGTTGAGCCCGCGGTTGCGCTTGGCGATCACCACACCTTCATAGGCTTGCAAACGCTCGCGCGTGCCTTCCTTCACCTTGACCTGCACGACGATGGTGTCGCCGGGCGCAAAGTCGGGGAGGGTTTTGCCCAGGCGGGCGATTTCTTCTTTGTTCAGTTGCTCAATGATATTCATGATGTTCCTTCACATCGGGTGACAGAGGTTTGTCCGGGGTGGACAGACATAACACCGTTCAACATAAACCTCTTCCGAGGCGCTTTATTATCAACACTGTCTTTAATCAGTGTCGAGTAAATCCTGTTCCTGCGGCGATACACCGCGTGTTGCCAGTATGTCCGGGCGATGCTGGCGCGTGAGCTTAAGGCTCTGTTGCAAGCGCCATTCGGCAATCTCCGCGTGGTGCCCGCCCTTTAAAATTTCCGGCACCGCTACGCCTTGCCACACTTCGGGGCGGGTGTAGTGCGGGCAATCCAGCAAGCCCTCGGCAAACGATTCTTCGACCGCCGAGTCCGCATCGTTCAATGCGCCTGGCAGCTGCCGGATGATCGCGTCCATCAGCGCCAGCGCCGGAAGCTCGCCGCCCGAGAGCACAAAATCGCCCAGCGAAATCTCTTCGTCGACGCGCCGCTGCAACAGTCGCTCGTCAATGCCTTCGTAACGCCCGCACAGCAAGACCAGTGCGGGCTTGTTCTTCAGTTCCATCACTCGCTGATGGATCAGCGGGCGACCGCGGGGAGAAAAATGCACTACCCACGGTGTTATATCTTCAGTCGCCAGCTCGGCTTCAATCGTGTTGATCGCCCGATCCAACGGCTCGGCCAGCATCAACATGCCGGGGCCGCCGCCGTAAGGCCGGTCGTCCACGGTGCGGTGCGGGTCGGTCGTAAAATCTCGTGGGTTCCACGCTTTAAACTGATACAAGCCGCGATCCAATGCCCGTCGTGTGATGCCATGATCCAGCACCGCATCAAACATTTCCGGAAACAGGCTGATCGCGTCAAATCGCATCAGTAGTCTTCGCCCCATTCGACTGCGATTCTGCCTGCTTCCATGTCCACCGTGCCGACGAAGGCATCGATAAACGGGATCAAATGTTCTTTGCTTCCCTTAATCACCAGCACGTCATGCGCGCCGGTTTCCATCAAACTTTCTACCCGGCCCAATACTGCGCCTTGCTGGTTGACGACTTCGAGCCCGATCAAATCAGCCCAGAAATATTCGTTTTCTGCCGGAGCGGGGAGGGCGCTACGCGGTACCGAAATTTCCAGGCCGCGTAGTGCATACGCCTGATCACGATCTTCGATGCCTTCCAGCCGCGCCACCAGGGTATTGCTATGGTCTTGGCTCTCTACAACGACATAGTCGCGCTGTTGATCGTCGCGCCCGATGCGCCAGGAATCGAAATCGAGCAAGGCGCCGGGATCTTCGCTGAAGGTCTGCACTTTGACCCAGCCCTTAATACCAAATGGGGCGGCGATGCGCCCCATCACCACCCACTCCTTAAGCAGCGGGCTTGGCAGCCTGCTTTTTAACCAGGCGTGCTACCGTGTCGGACAGCTGGGCGCCGGTGCCGGTCCAGTAGCTGATGCGCTCCTGATTCAAACGCAGCCCTTCCGTATTCTCGGTGGCGACCGGGTTATAGAAACCCACGCGCTCGATGAAGCGACCATCACGACGGCAGCGGGAATCCGCAACCACTACGTTATAAAAAGGACGGTTTTTGGAACCCCCACGAGCGAGACGGATAACGACCATGACAAGACCTGTTCTGGAAACGGAGAAAACCGCGGATTATACCCAAATAATCCCGTTTTGCCAGTATGCAGCAGGTTTCCAGGCTTTCTGAAAGCAGGATCCGAGACGTCGAGCGGGTAAATATATAATCACCCGCCAAGTTGAAGCCCGAGCCCCAACGCAACAAGTTGATACGGCTGGACCCTTGTAGGTTCAGCACAAGCGGAGCAGTGATGATTTACAAAAATATCCTTACCTTATTGATAGAGCGCCAGGATTTGCCGCATGAGGTGATGCTGGTGGCAATGCGTGCGCTGATGAACGGCGACTATACGCCCGAGCAGATTGGCGCTTTTCTGGTGGCGTTGCGGATGAAAGGCGAGAATATTATTGAAATCGCAGCAGCTGCCGAGGTGATGCGAGAGTTGTCGATCAAAGTACCGTTAGGAGGTACGCCGCATCTGGTCGACACTTGCGGCACCGGCGGCGATGGTGCGCATACTTTTAATATCTCGACCGCGGCGGCGTTTGTGGCGGCAGCATGCGGCGCCAACGTGGCCAAGCATGGTGGGCGATCCGTGTCGTCCACATCGGGTAGTGCTGATGTGTTGGAGGCGTTGGGGGTTAACGTCAATCTGCCCCCAGAAAAGGTAGCCCAGGTGGTCAACGAGGTGGGCGTGGGTTTTATGTTTGCCCCTAATCATCATGCTGCGATGAAGCATTCAGCCCCGGTGCGACACGCATTGGGCGTCCGCACATTGTTTAATATGCTCGGCCCCTTAACTAATCCGGCCGACGCGCCCAATCAAGTGCTCGGCGTATTCAATGCTGAACTCACCGGAAAACTCGCGCGCGTTTTGGATAAGCTGGGCAGTCATCACGTGCTGGTGGTTCATGCAGAGGAGGGATTGGATGAATTGAGCCTCGCCTCGCCGACCTATGTAGCGGAATTAAAAAATGGCCACGTCACTGAATATGAAATCGAACCCGGAGTCTTTGATTTGCCAGAAGTCGCTGCGAGCGAACTGGCTGTAAATGGCATAGACGAAGCGCGGACGATGCTCCTAGCATCGCTGGAAAACCGCCACCCCGCTGCGAGCGCCATTGTGGCATTGAACGCGGGGGCAGCTATTTATGTGAGTGGACGGGCACCCAGTCTTGCTGAAGGCGTGCAGCAAGCTCAGGAAGCAATAGCCTCCGGTGCCGCTCGTGCGCGGCTGGCGGATTATGTTCGGGCTAGCCAAGCATGAGCGATATTCTTCAGCGGATTTTGGCGACCAAAAAACAGGAGATCGCGGCTGCTCAAGGTCGCCTGGGTTTAGCAGAGATTAAAGCCCAAGCGCGCGACGCTGGACCAACACGGGATTTTGTTAGCGCCCTCCGCTCCCAAATTGGCGCCAATCAATCCGCGGTGATTGCCGAAATCAAGAAAGCCAGCCCTTCCAAAGGCGTTATCCGGCCTGACTTTAATCCAGCTGAGATCGCCGCGAGCTATGCTCAAGGGGGGGCAACGTGTTTATCGGTATTGACCGATCGCGATTACTTTCAAGGCGCGCCGGAGTATCTGCAATCTGCACGCAAGGCTTGCACTCTGCCGGTATTGCGCAAGGATTTCATGATTGATCCGTATCAGGTTTATGAAGCGCGTGCGATGGGAGCGGATTGCATTTTGTTGATTGTGGCGGCGCTAAATTTGCCGCTGATGCAGGAACTGGAAGCGCTGGCAAGCGATCTCGGCATGGCGGTTTTGGTAGAGTCGCACGATGCCGGTGAACTCGATACGGCCCTGCGACTGAACACTCCCTTGATGGGGATCAACAACCGCAATCTGCGGACTTTCGAAGTGAGTTTACAAACTACACTGGATTTATTGCCCGCGATAAAAGATCGAATCGCGATTACTGAGTCGGGCGTACTAAACGCTAATGATGTCGAACTCATGCGTGAACATGATGTGCATGCTTTTTTGGTAGGCGAAGTCTTTATGCGAGCTGCCAACCCGGGTGCCGAGTTGGCGCGCTTATTTAACACCTGACATCCTGCTGGCCACTTTTAGCAGTTTGCTGAAGTCATCTGTACATTACGCATAGCTTTACGCCGTGCCAACGCCATAACGCCTATTCCACCAAACATCAGCCAAGCTACGCTAGGTTCGGGTACTGGCGCGGCGTTAAGGCTAAAGGCCGCGCTTGCAGTATTAGTGCTGGACACAAGGTTGTTTACACTGCCATCAGCCAGGGCGTTACTTACCAATTGGATATCGAATAGATTGGAACTACCTAAGGGTAAAGTAAAACCCTGTTGTATCAACTGGGTGCTGCTAAACGTTCCATCAAACAAAGTAGTCCCATTTGATAGCAGCGTGACAAACAGCTGCGAGCCTGCCGACCCACCGAACACATCATCTGTATTGTTGTAATCGATTACAAAATCGACGCGTTGCCCCGTGCCTGTAAACCTGCCCGAGAAACCCGCACCAGACGTCGCAGCGGCGAATAAACCTGAACTGACGGTCTCGGTGCTCACATCAAATTGGCCCGTGTTGGCACTACCTGTTGCTGAACTTGAATTGCCGCTATCGGCAAGCATCGCAGACGATAGTAAAGGCAGCATGTCTGGCGGGCTGCTCTTGGAAAGTAGACCGCTAGTGTCGGCGCCCATATCTAATGAAGCGAATGTAGTGTATTCAGTTTGAGTGTAAGTCACAGGCATTGCGAATACGTTCGTGGCAGCTGAAATTAGGCCGCAGGCTAGCGTGTAATGGGTGAGATGTTTAAACAATTTCATGCTATTTCTCCCTTAAATTAAATAAAAATGATGGTTCATGTGGACCTCGGGCAATGCATCTAAATGCGTCGCCCGAGTTTCACTTAGTTAGGGCACGCCGGGCCTGTGCCTGCGGTACAGCCAGGCTCACCGGGATCGATATGACGACGATCACGACCCGAGGGTGCTTCTCCTAAATACGGAAAAGTGGTTTTGTAAGCGGTGTCATTTACATTCACACCATCGCCAAGACGTCCGCCCACGGCTGGGTCATAGCCGGGGAAGGGCGCAGCAAGCACGCCGCCAACAACCAGTCGCAAGGCTATGTCGGTCACGTCGTCATACAAACGCCGACCATTTGGAAAGCCAGCCGGGTCGCCACCCAGCAAACCCAAACGGCTGGCAGAAGCAGGCGGCGTAGGCGCGACACCGGTGTTCAAGCGAAGTAAATCGGCTATCGGGCCTGCAGGTGTACCGGGGGCAGCGATGGGTGCCGCATACGTCACAACGGGGAGGAGATCATTGCGCGGTGTTGCAGGAATTGCGACTGCCCCATTAGTCAGTGCATTGATAACGCGTGCAATTGTTGGGTCGAGGAAAAAACTCGCGAACTGACTGTCGTTCTTGGGTTGCTCCATGCTGAAACGGTCTTTGGACCCGGTTCCGATCAACAACTCATTGATCAGCGGATTACCCATGCGCTGCACCTGGCGGAATTGTCCCGAACTCACTTCGGGTAAAGGCGAGCGACGCACAGTCACGCGAGGGCGCGAGGTCGTGCCCCATACGCCGATAGTGGCGGAGGTTGAAGTAGCGCTTTCAACATTTCCGGTACGCGTAAGCATAGTGACCGGCACCTCGAGTGCAATGGAATTAACGCCGTACCCGGACATCGTGTCAGGTGCAAAGTTCTGTTTAGCTGCATCCTGTGAAGCCGTTAGGACAGGAGGAATATGGGTGTTAAAGGTGTCAAACGCACCGCCTAAATCAATCCAGAAAGCATCATCCGTGGTGCCAGCAAAAACATTTACGCCATTTGCCAAGTGCTGGATGCCTGCCTGATAGAGCGCGCTGTAATCCATGGTGCGGGGACCGACATTAGCAGGCACAGCGGGTAGATTCGTGCCGAGCACCTGGCTGGAAATGACTTTCCCGTTGCTATCCATCTTGACCATCGTCACGCTGTAGCGCTGAATTTGACCCAAACCTGCAGAGTCAAAACTGGTGATCTTGTCGGGCACAATCGGGGTGCCGGGCGCGACCGGGCTGGGAGAATTAGCAGGGGCATTGGCTCCACCCATAATGCCAGCGTAAACCTGGAACAGTCCCGGGAGACGCTGTTCAGTGGTAAAGCGGAACTGAAAGACAACGTCTTCTTTAGCGTCGTAGGTATTGTCTACTTTCAGTTCATAAAGGATGTTCGGATCGAACGGGAACCAATTTGGGCCGTTCCCGGGTTCCTGAAAGGGATCGACGCTTAAGATTAGGGTGACTTTAGGGGTGGTGCCGCCGTCATAACTACGGAACGCAAATAAATCCGTGATGTCAGCTTTTTGATCTAAAGCGGTGATAGGGGCTTCGCGGTGATTAGCCGCTTGGGTCTGGGTACTGAAAGCAAGTGCGAGTGCAAGAAATAGAGCCGAACGATGCATGATTTATCTCCTCAAATGGGCAATGCAGCGACGGCAAAATAGCCGTCTACTGAGCATACGTGAGGGTAGAAAAAACGGATGCAGCGTGTATGAAGCTCGCGAATGTTCATACAATTTGGAGGGCTTAAAGTACTTGCTACGTAAGGCTTGTCGGCCTAACGGAAATGTTTTTTTGTAATTTCCTGATACGTATTTCGGAAAACGCTTACAACTTTAGACCGGCTAGTTCGCCGGGTTTTTATAGCTATCCGAAGTGTGGGAATCAAAGTATTGCAATAGACGGTGGGGTAGCCACTCCACATTGCCCGGGAAAGGGCCACTGGGGAAAGCGACATGACCGCCGGTTTCGGGTTGTTCCAATGTAACCGCATCAGACACTTCATTCACACCGGGAAGTGATTCAGCCGGCAGGAAAGGATCGTTCTTTGCGTTCAAGACTAATGTAGGGACTCGAATCGATTTGAGCCAGGGCTTGCTGGAAACTTTAAGCCAATAGTCGTCGGCATCTACAAATCCATGCAGACGTGCCGTGACCAGCGTATCGAATTCACGGAAGGTAGTAGCAGCGCGAATCGCGTCGGCGTCCAAGAGGCCAGGGAATTGGGCTGCTTTGCGTAAGGCTTTGGCTTTAAGTGACACTAGAAAGCGCGCGGTATAAACGTGCCGATTAAATCCGCTATCAAGGGCATAACCGGCAGCCGTCAGATCGAGTGGCGCTGAAACTCCTGCAGCGGCAGTCACCAGCTCATGCGCCGCTTCGCCTCGTTCACCTAGCCATTTGAGCAATGCATTGCCGCCTAGCGAAACCCCGACTGCGTACAGCGGTTGTGCGGGAAAACGCGTTTTAACGTGCCGCAATACACGTTCAATTTCCTCGCTATCGCCAGCGTAATAGGCGCGCGGAAGGCGGTTATCTTCCCCGGAAGTGCCGCGGAAATGCGCGACGACGCCATTCCATCCGCGCGCTTTCAACAAGCGCATTAAATTTCTCGCATATCCACTGGAGGAGCTGCCTTCAAGTCCATGAAATAGGACAACTACAGGCGCAGAGGGCTGGCTCTCAACCCAGTCAAAATCGAGAAAATCACCATCGGGTAGTTCGAGGCGTTCACGTTGATAGTTCACTCGCGCTACACGCAGGAACAGGCTGCTATAAATGGTTTGCAGATGGCCACCCGGCAGCCATGCGGGCGCAACATATTCACTGGCTACAACGGGATAAACGATGGCGAGCGAAAATAATAAAGCTATAAGCTGTCGCTGCAATTTATGCGTAAAGAGCGGCCGCTTCAGGTTTCGGACCATTCAAAAATAATAGGCAGCCCGTGTCAGTGTGAATGACGCCATGCGGGATGCCACGCCGTGCTAGATGATAATCACCGGCAAAAGCATGCGTGTCGCCGAGCCAAACATCGCCTTCGAGTACCAGGCATTCTTCATCGGTAGCGTGATCGTGTGCAGGTACGCTCATACCAGCCGCCATGCGCAATAAATAGGATGCGGTATCGTTCGCGCGACGCAGCATTTGCATCTCAATCCCGGGAGCCACATTGTGCCAACGACGCTCATGAGAGCGCAGGGTGAGATGCAGATCGCCGGGCTCTTGGGTTTGAGTACGCTTCAATATGCTTGCGCGCAAACTCGCGGCGCGAATGGGTTCGGGCTGAATCGGTTCCAGCGCCGTCGCCAAGCGTGCGGCCCAGTCGGCGGGTAAATGATCAAGGTCATGTTTCATCAAGCGTCCGATTCTAAAAAGGGTTTTAACTTTTCAAGCGCACGGCGAATGTGACTTTTTACCGTGCCCAAGGGCATGCCGGTATGAAGCGCAATTTCCTGATGCGATAGATCGCGAAAAAAAGATAGCGCGAGCATTTGTCGCTGCATAGGCACGAGTTCGTCGAGTGCTACTTGGAGCCGCGCATTGCACTCAAGTTCAAGCAGGCCATCCAGAGGATCGTTTTCGCCGATGTGGCGTTCGGGATTCAAAGTATCTGGCTCGGGGTGCGATTCAGCGATATCGCGCCGTCGCAAATGATCCAAGGCCCGTGAGCGCGTGATCATCATCAGCCACGCGATCACTACTCCCCGCTCGGCATCGAAACGCCCCGCCTCTCGGTAGGCCTGCAAATAAACATCGCTAACCACTTCTTCTGCAGACTCTGCTTTGCCGGTAATGCGCAGCGCCAGTCCGTAGACCTTGCCCAACGTCGCGTCGTACAACATGCCCAAAGCGACTTCATTGCCCTTGGCCATATCGGCAATCCATGCACGATGTTGTGAGTGATGCAGGTCGAGAGTATCGGGTTTGGGGAGCATGGTTCCCAGTTTAACAAAGCCCTTACTGCCGAAGATACTCACAGACGTTGCAAACGATACATCGATTGAAGTGCCGCTTGATTCCATTTCACCATCTCCTACCGCCTATACGCATTCACAGGCGCTACTGGATGCATGCCTAACTTGTTGAGCATTCAGAATAGGTAGGGGTCTATTCTTTATGACTAGTAAAACCAAATCAAACTCGCACCCACAAAGTCGCGTGTGTATCCGCTCCCTGTGCGGGAGAGCGCGCTACTGTCGCTGCGTCCGGCATATAAGTGTATTTGCAACGTAGGCGCCAGGTCGCGGGTCGCGGAAAGTTCCCAAGCGTAAAGACCACTCCGGGTGCCGGGGGTTTCACTCAGCTCTCCCAAAGCCAGTTTTGCGCCGAGCAACCAACCCGCAGTTTCATGTTCGGCGCGTGCGAATACTTTGATTTCACGATAGCGCGCAGGGTTGTAATAGCCGCGATAAATAGTGGGGTCGGAATCATTGAAGCCCATGCCTTCAATGCCCAAAGTGAGTCTGGGCTGATCGCGTAATACCACCCGTTCGACACGGCCGACGATTCGCGTGCGCTGATTATCATCATCAAAACGCAACACAGCGCCTCCAAGCGTGGCACTCCACTGGGGCAAAAAGCGCCAATCGGTACTGGCGGCCACGTAATTCAAGGTCACTCGATTATTTAATGCGGTGATCGTTTCAACGGTTTCATTTCCGGCTTCCATATCAACACGCCAAAAATCTTTAGGGATCCATTTGCTTTGCAATTTCCACGCGGCGGTTTGCCAACCGTCGTAATCGCGAACCCCTAAAGTAAGCGCTGGCCAGGCCAGGCCCGCGTCTGTATTTCCAAGCCGTGTACCGATGCGTGCCAATAGTTGGCGACCTTGTGTCTCTGTTGCACCTTGATCGATTTGCGCGGTGCGAACCGATACGTCCAACATGTCAGCGTGTGAAAACCGCTGTTGCCAACCCAGCGTGAATGCATTGATCCGAAGTCTGTCGCTATCGCGAGAGGATTCGAATTCGCCGCGTATGTGAGAAGCGGTTTCCTGTGTTAATCGTGTGCGTAAATCAATGGCCTCCTGCCCGGGGGTATCTCCCAAAGACTGCAAGGCGATATCTTCGAGCCCGGCCCAACGCAACGCACGCGCGCGCTCCACGCGTGCATCTGTATCCAGCGCAGTATGGTTTTGCGTGGCAGTTTGATAAGCGCTGACGGCGGCCAAATTCCGACCGCTTCGGTTCAATGCGCGTGCGAGGCCGAGCTGCGCCTCTTTGTCGTTGGGTTGTGTTTGCAGAATGTTTTGATAACGAGCGATGGCTTCATCGTAACGCTCAAGCCATAGCATCACGCGGGCTTCGCCTTTGCGCGCTTTGAGGTCATACGCTTGCCGAGAAAGTGCCTGGTAGGTAACCAGCGCCTCAGGCAATTGATTGGTGACCGCAAGAGATTCCGCCAAGCCATGCAGCGCCTCATCTCTTTGAACATCATTTAGCATGGCTTCACGAAATAACGGTATCGCTTCTTGATGTTGATTATTCCAGGCGAGCTGCCAAGCTAACGGCAGCACTACATCTGCGCGTCGCTGCGGGGCCACTACGATCACTTGCTGATACAACGCCGCGGACTGAGGATGACGGTCCGCCCATGCGTTGACCCGTGCAGTTTCAATCAACAAGTCAGCATTTGCTGGGCTTACCTGCAAGAGCGTATTAAATTCGAGGATGGCTTCGTCGTAGCGCTTTTGTTCCACCAGGTTACGTGCGCTAGCCAAATCTGCACTGAATACAGGAGTGCTCCAACACAATGCCAGTAAGAGGGCGAGTGGCCGTTTCATGTTGCGTAAATTTTGCGTTGGGTGCGCCAGTGCACGGCGTGTTTGCTGGTACGTCGAAATAGCCAGGGGATCGAAATAAAATGGGTCACTGCCAATATCATCCAATAAACAATCGGGTAATACACAGCGTAGACGTAATACTTGAGTGTATCGGGATCATATTTTCGATCCATCAGCGTTCCCGTCAACAACTGAAGCATCGCCATGCTGGCGATCACCATTCCCCACAGGTTAGGGATGGGGTGCGCGCCGACGGGAGGATAGCCCGCGGCATAAGAGATGATCCAGAGCCCCGTCAACATCACAAAGCACGCCGACCACAAAATAGACAAGCTGGATTCGATGAATATCGGCCACATGCGGCGAAATTTCCAGTGCGCCATTACATCGCGATGTTTGTGCAGCACCTGCATCAAACCCCGTGACCAGCGTCGCCGCTGTTTGACTAGGCCGGATAGCGTAGAGGGCACCGTCATCCATACTAACGCGCGGGGTTCATACCGAATATCCCAGAAATGTTTCTGCAATTTCCAGGTGAGCTCGATGTCCTCGGTTGGCATTTCTGGCGAGAAGCCTCCTACATCGAGCAACGCCGTTTTGCGGAATGCCGCTACCACGCCGGACACGGTCATGATGCGCCCCCAAATGCGCTGCGAGCGGCGTAACAAGCTCACGATGGAACTGAACTCGATCAACTGCAGGCGTGCCAATAAGGTATCGACATTTTTAACGCGCGGATTGCCGGTGACTGCCGCAACACGTGCATGTTCAAAGTGCGGCAACAAATGCTGAAGGATATCGGGCACGGGCTCAGCATCCGCATCCATGATCAGAATGATCTCGCCGTTCAGGCAAGGCAACGCATCATTGAGCGCCATCGCCTTGCCTTCATTCTGGTTTTTGACGATCAGCCGCACCACACCTCGAGCGACATACGCTTCGACTATAGCGCGCGTGTTATCGGTGGAGCCGTCGTCGACAACGACGATTTCATAATTCGTATAGTGGATAGCGATAGCAGCCTTAAGCGCTCCTTCGATCATCTGCTCTTCATTGTGCGCAGGAATAAGAATTGAAACTTTGGGGTGATGGGTAAGCTGGGTGGGGAGCGGATCTTTTTCCCAGCGCATACGGAAAAAAAGCGACGTGGTAATCCAGATAATGCTGGTAACGATGGGGTAGCCGGCAAAGTACGAAAGTGCCAGCCAATACGCCCAACTGTGCTGAATAGTGTCCAGCACAGATAGCATCATGAATCCCTTTGGGTACTCAGCGAACTGGTGTGAGTAAGAAAATATTTGTCATCCGCTGTGCTGTCGATCACGACTAACGGTGAATCGCGTAATGCATCAAATTGGGCGTGGACCAGACGGCCGGTCCAGTCTTCCTGATAGATTTCCGGGGCGGAGCGAACTCCCCGCCGTTGGCCTTTGCGCGCATAAATGTCGCGATTGTGATGCACCCAAAAAAACGTTAACAGCGGTGCCAATATTAACGTAATTGCAATCAGCGTAGCGAGTACAGCAGGATGGAATGGCTGACCAAATCCCACTGTCCACCAACTCCAGCCAAAAATACCCCAGCCGATTAACACGACCAACACATGCAAAAACACATGACCTGGTCCAGACAATGCAGGGCGGGGTGATTGCATGGCTTAGTTACATTTCAGCGTGCGCCAACCGATGAGCCCCAGCCCCGCAAGCATTAACAACGGCGTCGCAGGTTCAGGGACGGGGCTGGTAAACAGGTTTTCTTGGGGGACGATGGCAAGCCCCGCCCCCGGAGTCCACCACGCAAGTTGTACGACGCCGGCTTCGAGGCGTTCGTACGCATCCAGTTGAAATGCGTATAGCCCAGCGCTAAGTTGCAGGTTATCGGCAAACGCCAAGCGATCAGGAGAGTTCAGGCCATCCTTTACCAGTTCGACTCTTTGGCCGCCGGCGCCCATCAGCGAAAAGCGGAAGCCATCGTCGTATAAAACACCCAGGTTATAGTTGCCCGCAAAGGTGATAGATAAATAACCTGTAAAACGCGAGGCCCAGTTATCCTGATTTTCTGTGGCCGCGTTATTAAAAATAGGCGCAAGCTCGGGGGTTCCCCATTTTGCGCTTCCTGTATTGGCAAACACCTGATCGCTAAAATTGATCTGATTCACTCTACGGTTTAATGTCTGAATTACATTGGCGTTGCCGCTGTGCAGGCCCATCACCGTATCTTGATCCGCCAAGCCCCAGATACCTGTTCCCCAAATCTCATCACCTTGTATGCCGCCTCGCCAATTCTCGGTCACTTGCACCCATTGGCTGTTTGCACCATCACCGTTGAGGTATACGCCAGCATATTGAGGCATAAGCGAAATGGCTTGTACCCTACCTATGAGCGCGGTTAATAAGACCAGAGAAAAACTGATCCGAAGTAATAAATTTGGATGCGTCATTTTTGATTCCCCCATTTTCTATCGAAGTTCTATACCCAACCCGCACGTCAAGGGCAGGCGAGTGTTCATATGCAATATTCATTCCATTGATTTATCCAGCTTAGAATTGCTCCGGATGGCTGTCGGTACGCTAACGAACATAGAAGCAAGAACGAAGGTGTCATTGAAGATGCTGGGTGCTACGATTTTGGGAAAACAAACTTACGACTAGTTGGCTAGCAAAGCGGTGTTTGGCTAATCAGGTCATTACTTTTTTATATGAAAAAGCGACTATCATAAATTTGTGCGTGGCCTAAAAGGGACATATCGAATGCGTAGCCGCCTGAAAATTGTGCTGGGATATGCGGCATTTTCTTCGATATGGATATTTGGCTCCGACCGACTGCTCACCCATCTCGTCCATAATCCCGAAATACTCGGCTGGATCGGGACGGTAAAGGGTTTGGTGTTTGTGGCAACGACTTCGATGTTGCTCTATTTGCTGTTGCGAATTTGGGACCGGGCAGCCATTTCTCGCGTTGAGCAAATCAAGCCTCCGCGCCTGCATCGTCTAATCGTTCCGTTTGTTGGTTTGGCGTTGATCGTTCCTTTGCTGGGTTACAGCATATTTCAGCTCTATAGCACCCAAGTGCGGAACGATGCATTTGCCGCGCTGGATGCGATCGCTATGTTGAAATGTGGACAGATTGAATCCTGGCTTGCGCAGCGTTACAACAATGCAGCGGTATTGTCCCAAGACCCTGAGCTTGCCCATACTGCGGCGTTATTAATACGCAATCCAGGTGATGAGGCGGTTCGAGAACGCCTACGCCAGCGCTTGGATGCGCTTAGACAAGTCTACGGGTATGACGCCATTTTGCTGGACGCGGCGGGGCGTTCGTTATTAACCGTGGGCAACCGGCCGGAAGTTTCCGCAGGGTTGCCAGACCATTTGTTGCCACTGGCATTAAGCAGTGCGCACGTACAGCGCAGTGAACTTTATCGCGATGCTTCAGGAGGAATATATCTCGATTATTTAGCCCCGCTTCAGCCTCCGGACGCTGGTCGAGGCATTGCGGCGATATTGCTACACGTGCGAGTAGAAGATTTTTTATTTCCGCTAATTCAGCGGTGGCCCACACCCAGCGCTAGCGCCGAGACCATGCTAGTCCGCCGTGACGGGGATCAAGTCTTGTACCTCAACGAACTGCGGCATCAACACCATACAGCGTTAACCCTGCGTACGCCGCTAGCGATGCATACGCCGTCAGCGACAGCGATACGTCTGGGCCGAGCGCTGCACATCCAAACCGTGGATCGGCGCGGCATTCCTGTGTTGGCTGCTTCGCATCAGGTAAAAGGCACGCCCTGGTTCGTAGTAGCAAAAATTGACCAGGATGAAGTGATGGCGCCTCTGAAGCGCCTGATTCTTTGGTTGAGCGTAGTCATGGTATCGGCAGTAGTTGCACTCGCGGGTGCGCTGTATTTGCTGTGGCGGCAACAGCAGCGTGCACATCATCTGGAGTGGCTCGCCCAAAACGCCGAGCGCGATCAGTTGTTGAAACTATTTTATGATTTGCCCTTTATCGGCATGAGTATTATTTCGCCCGTCACCCGGCATTGGCTCCATGTCAATGACCGTCTGTGCGAAATATTTGGTTATAGCAGCGAAGAATTAATGCGGCTCACTTGGAGTGACTTGACACATCCCGATGATCTTGCTGTAGAGGAAATCGAATACGAACGTGTGCTTCAAGGCGAGAGCCAAGGCTATCAAATGGACAAACGTTTTGTGAGTAAAAGCGGTGCCATTGTTGATGCCACTATCAACGTTAAGGTAGTGCGTTTTGCAGACGGAGGAGTAGAGAGAGTAGTAGCTACCGTGCAGGATATTACTGCCAGCAAGCAAGCAGAAGCCGCACAAAAAAAATTGAGCGAGCATATTGCAGGCATGCTCGAAAACATGCTTGATGGTTTTGTCGCGCTGGATGAAGACTGGCGTTATCAGTACGTCAATCAGCAGGCGGGCGACTTGTTAGGACGAGATCCAACGAGTTTAATTGGTAAAAGCATTTGGGAGGAGTTCCCTGAAGGGCGGAATCAAGCTGTCTATCAAGCTTATCAGCGCGTGATGGAGAGCCAAATTTCGGAGCAGGTCGAGAATTACCACCCGCTTTGGCACCGTTGGTTTGAAAATCGCATTTATCCCACGTCGGAAGGTATCTCTTTATACTTTCAGGACATAACCGATCGCAAATTGATGGAAGCGAGGCTGCGGGAGAGTGAAGCGCGATTCCGGGCTATTGTTGAGACCGAGCCAGAGTGCGTCAAAATAATTGGGTTCGACGGCCAGCTTAAGTTCATGAATCGCGCGGGCCTGGATATGATTGAGGCAGGAACCCTGGAACAAGTGCAAGGACATTCCATCCTAAAAATCATAACGCCTGCCTATCAACAAGTATTTCAGCAATTGACCCAGCGCGTACTGCAAGGTGAACGTGGTCATCTGGAATTTGAAATTGTGGGTTTGAAAGGCACGCGCCGCTTCCTCGAAACCCATGCTGTGGCGTTACGCGCCTCAGAGAGCGAGCCTTTTACTCTGCTAGGTATTACACGCGATATTACCGAGCGCAAAAAAATGGAGGATCAGCTACGCCAACAACTGTCAGAACTATTGCGTTGGCAGGAAGTGATGCTGGGGCGCGAAGACCGGGTGCAGCAACTCAAAGCGGAAGTGAATGCACTGCTGCTGAATATGGGACAAGCTATTCGATACCCCAGTCAGGGTGAGGTATGAAGGCCGCCCTTCCTCCGGATGAAACGCGGCGACTTGAATCGCTATACGAATACGCGATACTCGATACGCCCGCAGAGGTTTGTTTCGACGATCTGACAGAGTTAGCCGCCCGAATTTGCGAAGCGCCGATTGCGCTGATTTCGTTGATCGATGAGAAACGCCAATGGTTTAAATCCAGGGTGGGTCTGGGCACGGACGAGACGACACGCGATATCGCTTTTTGCGCGCACGCCATCTTGCAAAAAGAATTGCTCATCGTTTCGGATGCCACTCAGGATGTACGCTTTGCCAACAATCCGCTGGTAGTGGCAGAGCCAGGTATCCGTTTTTATGCCGGGGCGCCCTTGCTTACGCCTGAAGGTTACGCGCTGGGAACCCTCTGCATATTGGATCGCGTCCCGCGCGAATTAAAGGCCGATCACCAGATTGCGATACAAGTGCTAAGCCGCCATGTTATGGCGCAGTTTGAGTTACACCGGCGCACACGCGCAGTGGCGCAGTTGCAACTTGAACATGAGCAACTTGCTGCCTGCCAGCGTCAGGAACATTTTGAAGTTGAGCGCCTGAGCCAGAACAGTGCCCGCATGGTCGAAGCGGAACAGGCAGGTCAGCGGTTGCTTGAGACGGCGGAACAATCGCGTCGCGCGTTGCTGGGGATTTTGGAAGATCAAAAGCACGTCGAAGAAACCTTGCGTGAAAGTGAAAAGCGCTTTCGGCTGCTGTTTGAACGTAACCCGGCACCGATGCTGGTGTACGAACGCTCAAGCTTAAAGTTATTGGCGTTGAACGAAGCTTTTTTGCACCACTACGGCTATAGCCTCGAAGAGGCACTCAATCTGGTGCTGCCTGATCTGTACCCCGAACCGGAAAAGGCGGAAATCGTGGCGATGATTCCGCAATTGCACGGACATGCGTATGTGGGCGAATGGCACCACATACGCAAGGATGGCACGTTGATCAACATTGTTGCTTATTCCCATGACATCGATATGGAAGGGCGCGAGGCGCGCATCGCGGTCATCCACGATATTACCGAGCGCAAGCGCGCCGAAGATGCACTCAAGATGAGCGAATTTCGTTATCGCACTTTATTGGAGACAGCCCCATTTCCCGTGGTGATCACGCGTTTGAGTGATGGCACGCTTCGTTATGGCAATCGCCGCGCAGAAACGCAATTCGGCATCAAGCGTGATGAGGGCATCAACCAACTCGCCAGCAATTTTTATTTGGATGCTCAGGAGCGGGATCAGTTTTTGGCGCGTTTGTTACGCGAGACAACTATTAGAGATAACGAAATTCGTCTGTGCGGGGCCGACGGGGTAGCGTTCTGGGCGCAACTTTCCGCTGCCATCATCGAATTTGAAGGTGAAGCGGCCATCTTTGCTTCCATCAACGATATTTCTGCGCGTAAAAAAGCGGAGGACGAGGTTCGGCAGCTCAATGTGGCGTTAGAGCAGCGCGTGGTTGAGCGTACCGCACAACTAATCGCGCTCAATAAAGAATTGGAAACCTTTGCCTATTCTGTCTCGCATGATCTGAAGGCGCCGTTGCGTGGGATAGATGGCTATAGTCGTTTATTAATAGAGGGGCATGCCGCGCAACTGGATGACGAGGCCCGCATGTTTCTCGATAACATTCGTCGGGGCGCAGGGCAAATGGCCCAACTGATAGAGGATTTGCTAGCCTACTCTCGTATCGAGCGGCTCAATTTGCAAGCCGAGACCTTGGAGCTATCCGAACTGGTTCAACGCGCACTTACCGAGCGCGCCGAGGAAATCGCTATGCGAGGCATTATCATTAAAATCGAGAACTGTCATCAGCAGGTGCTTGCTGATCGCGATGGCTTAGGTATGGCATTGCGAAACTTACTCGACAATGCACTTAAGTTCACACGTCACACTCCTCAACCTATTATAGAAATGGGGGCACGACGCGAAGCGCACGCGTGCATTTTTTGGGTACGTGATAATGGCATTGGGTTTGATATGCAATTTCACGAACGCATTTTCGAAATATTTCAGCGCTTGCAGCGCGCCGAGGATTTCCCCGGAACCGGCATAGGGCTTGCAATTGTGAGTAAAGCTTTACAACGCATGGGTGGGCGCGCTTGGGCAGAGAGCACGCCTACTCACGGGGCCACCTTCTTTATGGAATTGCCGATATGAATTTTGATTCGACCTGTCAGTCAATTCTGCTGGTGGAGGATAACCCGGTAGATGTGGATCTTACTTTGCGTGCTTTCGTCATCCGTAAGCTGGGTAATCCAGTACACGTTGCGCGTGACGGGCTTGAAGCATTAGCCTGGATGGCGCGCTGGGATGCCGGTGAGCCTTGGCCCGCGCTCATTCTGCTAGATTTGAAATTGCCCAAAATCGACGGGCTGGAAGTGTTGCGGCAGCTTAAATCGCACCCCCAATTTCATGCTATTCCGGTGGTCATCCTCACCACATCCGGTGAAAACGTTGATATGCAAAAGGCTTATCAACTCGGTGCCAACTCCTACATCGTTAAACCGGTCGATTTCGATAGGTTCAAGGAAGTGGCCGCGCAAGTTGAGCTTTATTGGTGTGTACTGAATAAACCACTTTGTTCCCCATTCGATGGAGCAAAATTAGTATGAGAGTGCTATACGTGGATGACAATGCCACCGACGCCGACCTGGTGCGGCATTGTTTGTCTCGTGAAAGAAGTTACCAAGTCAGCATCGCCCCCACGCTTGCAGATGCCTATGCGAAACTTGAGGCACCTCAAAATTTTGATCTGGTGTTATCCGACTTAAGATTGCCCGACGGCGGGGGGTTGGATTTGTTAAGGTGGATTCGCGAACGCGAACAATCATTAGCAGTGGTGATACTGACTGGCTCCGGGGATCAGGAAGCCGCGGTAGCGGCGCTTAAATCAGGCGCCGATGATTACATCGTTAAACATGAAAATTATTTGCAGCGTTTGCCCAAAATTTTGCAGGCGGCGTTGACCAGACACCAGGATGAAGCCGCGCGCAATGCGCGCTTAATGCGCGTGCTCTATGTTGAGCACAACGCATTTGACGTCGATCTTACCCGTCGCCATCTTGCGCAATATGCCCCGCATATCCACCTGGACGCAGTGCGAGACGCAACCGATGCGCTGGATCGCCTGCCAGCCTCAGGGCAGGAACTTTCCTACGATGTGGTGCTGCTTGATTATCAATTGCCCGGGCTTAACGCGCTGGAAATAATCAAAATTTTGCATCTCGAGCGCAGTCTGGATTTGCCTTTAGTGCTTGTGACTGGCCAAGGTGATGAAGAACTGGCAGTCCAGGCGCTTCGACTCGGATTTGCCGATTATTTGGTCAAACAACCCGGTTATCTGCACCAATTGCCCTTCGCACTGGAAAGTGCTTTTCACCGCGCCACCCTTACGCGAGAACAAAGCGCACTAAAACGCAGTCAAGCGCGTTATGAGGAGCTGGTTACCCGCATCCCGGTGGGCATCTATCGCTTTCGGATGTTGTCTTCGGGAGGAATGGTTTTTGACTACGCCAGTCCGCGTTTCTGCGAGATGCTTGCGCTACCCCAAGCGGTTCTGCTTGCCCAGGTGGATCGCGCCTTTGCATTAGTGCATCCCGATGAGTTGGCGGAGTTGATGCGCGCTCACGAGGCCTCGCGGGGTACGCTAGAACTGTTGATCTGGGAGGGTCGGTTTGTAGTTAACGCCAGGATTTACTGGCTGCACATTGAATCCCTCCCCACCAAACTCAACAACGGCGACGTGATTTTTGACGGCGTGGTGCTAGATGTCACACAACGGCGTGAAGCGGAAGAACAATTGCGTTTGGCCGCCGCTGTTTTTGAGAACACTCAGGATGGCGTAGTCGTCACCGATACCGCCCCGCGAATTTTGACGGTGAACCATGCGTACCAGGAAATTACCGGTTTTTCCGCGCAGGAAGCTTTAGACCAGAATCCCAACATCCTCCAGTCAGGCCGACATGACCGCCCATTTTATCAAGCTCTGTGGGCTAGCATCGCGCAAACGGGCCATTGGCAGGGAGAAATCTGGAACCGACGCAAAAACGGTGAAATTTATCCGCAGTGGACCACCCTCAGCGCGGTGCGCAATGAACAGGGCGAGGTCACAAATTATGTAGGTGTGTTCACCGACATCAGCCAGCTGAAACAAACCGAAGCCCGGCTGGAGCGGCTGGCGCATTATGACCCTCTGACCAATTTGCCCAACCGGCTGCTATTCCAGTCACGTATGGAGCATGCGTTGGAACGCGCGCGCCGACAAGATGAACAGGTGGCGTTGCTGTTGTTTGATCTGGACCATTTTAAGGATGTAAACGATAGTCTGGGCCATCCGGCAGGCGACGAGTTATTACAAAAAGTAGTCGAACGTGTGAGGCTACGGCTGCGACAAGAAGATACTCTGGCGCGACTCGGGGGAGATGAGTTCGTCGTGCTGCTGGAGCGCTTGACGCACCCACAAGACGCAGGCCGCATCGCGCAAGAAATTATCGACTCACTGGTGCAATTCTTTCGGCTCGAGAGTGGCGCTGAGGTTTTCATCAGTGCCAGTATTGGCATTAGTTTATTTCCCGATCACGGCGCCACGCCTCGGGAACTCACCCAGCATGCAGATGCTGCATTGTATCTAGCCAAAGATCAGGGGCGGCACACTTATCGTTTTTATACCGAGGCGCTCACGCGAGCCAGTCAGGAAAGGCTCTCGTTGGAGGCGCGACTACGCCGTGCACTCGAACGTGATGAAATCCAGGTCTACTATCAGCCGCAGGTGGACATCAAAACTGGCAAAATTGTGGGGATAGAGGCTTTGGTTCGCTGGCTTGATCCCGAGCAGGGCATGATCCTGCCCGAACGCTTCATACATATTGCAGAAGAATCTGGCTTGATTATCTCCTTGGGAGAATACGTGTTGCGCACCGCTTGCAAACAAGCCAAAGCGTGGGTGGACGCAGGCATACCCGCCTTACGTCTTGCGGTAAATCTTTCTCCGCGCCAGTTTGCTCATCCCGATTTGGCAGGCCAAATGCTTGGCGTGCTGAAGGAAACAGGATTTGATCCCAATAATCTGGAACTCGAACTTACCGAAAGCGGATTAATGTCTGAAGGTGACGACGCCGCAGCCTTACTCAATCATCTAAAAACATTGGGAGTGCGTCTTGCAATTGACGATTTTGGCACCGGTTATTCTTCGCTTTCTTATTTACGCCGATTCCCTTTGGATACGCTAAAAATCGATAAAAGTTTTGTGCGCGATATTCCAAATAATTTAGACGACATGGAAATAGCCACCGCTATTATTCAGCTAGCGCACATTCTGGGCTTTACCGTGCTGGCTGAAGGTGTTGAAACCGAAGCGCAACTCGCTTTTTTGCGTGAACGGGGTTGTGATCTTTATCAGGGCTATCTTTACAGCCAACCCGTGTCCGGCCCAGTATTTTTAAGCTTGCTTGAAAGCAAAAAACCATTTATTAAATTCGTTAGTGATTAAGCCCGCAGCGCACCTGTGAGCCAAATAACAACGCCAGCAATACCCTTCAATAGGTGTATTGCTGGCGCGGGGTTCGCACAAGCAGGTCGAGTCTATTTATTACGTCCGATTACATCCGACTCGAACGAACTGCTCGCTCTGAGTTGCTAACATCTTCTTCGCCCGTGATAGACACATCATCGGCATCTACATCTTGCAAGATGTCTTTAATGCGTTTGGCTTCATCGTTATCGTAGGTATGAACAGAAACCAAAATATTGCCGTCTTTTACTTTATCTTCGTATTGTTTGGCTTCGTATTCCGGCATCCCTAGTCCCACTAAAGCGCCGGTAATTCCACCGAGGGTAGCACCCACTGCTGCACCACTCAGAGCTGCCATGATAGGGCCGGCTGCAATGAAGGGCCCCACACCGGGGATAGCTAACGCGCCGATTCCTGCGAGCAAGCCTAGTACTCCGCCTGCAACGCCGCCGGCACTACCGCCAATAGTGGCGCCTTCGGGTGCCTTGGTATTGTGCTCGTGGGCAAAATCGCGACTGCCACTCCGATCCGGCATCAGGACAGAGATATCAGACGTCGAAACGCCCGCGCTTTCAAGACGGGAAACAATGGTTTCGGCTTGCGCTTGGGTTTTAGCAATACATATAACGGCTTTAGACATGGTGATCTCCTGTTAACGTTGAATGAATGTTCATTTCACTTCGAGCTGATTGTTCAGTTTCTTCATACCTGGCACGGCCTTCGCCAGGTTGACGATCTGCTGCTCTTCTGCGCTGCTATTTACGGGCCCTCTTAACGTTACTTCGCCATTAATCGTAATAATTTTGACGTTTTTTGCGTTGGTAGAAAGGTGTTGTTTCATAATGGACTTGCGAATAGCCTGGGTAATTTTGATATCTGCCTTCGCATTTGACTGATCCATAGGCGTCAACGTCTGCGCACCCCGATCCCGTTTATTCACTTCAGTGTTATTCGGTTTGACGTGTTCAGTTGTGGTGGATGTATCCACTGAGTTTTCCGCTGCCTGGGCCATGAAACTGGCAAGCGTCAAACTCATCGCTGCTACAAGAGTTCTTTTCATAAACAATCCTTCCGATGGGTGGTAAATATCTAATGTCCCAAATCACTGTTTAACGGATGAACGCGTGATAGATCTGGAGCACTAGAGCAGACACTAGGCTTGGGTCGGTGGACTGTCTGTGCGCGAGCGCACATAGAATTGCCGGTTGGCAAACAGTGCAATGGTTAATACTGAAACACCTTGCAGGGAGCAAGGCGGGATTAAATTTTGATGTAAGTCCAGCCTTGTTGCAGGCGGCCCACTACCTCACCGATGGCGGTGGGGGCGGTATGGGTTTGAGGGAGCAGCGCAATATGGCCTTCCTCGTGGGACAAGCGCGCTAGTGTTTGCGCACAAGCGATGAAACGTAAATTCTCGTTTTGTTTGATGAGAGTAGCAATACGACTTGCGTAGGGAGATCGATCCACCCGCAAAAGGTCTAACCCACGACTGTTGGCAAGTACCTCGACTTGTAAATGGGTGTTCTGGAGCTGTGCGTTTTTTAGCAAGGCATCAGCCCGATCAAGCAATGCGGCGAATTTTTGGGGGGATGCGCTATCGATATGGAGCAGAATTTTGCTGGCGTCCGCTTGAATTGCACTCAGGCGCACTGGCGCGCTTTGATCGTATCCCGACTGGGCGCTCAGCGGCGCATTCTGCTTGGCATGAATCAACCAGCCCGCCCCCAAACCTGTTGCGAGCAACACCGCGGCCGCTAGCGTTTTAGACCATCCTTGAGGGCCGCGAAAAGGTTCTTGCCAGCCTGCACTGGTGCAGGGGGGGTGGCTATAAGCCAGACGCACCATGTCTTTCATGCCGCGTAGCACACAGACTCTGTTGGCAAGCGCTTCGTCCTCACCGAGGCGGGCGTAAAGCTGCTCGGCTTCGCTGGGTTCAAGCTCGCCATCGATTAGCGCGTGCAACAACTCTTCTGAAACGTGGGTATTGGGATTCATACGACTCTCCTTAAGTGGGGCGTGACACGCTTTACTTGCCGGCTCGCCATACTTACTTTTAATGCGCCTCGAGCCCGAGCTAAGCGACTCATTACCGTTCCCACAGGAATATCGAGTGCTCGTGCCGTCTCCGCATAGCTCATTTCTTCCAGATCGACCAAAGTCAACACTTGGCGTTGACCCATGGGCAGACACGATACCGCCCAACGCAGGCAGTCGATTAATTGCCCCTTACCGCAAGCCTCATCCGGTGCTTCGCCGGGGCAATAGATAACCTCAGCCCAGTCGTCGATATTTTCGTGGACCCGATTACGACGCAAATGGTCGTACCAGACGTTTTTTAGAATCGCAATCATCCAGCCCAGCAAGGCTTGCTCTTCTTGAAGTTGAGCGCGATGCGACATTGCGCGCGCCAGCGTATCCTGGACCAGATCATCAGCCAGACCCGCGTCATGGCACCAGGCATAGGCCAATCGATATAAACGGGGCCGGAGCTCGGCGATGTCTTTGTGACGATGAAAAAAACTTAGTAGTCCCACCTCGGCTCCTTAGGTCACGCTGTAGCAAGGTAGGAATGTCCTCACATTGATGGCTCCCATTATCCGATATTGCTTCTTGGGCGACAAGCAAGGCTCCCAGACCGAAAATAAAAACGGCTCCCATCGCTGGAAGCCGTTTACTTGCTGGTGCCGATGGCCGGAATCGAACTGGCGACCTTCGCATTACGAATGCGCTGCTCTACCAACTGAGCTACATCGGCGTGGCGCGGATTATAGCGGAACTGTGCAATTGTGTGATGCGGCGCGGGTCACTCCCCGACCAATGCCGCCTTCATTCGCTCGATAACGCGAGCTTGTCCTAGCAACTCCAGTGTCGCGTCTATGGCAGGCGTATGCGTATCGCCGGTCAGCAGCACTCGAACTGGCATCGCAAGTTTTGGCATTTTTAGATTATGCGTAGCGAGGGTGTCTTTAAACGCCGCGCTGATGGCTGTTTTCTCCCAGCGAATATCGGCGAGCTTGGCGCTAAGGTCGCGCAATGCGGGGATGACATCAGGGGTCACGTGGAGCGCCACGAGTTCTGCGCTGGGGGCTGGCGTGCGATAAAACAAAGCAGCCGCTACTGCTAATGCTTTAATCGTGTCAGCGCGATCTTTAAGCAACGCACACACTGCGGCTAGTTGTGGGCCGTTGCTTATGTTGTAACCCTCACGCTCCAGAAACGGGCGGGTGAGCTGGGCCAATCGCGTGTCATCCGCCACCTTGATGCAATGCTGATTAATCCAGCGCAGTTTCTCGGTATTAAACTGCGCGGCTGACGGCGTGATGTGCTTCAGATCAAACCATTCGACGAATTGCTCGCGGCTGAATAATTCAGCGTCGCCGTGCGACCACCCCAGTCGCGCCAGGTAGTTAATGATGGCCTCAGGCAAATAGCCCTCGTCGCAATACTGCATCACCGACACCGCGCCATGCCGCTTGGAAAGCTTGGTGCCGTCGTCGCCCAAAATCATCGATAAGTGCGCGTACTGCGGAATAGACGCACCCAGCGCGCGCAGAATATTGATCTGGCGAGGCGTGTTGTTCACGTGATCGTCGCCGCGGATCACGTGGGTGATCTGCATGTCCCAATCGTCTACCACCACGCAAAAGTTATACGTCGGCGTGCCGTCCGCACGGGCGATGATCAGGTCGTCGAGCTCGGCGTTTTCAAATTCAATCGCACCTTTGACCATGTCATGCCAGCCCACACTGCCATGGATGGAATTGCGAAAACGGACCACTGCACTCGCACCGGTGGGCGGCGCGGGCAGCGTCTTGCCGGGCTCAGGTCGCCAGCGTCGGTCGTAGCGCGGCTTTTCACCGCGTTCGCGTTGTGCCTCCCGCATCGTCTCCAGTTCCTCGCTACTGCAATAGCAATAATACGCAGCACCACTCGCCAGCATGGTCTGGATCACCTCCTTGTAGCGATCCATATGCTGCATTTGATAAAAGGGGCCTTCGTCGTGCTGCAAATCCAGCCACGCCATCCCATCCAGAATCGCTTGCACCGCCTCAGGCGTCGAGCGCGCCACGTCGGTATCCTCAACGCGCAAAATAAATTGGCCGCCGTGATGACGCGCAAACGCCCACGAAAACAGCGCCGTGCGCGCGCCGCCAATATGCAGATAACCAGTGGGGGAGGGGGCGAAGCGGGTGCGAACCATAAAAAAGCCCAACAGTGAAAGCGCGCTATTTTACTTGAATGCCCCGCGCCAAATTGACCTTGAGCGCCCGCCCATGGTTTAATTCGCGCCGTTTCGGGGCAGTTAGCTCAGTGGTAGAGCATCGCCTTCACACGGCGGG
Organism: Thiobacillaceae bacterium; assembly: GCA_031366105.1. GTDB lineage: Bacteria > Pseudomonadota > Gammaproteobacteria > Burkholderiales > Thiobacillaceae > Thiobacillus. Next base: position 35,115 of record JANLZE010000103.1, on the reverse strand, counting down.
GGTCACAAGTTCGAAACTTGTACTGCCCACCACCCGAATTTTTTTAAAGAGCCCGGCTTGTCCGGGCTTTTTGTTGGGTAAACAGAATTGGGCACTGGAACCGATTCATCAGATTGAGTCGTTTCATTCTCTTAAGCCGGAATCGGGTAGCGTGACAATCGTCCTACGGCCAAAAGGTCATTCTCCAAGAATCCGGTTATGGTTTTCAAGATGAAAACTACGCAACATGATAGTTTTCCCTTGGGTACTCCGAACAAATTTTAGGTTCGGAACTTCACCTCCCGAATGTTGCTGATTCAGTAAGTGAACCTGCGCACGAATTTCATGGCGCTTTTTTTTGGGTAACGCAGGGCGGTCATTTACGATCAGGTTATTGACTCTCATCGGACGATTCCGAAAAAAAATCTCGTGCTTCGATCTTTCAATGCTGTAACCATGGCGTTGCAAGTAACCAATAACGGTTATGTTGGCCTTTGTGAGTTCGGCTTTCGAAGGTTTACCAGCGATAGAAAGTGTCACGTCATCCACTAAACGTGAATAAGTCCAACCTAGTCGACTCAAATGATTAACCAGCTCATGTTCATTGCGCCAAAACACCAGATTGGCTAGATAACTACTCGTTTTGCGCCCTGGGGAAGGTAGCCATCTTTGATTGTCAATGCTGTAAGAGTGTCCACAACTGAGTTACGGCTAAAAGCGTCTTTATATCAATCCAGCCTTTTCTGCAAAAAAACTCGCGCGTCCCATCGCGGGCTCAAGCTGATACACGGCAAATCCCCTCGCCGCATAAAGCCTGGCGGAGGGCTGATTGCCCTCCAGCACTTCGAGCGTGAGTTTTCATGCGCCGCGGGTGCGCGCAATCTGTTCGACGTGCGCCAGCATTTGGGTCGCGATGCCCATGCCGCGATACGCGGGGATAGCGGGCTACATCATGAATGTTCACGAGCGGTCGGCAGGCAAAGGTGAGAAACCTTCGATGCAATTGAGAGGCTGATCGCCTCGTTTTCGTTGAACGCCAGCACGCTGAAGAACCTTGGGCACCCAGTAGTCGCAGTGTTACCGGCCCCGCCGCCTTGCGCTTATAGTGGATTATTTCGGGGCCGTAGCCGGGTTTTCTTTACCCCCCGGATGCACATCAGCCACAAACTCTTCGACCAGTACGCCGTCGCGCATAAGCACCAATGCCGTATTGGTTTGCCGTGCAATGTCGCGGGCTCGCTGAGATGCCCGCAATAAGGCCGTGGGGGCAGCCTGCATGTCGGCATCTTGCAGCTTTGAAACCATAATCTCATTCATGCATTTCCTCCTTCTTCCCGCAATAGCGGCATGGGGCCGCTGTTGTCAAACCACTGCCAGAAATCGACGCGTGATCGATAAACATCTTGAAAATTCTCGAGGCCGCTAACAAAGCGCCGACGAATCACCTCAGGCGGAATATTGTGCCCACCCTGGCGCACGCGCATGGCTACACGGGCCATCGCTTCTTCTTCACTGGCCAGTGATAGAAACAGAAGTTTGACCTTATACCCCGCCGACCGCCAAGTGGGAATCATAGCGGCATAAGTTAGGCCTGACATCGTCTCAAAGGCGAAATTTCGGCCCGCCGCAACATGTGTTGCAATTTCTTGAAGCATCACACGGCCCGCGCGAAACGCTGCGGCGTCAGGCTGAAATGGCGATAGTCCTGCGGCGATCAGGTCAGCATTAATGAATACGGGACACCCCGCCTCGAAGGGCAAGAACTCGCGGGCGAAGGTTGTTTTCCCCGCGCCGTTTGGTCCGGCAATGATGACGATTTTCTTCTCGGTACTCACACGGTGATTCCCTTACTCATCAGGCGAAACGGCAATGCCGCGCAGCACTCCCCAGCACATTGAGGATGTCCGCGCACATTTTGGCCGACGAGCACTGATCAATCCAGCCATTTCTGCAAGAACCTCGCGGGTCCCATCGCCGGGTCGAGCTGATACCCAACGAAGCCACTTGCCGCGTAAAGCCTAGCGGCGTGCTGATTGCCTTCCAGCACTTCAAGTGTGAGTTTGCATGCGCCGCGGGTGCGTGCAATCTGTTCGGCGTGCGATAGCATTTTAGTCGCGACGCCCAGGCCGCGATACGCGGGGATAACCGCTACATCATGGATGTTTACCAGTGGGCGGCAAGCGAAGGTGGAGAGGCCTTCGATGCAGTTGACTAGGCCTATCGCCTCGTTTCCGTTGAACGCTAATACGCTGAATATGGTCGCGCGGGCGGCGAGTTCCGTCACCAGATTGTTTTTTGTATGGTCACTTAACGGCTTGCCGCCGCCCATCGGGTCGCACGCATAGGTGTCCAGCACTTCAACGATAGCGGCGGCGTGGATGGCGTTGGCGTAGTCGGCTTGCAGGATGGTCAGGTTTAGCAATTGAATGTCGTTCGTTTCCAAAATTTTCCTAAGCAGCTTGGAGGGTGGGGCGGTTGCTATTGGGCGGCCACGTGCAGTGAGGTAGCAAACAAGTTAGCCATTAAGGTGGCCCAATAAAGTTTGTAAGTTGAGAGTGTATCGGTTGGCATCTCCGACATTCAATTTAACGCGGTTAAATACGTCAGCCCAAGCACACCATTAATGACCGCCACGCCTGTGGCATACTCGCACAGTTAATTTAGCGAGTCCTGCTGTGCTTCCTTACGAACTTCTGGTCGGTCTGCGTTACACCCACGCCAAGCGCCGCAATCATTTCATCTCGTTCATTTCCATCGTTTCGATGGCGGGCATTGCGCTTGGAGTGATGGCGTTAATTGTGGTGTTGTCGGTGATGAATGGTTTTCAGCAAGAGCTGCGAACGCGCATTTTAGGCGTGGCCGCCCATCTGGAAATTAGTGGCCCCAGCGAGCGGCTTGCAGACTGGCGGGGCGTACTGGCGCAGACGCTACACAACAAGGAAGTCATATCCGGCGCACCTTATGTTAATGGGCAAGGCATGTTGACCAACGGCCAACAAGTCCGCGGGACGCTCATTCGCGGGGTATTGCCGGAGTTTGAAAAAGACGTGGCGGATTTCTCCACGCATATGAAGGCAGGCAAGCTTACTGATCTAAAGCCGGGCGAATTTGGCATTATCTTGGGGGGTGAGTTAGCCCGTTTATTGGGCGTGGTGTTAGGCGACAAGGTCACTTTGTTGACGCCGCAAGGCAACATCACCCCCGCTGGCGTGATGCCGCGCATTAAACAATTTACGGTGGTGGGTATATTTGAAGCGGGCATGTTCGAATACGACTCGGGCCTCGCGTTAATCCATTTGCAGGATGCCCAAAAGCTGTTTCGTCTGGACGAAGATGTGTCTGGTGTGCGTTTAAAACTAACCGAAATTTTTCGCGCGCCGTTTGTAACGCGCGATTTGGCTAAGACGCTTACGGGCGATTATTACTTGAGCGACTGGACACAGAGTCACACCAATTTTTTTCGAGCCGTGGCGATCGAAAAACGCATGATGTTTTTAATGCTTTTATTGATCGTCGCGGTCGCTGCTTTCAACCTTGTATCGACTTTGGTTATGGCGGTAACCGATAAGCAGTCTGATATTGCGATCCTGCGCACGCTTGGCGCCAAACCCAGCTCAATCATGAAAATATTTATGGTGCAGGGCAGCATCATTGGGGTTTCTGGCACGATTCTGGGCGTGGTAAGTGGCGTATTGCTCGCGCTCAATCTAGAAACGGTGGTGCCTGTTATCGAACGTTTGTTAGGCGTAGATCTATTCCCCGCCGAGGTGTATTACATCAGTAAATTGCCTTCTAAACTGGTGTGGGCCGATGTAGGCGTCATCGGCGGAGTGTCGTTGGTGTTAAGTCTGCTCGCTACGATTTATCCCAGTTGGCGCGCATCGCGTATCAATCCGGCCGAGGCACTGCGTTATGAGTGAGCTGCGGGTGGATCATAAAAACGTGCTGAGTTGCGTGGGGCTGGGAAAGATTTTCCACCAGGGTAAAGTCGATGTGCCGGTGCTGGGAAGCGTGGACCTGGAAGTGGGCAGTGGCGAATCCCTGGCCATTTCAGGCGCATCCGGCTCCGGCAAAAGTACTTTGCTCCATTTATTGGGTGGGCTCGATAAACCCAGTAGTGGGCAGATTACGTTGATGGGGCGTGATCCCTTTGCTATCTCTGAAGACGAACGCTGCGAATTGCGCAACACCGCGCTGGGGTTTGTATACCAGTTTCATCACTTGTTGCCTGAGTTTTCTGCGGCCGAAAACGTCGCGATGCCGCTGTTGATTCGCCGCATGGAACGCACTCAGGCCTTGGCGCAAGCCGCTACCATTCTTGGGGATGTCGGACTCGGACATCGCGTGACGCATCGCCCAGGCGAGCTTTCAGGTGGGGAGCGCCAGCGCGTCGCCATCGCCCGCGCGCTGGTGACCCAACCCGCCTGCGTGTTGGCCGACGAGCCTACGGGTAATCTTGATCGGCACACCGCTGCCGTGGTATTTGACCTGATGCGGGAACTCAATCGCAAACTAGGGACCAGTCTGATAGTCGTGACGCACGATATGGAATTAGCGGCACGGATGGACAGACAGATAAGGCTTGTCGACGGATGTTTGCAGGCAGTAGGGTGATTGCGTACCGTAATCAAGCAACCACCTCACCTGATCAGTACGAATAATTTTGTAAATTTGTGTTTTAAAGTTGTCTGTAGTGTTGAGAAATTGACAAGTAGACCCACACTCGGTATTTTTCCCCCACGAAGTTCTTTTTCTTCGTAATTACATCTAACTATGAGGAGAATTATTATTATGAAATTACTGCCCTTGATGATCTCAGTCGGCCTAATGGCAAGTGCTTCGATTGCTAATGCCAGCGTGTTATTTTCCAACGAATGGGCGGCCCAGGCCTGCGACCAATGGAATAAGAGTACGACCCTGACAACGGGCCTGGTGGAAAACTGGATCAAGAATGACGCTGGACATGGTCACAAGATAATTCATCTGTATCGAACCGACTGCGGCCCGAGTTACCAGTCTGAGATGCGTATCGCGCTGAAGGATGGTAAGGCCATGTGCGTATATGGCGGGGCGGTCCAAAATCCTAAGCTGGATCTGAGCGTTGATTATTTGATGCATGGCGATACCAAGCATTGGATCGAAATGGGCGCAGGCGAATATGGCCCGGTGAAGGCGATGATGTTTGGTAAGCTGAAATTCCAGGGCCCGAAAGTGGAAGCCATGAAAGTGATGGGACCATTCGAATCTTTCTTGAAACTAACCGGTGAAGTGCCTGGCACTGACACCAAGGCTTGCCCCAAGTAAACGCTGAGGCACTTTAAAGCCGGATTTAGTCCGGCTTTTTTTACGCCTGTCGCTCTAAAATTTAATGCAAACTGCTCGGGGTAGAGCCTTGGGGAATGCCGTCGCGTAATTCCGCTGTGCTTGCATCGCGGATATCGATCACATTCACCAGACAGGTGACGCTTTGCCCGGCGAGTGCAGCATTGCCGTCGACGGTGAGTCTGCCATCCTCAATTCGGGTGACATAAAACGTTTTGGATTCTCCCGCTTCATTCTGAAATTGCACCTCTGCACCTACGTGGCGATAGTGGGGAGGCACATTCTCGACATCGTCAGTAAACATCAGGCTTTCATCGCGTAAGCCATAGGCCTCCTCTGGCGCCAACTGGATCTCTACCCGCTCGCCCACCTTGTGACCTTCCAGTGCGGCTTCAATCCCCGGCAGTAACCCACCGTTGCCGCCATGCACATAAGCGATTGGCACGTCGTGCTGTTCCACCACTGCCTGTTGGTCGTTCAAGATCGCGTAAGTTATCGTGACCACCTTGTGCTGTTTGATCGTATTCATAAGTTCCTTACAGACTAATACCGGAGCATATGATAGCCTCGAAAAAAACATCGCACACCACTCTCATGTCCACGCCTGTCGCCACTCCGCTTACCCAATTGCCCGCCTGGAAGGCGCTGTTGCAGCACCAAGAGCACATGCGTGAGTTTGATATGAATCAGGCCTTCGCCGAGGAGCCAGCGCGCTTCGACGAGTTCTCTCTTCGGGCCAATGGTTTATTGCTGGATTATTCCAAAAACCGAATCAATGCAGAAACCATGAGCCTGCTGGTAAAGCTCGCGCGAGATGCGGGAGTCCAGGACATGCGCGCTGCCATGTTCGCAGGTGATCCGATTAATTTTACTGAACACCGTGCTGTTCTACATACCGCATTACGCAACCCTGACCAGGCTTCACTCGCGGTTGATGGTAAGAACGTAATGCCGTTAATCCGCGATGTACAGGACCATATGCGGCGCTTCACTAACGCGATACATACCGGCGAGTGGCGCGGTTATACGGGGCATTCCATTACCGAGATCGTCAATATCGGAATTGGAGGTTCAGATCTTGGGCCAGCTATGGTGAGTATGGCATTGCGCCCTTACGCGCATGCGGGTGTGCAAGTGCATTTTGTTTCCAATATTGACCCTAGCCATCTTGCAAATACCATTTCATCGCTGAATCCCGAAACGACTTTATTTATTATTGCGTCTAAAACTTTCACCACACTGGAGACGCTGGCCAATGCGCGAGCGGCGCGCGACTGGGTGCTAGCGCACCTGCATGATACGGCCGCAGTTGCTCGGCATTTCGTTGCACTCTCCACTAATACTCAAGGCGTGCAAGATTTTGGTATCGACCCCAACAACATGTTTGAATTTTGGGATTGGGTAGGTGGGCGATATTCGTTATGGTCTGCGATCGGGTTGTCGATTGCGCTCGCGGTAGGCTGGGATAATTTTGAGGCTTTGCTGAATGGCGCGCATGCGATGGACACGCACTTTCAGGATGCGCCTTTGGAACAAAACATGCCTGTCGTGATGGCGTTGCTGGGGGTTTGGTACAACAATTTTTGGGATGCCGATACCTATGCGGTCTTCCCTTACGATCAACGCCTGGCGTTAATGCCTGCTTTTTTACAGCAATTGGATATGGAGTCCAATGGCAAGAGCGTCACCCGGGCTAATCGCCCAGTTGATTACAAAACAGGACCGATCATGTGGGGGGCGCCAGGCACCAACGGCCAACATGCTTTTTTTGAACTGCTGCATCAGGGCACCCAATTTGTGCCTGCGGATTTTTTGATTGCCGTTGAAAACAGCATGCCGCTAGCCGATCAGCATGAGTGGTTAATTGCGAACTGTTTGGCGCAAACTGAGGCTCTGCTGGTGGGCAAAACGCAGGCTGTGGCCCAGGCTGAATTGATTGCTCAGGGTTTGCCCTTAACTGAAGCCGAAGTCTTGGCCCCGCATAAAGTATTTGAAGGAAATCGTCCCAGCAATACCTTGTTGTATCAACGCCTCGACCCTCGAACACTTGGGATGTTAATTGCGCTATATGAGCACAAGGTTTTTGTACAAGGGGTGATTTGGCAAATCAACAGCTTTGACCAATGGGGTGTCGAGCTGGGTAAGCAACTCGCGCTGCCTATTCGTCAAGCCCTCGAGCCCGACGCTGATCCGGGACAGCACGACAGTTCAACTCTGGGCCTGATTGCAGAAATTCGCCGCCACCGTTAGCGTTAATACTTAACACGCACTCTGTAAGTCAAAGTGGTCTTGCTCTCGGCGGGCACCTGAATCTTCCATTCGGCCACCCCTGATGCGGCTTTGGTATGCGGAAGCGACTCCGATAGCATCGTCCAATCCCCCGGCATCGGCTCGCGCACAGTGACCGTCGCTGCTTCGTTTTTGGCGTTCTTCACAACGATCTGATAAGCCGTTTCAAATACGGAGTTGTAACGGCCCGTGCCGGTTAACTTTTGAAAATCGGTTTGTTTTCTGTCGGCGGTGAGGTCAAATGCCTCGCCGACCTTCATACGTATCGTTTCGTTCTTGGGCGTGTGATCAATCTGGTTCTCGCCGATAAACTGCGCGTTGCCTTGTCGATCTTTTTTGTAAACGCGAATCACGCCTTTAGGCAGCGGAATGCCCAGCCCATCCCCCTTATTCTGGAATTCTATAAACACGCCAATTTTAATTTTCTGGCCTATATCGCCGTATTGCCCCGAGTAATAATGGCTCGCGCCCTCCAGTAAAAACTCCTTGTTGACCGGCACGTGGGCAGCGGACATCAGTGCCACCTGTTTGGTTTGATTCTCGGCCAAGGTAGTAGGGCGCTCCAGCGTATAAAGATGATACTCAAACAACGATTCCTCCTTCATTTGTGCAACGTTTGCCATTTTTGCGGACAACACCATCGCCTCGCGCGGCGCTTGCGGTGGGGGGACTAAATTTATATCCCCCGCGACTAGCTGTAATTTTGCGGCGGGATACGTCGCACCACTTTGATTGATTAGCGTAACCCAGCCACTGAGGTCCAATCGGTCGTCGCGCTCATTCAGCTCCGCCACATAGTCCGCACGCCACGACAAGCCGCTGGTCATATAGGTGAGTTCAAGGTTGTGATCACCTGGCACAGAATCGATCAGCGACATCACCAGCGTAGGCGTATCGCGCAAATTCTCTGGCACTGTTGCGAATGCCAGTCGCCCGGGGATGCCGGTCTCAATGCGGTCGGCAAATTTAAGTACCACCCCTCCATTAGTCGCCAATACCGTCGCTGTCTCACGGCTTTCTTGACCCGTAGTGGGGTGCGTGCGGATCAGCATCACTTCTTTGCCCAAATATTTTTCCAGCAGTTTTTCGGGTGTTAACAGATCGAAGTCAAAGTTTTGTTCCTGCAAATGAAATGCGGGCGAAGGGGATAGGCTGCGCAATTGCGCAGTTTCAGGGCGCATTTGGGCGGAAACGCCCCGCCAGGCAAGCTTGTTAAAATCACGCGCTAACTTGACCCGGCGGGTGTCTTTGATTAATGCCAGATTGTTGTTATAAATCGTCACAGCGACCTCTTTTTGATCCGCCACTAGCGAAACTATTTCGTCACGAGGCGCAGCCAGGCTATAAGCGGATAACATTAACCCGCTGGCGATCAGCAAATGTGCATATAGGGGTTTCAATGGAGACTCCGGTAGGGATGTTGTAAGAGGCATTTAGTTTATAGCGGACGCATGCTCTATATTCAATATTCAGGGTCCGATGTAAATTACGGGATTTATTATTTCACCTATCCACAGGTATGATGTTTCGATGCTAGAAAGCAAGAAAAATGTGCCCAACCCCATGACAGGGGGAGGAATCAATACCGGTGAAAGTCAGCCCCACGGCGTGGTGACCCAAGTGCTCGGAATTGACACTGACTCGTCCCCCATCCGGGAGGAGGAATTACGAGCACGATTCCTGTCATTTGAGCCGATCTTTAATGCCGATTCCAGACTGGTTGCCAATGAATTGTTGCTCAAAGGCAGACTGACGTCTGAGGAGCAAAACAGCAAAGCGCTGGCTCAATTGGATGAAGACATGTTGTTGACGGGTCTGTACTCGCTGGTGCAGGACGGACTTTCGGGTGACTTGCCTTTATTTGTGCGCATTAGCGCTGACCTCGTTCAGACCGGCGTGCCGGAGCAAATCAACTATCCCCGACTGATATGGATTGTGCCTGCGATTAATCAGGCTGCACTGGAGCGTGCGCATGAACTGAAGCGCAGTGGATTGCAAATCTGTCTGGATATGAATTCCTCGCCGGGTACGCTCAAGGTGCAAGCGGGGGAATGGGCGTATCTGCAATACAGCGCAGCGGCAAGCTTGCCGCCGACTCCACCGGCTGCGCAATTGATCATTGAAAATATTCGTTATGCCGATACGTTGGCGCAGTGGCCGGTTGAATCCTGGTTTAAGGGCAGCTTGTTTACCGGTGAAACCGCGCAACCCAGCCGCGAAATGGAACATCGGCTGGAGTTGTTGGCGATTGCGATGCGTCATCCGCTCGAAACTTTAATCCATTTCTTCAAGCTTAATCCGGACATGGAGCCGCGTTTTTTGCAGATCGCCAACTCTTCTGCGGGGGGGTTAAGTCGTCCCGCAGAGTCGGCCGCGCACGCGCTGATTATCCTCGGGCAACAACGCTCCCAACGCATTGCGATTTTGGCAGCGCTCGCCGGTACGACCACCACTGAAAATAGCCGCTTGTACGCCAAAGTCGCGCTCATTCGTGCGTTGTTCATGGGCAAGGTCACCCGCCTGGGTGCGCCTGCCGAAAACGCCGCCATCGCGTTTGAAATTGGCTTGCTTTCCACGCTACCGCATGCCTTGGAGTTGAGTACCGTTGCGCTAGTGCGCAGACTGGGTTTGGATCCCGTTGTTGCACGCGCGTTGGGTGGTTGGGCCACGCCAGAAAATCAATTACTCAAATTGGCGCATGCCTGCGAAGAAAATAACGCGGAACTGATGCTGCACTACTCGCACGACCTCGACATCGACATGCAGGATATTTCGGCCGCGTATCTTGAGGCCGTTGTCGCCGGGCAAGTACTCGAAGCGGCGCTCTCGTAGATCGGCGTAAAATACGCTTTTTTTGTCCGCTCTAAACAAGCGCGTCTTATGCAAAGCACCCTGGTTTTTGACATTGAAACCATCCCTGATGTAGCAGGTTTCTCGCGCATACACGACCTCGACACGACAGCACTGCCCGCATCTGAAATTGCTGAAATGGCCTTGCTAGCGCGTCGGCAAGCAAGCGGCAGCGACTTCATGCCCTTGCATTTGCATCGCATCGTTGCAATCTCGTGTGTATTGCGTGGCGTGGATCAAAGCGGGGGGGACCAGCTTAAGGTTTGGTCACTGGGTGAAGCACACAGCACCGAAGCCGAATTGATTCAACGCTTTTACGACGGCATCGAGCGCTATACCCCGCAACTCGTATCGTGGAACGGCGGCGGTTTCGATTTGCCGGTGCTGCATTATCGCGGACTGATTCACGGTATTACTGCGTCGCGCTACTGGGATTGGGGAGACGACGACAAGGAATTCAAATGGAACAGTTATCTGGGCCGTTACCACACCCGGCATCTGGACTTGATGGATGTGCTGGCGATGTATCAACCGCGTGCGAGTGCGCCGCTGGACCAAATGGCCAAGCTGTGCGGCTTTCCTGGCAAGCTTGGCATGGACGGGTCCAAAGTGTTTGAGGCTTTTCAGCAAGGCCAAATAGATGCGATCCGCAACTACTGCGAAACCGACGTGATGAACACTTGGCTGGTGTATCTGCGTTTTCAGAAAATGCGCGGCACTTTGAGCGAAACAGCTTACGCCGCTGAGATTGAACTCGCACGCGCGACAGTCAGCGGCAATCCGGCGACGCACTGGCACGAATTCCTGGCGGCCTGGCAGTGAATCCCGTTGTTGATATTGAATCCCTCGACTATGAGGGGCACGGCATTGCGCGGCTGGACGGCAAGGCCACGTTTGTCGATGGCGCGCTTGCGGGCGAGCGCGTCGAGATCAGTGTGTACCGCAAACACGCCAAATACAATTCGGCCAATACGCAGGCTATCTTGCGCGCCAGTGCGCAGCGCACCACACCTCGCTGTCAGTACTTTGGCGTGTGTGGGGGCTGCTCGATGCAGCATCTGGAAGCCAGTGCACAAATCGCCGCTAAACAGCGCGTGCTGGAAGAAAATCTGGCGCGCATCGGCAAAGTAAAGCCGGAAATGATTTTGCCCGCTCTGCATGGGCCTGCGTGGGGCTACCGCCACCGCGCCCGGATCTCGGCGCGGTTGGTCGATAAAAAAGGCGGCGTGCTGGTGGGTTTCCACGAAAAACGTTCGCGCTATGTTGTGGATATGACGAGCTGCGAAATCCTCACCCCAAATGTATCGGCGCTGATAAAACCGCTGCGCGAATTGATCGTGGGTTTGTCCAATGCGGCGCAAATCCCGCAAATCGAAATAGCGGTGGGGGAACAGGTCACGGTATTGGTGTTTCGTTTACTTGCCCCCTGGACGGTGAGCGACGCCGAGCAGGTTCGCGCTTTTGCAGAATTGCATGGCGTGCAAATATGGGAGCAAAGCAAAGGTCCGGACACCGTGCGCGCTTTCTGGCCGCTGACGGCCTCGGAGCTGAGTTATAGCCTGCCCGAATTCGATCTGGTAATGCCCTTCATTCCCACCGACTTTACCCAGGTCAACGCCGCGCTGAATCGGAGTCTGGTCAGTCGTGCGATGCGCTTGTTGCAACCCAAAAGCGGTGAACGCATCGGCGATATGTTCTGCGGACTCGGCAATTTCACCCTGCCTATTGCCCGTCTCGGCGCCCAAGTGCTAGGGGTGGAAGGCAGCGCGCAACTCGTCGAACGCGCGCAGCAAAACGCACTTCGCAATGGCTTAGGGAATGCCGTATTTGCGGTCGATAACCTGTTCGAAATGACCCCCGAAAAGTTTTTGGCACTGGGTCGCTTCGATAAACTATTGATCGATCCTCCCCGCACAGGCGCGCTGGAACTGGTTCGCGCGTTACCTGATCACGGCTGTCCGCAGCGCATCGTCTACGTGTCGTGCGACCCGGCCACCCTGGCGCGCGATGCAGCAGAGCTTTGCCATACCAAGGGCTATCGGCTGACTGCAGCAGGGGTCGCCAATATGTTTCCACATACCGCGCATGTCGAATCGATCGCAATGTTTGAGCGCGAATCGCGCTAATGCTATTAAAATCTGGCGCTTAACTTATCTTTAAATCCCTATGGCACTCATCGTACAAAAATACGGCGGCACATCCGTTGGTAGCACCGAACGCATCCGCGCGGTGGCCGAACGCGTGGCAAAATTCAAAATGCTCGGGCATCAAGTGGTGGTGGTGCTGTCAGCGATGTCCGGCGAAACCAACCGTCTGATCGGCTTGGCGAAAACCATTCAGGCTACGCCAGACCCACGCGAACTGGATGTGCTGGTCTCAACCGGGGAGCAGGTGACGATTGCGCTGCTTGCAATGGCGTTGAAGGACCTGGGACTAAAAGCCAAAAGCTATACCGGCGCACAGGTACGGATTCTGACGGACGACGCGCATACCAAGGCGCGCATTCTGAATATCGACGAAGCCAATTTGCGCGCCGATCTTGATTCAGGGCACGTGATCGTGGTGGCCGGGTTTCAGGGCGTGGATGCGGCAGGCAATATTACGACGCTAGGGCGGGGGGGGTCAGACACTACGGGTGTGGCGCTGGCTGCAGCACTTAAGGCTGACGAATGCCAGATCTATACCGATGTAGACGGGGTTTACACCACCGATCCACGCATCGTGCCTGAAGCGCGCCGACTCAAAACCATCACCTTTGAAGAAATGCTTGAAATGGCGAGCCTCGGCTCAAAGGTGCTGCAAATCCGCTCGGTGGAATTTGCCGGCAAATACAAAGTAAAACTGCGCGTGCTATCGAGCTTTCAGGAGTCAGGCGATGGCACACTCATTACCTTCGAGGAAAACGACATCATGGAACAAGCCATCATTTCCGGCATTGCGTTTAACCGCGATGAAGCCAAAATCACCGTGCAGGGCGTGCCCGACCGCCCCGGCATCGCTTACCAGATTCTCGGCCCTGTTGCCGACGCCAATATCGACGTCGACATGATTGTGCAAAACGTTGGTCACGCCAATACCACAGACTTCACGTTCACCGTGCATCGCAATGATTTTGCGAAGACTATGGCCATCGTCCAAAGCACCGCCGCCGCGATTGGCGCGCGCGAGGTGAACGGCGACGACAAAATCGCTAAGGTATCTATTGTGGGAGTTGGGATGCGCTCTCATGTTGGCATTGCACGGCAGATGTTTGAGACTTTGGCGAAAGAAAACATCAATCTGCAAATGATCTCTACTTCCGAAATCAAGATATCAGTGGTGGTGGAGGACAAGTATATGGAACTGGCCGTACGGGCCCTCCACGTCGCGTTTGAACTCGACAAAGTCCCTGCTTGAAGTAGCTTTAGTGCGGGCTTTCCGTTAGAATTCGCCGCGTTCGGAGACATGGCCGAGAGGTTGAAGGTACTCCCCTGCTAAGGGAGCATACGGGCAAAACCTGTATCGAGGGTTCGAATCCCTCTGTCTCCGCCAGTAATAAATGCGTATAATCCGCAAGCTTAAATTCAGTGCCAAAGTAAGGGCATAAATCAAAAATGCGCCGGTAGCTCAGCTGGATAGAGTACTTGGCTACGAACCAAGGGGTCAGGAGTTCGAATCTCTTCCGGCGCACCAATAAATCAATGGGTTAGCGTAGGCTAGCGCCTTTTCTTTCCGCTACCGTAGCCAAAACGTAGCCACCCATCCTATCAAGCGTCCGAAGGCCTGACAATTTGTCTACGTAGTCAGCCAGGTGTTCACTGGATAAGTGAGCGTAGCGCCTCACCATCTCCACTGACTCCCAGCCGCCCAACTCCTGCAGAACATGAAGCGGGGTTCCGGCCTGAACATGCCAACTCGCCCAAGTGTGGCGTAAATCATGCCAGCGGAAATTCTCAATTCCGGCACGCTTTAACGCCTTCTCCCAAGCGCTGTTGTTTGGAGCAACGATAGGGTTTCCCCGATAGCTAAAAACATGCGTTAAGTTCTTTCCGATCTGCCCACGTATAACTTCCACGGCGGCATTTGAAAGCGGCACGGCAATCGCCTTACGCGCTTTCGCTTGATCAGGATGAACCCACGCACAACGGCGCTCCAAATCAACTTGTGACCATAGCAAGCCGGCCACGTTAGCTTTCCTCAGACCGGTTTCCAAACTGAATCGAACCATCGCTTGAAGATGCTCTGGCAATTCAGCAAGCAAGCATGTGGCTTCATCGTGCTTCAACCAGCGAATGCGGCGTGTCGGTTCAGGCAGCAATCGAAAAAACGGTGCCTTATCCAGCCATTCCCATTCATTGGCAGCTTTACGCAAAATTGCCCGCATAACCTCCAACACACGGTTAACGGTGGAATTAGCCACGCCATCCGCTTTTCGCGCAGCCATGATTTTGTCGATCATGGTGCGGTTGATGTTGGTCAGCAGAACATCACACAAATACGCATCAAGCCAACGCAAATGGTATTTATCGCTGACCTGTGAGGCTTTGTGTTCTGTCTCTCGCAACCAGCGCAAAACAGCATCATTCCAACTATATGCAGGTCTGACACCGAGCCGTTGCTGTTCCCACACTTCGACTTTAAGTCTGTCGTGGTATTCCTGCGCTTTCAGCTTATTGTCAGTCCCAGTGCTTCTTTGTATTGCCTGTCCGTTGTGAGGGATTTTGATCCACCAGACGGACGAGTCTTTGCGTTTGTAGAAGATCGTAGTAGTAACCAATGCGAAGGGGATCGATTTTCTGTTCGAGGACGCCAAGGATCAAGAAGGAAATCTTTATCAACCTACGGTGCAGGAACTGAAGAATAAAGGCGTTGATTTTCGGGTTTGCAATAACACTTTGGTGAGCCGCAAGATCGAACAGGATCGGGTAATCCCTGAGGCGCGGATCGTTCCTTCCGGTGTTGCTGAAATTGGCCGACTGCAAACACTAGAGCATTTCGTCTACCTCAAACCGTAATTTTTAATCCGCTCTAAGTTTTCCTCCACTTCAAAAGGAGATAACGACGGAGCGGAAGAGCAGTGCGCCCGAAAATAAGCATGTAAAACGAACAGATCCATAATAAGGTGAGCCTAATGGAAGTTTATGCAACTCACAGAATTGTTGTTGAGTATAAGGTGTGCAAGGACCAGAAGGCTGGCTGCTATAACAAGCCGTTAAGCGAAGTTTTCGACCAAAAACGGTTTCGGTCGGTTGATCTTTCCATCGCTCCAGTACGCATATTTTCCGAAGTGTTCAACTGTGTCCATCCGGCGGGCTTCAGTATTGTGTGCACAGTGGCCCGACTTATTATGCAGTTTGATCAAAGGTATTGATCATGGGTTTCCGAATCGCGATTGTCGGAGCGCCAGGTTTACTGACATCAGCATTGGTAGGCATGCTTGATCGACGTAACTTTCCTATTGACGACCTGCAACTCTTCGCAGAGAAGCCAGACTGCGTTAATGCGATCTATCGCGGTCATCCTTTAATCGCCCAGCCGTTACCACGTTCTGTATTTAATGGTTTTGATATCACATTTATGTTTGCAGGTAGTGCGCTGAGTACTCGCTTGATTGAGGAGATGACCGGCAGCGACTGTTTTGTCATCGACAATTCTGTGTACGCGCGCACTCGACGCGATATTCCCCTAATAGTGCCGGAGGTGAACCCCGCTGCAATGGAAGGCAGGAACATTGCCGCAAATCCTACATGTACCTCGATACAGCTCGCCGCAGTGCTCAAACCTCTCGACCACGCTGCGCGAATCAGCAGAGCAATTGTGACAACGTACCAAGCGGTATCAGGAAATGGTGCGCAAGGTGTCGCAGCACTCCACGCGCAAATGTGCGCGGCTGTAACCGACGAACCGATTTCGTCAGCTCTTTATCCAGATGGGATTGCGTTCAACGTCATTCCTCATATTGGTGATTTTTGCTATAACGGCAACACCACCGAGGAATCAAACATGGAGATCGAGACGGCCAGATTGTTGGACTCAGATATTCGCATATCAGCGACATGTGTGCGAGTGCCGGTAAGGCGCGCGCATTCCCAAGCCGTGCACTTCGAAACCCAGTCTTACCTTTCAATCGACAAAGTTCACGAACTCCTTAGGGCGACTCCAGGTATCCGAATAATTGACTCCAGGCAGCCGGGGGGGTATCCCATGCCCAGCACCGCAACGGGAGAAGACCATATCTTCGTCGGTCGAGTACGGAGAAGCACGGTTGCTCAGAATGGCGTACTACTGTGGTCGGTAATGGATCAGATTTATAAGGGGTCTGTGCTCAATGCGGTTCAAATTGCGGAACTGATAGCGTAATCTAAGGCTACAAAACGTTTACATCTTTGGGCAGCAGTGACCAACCTATTTCACGAACCACAAGCCTCTGTCACATAGAAAATGAAAATGCCAAATATAGCAATGCCGGGTTTTTCACTTGTTGTGGGGGGATCACCATGATCACGCCCATGGGCATGCACCGAAGGATTTCGGGCGTGCATTTTTATTTGGTGTCATCTTGAATTTTAGTTTTGTCGTGGCCGAGGCCGAGTTCACGGCACGAAATTGTGCGTATAAGGGCGTGAAGTTGGCTTGAGTTGTCGATTAATAATTTTCAGTTACTAGGCAGTTAATTCGACTTGGTGCTTATTTTGCGCTGCAACTCGGCAAGCATTATTAAGCGCTCTTCTTCGGTTTTATACCCCGTTACGACATCTTGGTAAGTGCCATCCTTTAGGTATAAGAGCACGGCTAGGGACTCAATATCTCCTTGTTGCGCACGGGTTTTCAACTCCTTCAATTGCTCCAGGAGATTGTCTTCATCTATATACTTAATAACTGATTCTTTTTGGTTCATCTTTATTATTTCGTTCATCTACTACTTGCGATGTTCTGGAGCTATGTAGAGGAAAAAAACGTGCGCAAATTCCTCCGCCTAAGTGCGAGCAATTTGCATATTATGAAGCGAATTCCCCAGCTAGTACTATTACGTTACGCCTACGCACCGACTTTAAGCACACTTGCAATTTTGTTGAGCGTAAGCGATGGAACAAAGGTTTTATCCTGATAGATCACGGCTAGAACTTTCTCCGCAATGGGCCCGGTATCGTCCCACGCTGGCTGGCCGGCCGCCACGTAAGCGGCATCCCAAACCGCCGCGAGATACCGTGCGCCGATGCCCATGACCTCCGCAGTTTGTTCTCCGAACGCCTCCCAAAGACCATCGACGACATGCGCCGACGCGCCGCCACCCAAGCGAATATATTCATCACATAGACTCTTTGGCGACAAAACTCCCGCCACGTCAGCCATGAGCTGGACCGTCGCGGTCGCTGCATCTCGCCCATCGGTGATGGCGGATATCCGTCCGGTGAACGATTTTGCTTGCTGCTCGATCTTGGGGAGCAGATCCGCAGAATGCCGATCGACCATCTTGTCCTCGTAAGCCGAGTGGACGCCTTTGCCGGGCCACTGCTTGGCGTTTGGTTCATCGGCGGACTTTAGACCGTCCGACAACACAGAACCATGCAAGGGCTGGCAAGCATCGCCTATGTAGTGCGAGACGATCCCGGCGGCACACAAGAACCGCGGCTGATCCCCAGCCGAGAGGGCTCCAACCATCTCGTCGAAGAACTGCCATACACGAAACGGAAGGAGCCCTTGATGGCGGCTGTCTGTTTGTCCGACATCTTCATACCACTTCAGCCATACAGCGACGCTCATGTTTTTATTGTCCGCGAGCGTTTGGTCTCGAAGCGTCAGTCCATTGGCGTCGGTTCCGTCAATGTCAGCATAGTGGTTGGGATGCTCCGGCCCAGCGTTTTGTGCATAGTCACGACCACCCAGTACTTTATCGGCCGTTTTCTTCCAAACGAGGTCTGGGACATCCGCGAGCTCGACGAAATCGCCGTTCGCGAGCTTGGCTCGGATCGCCTCAGGGGTCAGGTGGTCGGGCCGAAAGCTGATGCGTTCAACATTCGCCTGCAGGAAGTCTCGCAGACCCTTGTCCTGAACGGCCGCGATAGCGGAAGTCGCGATACTGTAGTGACCAGTCTGTCCCCAATAGGGCGTCGGACCGACATTGTGTTCCTGGATCAGATCGACGTCGAGTAGTCGACATACGGTACTCAGTCCGGTCGCCAAAGCAAAGTTAAACGACTTGCCATCAGTGCCTACCAGCGTCTGACCACCCCACTCAACCGCCATCGGACGTAGTATCGTTTCGTCTTTGCCGTTGACGTTCGCTATTGTTTTTAGATGCCAAACCATTCCGGAGTCGCCTGGACCGGTTTGGGCGCGCCCGTTTTCAGGCGCGATGAGGAACTGCGAGATGTAGTCGTAGCCAGCTTGTGTCTTGTGGCGATAGAAAAGTGCTTTAATCTTTCCGTTCAAAAGGCCCGAGGTTGAACCAAAAGCCGTTAGAGGCTGGTCAATCAATTGCAGCCCCAGGTTCAATTCGTTAAGATCGGCGGCATCGCCGATCTTGCCCTCCAGACCAAAGGGTCTACTCGTCCAATCACCTGCGTTAGTCACTTCGACAAGGCCGACGTCCAGAGTCAAATAGCAGCGTTTGCCGGGAAATTCCGGAAACACTTCGGTAAATTCCCTTCGCGTGAGTTGCTTGACTGAAGATTTCCCGACTTCGACCAAGTTCCCTCGGACACGGGCCTTGACGATAGATCCGGCAGCCCCCGTGACGTGTCGATTAGTGACCGCATACATCGTGTGTCCATCCCCCACCAAGCAGCCTACAGAGGCAGTGTGTTGCTCACCTTGGACATCTGCTACTACTGGGCAGCCCCCACCAATATAAGTGTCTGGCCATTTGATCGCGCTAACGCCCGAAACTTGGGGCTCGCCCTGCTGTTTCATCATTTCTGAACCGGATATCAAAGCTGGATAGATCCGGCTCGTGGTCGGTGAGGTGATTGATTGCGTGCTCGAAGGTGCCCGGGAGCAGCTGCCACCGCAGATCTACGGCAAGGAAATGTTGGCCGGTGTCGATGTGCTTGTAGCGCGCCATGCGTGGGTGACATCACAAAATCAATACCGCCATGTTGATGCAGGCGGAGCCTAGGGCAAGATGCGCGAATGGGGCTCTTCATACAGCCTCATTAAGTTTAGATTGCCGTGCATTTACGACCAGTGGGTATAGCGAGCGATAAGCTTTGCAGTTGCAAGCGTAGGGTATGGAACGAAATTTGTTGAATTTACGACGAGTAAAAAACATGATGTTGAGCGAAGCGAAGTGCGACGTTGTCGCATCAACGTCTTTTGAGTTATGCGGCAACGTTATACTACGCTTCGCGCTAGAACAAAGTTTGGGGGAGGCAATTTTTTGCTACCGCCAGATATACGAACAGGGAGAGGGGAAACGTGATCCAAAACATATCCTTGCGTACACGGCCATTTGCGCCTAACGCTTCGTTCGAGCGCACACGCTGGGCCTTTTCATGACTACGCGTCCGAGTCCTTTGCTCTTTGACCTAACTCGACAGATTATCGAGGAGGGGGAACGACGGGTGCTGAATTTCAAATCGAAAGGTGGCTTTGCTGACACTGCGTCACGTAATGGTTTTTTTCCCATGCCGTTTCTCCGACTGGGAATTAGTGAGTTGATAAGGCCGATGTTCAAATGGGCAATGTTTACTGTTGGCCTACTCTTCGTCGCAATGATCTTTCTTTTCAGGGCTGAAACTCCGCTGGAAGTTAAAAGCTCCATATTCCTGTTCTGTACTTTTGTTCCACTTTCTCGTGGTATTCGCAGTTCCAAGTACATTTGTATTCGACACAATTTCCGGACCTCAAATTAATTCACTAGCCACCTACATCCTCAATCTTGGTTTTGACACTGAATCCAAACTCGATTCGCTTGCCGAATGCATGTCGCTGGTAGCCGAACGTGCCTATGCAAGAACCAAGATGTTCCAACGTATTGTTGCGGTCATTTGGGGTCTATTCCTATATGGCCTCAATCAATACACAAACGTTGCATTGAAACTGGTGCCGGAGGAAAGCACCAAGATATTCGTCGAAAACATCCCGGCTATCGTTCTCTGTGCCGTTGTGTCATTTCTCAGTCTGGTTGTAATTGTTGGCTACAAAAAGGCAAATGATGCAGTGTTCAGAAGGCTGTCGTTTTCAGCCCAGGAATTGAAATATCGTGTAACGCAAACGGAGCGTAGGCCCAACCCATCCATCAACACGGACGCTGCGCGATGAAGCTGCGCAGCGCGGGTTATGTCAGACCTTCGGCATTCATAACCAAGGAGTTCGCATGACCGCATATTTCGAAGAAAAGGCCATCACAAGTTGGACCTGGTGATCTTGTTGCATTCGGGATAACTCTCATCAGTCGTTACTCCAAAGCGCGCGAGTTGATTGAAATACTGTCGTTCGCACAACTGGCTGCACTTGCCGGTGTAGCGGACGCAGTTGATGAAGTCTTCTATGACTCAAAGATGTATTTGTTCCTTCAAATTTACCCGAGAGATTTCCTTAGGTGAGGACACTGAACGAAAGCTGATCGCCGCAGCGACAGAAACCATCGGGCAGCTCGACTGGTTTGACACCGTGCATCACCGTGGCAAGGAAGATGAATCGACCATGATCATCGTCACCGCAAAGCACGGTCAATCACCCATTGACCCCAAGGCGCTGTTGCGCATCCCGGCCGACAATACTTCGCTGATGTCACCTAACGACGTATTGGGTTCGCTAACCGCCGGCTCGATAGAAGATGATGTATCCATGTTGTGGCTCGCTGATCAGAGTCAGACCGTCAATGCCGTCTCCATGCTAAGTGCCAATCCGAGTGTGTTTGGTGGTGGCGAAATTTATGCCGGAAAGTCTCTCAGCTTGATTTTTAATGATCCGACGATAGATTCACGCTCCCCGGACATTCTGGTAACGCCGACAGTAGGGGAGGTCTATACCGGCGGCACGAAGAAAGTTGCGGAGCATGGCGGATTTTCCCACGACGACAGGAACGTGATGCTGCTGTTAGCGAACCCTCGGTTCACCCCGACTATCATCACTAGCCCCGCACAAACCGCCCAAGTCGCACCGCCTATTTTGAAGGCGCGGGACCTTAATCCACACCGCCTGAAAGCCTCCAATAGGAGCACGTAGCGATACTGCCTGGCATGGGCGTTCTGAACAAACTTGCAAGCGAATATCTCGCCCAGATGCATGCTATGAAGCCGAGGGCGTGGCACCGCCTAAGCATATAAACGAGCTGCGACTGGAGTTGCCCCGTTATCCCGGACACTTTAATGTTCTATAAAGGGAGCCCGGGATAACGGGGCAACTCCAAAACAGCCAGAACTATCGATCAGGTCTCTTGATTTTGGGGGAGTCCATATAGGATGGGTTAGGCATTTTTCTCATTGTGCTTTGCTCGAAAATACAGAAACAACGGCAACCCAAATGAAAGGCCAACAAATAAGGTAGCTGGTATAAACACCCACAGGCGTTTCATGTTTAGCCGCTTACCTTCAAAAAATACAAACGTGAAAAACACAAGCGCAGAAATGAGAAGATCAGCCGCCACGGAGGATGCTACTGAGTTTGCGAAAATGGACAAGAAAAACAAAGCAGCCGTAGGGTGTGCCTCGCCTAAGAAACCGACCAGGAAAAACCAGGGCACGACTATGCCGATGACGCACAGTAAGATGTACGCCGTACTTTGTTTCATCAATGGGTCTCCAAGAAATGCATAACGTTTGAGTTAGACCGCACGCAGCACGTACGCCCACAGAGCTGCACCCGTTGCAACGAGTAGCGCAAAGACGACCACGACTTTCTCACTTGGCTCAGGATTGATGTGAGGAAGCGTGCGGCCGAAGGCAAAGATGAACTGGTAGGGGGCCAAGATAGCAACGGGATAAGCGGCAAGAAGAACTACAAGAAGAACTATAGGGTCAGCTCACGAAACGGAATAAATCGTACGCTAAAGGCGTCGTCTCAGGAAACGGAATATAAAGCCCGATAAGCCAGTGTCATCATTCTGTCACTCCCTGTCACCAGCATGAGCGCCGATTTTAACTTTATGCTACACGCCCCTTATGCCCATCACCGCCACCGGCCAAGCCTATCTTCAAAGGCGGTATTACCGTTTGGGCCTTTGATGCGGTAGTTGCTGCCCCATTGATATAGCCAATTGCTGCCCGCGGGGCTGTATATATAGGAGAGGTTGCTGGCATTGCGGGTTTCTACAGTACGGCGCGAGAGTTAAACGTAAAAAGTCTTATTCATGATAATAGTTATCAGGAATAGCACTTTCAAAAAGGCGAAGAAAGGTTGCTCCAGACCTCACGCGTGGATAACTTTTAGCCTAAGCCACTTGGCGAATGGACAAACTTCCTTGCTAACCATAACCTTCGTTTATCACTCGCGCACTGCTGGTCGAAAGTCATGATGTCTCTCTCGTTTGGGGAAGAGCATCAACCACCATTTGACACCACTTTTTCTTACTATCTACACCTGGAGATCGCAATGAACGCATCGAATAAATCTCTCAATTCCACCCTCGGGAATGTCCTCACCGAGCGAGCTGGCCGTTCTCCTACCTATCTAGCAATCTCATTACTGGCCGGTGCGTTGATCGGCACAACGAGTCCCGAATTCGCTTTTGCGAACGTGACAGTTTCTCCAGAGCTGTGTGCGACCCTTAAAAGCGCTGGAGTTGGGTGTGGTGACTCGGAAGCAGGCGGCTCGCCCGGTTTTGGACCAGGGGGCGTGCCAGCCCAAAACCCTATAGAGCGGACACTGCCGAGGGACTTCCCGAAAAAAGTAAAATCGAGTGGCTTGCCGCAGGCCCAGGATTGGAGTTCTGGGGGATCTAGTGAAACTTGGCCCGTCCGCGAAGAAAAGCCCAACTTTAACGACAAGGCGGAACGAGCATGTAGTAATAAAAAGACACAAAAAGAGCGCAAGCTGTGTTTTGACAATCTTGACAATCTACCCTGAATACAGCGACGACAGCGCGCGGCCGCGTTCAACAACCGACCAGATCAACAGACGTTCGGGTTCGCGGCGAAAGGCGCGGTCCGTGTGCGGGTTTAGGGCGCGCGCCTTTAGCCAGGCTTGGATAGCCTGATGATCGTTGACCGCATTGATGCGGCAACGGCCAAGGCCTCGATTTTTCTCCTTGGGAGCCATCTAGCTGCGCCGGCGTCAGGAACGGCTCCAGTGGCATTACCGTGGTGGTGGCCACGCGGGCAAGCTCGGTTAACACCAATGATCGCAGTGGTGCGAGCGCCTGCGGCGTCATCACCCAGACTTGATTCGTGCGCGGCAAGCTAGGTCACCAAGCGTTTTGCGCCTTTCTCGCCGAGGCGGGGAACAGCTATCCACCAGCGATAGCCCTGGGTGCGAATACGCTGATGCAACTCGCCGATGGTGCCTATGTCGGCCAGTAGGACCCTGGCAGCGAGTCGATCTTCGAACCAGGCTGCAACGGAATCCTGTGGCTGCGGATCCGTAGCGAGGAGTTCCTCCACCCACACCAGCGCCGTCAGTTGACGCTCGACCAGGCGGGCGTAGCGTCCGGCACGAGGGTCGATGCTGTGTGGATACGCTTCGACATACTGCGCGGTTAGCTTCTTTTCTGAGTAAAAGTCATCGGGGTCGCGTTCAGCGCGGAAAGTTTCGAGCGAGGGGAGGGCGGCCGTTGAGCGTTCCGCATCGGGCAGCGTGCCCAGCGGCATGCGCAGCAGCCGGGCTTAGCCATAGCGACCGTGGCGGCGCCCGGCCATGGTCAGCGTTTGTTGAATCCACGTCAGTGTGGCGCGTGCCAGGCGCAAATCGAGGCCGAGTCCTTGCAACCAGCCGCGATAGAACGCCAGATGGTGACGGCCGAATTTGCGCCCCGCATCCACGGCTAAGCGGTTGAATGCAAAGGAAGCGAAAGCTAAGGCCATTAGCAGCGGACTCGCAAAAAGTGTCATTCATGATAATAACAATTATCATGAATGACATATGCTCCGTCAAAACCCGATCATCGACAAATTGGAATTCGGGTCGTTCGCGTCTGCGACCCTTAAAAGGTGCGTTTGACGAAACGGAATTAAAGTACGCTAAGCGCTGGTGTGCGCTCCTCGCAAACGATGGTCTGCAAGAAGCCTTGCTGAGAAGGTGACGCGGCTTAGTGCCGCTGTGGCCGGAATGCATTCGAGCGCGACTCATCCGCGACCGTACCAAGACCGGGTTAACCGCCGCTGCCGCTTGCGGGCGCTATATTGTTGGCAAACATTAATATCCTTCGAACATGCGGCGTCTATTCGTAAGGAGTGGTTTGCCATTTTCCTCCACCCGTTTTTCCCCAATCGAGAGACTTTCCACGTCTCATAATTACGACCTGGAGACAATGTCTAAACCTCTCACCGCCTTAACGCGTCGTGCTGATCCCGCGCCAGTGTTTGGCCTGAAGTTTAGAAAAAACCAATGGACCACAAGTGCATCTTATGAAAATCCTGGCCATATCGGGCAGCCTCCGCAAGACATCGCTCAATACGATGTTGTTACGCGCAATGGCACGTTTGGCGCCGCCTGATGTTGCTGTAGTGCTATTCCTCCACCTCGGCGATCTGCCCTTATTCAATCCGGACGTTGAGACCAGCGAACCGCCGGTAGTCGCCAATTTCCGTGCTCAATTGTTGGCAGCGGACGCTGTACTGATCGCTAGCCCCGAATATGCACACGGTGTCGCGGGTGCAATGAAGAACGCCCTTGATTGGATGGTGGGTTGTGAGGCCTTCGTGAGCAAGCCGGTTGCTTTGCTCAACGCATCGCCCCGGGCAATTCATGCCTACGCGGCCCTCAAGGAAACTATAGCTGTCATGTCTGCCATTGTTATTGAGGAGGCATCTATCAGCGTACCGCTACTAGGGTCAGGCCTGGATGAATCGAGTCTGATATCTGATCCAAAAATATCCGCAATGCTTATTGCTGCGCTAGAGGCATTACGCTGCGCGATCCTTCTACGCGCTGAGAGCACGTAGCACAGCGATATCGTATAAATCCCAAGGGGTGAAAAGCCGCCACTTCAACAATACGTTGCCACACATTGCCATTATATTTGACGCGAAGAGTAGTTGCTTGGGTATGTCTTACACGGTAATCGCAAAGAGTGGACTGCCTATTGAACATTGATATTATTTGGCATCTTATTTTCTCTGTCACAGGCTTGTATTTGTGACATAGAAAATAAAAAAACGAATTTTTGACACCACGAATATAAGTCGAAGCGCTGGGGATGGCAGTTCTACGATCAACGTGTTTTATGAAAGCCTTACATGGATTTTTTTCACATTATTATTCTCGCCGTTGTTCAAGGCATCGCCGAACTGCTACCGGTTTCGAGTTCCGCCCACGTGATTGTCGCTGAAAAACTGATGGGGTTAGATCCGACTACCCCAAATATGACACTTCTTCTTGTTATGTTGCATACAGGAACTATGTTCGCTGTCATTGTATATTTCTGGAAATCGTGGCGCGAATCATATTTTAGTTCGACCCAACAATTTTTTTCGAACGGAAAGAGTGTTGTGGTAGCAACGGTAGCAACAGGCGTCGTCGGCCTTGCTCTATTGCAGCTAATCAAGCATGTGGTGGCGAACAACGCTCCTGGGTTTGAAATAGAGCAACTCTTCGGAAATTCCAGGCTTATGGCTGCTGCGCTAGCCGCAGCGGGACTGTTAATTATTTTTTCGTCCCGCCTTGCCGCATCGCGGAAAAATGAAGTATCGATTCGTAGCGCTTTGTGGATAGGCGCTGTTCAAGGGCTGTGCTTGCCCTTCCGTGGTTTCTCGCGCTCGGGTGCCACAATTTCCACCGGCCTGGTGTTAGGGGTCGCCCGTCGCCGTGCCGAAGAATTTAGCTTTGCATTGGCGGTTGTGTTGACACCAGTCGTGATCGCGAAAGAAGGATACCGGTTGTACAAAGTGGAAGCCGCGTCGACGGTTTCCGATATGAGCACGTTCTGGCATTTGGCCGGTCCAGGTCTCTTGGGCATGCTTCTGAGTTTTCTGACCGGCTTACTTGCCCTGCGATGGCTTTCGCGATGGCTCGAGCAAGGCCGTTGGCACCTGTTTGGCACCTATTGCTTGTTCGCTGCAGTGGTAGTGCTATGGATTGGATAGCATGTTTAGCAACGCGTACAGCTCCTATCAAATTTTTTGCGCGTATTCCGTTTCCAGAGACGACCACAAACAAGGTTGGGGAGCATTTTCGCGTGCGCGAAAACTAGTAAGCTTAAATTTCAGTATTTCGTAAATCGTTGGCCAGGTCAGTGTTCTCGCCTCACGCGGGATTGATGCCGACCCAGTCTCCCTGGTACACCCGGCCATGTGCCAACATCGCCCAGATCGTTCGTGCCATCTTGTTGGGGGCGTCTCAGAATTCGTAAATAAAGCACGTTAGAAGCTTCCTCATGAACGTCGCCAACAACGTGAAAGACAAGCCTGCGTAATTCGATTTTATTATCCTATCCTATAGGATAATAAATAATGACGACACATACATCACATTCAGACATCATCAAGCGACTGAAGCGTGCCGAAGGGCATCTTAAAAGCATTATCAGTATGATCAAAGAGGGGCGTGGCTGCTTGGACATCGCCCAGCAGTTACAGGCTGTCCAAAGCGCAGTCAGCAATGCCAAGAAGACTTTGGTGCACGACCACATCGACCATTGCCTTCAGCTGCAAGTACTCTCGGACGCAGAATCAGCAAAAAACGCGCTTAAAGAATTAAAAGAAATCAGCAAATACTTATGAGAGGGGTAAACGGGATGGCGCAAATCTTGACTGGCTTTGATTTAACGACCAAAAACGTAAGCGCGGGCAAGGCGAAAGGGGCCTTGATCACAGCGAGGCGCACATGGCCACATATGGAGTGATTGACGCTACGATTGCGACGACTACCGGGGGAATCTGGGCTATCAAATGGTCATTTATACAGTTGTTCACTAAACAATATCAAAGAATATACTTACGGTAAAAAGTGGTGTGAGCATTAAAGATGTGGTGTGTGCGTTAGGAAATTGTTTGCCTATTACCCATAGATCAAGTTAAATACCCATCATGTCTGCCGCCTTTCGACGAATTGTTCACCTTTTGTTGATCACCTTAGTGGTGAATGCGAGCGGCTGGACGTTCAACCGTGAGGCCGTGGCCGACACATTACAGGATGCATTACAGATAGCGTCGCAGACCACGCAAACTGATGATGCCGCGACCGCTGCGCAACCTGCCGAAGGTCAACCTGACATTAAGGGCGTTGTGTGCAACCATTGGTGCCATGCCGTGGACCATTTGGTCGGAATATTTTCTCTGCATCCGACTCTCCTGATGGAAGCCACTAACGCTTACTCTGTTAGTAAGCCATCCATCCTTCATCCTTCCCTTCCCGAAGGCCTCTACCGGCCGCCACGAATCTTCTCCTGAGCCTGATCCCAACCGTGTTGTGATTTTGTCTTGCGTGCGCGCTCGCCTCAAGCGAGTTGCTGTATGCACTCAGAAGGAGTTGTTGTGTATTCCATTTCTATTTCTCGCACCCTGCGTGGTACGAGGAGGCTGGCGCGCCGTCTTATCGGCGCACCATTCTTGCTCGCCTCGCTTTACCCACTTTACCCTCTAGCGGCTCCACTCTCTTTGGCGCAAGCCTGGGAGCAGGCCGAGGAGGCTAATCCTGATCTGCGCACCGCCCAGGCGAACCTTGCAGCAGCGCATGGCGAACTCACCGATGCCCGGGCGCTGCTGTGGAACAATCCACAGCTTGCTACGGAATGGCGCAAACGCTCACTTCCCCAAACCACCATCCCTGCCCAAAGCAATTTCGAGTGGACGGTGGGACTGGCGCAGACTTTCGAAATAGCCGGTCAGCAGGGGATACGCCGTAGCGCAGCTGAACAGGCGCTTGCCGCCACGCAAGAGACCATCGCCGAAACCCGGCGTCAAGTGCGCGCCGAGGTGGAGCAGCAGTTCGTGCGCGTGCTCAGCTTGCAACAGCGTATTCAAATGGAGGAGCGTACGCTCAAGCTGGTTGAGGATGCCGCCAATGCCGTTAGAAAGCGCGTTGCAGCGGGTGAAGACAGCCGTCTTGATGGCAATCTCGCCAAGGTGGAAGCCGAGCGCGCACAAAATCAGGTGGCTTTGTTGCGTGAGCAATTGATCCAGGCTCGGGCCGCATTGGCCACATTGCTGCAACTGCCGACCGATAGCTTGCCTGAACCCAGTGGATCCCTGGAGCCCTCGCTTGCCTCCTATACCCTGGAAGAACTGCTGGCCGGTGCCGCCAACCGGCCACTGCTCCGCGCCTATGATCACCAGGAAAAATCCGCCAGAAGTCGGCTTGATCTGGAGCGCGCGGCGATTTATCCGGATATCACACTGGGTATTAATACCGCACGTGAAGGCCTTGGCAATCCCCAGGACCGTATTTCTGGCTTAAGCATGTCTCTGCCCTTGCCATTGTTTCGTCGCAACGGCACAGGAATAGGACGCGCGACCACTGAACTGGCCCGGGTGCAGGTCCAGCAACAGGTCGTGCACCGCAACGCCCGCGCCCAAGTACTCGCGCTGTGGGAACGCCGGGAGAACCTCCAGGCACGCGTTAAGCGGCTGAGCGAATCGGTACTGCCGAGTCTGGAGGAAAACCAGCATCTGTCCTCAGAGTCCTTTCGCGCTGGTGAGATTGGGCTGTTGCAATTGTTGTTGGTCAACCGTCAGGTACTCGATGGGCAACGCGACTTGTTGGATGCGCGTACCGAATTGCGCTTGGCCAAAGTAGGCCTGGAAGCGGCCGCAGGCTGGTCGCCATCCCGCGATCCCCGTTGAACAGAAAAATCAAAATCAAGGAATACACGACATGAAAAACGCATACAACCCACAAAAGCCTGGCTTGAAGCGACTTACCCCTTGGTTTCTGGCCGGTAGTTTGTCTGTAACCCTTCTGGCGGGGTGCGGCGACAAATCAGAAACACAGAAGCAAGCGAGGCAAGTGGAACCCACAAGCAAAACGGGGGAGAAAAAGCCTGGCGAAAAAGCGGGTGATAAGTTGCTTACCCTTAGCGCCCAAGAAGCGCAAACAGCGGGCATCAAAGTGCAGCAATTGGAGTTGCGGGACAAGGCTGAGCAAGTAATTGTCACGGCGACTATTCAGGCTAATCAGGATAAGTCGGCGCATGTAGTGCCACGCGTACCGGGGCGGATCGTCAAAGTAAATGTAAGTTTGGGCGACCGGGTGAAGCGCGGACAGTCGCTGGCAATGCTCGACAGTATCGAACTAGGCGAGGCGCGTTCCGCTTATCTGCAAGCGGCCAGCGAGGCTGCACTGGCTGGGGCGAATTTTGCACGTGCACAGCGATTGAGTACGGACAACATCGTTCCTGAGAAAGACTTTCTGCGCGCGCGTACAGAAAAAGAAAAGGCCCGGGTGGCGATGCGGGCCGCTAGTGACAAATTACGCATGATGGGCGTCTCACCGAAGGATCTATCCAGTTCGGTGTTTCCATTGACCGCACCGTTTGCAGGTACGGTGATCGAAAAGAAAGCGGTGCTGGGCGAGCTCGCACAAACGGACCAATCGCTGTTTACCGTGGCGGATTTATCCGCTCTGTGGATCGAAAGCAATCTGTTCGAGAAGGATCTGGGCAAGGTCAAGGTGGGCGCACAAGCTACGGTCACTATCTCCGCTTATCCGGGCGAGGTGTTCAAGGGTCGGCTCACCTACATCAGCAGCACGATGGACAAGGAAACCCGCACACTCAAGGCGCGGGTTGAAGTGCCAAACCCCGACGGTCGGTTGAAACCGGAAATGTTCGCGACGGTAGCGATCGGCACTGGGGGAAATGCCAAGGCGCTACTCGTGCCAGAAGATGCTGTGGTGCTATTGCAAGGACAGCCGACGGTATTTGTTGCCGAGAAGGGTGGGTTCGAGCCGCGTGCGGTGGAAGTGGGCGGACATGCCCAAGGCCATGCCGCACTGAAATCCGGCGTGGCCGCAGGCGAGAACGTGGTGGTAAGCGGGGCCTACGCGCTCAAGGCGCGGCTCCTCAAGTCGCAAATCGGCGACGCGGATTGAGGGAACGGCCATGTTAAACAAAATTGTTGATCTCTCATTGCGTTACAAGGTGCTGGTGTTGGTAGCGTTCGCGCTGGTGGTATTGCTAGGGGTGAAGGCTTGGCGCGAAGTGCCGGTGGATGCGTTTCCCGACGTGACGCCAGTGCAAGTGAACATCTATACGGAGGCGTCTGGGTTGGCGGCTGAGGATGTGGAAAAGCTGCTGACCTTTCCAGTGGAAGGAGTGATGGCTGGCCTGCCTGACGTGGAGGAAATACGCTCGGTTTCCTTGTTTGGACTGTCTTATGTCAGCGTGTATTTCAAGGACAATGTGGACATCTACTTCGCT
Source organism: Thiobacillaceae bacterium (assembly GCA_031366105.1). Taxonomy (GTDB): domain Bacteria; phylum Pseudomonadota; class Gammaproteobacteria; order Burkholderiales; family Thiobacillaceae; genus Thiobacillus. Next base: position 4,241 of record JANLZE010000103.1, on the reverse strand, counting down.
CGTCGGCTGGTGGGTGAGAAGCTACAAGAGGTCAAGGGCCGCATTCCGGAAGGTTATGGAGAGCCTGTGCTCGGTGCCAATAGTTCGGGGTTGGGGCAGGTGTTCTGGTACACCATCGAAGCCGCCGACAAGAAGTTGTCGGAAATGGACCTGCGTACCTTACAGGACTGGAACGTTCGCCTCACACTGCGTACCGCGTCAGGTGTCGACGACGTTATGTCTTGGGGCGGACAGGAAAAACAATATCAGGTACTGATCAATCCGCAAAGGCTGATCAAATATGGCCTGAGCTTCAAAACTGTAATGGAAACCCTCGCCGCCAACAACCGTCAGGTCGGCGGGCAATATCTCGATATCGGGCAGGAGCAGTATCTGGTGCGCGGCCTTGGCCTGGTTGGCAACGTGCGGGATATCGGCAATGTGGTGTTGGCCACCCGCGAGGGGACGCCGGTCTATGTGCGTGACGTGGCTGAAGTTAAAGAGGCACCCTCGTTGCGCTCCGGCGCGGTGACCAAGGACGGCAAGGAAGTCGTGCTCGGCATTGCATTGCAGCGCATCGGCGAAAACGCCAAGAACGTGGTGGACGCCGTGAAGGCGAAGGTCAAGACCGCGCAACAAGCGCTACCGGTAGGCGTTACCATCAATACAGTCTACGACCGCATCGTGTTGGTAGAGAAAGCGGTCAAAACGGCAGAAGACGCTCTGATCGAGGGCTCCATCCTGGTAGCCATCATCCTGTTCCTGTTTCTGGGAGAAATCCGCTCTGCTGTGGTGGTCATTATCGCCCTGCCGCTGGCCATGTTGATCAGCTTCATCCTGATGCAGCAATGGGGTATGTCGGCCAACCTGATGTCGCTGGCGGGTCTGGCGGTAGGAATCGGCATGATGGTGGACGGCGCCGTGGTGATGGTAGAGAACGGCTTTCGGCTGCTCTCGCATCAGGCGGGCAAAACGGTGAACAAGACGCACGTGATCCTGGAAGCGGCGCGCGAGGTGATCAATCCGACTGCGTTCGCGATCCTGATCATTATCGTGGTGTTCCTGCCGTTGTTTTCCCTCACCGGGCTGGAAGGCAAGCTGTTCAAGCCGATGGCGCTCACCATCACCTTCGCAATGGTGGGTTCGCTGGTACTGACCATGACGCTAGTGCCGGTCATGTCGGCGCTGATCCTGAAGCCCAAGGAGGAGAAAGATACCTTCATCGTCAGGTGGGCGAAAAAGGGCTATCTGCCATTACTCGACTGGGCGCTGGAGAACAAGAAAAAAGTGTTCTCCGGTGCAGGTGTGCTGCTGGTGGCGTCCCTTGCGCTGATTCCCTTTCTGGGCAAGGAGTTCATGCCCACCCTGCAGGAGGGCGGCATCATGTTCCGCGTGACCAGTATCCCTTCCACTTCTCTCGACGAATCCATCCGCATCTCCGAGCGCCTCGAAGCCGCACTGAAAACCTTCCCGCAAACCACGTCGTCCATAGCCATGATCGGGCGCGCGGAAAAGGGCGAAACGTCGGACGTGAACTACATGGAAATTCTGGTGAATCTCAAACCGCATGACCAGTGGCCCAAAGCCATTTCTTTTCCCGAGCTATCCAATGAGATGAGGGAAAAATTGGAAAAGGTCGTGCCAACCTCCGTGATTTCGGCTACCCAGCCGATTCAGATGCGCGTCGAGGAGTTGATTTCCGGAGTCCGCGCCACGCTCGCGCTCAAACTCTACGGCGAAGATCTGACCACGCTTGATCGCCTGTCCAGTCAGCTCAAGTCCGCTCTGGAGAAAGTACCGGGCGTCGCGGACCTGTCGCTGGAAGCGAATAAAGGCAAGCCGCAAATGGTGGTCAAGGTGAACCGCGATGAGGCGGCGCGCTACGGGATCAACGCCGGCGAAATTCTAGAGGTGGTGCAGGCCGGCATCGGCGGCAAGGCGGTCTCCACCTTGATTGACGGCGTCAAACGCTTCGATATCCAGGTGTGGCTTGCGCCCGAATTCCGCAACAGCGTCGACGCCATTAACAACATCCCGATCCGCACCCAGAGCGGCGCGCTGGTGCCCCTCTCCAAAGTTGCCACAGTGGAGTTGGACGAAGGGTATTCCTTCGTGCGGCGCGAGCAACTGCAACGTTACGCTGTCATCCAGATGGACGTGAAGGGGCGTGATGTGGATAGCTTCGTGAAAGAGGCCGCAGAAAAAATCAAGCGCGAAGTGAAGCTACCGGCCGGCTACTGGATTGAGTGGGGTGGCGCGTTCGAAAACCAGCAGCGTGCCATGGCCAAACTGGCGTTGATCGTGCCGCTCACCATCGGGTTGATCTTCATCCTGCTGTATACGGCGTTTAATTCCCTCACCTACGCCACGTTGATTATCGCGAACGTACCGTTCGCCACCATTGGCGGGGTGATCGGACTCGCGATCACTGGCCAATACCTGTCGGTGCCTTCGGCGATCGGTTTCATTGCCGTGTTCGGGGTCGCCATGTTGAATGGCATCGTTTTGGTGACGTTCTTGAATGACCAACGCGAACGTGGTTTGTCGGTGCGGGATGCGGTCAAGCAAGGCGCTGCGTTGCGTCTGCGACCGGTTTTGATGACTGCATCGATTGCCATTTTTGGCCTGGTGCCGATGCTGCTTTCCAGCGGTGTAGGGGCGGAAACCCAACGGCCGCTGGCGACCGTGGTGGTGGGCGGCCTGTTCACCTCCACCGCATTGACCTTGCTATTGCTACCGCTGATGTACGAGTGGGTGGAAAACCGTAGCGAGCGCAAACAAGCGAAGTAAACCAGAGTGCGGCCTTAACGGGCCGCACTCAATCAACAAGCTAGGAGAATTGCATGAAAGAAATTAAGGCCTATATCCACAACCACCGTATCGCCGATGTGGTTCGCGCGCTAAAAGAGTCGGAAATATGCAACACGGACGGCAAGCCTGGCTGCCGCAACCTTGTCGTGGTGCCGGTCAAAGTTCTGTTCAAGACGATGGGCGCCAGCGAACAACACTATTCGGTCGAACTGGCCGAGGTAGTGGTGAATGAATTCAAGCTGGAACTGGTTTGCGAAGATCAGCAGGTGGACGCGTTGGTGGCCACCATCAGGCACGGTTCTCGCGTCACCCACGCCGAGGCGGGGTGGATTTACGTTAGCGACGTCATAAGCGCGACGCCAATTCTTTGGCCATAGACAATGTCAAGTGGAGGCAGGGTGGAATAAGGACGCCGATATCATCTGCGATTTTAGTTGTAGACACGAGGCATAGCGCTGGAAGATGCACATGGCGATGATGTGATGGTTATTAAATTTAATGTGTTCGATTGATGGAGAAGACTATGAAGTGTCCAGTATGTAAAGAAGCGAATCTGATAATGACGGAGCGTCAGGGAATCGAAATTGACTACTGTCCAGAATGTCGAGGGGTGTGGTTAGATCGCGGCGAGCTGGACAAATTCATCGAGCACGCAGAGCGCCAGAACGGAGAGCACCCGCGTAGCGATTTCCCAAGCCGCACGGGCGGGGATGAGCGGCACAAGCTCCAGTACCGAGATGATGACGAGTACCGGGGCAAGCCGCGCAAGTCTTTCCTGCGGGATCTATTTGACTGAGGCGCGGGATGGAGATACACGGCATGGCCCTCGTTACTATGGGCGGTTGCCTATTCGAACGCGCATTTTTGAATGCTTTAGGAGGGAGATTTGATGCGTTTTCATTATCTCGTTGGTTTGACGTCATTTCGCACGTCGTAGATATGTTAATCGCCTACGCCTTTGGCGCTGATGTCGGCCGGGATCGTCAAGCCCGGCGCGAGCGACTCACGCGATATGTTGTGATCCAGATGGATGTGGAAGGCCGGGACGTGGACGGCTTAGTGCAGGGGACGGGCGAAAAAATATCAAGCGAAGTGAAGCTGCCCCCGGCAATGGAGTGAAACGGCCCTTTGATGGGGTGAAACGGCTCTTTCGAAAATCAGTAACGTCATGGCAACCACGCGGTGGTTGTGTCGCCCACTATCGTTTATCTAGTGAAATACGCCACGCTGATCATCGCCAACGTGTGCAATGACAGAATCTCCACATTTGTTTGACCTATCTCACAATACGTACCACCAAATCAGGAGCATTTGCATGAAAGAAATCAAGGCTTATATCCACAACCACCGTATTGCAGATGTAGTTCTCGCATTGAAAACGTCAGCACTGTATAAGAAGGACAGCCTGAGTGGCTGTGGAAGGCTAGGGGTGGTTCCCTTTAAAAATCCGT
>JANLZE010000098.1:0-1376 GCA_031366105.1 Thiobacillaceae bacterium | reverse complement strand
CACCGTGCTGAATCGCCGACTTCAGGCTTACGCCTAAGGCCAGTAGATTCTTGATCTTGGTGCGTGCCCAGCGCCACTGTTTCCAGTAACACATGCGTATGCGCCGCCTGATCCACTCGTCCAGTTCCGGGACCGGCCGGTAGTATTGGCTGATGCCAAAGTGTTGCGAAACCGGTTGAACCAACTGTGCGCCACTTCAACAACCCAGCGTCTGGCTTTTTTCCTGGGGTCGCGCTTGAGTTCGATAGCCTCTTGCCCGCGCCCTTTGACGTGCGGGATGTAGCCATGTTTCTCAATCACTTCCAGCGCCGGTGTAACCCGCGTCAGCACACAAGTGTTTGCTGCGCCGCCGGGGCGGCCGGGATCGCTTGACCATGATGGCATCCAGTACCGCCTCCAGTTGCGAGACATCATGCCGGTTCGCCCCGGTCACGACGAGTGATAACGGGACGCCACGACCGTCCACCAGCAAATGCCGCTTGCTGCCATTTTTTTCCCCGGTCGGTTGGGTTGGGTCCCACGCTTGACTGCGCCATCGGCGCCTTCATCATCGCCCCGTCAATGCTTTGCCAGCGCCAGGCAATGCCTTCGCAATCGTCATACTCGGCCAGCCCGGCTTTCCACAAGGCTTCAAACAAGCCCGCTTTCTCCCATTCCAGGAACCGGGCATGAATCGCACTGGAACTGCCATAACGCTCAGCAGGCAACGCTTTCCACTGGCAGCCTGTTCTCAGTACGTACACGATGCCTTCAAAAACAAGCCGGGGCGCTTTGGGCTTGCGCCCGCCGCCCGTCTTGCGGGTGTAGGTCTGCCCAGGTGGCCGCTGACGTATAGGTATCAGTGGCTCTACACGCTTCCAGAACTCATCCGTGACTTCCCATGATTTCGCTGTCGTCATCTTCACTCCACACGCGACCATCGCGCTTGGAAGATGATTATACTTTATTTACGGATAAGTTCTTAATCTGCCGAACCGCCGTATACGAGGCCCGTTTGTACGGTGGTGTGGGAGGGGGGAGCCGTGAGGCTTCTCCCTATCCTATAATGGACATCATGATCAAACGCCTTCTTGCCGCTGCCGGAATCTTGGTGTCGATGCCCGCGACTGCATACACCTATCAGGACGAAAAGGTTGCCTTTGAGCTTCCAGGTCAATGGCATTTAGAGTCAGAGCCGTCTGCTTGGGTGGCTTTATCGCTTTATCGCCCAACGGAAGAGGACGTAAGCCCTCATAGTTTAAAAATTCAGTTTGAGAAAAGTAATTATGAATTGCTGTAAACCTTCAAAACAGGTTCACGCAGTACAGCGGCTTCATCAGTGCAATGCCAGTAAATAACATCAGCAATTGCTTCCGGTTTTACCCAGTTGCCGAAGT
>JANLZE010000049.1:0-4185 GCA_031366105.1 Thiobacillaceae bacterium | reverse complement strand
CGCGGGTCAAAAGGTCGCCGCCATCCTGGGTGGTATGGGGCTTACGATCAACGGCAGCTATGCTGAATTGACACAGGTGCCGGTAACCAACGTCATGCCGTTTGAGTCTGACCTTCCATGGGAGGAGTTAGCGGCGATTCCGGAATCCTACTCCACTGTCTGGGCTTGCCTGCATGACAACCTGGCTTTGAAGAAAGGACAAACTTTACTCATCCGCGGCGCCACATCACCTTTGGGGCAAGCCGCCCTTAACATCGCCGCGAATGCCGGTGCCCATGTCATTGCCACTACACGCAAAGCCGAACGCTTTGCATTATTGAAATCCTTGGGAGCAAAGGAAACATTGCTTGAAACGCCTGCCCTTTCCAAACAGGTGCGTGAACTGCACCCCAAAGGGGTTGATGCCGTGCTCGAGCTTGTCGGCAATAGCGTACTTTTGGATTCACTCAGTGCCGTGAAGCGCGGGGGACACCTTTGCTTAGCCGGGTTTGTTGGCGGCCTGGCCCCCCTTGTCGATTTCAACCCTTTAAGGCAAATGCCGAGCGGTGTGCATTTCAGTTTCTTTGGCAGCTTTTTATTTGGCACGCCTGACTTTCCTTTGGATGTCCCACTCCAAACAATCATCGACCGGGTTGAGGACGGCACCTATAAAGCCAAACCAGCAAAGGTTTTTGGCTTTCATGAAATCCAGGATGCCCATCGCCTGATGGAAAGCTACCAAGCCGCCGGCAAAATTGTGGTCAAGATATAAACCGTAGGGCGCAGGAAGAGTTGTCTGTTTGCATTTATTACACTTAACTTTAAGGAGATTACAACATGAAAATCAATCAAATTAAATTGCTGGTAACAACGATCGTACTGTGTGCCTCAGCCACTGCAGTCGCAGATGCACAAGATAAGATTTCGGGTGGCCCATCTGTCAACATACCTGTGACGCAACTCAAGTACTTTGACACAGGCATTGGTAAAAATAGTGGCGTGGGAACGTTACATGCTGCTGCCGCTTATGGTGACCTGCAACATGGCGCACATGGAACATTTATCAAAATGCCGGCTGGGTTTGTCAGTGCTGTCCATAGTCACACTGGCGAATACTGGGGAGTGGTTATCTCAGGCGTGGGTGTAAACGGAACACCAGGAAGCGTTGATGTGCCGTTGCCGGTAGGCTCGTATTGGTCACAAAAAGGCGGCGAAAACCATGTAACAAAATGTATTTCTCCCAACGAATGCATTTTTTTCATCAATCAAACCGTGAAGTTCGACGATATAGAAGAAAGCAAGAAGCATTAAAAAAGTAGCGCTGATCTTACCTCAGTTTATTGAGGTTCGTATCAGTGGCTGGGGCAGGTCAATCGTCTTTGTTCCGAGATTGTTGTAGCTTCAATTACTGCAGCAAGTGGCAGCGAAAACCTGGAGGAGATTAACATGTCGAATACTGCATCAGTGACGAAGATCGATACGGGAAGGGTGATAGGCAAACGCACACTCGCGACCACCGAGGGTGAGGAAGTCGAGATTCCCGATGCCAAGCGTCTCGTCCATCTTCAATTCCGCCGGTTCGCGGGCTGTCCCTTTTGTAGTGTGCACCTGCGTTCCATTGTGAAGCGTTACGACGAGATCGCCGCGGCGGACATCCGGGAAGTGGTCGTGTTCCGCTCGACCGCAGCGGCGTTACTGCGTCACCACGCCAACACACCTTTCGCGGTTATCCCGGATCCCAAGGATAAACTCTATGCCGAGTTCGGCGTCGGGTCCGGGCTGCGCGCGCTGCTCGATCCGCGCGCATTATTGGGAGTGATGTCCAAGGTCATCCGCGTGCTTCCCAAGCTTCCAGGTATACCGCCGTGGGGCAAGGGCGTGTTGGGGCTTCCCGCCGATTTTCTGATTGCGACCGATGGGCGCGTGCTTGCGTGCCAGTACGGAACGCACGCCGACGACCAGTGGTCGGTGGACGAGCTCCTCGCTCTGGTTCGTCAGCACGTATCGTCGAGGAGCGTCTGCGTTTAAGTGCAATGTTTTAAACATGAATGACTTTCAAAGAAAATACGGCCCTTGGGCCTTGGTAACGGGAGCCAACGCGGGAAATAGCTTCATTCGGGACGTGTTAATCGGACCTTGACCTCTCAAAACACACTGTACGCCGTTTCTCCACTTTTAAACCCAACGAGGAAACCACCATGAAACTGTTATACGTAAAAGGATCACCCCGTGGCGATAAATCCACCTCGGCGCGTGTTGCCGAATCATTTCTAACCGCCTATCGCACAAAAAATCCAAATGCGCAAATAGACGAAATCGATTTGTGGCAAGAGGCCCTGCCTGAGTTCAATGGCGATAGTGCCGCCGCCAAGATGTCCTTCTTCGGAGAAGGTACACTTGACGGCGCACGCAAGACCGCATGGGATCGGATTGTCTCGATCATCCAGCGCTTTACCAGTGCCGACGACTACCTATTCACCGTGCCCATGTGGAATGGTGGAATCCCTTACCGGCTCAAGCTCTACATCGATATCATGACCCAGCCTGGTTTATTGTTCGGTTTCGATCCGGTGGCGGGCTATTCGGGGCTATTGCATGGCAAGCGCGCCACGGCCGTCTATACAAGCGGCGTCTACGCACCCGGTGTGCCTCCTGCTTTTGGAGTCGATTTTCATTCGACTTACTTCAATGACTGGCTGCGCTTCATCGGTATCTCGGAGATCGCCACGATTCGATACCAACCTACCCTGCTCACCAACGACCCAGCTGCGGGTCTGGCTGCCGCGCAAGCAGACGCAGTCAGGGCGGGACAGCGTTGAACAGATGAAGCGATTCGGAGGTGGTGGTAGTCAATGTTCCTTCCCTACTGGAGTAGATCAGTCACATGAAACGCCAATATCTCGGTGATTCGAAGGACAGCTTCAAGTGGGACTATCATGACTATCTTGTGGAGGCGCTTGCCTACGATCACCTGAAGATCGCATGGATGATGACGCCCGATGACGGCGGGACACACGGAGCTAGCGCGCCGGAGCTGTTTCCGGCGAGGCCGGAAATACTGCGCTTTTGCAACCGGTTACGATCAACCCGGGATCCGGCCTTGGTGCTGGGATTGCCGGCTATTATGGGTGCGAAGTATCGGGTCAGCTTTCATGATCCGGACGAAAACAAGAATGACGCGAATCACCGATCGTGGTTTTCAGGAATTCTACCGGGTTCGGGCCAGGTCATTTTCCTCGATCCGGATAACGGCTTCGAGCCCGAGCGCTGCGGCACGGACAAACACGTCCGTTATGCCGATCTCGATGGCCTGATCAAGCTGGCGCCATCGGACACGGTGTTTAGCGTGTTTCAGCATCATCGCCGGAAGAAATTTCCCGACGACTTCGCCCGTATTCGGAAAAGACTCTTAAGCGGATATGCAACGGCAATCTATTGGCACTCATTGATGTTTGTCAATGTCGCATCGTCTCGCAAGACGATTCGTCAAGTTGAAAAAATCAACAGTGAATATGCCAAACATCGTCCGGTAAAAGCTCTTGCCTGACGATATTAATCCTTCAGCATCAACCCATGCGCTGCTTCAGAAAGTCGATCATGACACGCACTTTGTTCGGCAGGTGCGCCCGGCTCGGGTACAGAAGCCAGATGGCGGTATCGAAGTCGGTCGCGGTGGCGCGATAATCCGGGAACAGATCGACCAGCCGTCCCTCCTTGATATCCTCATCGATCAGCCAGTTCGCGAGCAGCACCGGTCCCATTCCCGCCAAGGCGCAGGCGCGCAACGCGAGGGCGTTCAGGATCGTCACGTCGCCGCGCACCGGCACTTCCTGTACCTTTCCCCGGCGGTCGCGAAATAACCAGCGCGAACGGAACTCCGGCAAAGCGAACAGGAGACAGCTGTGCTGCCGTAACTCGTCCGGAACAGCGGGCGCCTTCCTGACTCCAAGGTAGCCAGGACTGGCACAGACCCGGTACTGCGTATCGACTAGTTTTGTGGCGACAAAATCCGCGTCGAAACGACGCCCGAGACGAATGGCGAAGGTCCACGCGTTCAGCCACCAGGTCGAGCACGGTGTCGGTCAACAGCCGCTCCAGTTTTACGCCGGGATACCGTTCGCGAAAAGTCTTTGTTCCGAGATTGTTGTAGTTTCAATTACAGCAGCAAGGGGTAGCGAAAACCTGGACCAGGTCACTTTGAATGAA
>JANLZE010000029.1:0-1859 GCA_031366105.1 Thiobacillaceae bacterium | reverse complement strand
TGCTTTATCGGCGCGATGAAATTTGTCGCGGGCCAAAAAAAAGCCAAACTGTCCGATGATCTCTCGATCAATTCCACGGTGGGTATAGGCCAGATTCCAGGCGGCTTTGGTATCGAAGTGGATTTGCAGATCAATGCACCGGGCATGGACAAGGCGGAAGTGCAGGCGATTGTCGATGCGGCGCATCAGGTGTGCCCGTATTCAAACGCCACACGCAATAACATCGATGTGCGCTTGACGGTAGTGTAATCACGCACGCCAGACTTCATCGGTAAAGCAAGCATTGGTGCGGATTTACAGGCAGTTTCAGTCTGCGAGCCGCGCCAGCGCTTGTTTCTTATGAGTGGGAAGCGTGGGTACAACAATAACTGCAACACCGACAGAATATAGCCGATGGAGGTGTTGACATGAACGAAAGCGAGAATAGTCGTCCTTGTGGTTCACATTTGGATGCGATGGAGCGTGAGCAGATCAGTATTGGGCTGGCACAAGGACTCAGTAGCCGGGCGATCGGCAGACAGCTCATGCGCCCTGCCAGCACGGTCACCCGGGAGAAGTTGCGCCATCAAGTACCGGCGCTTACGGCAGCAGAGCCGCCCCTTTACCGCGGATATTGGGCCCAACAGCAAGCCGACGCCGCCAAAGGCCGTTGCGGTCGCAAACGCAAACTGGATTTGGCGGGGGTAGCGGGAATCTGCGCCTTGAGCGACCATGTCCGCAACCAGTTACAAACGGGCTGGTCCCCCAAAGCCATTGCCTGCCGACTCAAGCGCGATTATCCGAACGATAAGAACTGGCATCTTTCCGCCATGACAATTTATGACGCCGTCTACATCCTGCCGCGCAACCAGCTCAAAGCACTGCTGGTGGCCGAAGGCTTGCATCAGGGGCACGAGAAACGGCGCCCACGTCAAGCCAAAGGCAGCAAGCCTGCCCAGGTTCGCATCGTTGGCGGAGTATCGATTCATGAGCGCAGTCCGGAGGTAGATGCGCGTCTGCTGCCTGGGCATTGGGAAGGCGACCTGATCATCGGACGAGGCAGTCATAGTCAGGTGGGTACGATGCTGGAGCGAGTCAGCCGCAAAATTGTGCTGGCGCGCACACCAGACAAGCAAGCCACAACCGTGCGCGAAGCTTTTGCGCGCGCACTGGGGCCGGTACCCTGTGCGCTGCGTAAGACGCTGACCTACGACCAGGGCACCGAGATGGCTCAGCATGCGTTGCTGACGCAACAGCTGCAGATCGCGGTGTACTTTGCGGACGCGCACAGCCCATGGCAAAAGGGGGCGATCGAACATGCCAACGGTATTTTGCGGCAGTATCTGCCGCGCAGTGCCGACCTGGACAAGTTCTCGCAAGCTCAACTCGACGAAATCGCTCAGCGCATAAACGACCGACCCAGAGAAGTCCTTGACTGGTTAACGCCAAACGAGGTGTATGCAACAATGCTCGAAAACGTTGCAGTTAAAGATTGAATGTCCCAAAGCATTAAGCTAAACCAAGCACTGGAGCGGCTCGCAGAGGTAAAGTCAGCCGTGAGCCCCGCCAGTGCTTGGTTTCTGTTTATTACACCGCATTGGCGTGTGTGCAGACGATGACCTAATCGTGTGTGCCACTCATGATCACGGCGGTTGCTTTCTCACAGAAGGGCACGCAAAAATCGGACGTTAGTATTCGTAGGCAGATAAAAACCGCGCCAACGCAGGTGCGCCCTTGGGTGAGGTGGCACAAAAATAGTAACAGTCGCGCGTCCACGCAAAAACCACGCCCTGCGGTGTGGGCCCGATCACCCAGGTGCGATCAGACGTAGTGCGTGCGGCCTGCCCGATTTTCTTCAGCACCTCGTCCACCAATTGACG
>JANLZE010000149.1:0-5394 GCA_031366105.1 Thiobacillaceae bacterium | reverse complement strand
AACGCTACCCGCACATTCCCCTGCGCCAGGCGGCGCTGCGCTACGCGGCTGCGGCTGCGGTCGTAGTGGCGATGGGACTGTGGCTGCCGTTCCTGGGCCGCGGCATCGCGGTCGAGATGGGGTGGGGACAATCCTTCGTCGGCACCCTGCTGGTGGCACTCGCGACCACCGTGCCGGAAATGGTCGTGACCATCAGCGCAGTACGCATCGGCGCGCTGGATATGGCGGTGGCCAACCTGCTCGGCAGCAACCTGTTCAATCTGCTGCTGATCGCGGTGGATGACGTGCTGTTTACGGACGGGCCGATCCTCGCCCACGTCTCGCCCATGCACCTGGCCACCGCGCTGTCCGCCATCACCATGAGCGGCGCCGCCATTGTCGGCCTGCTCTATCGCCCGGCTGGGCGACTATTCAAAAGAGTTGGCTGGGTAAACCTGTTTTTGTTCAGCGTCTATCTTTTAAACTCCTACGTGGTATTTATCCATGGCGAATGAAACGCAAACCCCGCCCTGGCATAGCCTTGATGTCGGACAGTGCACAAAACAGCTGAAAACCAATCCTGTCCACGGCTTGAGCCAACTCGAAGCAGAGCACCGGCTGACCCGCCACGGCCCCAACAAGCTCGCGGAGAAAAAGCCGCGCTCGGCGTGGCTCAAGTTTCTCGACCAGTTCAAGAACGTGCTGGTGATTGTGCTACTCGGCGCCGCCGTGCTGGCCGGTGCGATCGGTGACCTCAAGGACGCGGTAGTGATCCTGATCGTGGTGGTGTTCAACGCAGCCTTGGGCTTCTACCAGGAGCACCGCGCCGAGGTGACCTTGGCCGCGCTCAAGCAGATGCTGGCACAGCACGCCCGGGTACGGCGCGGCGGACGGGTGCTGGAAATCCGCGCCGAGGAGCTGGTACCGGGCGACCTCGTGTTGCTCGAAGCAGGCGACCGGATTCCCGCCGACGGCCGCGTGCTGGTGTCGCACAACGCCGAAGTGGCCGAAGCGGCGCTGACCGGTGAATCCCACGCCGTAGGCAAGCATGTCGAGGCGCTGACGCCCGGCGAGCATGCGCTGGCCGAACGCTTCAACATGGCGTTCATGAACACCGTGGTTACCCGCGGCAGGCTCGAGCTGTGGTGACCGCCACCGGCATGGATACCGAGATGGGCCGCATCAGCGGCCTGCTGGACGCGGCGCAGGAAAGCCCCACCCCTCTCCAGATACAACTCGATGCGCTGGGCAAGCGCCTGGCCATCATCGCCGGCGTGGTGGTGACCCTGATTTTCGCGCTCGGCATTCTGCGCGGCGATCCGCTGGTGCAGACCATTATGACCTCCATCGCGCTGGCCGTGGCCGCCATCCCCGAGGGGCTGCCGGCGGTGGTGACGGTGACCCTGGCCATCGGCATGCATCGCATGGCGAAGAACCGCGCCATCGTCAAGAAGTTGGCGGCGGTGGAGACCTTGGGCTGCACCACAGTAATTTGCTCCGACAAGACCGGCACCTTGACCCTCAACCAGATGACCGCGCGCAAGCTGTTCTACCGGGGGCGGCGCTTTGCCGTGAGCGGCGAAGGCTATTCCGGCGAAGGCGCCATTAGCACCGAAGATGGCGGCCCGCTGCCGGATTTCCTGCCCCTGCTGCGCCCGGCGGCTTTGTGCGCCGATTCCCGCATCCGCGCCGGCCAACTCATCGGCGACCCCACCGAGGGCGCGCTGCTGGCGCTGGCCGCCAAGGGCTTTGTTAATCAGGAAACGGCGGCGGAGCACAGCCCGCGCATCGCCGAAATTCCCTTCGATTCGGCGCACAAGTTCATGGCCACCTTCCACCACGATGGCGCGCGGGTGCGCATGTATCTCAAGGGCGCACCCGACGTGCTGCTGGCGCGCGCCGACCGTTTTCTCGGCGCGGCGGGCGAGGCGCCGCTTGACGACCCTGCCCGCGCCGCCTTCGCGGCCGAGAACGCCGCTTTTGCCGGCCAGGCCATGCGCGTGCTGGCGGTGGCCGGGCGCGACATCCCGGCGCAGCAATTCGACCCCGCCGGCGACCTGATGGCCTGGGCAAACAGCCTGGTGCTGACCGGCTTGGTTGGCATCATCGACCCGCCACGCCCCGAGGCGCGTGATGCCATTCGGCTGTGCAAGAAGGCGGGCATCCAGGTCAAGATGATTACCGGCGACCACGCCATCACCGCCGCCGCCATCGCACGCGAGTTGGGCTTGGAAGGCGCGGTGCTGACCGGTGCGGAACTCGACCGCATCGACGTCGCCGAGCTGTCCCGGCACATCGAGGAAACTGCCGTGTTCGCCCGCGTCGCCCCGGAACACAAGGTGAAGATCGTCCAGGCGCTGAAGGCGCGCGGCCATGTCGTCGCGATGACCGGCGACGGCGTCAACGACGCCCCGGCGCTGAAGAACGCCGACATCGGCGTGGCGATGGGCATCACCGGCACCGAGGTGACCAAGGAAGCCGCCACCATGGTGCTCACCGACGACAACTTCGCCACCATCGTCGGCGCCGTCAAGGAAGGCCGCACCATCTACGACAACATCGTCAAGTTCGTGCGCTTCCAGCTTTCCACCAACGTCGGCGCCATCCTCACCGTACTTGGTGCGCAGTTGCTGGGCCTGCCGATGCCGTTCACCGCGATCCATATCCTGTGGATCAACATCATCATGGACGGCCCACCGGCCATGACCCTGGGCCTGGAACCGGCCCGTCCCGGCATCATGAATGAGCCCCCGCGCCGCGCCGACCAGCGCATCCTGTCGCCGGCGCGCTTTAAACGTTTGCTGGTGTATGGCATCACCATGGCGGCCGGCACCCTGGGGCTGTTTTACTATGCCCAGGCGCGCGGCGAGGCCTACGCGCTGACGCTGGCTTTCACCACCTTCGTGTTGTTCCAGTTTTTCAATGTGTTCAACGCGCGCGCCGAGCATCATTCGGCTTTCAACCGACAGTTTTTCAGCAACGGCGAGCTGTGGGCGGCACTTGGCACGGTAGTTGGGTTGCAGGCGCTGGTGGTGCACTGGACACCGGCCCAGGCCATCTTCCACACCACAGCATTGTCCGCCCAGGACTGGGGGCTGGCATTCGCGGTGGCCTCATCCATCCTGCTGCTGGATGAAGGCTACAAACTGATGTTGAAATTACTGCAACGCAGCCACCGGAGGCCTACATGAACCAAAAGATTACTTCCTCCCCATCCCCGACGCCATTGGACGACCCCCTCATTCGTGTGCTGGCGACGTCGATACGCTATGCCGTGCGAATTCTGGCGGTGCTGGTGATCTGGTGGGGGGTTGCAGATGTGGCCTACGTGCTGTACTCACGCATCTCCACCCATCCCTACTATCTACTCAACATCAGCGATATTTTAGCCACCTTCGGCGCATTCATGGCTGTGCTGATTGCAATCGAAATCTTCATCAACATCAGCAGTTACCTACGCGAGAACGTCATCCATATCAAGATCGTCCTGGCCACGGCCTTCATGGCCGTCGCCCGCAAGGTCATTGTGCTGGATTACAAGGAAGTCAGTTCAGACTATGTGTTCGCCACCGCTGCGCTAGTGCTCGCATTGGCGGTGGCCTATTGGCTGGCCGTGGTAAAAAATACCTCCATAGAAAGCCACGGCGAGCTCTGAATGACGCTGATTGACACCCACTGCCACCTGGACGCCGCCGAGTTCGACGCCGACCGCGACACGGTGGTGACGCTGGTTCACCAGGCAGGCATCCAAACCATTGTCGTTCCCGCGGTGCAGTACGCCAACTTCAACGCTGTACTGGCTATCTGCCAGCGCTATCCCGGCTGCGTGCCGGCGCTGGGGCTGCACCCGATGTACATCCACGCACACCTACCGGAACATCTCATCTTGCTGCGCGCTGCCATCGAGCGGCAGCGCCCCGTGGCAATAGGCGAAATCGGGCTGGATTTTTTCGTGCCGAATCTGGATGTGGCGACGCAGGAATACTACTTCACCGAACAGCTTAAAATCGCCCGCGATTTCGGCCTGCCGGTATTACTCCACAGCCGTCGCGCCAACGATCAGGTGTTGAAACAATTGCGCCGCTTCGATATCCAGCGCGGTATCGCCCACGCCTTCAGCGGTAGCCGCCAGCAAGCTGAGGCATTCATCCGGCAAGGGTTCAAACTGGGCTTCGGCGGTGCCATGACTTATACTCGGGCCTCGAATTTGCGTCGCTTGGCGGCTGAGTTGCCGCTAGAGGCCATTGTGCTGGAAACCGACGCGCCGGACATGTCGCCAGCCTGGCTACACACGAAACGCAATGGCCCTGAGCAACTCCCGCACATTGCCGCTGTACTAGCCGAGCTGCGCGGCATCACGCCGGATATGGTCATGCATATAACTTCCAAAAACGCCTGCGCCGCCTTGTCCCTTCAACTGGAAACGATTTCTCAGCATGGAAGCGCATAATTTCTTTCTCACCCTCGCTGTTTTATTGCTAGCTGCACGGTTCTTATCCGAGCTGGCAATACGCATTGGTGTTCCGGCAGTAATCGGCGAACTCGCCGCCGGCCTCATCATCGGCCCATCCTTGCTCGGGCTGGTCAGCCCGGACGCCACCATGAAGCTGTTGGCGGAAATCGGCATTATCCTGCTGCTGTTCGAAGTGGGTATGGATACCGATGTGTTCCGCCTCGCCAAGGCCGGCTCCAAACCCATCGTCGTGGCTATCGCCGGCGTGGTGTTCCCGTTCGGTCTCGGTTACCTGGTCAGCCACGCAATGTTTGGCATGCCATTGCTGGCCAGCCTGTTCATTGGCGGCACCCTGACCGCCACCAGTATCGGCATTACCGTGCGCGTGCTGACCGATCTAGGCCGCCGCAACAGTGACGAAGCGCAAATCGTCATTGGCGCTGCGGTACTGGATGACATCGTTGGCGTCATCCTGCTCGCTTTTCTTTACCAGTTTGCCGTTTCAGGAGAAATGTCACTGGCGGCCACCGGCAAGGTCGGCGCTTACATCGTCCTGTTCATGCTGCTGTCCCCGTTCGCGGCCAAACTTATGGCTTTCATCATCGGCCATTTCGAGCGCCGCAGCAGTTCGCCAGGGTTGTTACTGACCATGGCTCTGAGCCTGATCATGCTGTTCAGCTATCTGGCGCATGCCATCGGCGCGCCCGAGATCATGGGGGGATTCGCAGCCGGCATCGCCATGGGACAACACTTCCGCGTCACGCTCACCGAGCGACTGCGCATCCCGCTCTCCGCTTACCTGAACCGGATTTTCGCTCCCAGTCCGGAGTTGTCTCATCGCCTGGAGAGCCAGATGCGGCCGCTGATCCATACCTTCACGCCGCTGTTCTTCGTGATGGTCGGCGTCTCGCTCAACCTCAAGCAGGTGGACTGGTCGTCGGCCTTCGTCTGGGGCTTGTCTG
>JANLZE010000148.1:0-1244 GCA_031366105.1 Thiobacillaceae bacterium | reverse complement strand
CTGGAACGCGATGCATCGGGTAAGGGTGAGCATCGCTTTCACAGCGGATTTCTCGACTATGCGCGCCATTACGGTTTCTTAATCAAGCTATGTCGCCCGTATCGCGCCAGGACCAAGGGCAAGGTCGAGCGCTTTAATGGCTACCTGCGGCGCTCGTTTTACGTGCCGTTGGTGGCGCAACTCAAACAGTCCGGGTTGACCCTGGACGTGATCACCGACAATATTGAAGTCCATCGCTGGCTAAGAGAGGTCGCCAATCAACGCATCCATGGCACGACGCAAGTGCGTCCCGCCGAACAGCTGAAAGAAGAGCGCCTGCAAAAAATATCCGCCCCCTGGCGCGGGGACATCAGTGCCGCGCGTCCCCAGAGTGCAGGCGCTGGCATGCCAGCGCAACGCCCGGTCATCGTCATCGAACAAATAGCGCAGGCGACACCGCCGCAACATCCCTTAGCGGTGTATGAGCGCCTGCTTGACCAGATCCGTGATGAGCTGGAGGTGGCGGTATGAATCTCCAACACGAAAGAATGCTGACGCTGTGTGAGTCGCTCAACCTACCGTTCGTGGCCCAGGCCTACCCGGTGGCAGCACAGGATGCCGCACAGCAGGAAACGCCCTATAGCGACTTCCTGGAAGGCCTGCTCAAGGCCGAAACCGCCGGACGCAACGTGAGAAAGCAAAGCATGCTCACGCGCCTGGCGGGGTTCCCGGCGATCAAGACGCTGGATGATTTCGATTATGAATTTGCCCAAGGCGTGAAGCGCAGCCAGATCGAGGAGTTGGCGGGGCTTGGCTTTGTCGAGCGCAATGAGAACGTCGTGCTGATTGGCCCCTCCGGAGTGGGCAAGACCCATTTGGCGATTGCCTTGGGTTACCGTGCGGCGCAGGCCGGCATCAAGACACGCTTCACCACTGCGGCTGATCTGTTGTTGACGCTGGTTACCGCGTACACGCAAAACCAGTTGAAGAGCGTCATGCATCGGGCCATCAACAGCTATCGCCTGCTCGTCATTGACGAAATCGGGTATCTGCCGATGAACCGCGAGCAGGCCAACCTGTTCTTCCAGGTGATCGCAGCCCGCTATGAAGGGCAGTTTGATTGTTACCAGCAACTTGCCGTTCGGCCAATGGGATGCCACTTTCGCACAGGACGCCACTCTCACCGCTGCGCTACTGGATCGGCTGCTGCATCACGCGCGCATCGTGCCGATAGCTGGCGAGAGCTATCGCCTCAAACATCAGTG
>JANLZE010000084.1:0-1429 GCA_031366105.1 Thiobacillaceae bacterium | reverse complement strand
GAGTAAGCTCAGGCGGCTGTTTTCGCTCGGTTAAAAATGGTTTTGAACATAATTGCACGTGCGTCGTTCAGACGCTGCGCGGCCTCATTATCGCTGATGGCGGTGGCCTGGGTATCGAGTTGCTGGAAGGTGATTCCGGGTTTGAGGAATTGCACTGCCAAGGGCAAGGATTTGAGTTTGTCGTAGGGGGTCATCGACATTTTATAGGGATAGCGTTTGCGCTGTCGCCCTTTGGCATCGGTAATTGTTTCGGCGAACAGGCTGGGTCGATGGAAGTTAACGTAAGGGTTTAGGTAATCGCGGCAGAATGCATTAACCAGGGCTGCATAGCGTTGCGGGATATGGCCGTAGCCCAGATGCTTACGCACGATTGCGCCGTTCTTGGATTCGACCTGGGCATTGTCGTTGCTGTGACGCGAGCGCGATTTGGTAAATTCCTCAATGAGCAATTTGTTGAGCAACTGGGCGACATGGCGATTGATGTATTCGGAGCCGTTGTCCACATGAAAGCCCAGGATCGGGAAGGGGAAGCCCTCTAACAGCGCTTCGAGTACGGGGATCAGGAACGCCTCGCTGATGCGTTCGCAAGTGGCTACCCCTTCATACTGTGTCACGCAGTCCACAGCGTTAATATGGTAGAGACCTTTAACGCCGTCCTGATCGCCCTGATGCACGCTGTCCACGCGTAGATAGCCGGGCTGGTTATGGGGCGCGGGAGCGCGCCGTTCGCCGATGGCAATGGTCACCGGGCGGGTCTTGGTCCAGGTCTGGCGATGGCGCGCATAGCCGGCGCGCTTGCGCAGATTGTAGATGTGAGCCACCGAGATGGTGGCCAGACGCTGGTAGCGGCGCTCGCCAAACACCTCAAAGGCGCGCTCCATGAGCTTCTTGGTGGTCGACCCGCACAGCGTGCCGTGAAGGGTATCGGTGTGTGCGAGCAAGAGCACATCAGCGTGGGTGAAAATACGGGCAAAGCTGGTGCGTGAGCCGCGGTAGCGCTTGAGCAGTGGCGCCTGGGTGCGAACACGCTGCACCAGCCGCGTAAGCTGCTGGCGCGAATAGCCGCTCACGCGACCCAGAAACCGCAGCACCACCCCCTTGTCGGTTCGCTTCAGGCGGGCGTAACCCAAGCGCCTTACCGTGCGGGCTATAAAATCGTAACGCTCGTTGGTGGCTACCGAGAAATTCACCGCCACCGTCCCATCGAGAAAGGCCCGTAACTGGACCAGCGTCTGCAATTGTTCGTCGTTCATATCGATCACCATGCCTCGTATCATGATCGATCCCAACTGCCCGCTCAGACTCATACCCCGTTAGAAACACGCCCCCCGTTCAGACTCAAACCCCATTGGACAAGGCTCCGTCTAGCGACCGTGTTCACATCGTGTTAGGCTGCGCACTCGTTTTCATAGGGAGGACATCATGCGAC
>JANLZE010000127.1:0-3509 GCA_031366105.1 Thiobacillaceae bacterium | reverse complement strand
TGCTTTCTTTTTTGAATGCGGGGTTTCCCACGACCGCCTTTCGCTCCAGAAAATGGGGTGAGTGCACCCGGTTCACTTCCTCCCGCCCAGAACTGGTTCAGTAGCTCAGCTATCATTTTCTTTGTTCGGGCTATGGTTCGCTTTCCATCGTCAAGTTCAAGAGCACGTGCAGCGATGCGCTCCGAGCGGACCTGGGGATCGAAAAGCAATTTGCGATTCTCTGGGTCTGCAACGAGCGGCTGAATAATGGCGTATCGAGCTGCTCGATCCAGTCGTGGATTGGACATTTCCTGCCCGCGGCGCAGGTACTTTTTGTCGAGATCCTCATCCTTAGCGGAAGCGTCTGCGCGAGGCGTGACGCCCTGGAGCAGGATTGTTAACCAGTGCTGATCAATATCGTTCAGCACTTTGGACAATTCCATGATGCATGGTCCTACAAAATAGAGTCGCCCTTTCGATTTGCGGGGGGTCACTGGAATGACGACAATGCGATTGCAGGGTCCGTCGTGGACATCAAGGACCCTGCAGGTCTCCGCAAGACACGCTGATTTGTGTTTCTGGTCGATGATTTCACCGGGGACTGGAATCCGGCGTATGTATGGCATCATTGGAAATCTCCTTGGATGCTGGCTCGAAGGGCAACTTGTAGCCTCCTGCCGCCTGGTCGAGGGGGCAAGGATGTCTTGACCGGCATGGAGAGATCACTGTCGACGAGCTGGTTCCACAGAATGTGGTTTAGCAGAAACGTGGCCTGTTCGGCGGTGGCGTGGTAATCCTTCCGCAGCCTGTCGCGAACGTCGCAGAGTGGATACGAAGCGATTTCGTTGCCTTGTGCATCGAGAAACCGGTTTAAGGTTGCAGACCACGGGTGGTTGCGTGGCAGGCTTGCCGCCTCAGCAAGATATTCCAGTTGGGCAAAAAGCGGGCCGGCGTAGAGCGATCGATCGCCGACAAAATAGGGAACGCCCAGTTCTTGTGCATACCGGCGTTCGCCCTCTAGTTTCTCTGGGCCACGACCAAGGGGATCAACATAGAGATACCGTTCGGATTCCAGCGGTTTTACCGACACGAGACAGCAAGCCTTAGCCGGGTCGGATACCCATGGCAAAGTCAAGCAAAGATCTATCGTCCAGATATAGGGAATGTCCGTCCCGACGAAAACGCCCTGCTTGATGCCAGCGTCCCGGCAAATTGCTTCCATACCCTCGGACCAGGGCAGCGTCGCATCGACGTCGGGTCGTTTGCCGTATTCAGGGTGCTGGTGTGGCCACGGCCATATGGGGAACTGCTCACGGATATGGGTGCCCAACCAAGAGAATAACAAGGCCAGGTACCATTCGCTGTGTGAGAAAAAATGGCATTTTCGCTTGAACGGTGGAACAGGTTTCAGTACCTGCACTGACATCGGCGATGGATTCCAGCGCTTGATTTGAAGCAGTGGTGCGTAGCTTTCGTCAAAGCTGGTTCCGTGGCCTGATTTGATAAGTGCCTCTACGCGTTCCCAAGTGACCTTCGGTGCACGGGCCATTTCAGAGGCCCTCCGTTGCCATGGCGGCGGCGTGGAGTTGTGGTGAATCTGTACTTTCTGAACCCATCCTCATCTCCATTCGAACTTGGCTTCAGCAGGGTGCATCTCCCCCTGCGACCTAAGCCGCACTGATGTACCGAACAAATATCACCAAAAACGGGCGTAACAACATCCCTAAGCAGGCAAATGCCGGTTATGTTTCTGGCTAAGTTTTGAGAATGGCTTGACACCCTGACGGGTGAAGGACGATACTTCGATTGCGACGTCGGGTAGCGCCAGCTGTCCGCAGGGGGCAAGCCGTAAGGTTTGCCCTTTTACATTTCCGCCTCCGTTTTGTGGATTTTTAGGTCCCTTCGTTTAATTCGTTTCGACACAACATTATTAGCAGGCAGATTAAAATCGAGCGGTAGATTCAATGCAGTTTCAATCAACTGAATCTGCACAGGGTGCAGTCTGTCAACCTGTTGACGGAACTTGTGACACAGCCAATATACTTCAGTGGATGCTTCGTGAGGCACGATGATTTTTCGTTGAGATGCCGCGACCGCTTGATAAAGCGTTTCTTGTTCTTCCTCTGAAAGTTTCAATATCTTGATTAGCTTCTCCACAAATTCATCGGTCGGAGGGCCTTTGATGCCGAGCTCGAGGGACGAAACGTAGCTTTGCTCATATCCGACCAGTTCAGCAAATTCCACCTGGCGAAGACTGCGTCCGTACCTATAAGCTTTGAGTTGCTCCGCAAATGGGCTCATTTACTTAGATTGGAGGTAGTAATTTCCAGAAAAGATAATATAAAGAGATGCTGAAGTCAAATTATTTTATAATATTATCAATACGTTGCATTATGCAACGCAATCGATAGGCAATTCGTCTTAACGCCTCGACGAACGGACCGATACATCGAAATTTGCCGTGTCGACGGCTATATAGATCGAAGCAACGGTACGCTAAATTGTTTCAGTCCATAGTCCAGCAGCTATGCCGGGCACATTACGTTTTCAACACGATAACTTATTCGGGATAGGGAGAAGCCTCACGGCTCCCCCCTCCCACACCACCGTACAAACGGGTCTCGTATACGGCGGTTCGGCAGATTAAGTCAATGTGCATAGCATACCGCCCATGCACCACAACCGGAGCGTCATTTCCGTCCGCACCAACGTCGGCTTCATCCCAGCCACCGGGCTTACGCCCCGTGGACTCGCCGGATGCAATGCCGTCGTTCCTTGGCAAGCGACTTCTCCTCTCTTTCAATCCCCTCTCGGGGTACCGTTCGGGCCTTCGCTGTTCAGCGTTGCAGTTCATGTCTAGCCGGGGCTGCGTCTTTCGACATTGCAGTGCCTCAATAGCCATCTCCTGCCTCTCACCTACTATGCCCTCTGCAGACTTCTCCACGGTATTCAGCGCCAATTACTCAACGCCCAGCTTCGATCCTCTGAAGCACCGGAGAGATCTCCCGGGGTAAGACACGTCACTTTCGCTGCGCGAGCGCCGGATTTACAAAGTGCATCCCAAAACCGCAGATGGAGGACTTCGCGGTCACGTGCCCGCTCGTCCCGGATGCACCACGCCTCATATCCGGTTTTTGTTCATCGCCCCGCAGCTTTGGATTCAGCGCACCGATAGACCCTGCCTCGCGACAACGCCCTTGCCGTTCTCCTAGCCTTCGGCTCTGCGAAAACCTGGCTGCCGGACTTCCACCGACATAGTTACGTGCCATGCCCGGCACACACGTGGAGTTCAGCGGACGCCCGCTTGCGGGCGATCCGCTGGAACGCCTGGTTGGGCGTGCCCAGATTGCTGCAAAGGCTCCATAAGTTCGATTCGGTTGCCAAAAGGATCTGATACATAAACCCGGAAGAAGCCTTCCAAAGGCTCGTCGTCGACTACTGAGTATCCAGCAGCGCGCAGCAGCTTGACTAACTGTTCGAGGTTTTCGACAAGTAGACCCGGATGTGCCCTGCGCGCAGGGCGAAAATCG
>JANLZE010000102.1:0-1673 GCA_031366105.1 Thiobacillaceae bacterium | reverse complement strand
CAGGGTTAGACCTGCGCTTTGAGGTGCACGACTGTTGAATTGGCATAGGCATCATGGATGCGCTCCACATGGCGAGGCAAGGTAGTAGAAGGAATTTCTTCCCTGTTGAACCAGCGAATGTCATCCGCTTCAGCACTCAATCTGATAGTACCTTCCGAAAGCGCGCACAAGAAGTTCAGGACGAGATCTTTTCGCTTCGGTATGGAATACACGCCGAGCAGCCGTTCGACACGGACGAAAAGACCGACCTCCTCCAGAACTTCGCGCACCACTGCGTCCCATGGTGATTCTCCAACTTCAACCTTTCCTCCGGGAAGGTTCCAGGCATCGCGGTCCGTTCGATGGCAAAGCAAGACCCTTGACTCGGGATCAAAGATTACAGCAAACGCGCCGATGGTTTGCATGATCGAGTGCCCCCTGGTCTAACCTGTGAGCTCAGGGGCGCGCCGCTTGCGGCACGTCCCCTGGAACA
The DNA here is from genome assembly GCA_031366105.1 of Thiobacillaceae bacterium. Lineage (GTDB taxonomy): Bacteria > Pseudomonadota > Gammaproteobacteria > Burkholderiales > Thiobacillaceae > Thiobacillus. The sequence continues at coordinate 1,201 of JANLZE010000102.1, read as the reverse complement.
CCGGGTTGGGCGTCTTGGCAGAACGAAGAGTCCGCTGCCAGCGCGATTATCGCCTGACCTTTGGTCTGGACCAGCGACTGCCGCAAGACTCTATTCAGCGCTTGCCTACGAAGGCGCATTTCTTTGCATTGCCTTTCCATCTGGTCTACGTAGGCGTCGCCAAGATTTCCGACTAACCCATCCATGGCTCGAGGCGGGACTCGCACGCGCTGAAGCTCACTAAGAAACAGCTCCGGATCGACCCGGATTAGCTTGCCAAGAATAATGTCGAGATCTTCGAGAAAAGCACCATCTGCTATGTGTCGCATACGGAACGCCAACTCGACCGATTCGCGCTCATTCATTAGACCCCGTTGCTCAAATACTTGCATCGGGCCCAGTGCGTAGATAGCATCAATTGCTTCGTTTTCTTCACGCGAATTGGTAAATGAAACTGATGTTTCTGGAATGACATTAAGTGCGGCAATGGCCGTAGTTGGCGAAGGCTTAGCCGCATACTCGGAGATGCGCTGCGCTATCTCCAGCCACGGCGTCTCGGCTCGAAGACCCCAAGACGAGAGCAGCAATATCAGACTCAGAAGAACTCTGCGACTCAGCATTTGGAAGACACCCAACGTGGCGGGGCTGCGCGATGGTTTATTCGCGCAGTCCCGCTTGAGCACAGGATTAGGATGCAATTTGGCTCGCAAGATATGGCTCTAGAACTGAGATGGATGGAGTGTTTTCCAAGTACCAAACGCGCACAACGGAACCGACTGGAGATTTATTAAACCCCCATCCGCTAATTTGCTTGGTGCAGACGAGAGGTGCCTGATGCCCCTTGGGCGTAAATTTGTATTGAACATACAGCAGTTTTCTTTTCGTATAACTCAATATTTCGGCCTCGCCCAAAAGACCCCGAGTTTGAATGTCTCGGTTTGCGCGCCGATTTGCAATATCCACCATGAACAATGGTATGGAGAAAAACACCCCCGCAAAAAGCAGCGCCAGAATTTTTGCTGAGAGTGGCATGTTTGCATCCTAACGAATGAAAGGGACTTCCCCGTCCCGAGGCTGCGGCGAAGTTGTCGCAATCGGCATCGAAAGTGCCATGATGGAATTTCTCGATTTCATCAACACCACCAGGAGGGGAAAGTCATGAACATTATCACCATAGGGATTGATCTCGCCAAGAACATTTTTGCCGTTCACGGCGTAGACG
>JANLZE010000069.1:0-1016 GCA_031366105.1 Thiobacillaceae bacterium | reverse complement strand
GGCAAGGCCTCGGTATTCAAATATATTTCCGATGATTATCCGCACAACATCGGTGTCGTCTCCGGCATCGTCGGCCTGGTCGGGGGGCTGGGCGGCTTTATCCTGCCGATCTTGTTCGGCGCGCTGGTCGACCTCACCGGTGTGCGCTCGTCTGTTTTCATGCTGCTGTTCGGCATCATTTGGGCATCGCTGATGTGGATGTATTGGACCGAAGTGCGTCCGCTAGCCGTGAGACGAACCAAGCATAGTCGCGCGGCTGATCAGTTGGCATGAAGCTTCACAGCAAACAGTTTTATAACTAGAGGTAGACAACAACATGCCTATTAATATCAAAGAGTGGAATGTAGAAGACGAAAAATTTTGGGAGTCCACCGGCAAGCGTATCGCTTATCGCAACCTGATTATCTCGGTACCCGCCTTGCTGTGCGGCTTCGCGGTCTGGGGCATGTGGAGCATCATCACCGTGCAGATGCTCAATCTGGGGTTCCCGTTCACCCAGGCCCAACTGTTCACGTTAACCGCTATTGCGGGCATCTCCGGCGCGACCATGCGCATTCCGTCCTCTTTCTTCATCCGGCTGGCAGGCGGGCGCAATGTGATCTTCCTCACCACCGCTATGCTGTTAGCACCGGCCTTAGGCACCGGGATTGTGCTGCAACACCCCGACTGGCCCTTGTGGTCGTTTCAGTTGATGGCCTTATGGTCCGGCGTGGGCGGCGGCAACTTCGCCAGCTCGATGTCCAATATCAGCACCTTCTTCCCTAAGCGCCTGCAAGGCACGGCGCTGGGCTTGAATGCCGGTCTGGGTAATTTCGGTGTCACGGCAATGCAAATCGTGATCCCGGTGGTGATGACGGTGGGGTTGCTCGGCAGTTTCGGCGGCGAATCGATGACGCTGCTAAAGGACAGCGGCTGGGTGCTCGGAAAAATTCCCGCCGGTACGCCGACCTGGATCCAGAACGCCGGTTTTGCCTGGGTCTTTTCGCTGGTACCGATGGCAGTGCTGTGCTGGTTCG
>JANLZE010000050.1:0-1310 GCA_031366105.1 Thiobacillaceae bacterium | reverse complement strand
GGATAGACTCATGGAACCAGCATGATCTTGATCGTATCCTGTCGCACTATACTGACGATTTTGAGATGTCATCACCCGTAATCATTAAGGTCGCAGGAGAACCGTCGGGAACATTAAAGGGCAAAGAAGCTGTGGGTTCCTATTGGGCTAAGGCTCTTCAGTTGATCCCGAATCTACATTTTGAGTTGGTAACCACACTTATCGGTGTAAGCAGCATCACTCTCTATTACAACGGTGTCCGTGGGTCATCCGCAGAGGTGTTTCATTTCAATCAAAACGGAAAGGTTACGAGGGCATATGCACATTACCTCTAACTTTACGTTCAAGAGGGACGCTAAACTTCCCCCAAAATAGTTGACACCTCCCCCTAACGGAACGGAGGTGTTTTATGGGCAAATCAAGACCGCCAAAAGTGCATCGTTACAGCATGCAGTTCAAGGCAACCGCAGTCCGTTTATCTGAGCTTCCCGATGTTCTGATTCAGGATGTCGCCGGTGCCCTGGACATCCATCCCTTCATGCTGTCACGATGGCGCAAGCAAGCCAGAGAGGGATTGATCGTGACCAAGGGTGTGAAGTTGGATGACGAGACCGTTGCCGAACTTAAGCGGCTGCGCGATCTGGAGAAGAAATACAAAGTGCTGCAACAGGAGCATGAACTCCTAAAAAAAGCCATCCGGTTTACTTCCGATCGAAATCGGAAATCTTCGGATTCATTGAAGTAAACCGTGACAGTATGTCGATTGCTTTAATGTGCCGCGTGTATGGTGTTACTCGTGCTGGGTACTATGCTTGGCGCAGTCGTGGCCCCAGTCAGCGCGAACAGGAAAACGCGACCCTGACACAACAAATCAAGCAAGTACATCAGGCCAGTCGCGGCACTTATGGCAGTCCCCGGGTGTATCGTCAGTTGCAGACGCAAGGGGTGGCGGTGAGCGAAAACCGGGTGGCCAGATTAATGAGCCAACTGGGCATCAAGGGCCGATGGGCGACGTTGCGCTATACCTCTCCCAATCTGAAGAAGTTCTACGGCTGCTTGCCCAATCAACAGGTTGAGCACCCTGCTGCTGCACTCAATCAAGTGTGGGTGGCGGACATCACGTATCTCAAGGTGGGTTCGATCTACCGTTATCTGGCGGTAGTGATGGACCGGTGCTCGCGGCGCATTGTGGGCTGGGCTTTCGGCCAGCAAAAGAATGTCGCGTTGACCCTGCGCGCGCTTAACAATGCAGCGCGTAAACGCCGACCGCCTCCTGGACTGATCTTCCACACGGATCGCGGCATCGAATACTATGCCAATGCCTTCCGCGA
>JANLZE010000046.1:0-1156 GCA_031366105.1 Thiobacillaceae bacterium | reverse complement strand
CCCGTGCGCAAATCGAAGCCGCACTGCAAGCCGGGATTCCACGCGGGACAGTGCTGGGAGACGCCGCTTATGGCGACGACACGGCCCTGCGCGATTGGCTGACCGAACAGGAACTGGTCTACGCGCTGGGCGTACGCACCGGCACCACCGTCTGGTGGGGCGAACACCAGCCGGTCGCAGCACCGGTCATTGGCAAACGTGGAAAAACCAAGACCCATCTGACGCGCGACGAACATCATCAGCCGATTTCAGTGCTGACCTTGGCCAAGGCGCTTAGCCCGCAGTGCTTTCGCAGCGTCACCTGGCGTCAAGGAAGCGCTGAGCCGCTGCGTTCGCGCTTTGCCAGAGTACGCGTACGCGCCGCCCACCGCGACGTTCCACGCGAGGAAGAATGGCTGGTCATCGAATGGCCGAAAGACGAAGCGGAACCGAGCCGCTACTGGCTATCGACGCATCCGAAAGACATGCCCTTCGCGGCGCTGGTTGAATCCATCAAGGCACGCTGGCGTATCGAACGCGATTACCAGGAACTCAAACAGGAGTTCGGCCTGGGTCATTACGAAGGACGCAACTGGCGCGGGTTTCATCACCATGCCAGCCTGTGTATTGCGGCATATGGATTCTTGATGCGCGAACGTCTGTCTGGCGCAAAAAAAAACGCGGGCCAATTCGCGGAACCTGCCCTACCCGAAGGTTTCCGCCCGCGCGGGGCCACGACCCATGCAACGCCATGTCCCGAATTCGATCTCGCACATTGCGACACCGTCTCGCAGCCGCCATCGTGAAAGGTTTGCGTCAATGCCCCTGCTGCGGGAGATCAGTAAATCAGATTATGAATGTTTAATAACACAGTAGGACTAGGGGATACTGTTCATAAGAAGCTGATATGTATTGACCCGTCAAGTTTTTCAATAACAAGCTCCTGAAATCATCGTGCAGTGTGTTGGTAGCAGAACGGACGGCATGCCGACGGTTGATCAGTCTAACGGGACTTTTGCCGAATGAGTACGCCTTCGCCATCGTATAGATATCCATTTTGAAAGGTCAGTATGTATAGGTTGGGGAGCGTAACGGTGTTTCCTTGGATTTGATAACGGCCACGGGTGTTGGGCTCCTCTGATACATAGGTACCATCACCCATAAATTGCACGCTTCG
>JANLZE010000040.1:0-3200 GCA_031366105.1 Thiobacillaceae bacterium | reverse complement strand
GCGAGTCACGGTACCGATTTTGACTTCGGCCAGACTGCCGACGCGGATCGGCACACCGTCCTTCGTCGTCACTACGATCGCCCGCAAATCGTCGAGGCTGGTGATGCTGCCTTCGCTGCGCACCAGCAACACTTCATCGCCTTCCCCCAACCGGCCGGCGCCATCGTTACGATTGTTAGCGACAATCGCATCCAAGAGCTGGGTCCCAGTCACGCCGCTGGCGGCCATTTTGAGCGGATCGGGCACGACCTCGAAAGCGCGAACGACACCTCCCAGCGCATTCACGTCGGCCACGCCGGGTACGGTGCGCAGCGCCGGCCGGATGACCCAATCGAGCAAGCTGCGCCGCTCGGCCAGCGACAGCCCCTCACTTTCCACAGTGAACATGAACATTTCCCCCAAGGGGGTCGTGACCGGTGCCATACCGCCCGTAATACCGGCCGGCAGACTCTCACTCAGCCCGCCCAGACGTTCGCTGACCTGCTGGCGCGCCCAATAGATGTCGGAGCCATCCTCGAAGTCGATGGTCACATCGACCAAGCCATACTTCGTAACCGAACGCAGGATTTTGGTTTTCGGAATGCCGAGCATCTCCACTTCGATCGGCACCGCGATGCGGCTTTCGACTTCCTCCGGCGTCATGCCGGGAGCCTTCATGATGACCTTGACTTGGGTGCTCGACACATCCGGGAACGCGTCTATCGGCAACCCAAGGTAGGCATACCAACCCGCACCGGCGACAACCAGCGTCACCAGCAGGATGAACAGGCGCTGCGACAGGGAGAATTGAACGAGACGGGAAAGCATTATTTGCTCCCCTTTCCATCAAGCCATGCGCCCTTGAGAGCGACCACGCCGCTGACGGCGATCTGCTCGCCGGTCTTGAGCTGACCCTGCACGCGCACCCGTTGCCCGGCGCTGGCCGTAAGCTTCACTGGCATGGCTTCGAAACCGTCTGGCGTGCGCACGAACAGGTAAGCCTGATTGCCGTCATGGGCCACGGCAGATAGCGGCACGTCCCAGCCACCCTGCGTTGCCGCTGCGAGGGGCAGTTCGGCCGTCACGAACTCGCCCGGACGAACCAGTCCGGACTTGCCCTCGATCGCCGCCCGCAGCACCACGGTCTGGCTGCTGGACGAAACGATCGGGCTGGTGTTCAAGATGCGTGCCGTGACATCCCGGCCTTGTACCTTGACCCTCGTTCCGGCCTGCCAGTTCGTGCCTTCCGAGACCGGAATCTGAATATCGAGCCATAGGGAATCGGTTTGGGCCACATGCAACAAAGCGGTTGCCGCTTCGACCCGCTGGCCGGGCCTGATTGCAATCTCGGTGACGATTCCGGCCTGCGCCGCAGTAAGCGTGATGCTGTCTTGCGGCTTGCCGGAGGCAGCAATCCGGTTGATGTCCGCTGTCGACATTCCGGCCAGGCGTAACGCCGCCTTGGCTTGGTACAGCGCCGCGTTGCTTTCCTGCAATGCAGCCTGTGTTTCCTGGACGCGCCGCCGGGGGATGATACCTTCGTCGAACAAGCCGCGTTCACGCTGCGCAGTCTGGCGCGCCAGCGCGGCACGAGTGGCGGCTTGCAGCAACTGCAATTGCAACTGGCCAAGTTCCGGGCTGACCAGCCGCAACAGTGGCGTGCCTTGCTTCACCACTTGATTCTGTTGCACGAACAGTTGTACTGCCAAACCGGCGAGCGGCGCGCTGACGATTTGCTCGCGATTCGGCGGCACCACGACTTGCGCAGGAAAGCTCGCCTTTACCGAGTCGGTTTGACTCTGCAGGGGCGCGGTTTGTATGCCCAACGCCTGAATCTGGCTCTTGGCGACGGCAAATCTGCCTGGCCGATCGGCTGCCCAGGCAAGTGGCCCAAAGGCAAGCACAACAGCAAGCAACAGATACGAGACAAAATCATTATTTTTCATAATTCATCCTGGATAACACGGCAACGTAACAAATACGCGCCGAACGGCATGTAAACGGATTGACGGAACTGGCCCAGGAGTTGCGCATAAGCACGCACGATGCTTTCTATGGACGAGACCCCGGGTCAAACAAAAATCCTGATAGGTATCTGCGTTGCGCGAATGCGTTACACACGCGGCTTGAGACAAGCGCAGGTTCTGTCGGACTGAAAACAGCACGAATCAAACACGGGCGCGATGGCGCCCAATGTTCAGACGGACTGCTCTAGCTTAAGGAAGGGGAAAGCGAAGGGGGGCGGAACGGTGTTTCAAATGTCGCAAGCGCCACATTGAAGGAAGTGAAATGGTAGCGTACAGCACCGGGCTGGGATGCAAAAATTCCGTCGATGACGGCACCCGGGAAAAACTGCAAATGGTCGACAGCATGCAGCAGCTGATGATCCATGGTGGCGGGTGATTTTTCATTGTTATCGGCCAATGCGCCCATCTTGCCGGCATCGGCATGGTCGGCTGTGGCGGCCATCACCTCCAGCGTACCGCTGTGTTCAAGCTCATGCGCAAGCCAGTTCGAATGAAAACTCCATACGCCCATATTCGTCATAAAAATGACGAGCACCGCAAGCGAGAGATATTTTGTGAATGGCCTATTCATATTTGGAATTATATCATCTCCTGTCAAACGCCATGCAAAAGCGAATCGGCCAGGATCGATTCAACATTTGCTGATTTTAACTCGCGTACTTTTCCGGTTACAGATCGACAACACAAGTTCCCATCAGAATATCGGGCTGATGGCCATTGCTGGCATGTTGGGCGATTATTCCATGATGACCTATTCCCACCCCGGCTTGAGGTGGGTGAGGTACATTTCAGCGCAGCATTTTAATTGCTACAGTGCGCCTGCCACCGCTGTAACCAGGAATGGCTACTTTCAACGCGTCCTGTGTTTCATTTCGATTCGTAGATCCACACGCCGTCCCAATCCGCACCGGGCGGATTGTCGCGCAGGTGCGCGAGACGTTCGAGATACAGGGTGTAGAGTTTCGAAGGATGCTCGCTTTGCAACGCGTTCAGAATCGCTTCGGCTTCGTCCCAGCGCTGTGCACGGTACGCCGCCAGCGTGCTGGCGAAGCGTTGCGCAGCGGCAAGCGTGGCGACATCCACCTGGCCTTGTAGTCCCAACGGCTGGAAAATGGCGACCGGCAGTTCTTTGCCTTTGACACGCACCAAATCAAGCTCAATGAATTCCATGTCGGGCAGCGCAGCGCGCGTATT
>JANLZE010000054.1:0-3795 GCA_031366105.1 Thiobacillaceae bacterium | reverse complement strand
GCAAAGCTGCAATAGTGGCGAATTTTTCTTGCGGAATGACGCGGTCAATGTTGATTCGTGTTTGGGATAGGTCGAGAACCCCATGTAGAGTGGCAGAGAAACTCAACGGCAGATAGATCGCCATGTAGATGAATAAAAACGATACGCCATAGAGATACACCTGCCAGACCAGAGCACGGAGAAGTTCACGGTTTCGAGCGCGTGTAGCCTCAATATCTTCTGGCTCTTGCTGTACCCCCCGAGACACAGAAGGTGGCGGGGGTTCTTCACGTTCTGGAGGCAAACGAAGAAACTCTCTCACGTAGGGAGTGAGTAGATTGCCAGCAACCCCAAGGACGATCGCTGAAATGACACCGAGTAAAACTTCGATCATGGTGAGAACCTAACGTCTGACATAACCGGCGCTGCGCGGCTTCATCGCGCAGCGTCCGTGTTGATGGATGGGTTGGGCCGCGACGCTACATACACTGTGCGCATAGGAAGTGAGTGCTACTTCTTGGGCAGCGAGCCAACAAATTGAAGCGCCGAGACTATGAGCTTGTGACGCTTTTCATCATCCCCGTACACGCGAGCATCGGCGCGAACCCAACCGTGCATGTGTTTGCCGCGAGAAAGCATAGGCTCGATGCCAGTGATTGCGAGCGCCCAGGCGTCGTTGCCTTTGCCCAGTCGTACGAGCATTCCGTCATCGCGTGCTCCGCAGAACAGGTTTCCCCCGAGGAGCCATGCCCAGCCGCCGAACATTGCCTTGTTCGTGACGCCTGGCGTTGACCGGAGTTCGTCATAGACAAGTTCTTCCAATCCTTTGTCTCGTGCCATGGTTGCTTTATCTATTGCGTTAGCGAAATTGGCACCCGCGTCGCTGTTGCGGCCCAACGTAAAGTTGAGGGGCGCCGCGCTTTTGCGGCGTCCCGCTCGAACGCCGGGTTGGGCGAGAGTCGCGCACAATTAGTGAACACGCTAATGAACTCAAAGGTCATGCAAGAACTCCCGCACAGTGTCCGCAAAACTACTCGGATTGTCCTGATGAACTACGTGCCCACCGTCAAGCGTAACAAGACGAGTATTGGGCCGTCGCGCAGCCATTTGCTCGCAGTGGTCTTGCGTCGTAATCCGGCTCTCCCGACCCCGGATCAATAGCGCCGGGCATCTAGTTGCGAGCCAGTCGGCCCAATAGTCGCCATTGAGCTGAAGCTGTGATTCAAGCATCTCGCGAGGTTCGAACGCCAGCCGCCAGCCGTTTGGGGTAGAGCGAAAGGAATCCAGGACGTATGGCGCCAGCCGTTGCCCGATGTGTTCTTCAAGCGCTTCACGGCTTGGAAAGGTACCCTCCCAAGCTAACACAAACGAAGCATCAGCATCAGGAGCGGCGCCGATGTCCTCAATGACGACGGCCTTTACACGCTCAGGATGCCATGCAGCGAACTGGTAGGCGTTTACGCCGCCGAGCGAGTTACCCAGTAGGACGGCTTTGTCAACCTCAAGGTGCTCGAACAGCGCGACTACATCGCCTACATAGTCTTTGCGGTGTATAACTCAGCGCGTGGGCAGAATGACCGTGTCCGCGTTGGTCCATGGCGATGACGCGCCATTCGGGCGATAGTGCAGCTGCAAGCCGGGTGTAGGTGGCGGCCTCCATCCAAAGCGCGTGGAGGGCAATCAGTGTCTGGCCCTCCCCACCTGTATCAAGGTATGACAGCGTCAGGTCGTCGTGGTGGAATTGACTTCTTGTCATGTGTGTATGGGTCATCGACTTTTCCTTGCGAGTGTTACTACTGATCTGCCCAACGTAAAGTTGAGGGGCGCGCCGCTTTTGGCGCGTCCCTCTCGAACGCCATGTTAGGCATGGCTTTACGCCGGAGCATGACATACAGCCTCAATATTGTGACCATCAGGGTCAAGCACGAAAGCTCCGTAATAATTCTGGTGATAATGGGGGCGAAGACCAGGTTGTCCGTTATCGCGCCCACCAGCACCAATAGCGGCTTTGAAAAAAGCATCGACTTTAGCGCGCGTTTCAACACGAAAAGCCACATGAACTGGGGGATTATTCGGGATGCCTTTGATAACCCAGAAATCTGGCTTTGGTGGTTCACCAAAGCCAGCGACATCAGTACCTGTCACTGAAGCTGGAAACTCTACGAGCATGGAGTACCCAATCGCGGACAGAGATTTTGAATAGAACTCTTTGCTTTTCTCAAAATCGCTTGCATTAATACCTGTGTGGTCGATCATACTTTCTCCAATTGCCTAACGTCTGACATAACCGGCGCAAGCGGCTTTATCGCTTGCGTCCGTGTTGATGGATAGGTTAGACCTGTCGCACGATGGCGAGCAGACGTCTTGAATTGTGTTCTTTGCGCTCATGCTCTACGGGCGAACTCGCCAAGGCGGATTCAGACGGTTGCCCCCCGCCCAGTATAGGCAGATCACATTACCTGTCGGGTCAATGAGGCGTGCCTCACGCCAGAGCCACGGCTCATCTTTTGGTTCTTGTGAGAATGATAGCCCCGCGCGTTGGAGATCTTTTACCTTTTCGTCCACCGATGGGGTTTCAAAGTAGACGACTACGCCGGGTGAAGCGGGTCGCTCTTGGACGAGATGCACTGAGAACGACGATTCGCCCTCCGGGCACTTGAAGCGTGCGTAGTGTGGCGAGCTGACTATTAGTTGAAGTCCCAAACGGCAATAGAAGTCGACCGAAGCGGCGACATCCAGTGCGGGGACAGTGACTTGGTTGAGGTTCACAGGTCTAACGTAAAGTTGAGGGGCGCGCCGCTTTTGGCGCGTCCCTCTCGAACGCCATGTTATACATATAGCTCATGGCTACGATTTCACGGGGTGCTCTGGGAATTGCTTGGCGTCGTCACAGATCTCGTACCAAGTGGGCTTGCTGCTCACAAACTCATGAAAAAGATTGCGAACAATTGGGTCATCATCAAAACAGTTGGCTGCAATGGGAAAGGAATCTTCTTGCGACTCGATTTCACCTAACGACGTGCCACACTTTTGGCAGAAGCATCGTGTGTAAATACCAGATTCGTAACGTGAGACGAATTCACGCCCTTGAACCCAACGAAAAGAATCTTTATTAACAAAAACGATGGTGCTGGCTCCTACTTTCCTGCACCGCGAGCAATGACACGTCCCCATCATGTTTGGCTCAGACGAGAGTTCGAACTTAATGGCGCCACAACAACAGCTTCCTCTGATCATCTTCGGTTCCTCGTTGTATAACGTTTGAATTCACCGGCGTTGCGCGGCTTTATCGCGCAGCGTCCGGTGGAATGATGGGTTGGGCGGCATGGTTATCTACCGGGTTGCCATTCTTGATAGAACGGAACGTCCTTGTCGTCCTGTAGCCACGGAACGTCATGTGAACACCAGATGTGCATAGTAGGTTTGCTGCGAGGGTCTTCATCGAGCGTTGCTACGCGCACAATGACGTGTGGCTGTGCCAAGCGCTCGGCCATGAGGTGAGAGCCACAAACAGAACAGAAATGCCGGAGCTTTCCCGGCGATGACTCAAAGGCCGCCAATTTCTCTTTACCTTTGAGCCAGCGGAAGTGCTCCCGCATAACACCGGCGGTCGACGCAAAAGCGGCAGCATGAGCTTTGCGACAAGTGCGACAATGGCAATGACTAATTGGCATGTCCAATTGATCTATTTCGTACTCAATGGCACCACACAAACAACTGCCCTTCATTTTTTCACCCTAATGTAAAAACCCCACGAGCTGATGACGCCCAACATAAAGTTGAGGGGCGCGCCGCTTTTGGTGCGCCCCTCTCGAA
>JANLZE010000043.1:0-7067 GCA_031366105.1 Thiobacillaceae bacterium | reverse complement strand
TTCCTCGTGATCGGCTGGGGCACCTTGGCCATACCACAGCATTAAGCCTAGATCGTTTTGAGCAGTTCCGTGCCCCTGCGCGGCGGCCATGCGGTAATACCGTACCGCAGCGGCCTGGTCTACTGGAACACCCATGCCGCGCTCGTATGTTTTTCCAAGTGCAAAAAGCGCTTCTTCATTCCAAAAGTACGCTGCCTTTTCCCACCAACGGATGCCTCTCTCGATTCGCATGGGAATCCCCTGTTCTCCGTCGGAATAGAGGAAACCCAACTTTACTTCCGCGTTTTCATTGCCAAGATTGGCGGCTGCCAACAAATCGGCAAGTGCCTCATTTGTTTTCCGCTTGTCCAGTAACGTTATCCCGCGCCAATAAAGAATGTCGCCGGATTCTGGATGAATCAGCCTTGCCTGGTTCAGATCGTTGAGCGCAAGATCGGTTTGACCAACCTGCTGATATAGCCTTCCTCTGGTCAGGAGGTAACTGCCGTCATTTGCAATAGAAATAGCCCGGTTGAAAAAATCAATGGCAGTTACGGTGTTTCCCGATAGCCATGCCGAATTGCCTTTATCCCATTCGATACCGGCTTCAAGATGCTTGGCGACTTGCAGCAGTTTAGGATGATCACCTTGATTGCGCGTTTCATCGACAAACTGCTGCATGGCGGAGTAACTTCCACCCCATCGAGGCTGGAGGTTATGCAAATACGACAGTCGTGGTTGATCGCAATACGGGTCGGCCTTGATTGCGGCATCAAGCCAATATTGGGCTCCTCGTTCTTCTGTTGAGTAGCGCGAAATGTCGATAAGGTAAGCATAGCTCAGCGTGGGTTTTCTGGTCAGGCGCAGGGATTGTTGCAGATATTCCGCAGCCTTTTTCATGTGGGCTGTCATCTTCTCGATCCGTATCGGATGCGTTTGATTGAAATATTTATCGCCGCGCCAAGCGGTACCCATTGCATAGTTATAAATTCCCGCCGCAAGGTGGGCCGCATAGGAGTCGGGAACGGTCTGCAACCATGCCTCGAACAATGCTGCCGTATCAGGTTTTGGCATAAGAAATAAGTTGAAAGCTTTAACCAGATCCGCTTCGCGTTGGGTATCATTTTCATAGCGAGCTTGGAAAGCATTCATGCGTGCATCTAATTCGGAAAAACGCTGTGCTTCGAATAGGGTAAGCAGGGACTCGATATCGGTTGGCTTCAACAGGTTCCCGTGGGTTGCCACAACCGGATCTGCGTTTGGGCCGGGATGATCTGTATCCGCCCAGGTCGTTAATGGAGAAAGCAGGGTTAGTAATGTGAGCGACAAGCCATTCAGCACATTAAGATAGCGGAAGATTCTCGAGCGGCTGTTTGTTTTCATGGGCAGCACAATAAAAATCAGTGTGCATGATATTAGCATGCTGGTTTTGAGAAAGGCGCTTCGCTAACACCCATATATCGAGTCTGATCCTGAGGCCTTTGTTGGAGACTATATTGGCTGACTACAGCAAGTATGTCTCGTTTCTCCTTCGTGTTAGCATCCGCCGACAACTAAACATGCTGACAGGGAACACGAATGCTCTGGATCGCCCCCTCCGAACGGGACACCGCCACCGATACCCTTGAAAAACGCCTGTGGAATACCGCCGACCAGTTCCGCGCCAATTCCGGGCTGACTGCGGCGCAGTATTCCGCGCCGGTGCTCGGGCTGATCTTCCTGCTGTTTGCCGAGACCCGCTTCAGCCAGCGCCGTGCGCAACTGGAATCCGCTGGCGCATCTTCCCGTCGCGCCACCTCCCGCACCAATGACCCCGCCGCCTACCATGCCGAAGGCGTGATCTTCCTGCCGCAAGCGGCGCGCTTCGATCATCTGCTTAACCTGCCGGAAGGTGCAAACGTCGGGCAAGCCATCAATGACGCGATGGCGGAAATCGAAAAGCACAATCCGCAGTTGGCGGGCGTGCTGCCGCGCACTTATCAAATCTTCACCAGCACCCTGCTCAAGGAACTGTTGAAGAAAGTCTCCGAGATTCCGGTTAGCCTTGACTACGATGCCTTTGGGCGCATCTACGAATACTTCCTCGGAGAATTCGCCCGCACCGAAGGGCAAAAGGGCGGCGAGTTCTACACCCCCAGCTCCATCGTGCGCCTGCTGGTCGAAGTGATCGAGCCGTTCCACGGGCGCATCCTCGACCCTGCCTGCGGCTCCGGCGGCATGTTCGTGCAGAGCGCGCGCTTCGTCGCCGAGCACCAGAAAAACGCTGCGGATGAACTCTTCATCCACGGCGTGGAAAAGACCGACGACACCGGCCGCCTGGCGCGCATGAACCTCGCCATCCACGGCCTCGAAGGCGACATCCGCCACGGCGGCCACATCAACAGCTACTACGACGATCCGCACGAAGCCGTCGGAAAATTCGACTTCGTCCTCGCCAACCCGCCGTTCAACGTCAACGCCGTGGACAAGGACAGGCTGACCGCCGACGTGGGCGCAGGCCGCCGCTTTCCCTTTGGCGTACCGCGCACCGACAACGCCAACATGCTGTGGATACAACTGTTCTATTCCAGCCTCAACGCCACAGGCCGTGCCGGATTCGTCATGGCCAACTCCGCCAGTGACGCGCGCAGCAGCGAACAGGACATCCGCAGGCAGTTGATCGAAGCCCGCGCCGTGGACGTAATGGTCGCCGTCGGCCCCAACCTGTTCTACACCGTCACCCTGCCCTGCACCCTGTGGTTCCTCGACAAAGGCAAGGCTTCGCTCCCCTCGCCCGCAGGCGGGAGAGGGGCCGGGGGTGAGGGAAAGGTTTCCCGCGCCGACACCCTCCTCTTCATTGATGCCCGCCATATCTATCGCCAGATCGACCGCGCCCACCGCGACTGGTCCGATGCCCAGATTGGCTTCATCGCCAACATCGTGCGTCTGTATCGCGGCGAAGCACCGGATACCACCCTGGGTGGCGCAGAGGCCAAAGCCAGGCTGGCAGCACTCTTCACTTCGTCCACTTTGAAAAAGGGGACCGCCGCAGGCGGAGGGATTTTCTATGCCGACATCCCCGGCCTCTGCAAAGCCGCCACCCTGACCGAGATCGAAGCGCAAGGCTGGAGCCTCAACCCCGGTCGCTACGTTGGCGTGGCGGCGGGCGAAGCAGTCAGCGACGAAGACTTCAAGGAAAAGCTGGAAACACTGAACGAGGAACTGGAAGTGCTGAATGCACAAGCGCGCGAACTGGAGCAGACCATCGCACTCAATGTCACGGAGATACTCGAAGCATGAAAACCGAAGCAATCCAGACTCTCACCCTGACCTTTGAAGCCCACGCCCAGCAAACTGAAGACGGCGTGGAATACTGGCTGGCGCGTGACATTCAGCATCTGTTGGGGTATGCCAAATGGGAAAATTTCCTGAATGTCGTTTCCAAGGCCAAGACAGCCTGCGAAGTATCCGGGCATCAAATTTCAGACCATTTTCCTGATGTCAGGAAAATGGTTGACTTGGGTTCAGGCAGTCAGCGCGAGGTAGACGATCTCATGCTCACCCGCTACGCCTGCTACCTGATTGCCCAGAATGGCGACCCAAAAAAGCCGGAAATCGCCTTTGCCCAGACCTATTTTGCCGTCCAGACCCGCCGCGCCGAATTGATCGAACAGCGCTTGCTGGAAGCCGAGCGCGTATCTGCCCGCAAGAAACTCAGCACTACCGAAAAAGAACTCTCCGAAGTCATCTTCGAGCAGACTGGCGGCAATCAGAACTTTGCCCTCATCCGCAGCAAGGGCGACCAGGCCTTGTTCAGCAAAACCACGCAGGCCATGAAAGCCCAGTGGAAAGTACCGGACAACCGTCCCCTGGCCGACTTCGCGCCCACCATCATCCTCAAGGCCAAGGATTTCGCCACCGAAATCACCATTTTTAACGCCAGTCAGCACGGCATGCAAACCGAGTCCGCCATTTCCAGCGAACACATCACCAACAACCAGGCTGTCCGCAACACCCTGCTCGAACGCGGCATTCGCCCCGAAAGCCTGCCCGCCGCCGAGGACGTGAAGAAAGTCGAACGCCGCCTCTCTGCGGAGGAAAAGCAGGCGCTCAAAAAACCAGATGGCCTGGGTAGTACAAGTACAACCAAGGAATGAGCGATATGGAACTGGAACAGAATATCGCCCGGAATGTGGCAGAGATTCTGGAAGCGTGATGATGGCAGCCAACGGGAACGACAGTTGGAAGTTCGTGAAGCTTGAGGACATCTGCGCTCAAATTACCGATGGAAAGCACGGTGATTGTCAGGACGAGCCAAACTCCGGATTCTACTTTTTGAGCTGCAAGGATGTCTCCAATGGCAAACTGAACTACGAGGGCGCGCGGCAAATCACTAAAGTTGATTTCCTCGATACCCATCGTCGAACTAAGTTTGAGCCATCTGATGTTTTGATTACTAACAGCGGAACAATTGGTCGGATGGCGCTGGCACCGAACAATGAACTGATACACAGAACTACGTTTCAGAAGAGCGTTGCAATTCTGAAACCGATTGTCAGCCACGTTGCGCCGAATTTCCTTTACTACTCGATTCAGTCGGATATTCACCGATTAATTGAGTTCGCGGGTGGCACAGCTCAGAAAAATCTGCTTCTTCGAGACCTGCGAGCATTTGAAGTTCGCGTTCCCCCACTTCCAGTACAACGTCGCATCGCAGGCATCCTCTCCGCCTACGACGAACTGATCGAAAACAACCAGCAGCGCATCCGCATACTGGAAGACATGGCGCGCAGCCTCTACCGCGAATGGTTCGTCCACTTCCGCTATCCCGGCCACGAATCCGTTCCGCTCGTCGATTCACCGCTTGGGCAGATTCCGCAGGGGTGGGAAGTCACAACATTCGGCGAACTTTACGACACCAGTTCTGGCGGGACACCCAGCCGAAAACGCCCAGATTATTTTGAGGGTGGAACAATTAGCTGGGTTAAAAGCCAAGAACTCCTTGATGGATTCATTCTTGCAACAGATGAGTACATTACGGACTTGGGTCTTAAAGAGTCATCGGCAAAACTCTTCCCCGTGAATACGGTTTTGGTCGCGCTATATGGGGCGACTATTGGGATGCTTGGTATCCTTACTTGTGCTGCAACGACCAACCAAGCCTGTTGCGCAGTGCTTCCGAAGCGTGATCCATTTGGTCGGGAGTTTGCATTTCTGACACTACTGGAAAATCGTGAACGAATAATTGGCCTCAGGCTCGGCGCTGCTCAGCAGAATATCAGCCAAGTATTGTTACGTGGGTTTGAGTGCATTAAACCGACCGACCAACTTGTTCAAACATTCTCCGAGAAGACTGCGCCGCTGTTTGAAAGAATTCTGAATTTGCAACGCCAAACTGCCAACCTCCGCCGCACCCGCGACCTGTTGCTGCCGCGCCTGCTGTCGGGGCAGGTGCAACTTGAAGATGTGACGCTACCATGACCATGGACTTGACCAAGATTCGGATTTATCACATCACGGATGTGGGCAATTTGCCGAATATTCTTGCGGCAGGTGGTTTACATTCCGAAGCGACTTTGCAAACGGCGGGGGCGCATCCGACCGTTATCGGGCACAGCAATATCAAGCAGCGGCGCTTGCAGGAAATTACCGTGCCGTGCTGCAGCAATCGTTTTGTGGGTGAGTTTGTGCCGTTCTACTTTTGTCCGCGTTCGCCCATGCTGCTCACTATCAACCGTGGTAATACCGGGCGCGAGCCGGGTTGCCAGATGCAGATTGTGCATCTGGTGAGTACGATGCAAATTGCGACAGGGCTGGGTCGTGAATGGGCTTTCAGCAACGGGAATGCGGGTGCTTTTCTGACCGATTTTTTTGCGGATGTGGAAAGCTTGACCGAACTGGACTGGGCGATCATCAACTCCACCGACTGGGGCGGTGAGCGACGGCATCGCAAACAAGCCGAGTTTCTGGTGGCGGATTTCTTTCCATGGGCGGCAGTCCGCGCGATTGGTTGTTATAATTCCAGCACCAAACAGGAAGTTGAGACACTGCTGCAAGGTCAGGGAAATCCGCCCAATGTGGTTGTTCGATCCGATTGGTATTACTGAGGCTGACATGATTGAAATTTCCAAAGGTAATTTGCTGGAGGCTCCCGTCGAGGCGCTTATCAACACCGTCAACACCGAAGGTGTGATGGGCAAGGGGATTGCGCTTCAGTTCAAACAGGCTTATCCGGCCATGTTCAAGGCCTATGAGAAAGCTTGCGCTGCGGGTGAAGTGCGTTTAGGCAAGATGCATGTGTTTGACTTGGGCGGTTTGGTGGGCGGCCCGCGCTGGATTATCAATTTTCCGACCAAGGGGCATTGGCGCTCACGCAGCCGCTTGGCTGATATTGATGCGGGTCTTGCGGATTTGGTCGAGCAGATTAGGCGCTTGGGTATACGCTCGATTGCGGTTCCCCCTTTGGGCTGCGGCCATGGCGGTTTGAGTTGGAGCGAAGTGTCCCCCCGGATTGAGGCGGCGCTTGCAGCGTTGCCCGATGTCAAGGTCGCGTTATACCCCCCTCTAGGTGCGCCCTTGGCTGAAGATATGCCGATACGCACGGAAAAGCCTGCCATGACGGAAGGCCGCGCAGCGCTGCTGGCCTTGATGGATCGTTACCTGCAAGGCTTGCTTGATCCATTTGTGAGCTTGCTGGAGATACATAAGCTGATGTACTTCATGCAAGAGGCAGGGCAGAACCTGAAGTTGAAGTTTGAGCCGCATCATTTCGGCCCTTATGCGGTCAATTTGCGCCAGGTTCTGATTAAGCTCGAAGGGCATTATCTTCATGGATATGGCGACGGCGAAGATACGCCAACAAAGCCTATTGAAATAAATACTGATGCGGTGGTTGCTGCGACTAATTTCTTGCGTCCACATGAAGATGTTTTATCCAGAATGGATCGCGTGGCCACATTGATTGAGGGCTTTGAAGACCCATATGGAATGGAGCTGTTAAGCACTATGCATTGGGTTATGTGCCACGATGTTGAGGCGCGCAACTCGCCTGAAAGCGCGATTGCCGCTGTTCATCGTTGGAATACTCGCAAGCAGGAAACACTGAAAGC
>JANLZE010000035.1:0-1356 GCA_031366105.1 Thiobacillaceae bacterium | reverse complement strand
CTGCTCTATGAGTTTGACAAAATTTCCGACCACACGATGGGGCACAAACACAGATTCGGTATAGGAATTGCGCAATTGCTGCACCAACAAGTCCTCCCGTACACGGGTTTGGAATGAGGCCGGCGTCATGTTCTGTTGGCGCAATAATCTTTCATAAAGTGGTTTTGAGAATTTGCCGTCTTCCTGGAACGAAGGTTCGCCGGCACTCACGGCATATAAGCGCTCATCGCTGATGGCCAAGCCAGAATGAATAGCTTGAGCGGCCAGCAAGCGCTGATTGATGAGATTGTCGAGAACCGAGGCTCTTACCTCGGGGCTATCCATTATGGCTGGATCGAAGCTCGCGCCTAATACTCCACGAAGTTTTTCCTGCTGCTGCTTTAACGCTTGGTCAAAATCCTGGGGGGTAATTTTATTGCCGCCTACAATCGCGACATAATCTCCATCACCGCTGTGACTTATATAGGAATCCACTCCCCAAAGCGCGAAAGGAATAGTAATCAATCCGAGCACTACTTTCGCCAGCCAACCCTGGGAACGTTCGCGAATGGCTTCAAGCATATTTTTTACCTAATTCAAAATAGTAGAGGTTAATGGGTAATGCAAATTGAGTAAAGCAATTCACATCCACTTTCTACGATACCAACGCAGAAATCATCTCAATAAAAAAGGGCGAACTCACGTTCGCCCTTTGTTTGGCGGAGTGGACGGGACTCGAACCCGCGACCCCCGGCGTGACAGGCCGGTATTCTAACCAACTGAACTACCACTCCAAAAACCTTTAAGTCCTGCTGGTGGGTGCTGAGGGGATCGAACCCCCGACATTCGCCTTGTAAGGGCGACGCTCTACCAGCTGAGCTAAGCACCCGATAACTTCATTTCTAACGCGAGAAACCGCCAACGATTTATAGAGATATCCAGCGTCTAAAAAGGCGCTTAGTTTACCGCATCTTTAAGGGCTTTACCAGCACGGAATTTTGGAATTTTTGCGGCCTTAATCTTGATAGTAGCGCCAGTACGGGGATTACGGCCGTTACGCGCTGCGCGCTTACCAACATAGAATGTGCCGAAGCCAATTAATGTTACTAAATCGCCTTTTTTCATTGCGGCAGTAATTGCTGCTGTAGTTGCATCTAACGCACGACCAGCTGCAGCTTTTGAAAGGCCAGAAGCACTTGCAATACTGTCAATCAGTTCTGATTTATTCACGAGTAGTCCCCTCTTAAAGGTTGTTAAATAAAAACAACTCACGCAAACTTCTGCAATAGTCTTGCATAAAGCAATTAGACTACCGCATTAACCCTGGATACTTTTAGGAAATTAATTTTTTATGATCCTTAAAGATATCCCACACCC
>JANLZE010000013.1:0-2910 GCA_031366105.1 Thiobacillaceae bacterium | reverse complement strand
CTGCATCCCACTCAAACCGGGTCTTCTTCATGGGTTCAGACTAGCACAAGACAACAGTTGTTGCCATATAAACGTATGGGGAAATGGTGCGACTGGAATTAGAATCCCCCGTCCGGTTGAATGCCGGGTTGGGGCTATAAGTCGCGAGGAGATAGCCCCGTATGCTTTGCGATGCGGGCCAACATCTTGGGACCAATCTCTTCACCATCGTGAAAGGCAAACACATAGTCGGGGAATCCGGGACGGCTAAGCGTTCTGTGAGAACCGGACTGGCGTTTGTTTTCCCAGCCGGGCCGGAACAAGGCGGAGAGAACTCGCTTTGCTCTGGCCGAGGGCCACTGGCTCATGCGGCAACAGGGATGGAAATATTTATTGCGATCGCCCGGCTTTCGCCATGCTCAAGACGCTCGGCGATAACGCGAAGTGCGAGCGCCTCGGCCTTGGACATGGCTTCCTGAGCGTTAGCACCATAAGCCAGGACGCCTGGTAGCTCTGGCACCTCAGCCAGCCAGCGTCCGTCATCTTCCTGTTCGTGCACGATAGTGAAATTCATGATCTTGCTTCCGACGTTTTTGCTCAAGGCGATATTCTACGCCCGGGTGATCTAAACCCCCAACGAATGAGCTAACCGCGCGTTACCTGCGCGCGCACGGTTGAGCGCGTAGGGCTAAAAGGGGCACCCGTCCGGCACAGCCCGGAACAGAATAAACACCACGCGCACGCGCGTGACGCCACGTTCTTTGAAATCCCCTTCTGCGCCGCTTCGTCTGAGCCGGTCGGGCGGGAGGTGTAGGCGAGCACTGTTTGAGCTCCGCAGCAGCTTGCGGTTTGTGCAAGCTGCCAGGGCGAGTTGCGCAGCCCCCGTCTGATCGGTTCAGTCGAAGGTATCCCGAAGGGACGGCGTAGTGGGGTGGCCTTCTTTTGGGTTACCTTTTCTTGGCCAAACAAGAAAAGGTAACTAGCTGCCGGGCTACCCCCGGCAAACCATGTTCAAGCGATACACGTCGCATAGACGCGCCAATTAGCTAATTGATATGTGTTAATGAGGCTCGTAGGTAACGCGAATTAGCATCGTGCTTTTGATAGGAATCCCGTCTTTCATGGCAGGTGAAAATTTTTTCTCACGAAATTCCTTAACGGCAGATTCTTCGAAATATCCAGGAGGCTCGGCTTTCACGACCTCGATGTTTACCACTTGGCCATTTTCATTAATAAGCAATCGCAGTAAGACTTCCCCCCTATCTGGATTTTTTACTGTTTGAATGCTTGAACAAGCATAAAGGAAAAGGATTGACAGGCCAACACACAACAATTTAGTCCACCTTGTTCCAGGTTGCCAACGCTTCATTGCATATCCTCTAAATTGTACTTGGACAGAGCCGTACCTAACGTTGAAGCTCAGCCGACGGCGGAAGCGGGCAAAGCCCGCTGTAGCCGGTCGGCTGGAGCGCAGTGTTAGCCATCATTGTGGCCATTACCTCCAAGCTGTGCAGAGGAACCTATGTTTGGCTTTGTCCAAGGGCGCAGCTGCTCGGGTGTGGGAAGGACTCGTGGTGCATCAGCCGCTAGGCTGTATACCTCTAGGCCGCTTAATATTCCGCCGCTCTCGAAAATGAAGATGCCGAACATAGCTTCGCCTTCACCAACAACGAAATCTCCTAGGATGTTTACGCCAGGTGGGGCCTCCGACTTTCCCTCAACCTTGAAATTGAAGCTGGCGCAGCCACAGGGACAACGCCAAGTAGTAGCGTCGGCGTGCGCCAGTTGCGGCAGAAATGCAGATGCCTCAGGGTTTCCATGCGAAAGCATCCACCGCGCAAGGCTACGTTCTTGCGCGGTAAGTGGACGAGTAGCAGCGGACTTATTCATAATGGCTAACGTAAAGGTAAGGGGCGCGGAGCCGCGCTTCTCGGCGGAGCGTCCCTCTTGACCGAAGGGTTAGCCACGCAGCCCACACGCAAGCACCAAGGTGGCAGCTACGGAAACGAGAACTTGCGCAAAAACCAACCAAGCCTCGATTTGGGCAAAAGTCGAAAGCAGACGGCCACCGGCTGCAAAATCGCCTTCAAGAAGTTTGCGATTTGAGCGGCGAACCATCAATCGTGCCGGCCAAAGCGTGGCGCGCTCCAACTCTGAAAGAAACACTACGATGTCCATGTTTGGGGGAATCGGTTGTTCTTTGACCTTCTTGCCAACCTCCGCGCTTGAGGAAACAACTGCAGCGGAGTAACGCTGCAGAAGACTAAAAAAGACCGCGATGGAAAACAATATGGCTAGCCGGCTAAGCGTATCCGACGCGAGAAATTTTGAGGCTGAATCGAGATTGGCAAGTAGTGTGCCGAGGATTGCCGCATAGCCAATCAACATCCAACCGGAGAACTTAGACAAACCCGCGCTCGTACACTCGGCCATTGCCATCAACACTTGGCCGATGTATGCACTATCGCTCGCAGGAATAGAGGGTTTGGTTTCCATGTGTGGCTAACGTAAAGTTGAGGGGCGCGCCGCTTTTGGCGCGTCCCTCTCGAACGCCATGTTAGAAATCACTTTTTATTGCTGCCCTGAGATTGGGACGAGCTAGAAGAGGTCGGCGCCGGAGTGGCAGCGGCAGGCGGAGGTTGAAGATTGGCAGCACCGTTAAAGCCAGGTGCTGGATGCGTAGTGCTTAAGGCTGGTGCGGGCGAGGGCTGAAGATTGCCCACACCATTAAAACTCTTCGTATCAGCAAAACTCTCGCGTAATGTGACGTTCTCTGTTTTCTTTGTGGTTTCGTTTGTCATGGTTTTCTCCTTTGTTGAATATGAATGTACTGCGGCGGCTATGCCGATGATTGCGGTAAACAACACACCAATACCGAACGCCCACAATGCCGTTGCGTCGAGTTTTGTGAGGAGCGGACATTGCTTGTGG
>JANLZE010000159.1:0-1940 GCA_031366105.1 Thiobacillaceae bacterium | reverse complement strand
CCTTTCCGCATATAAGTCTCAGCCCGGTTGATACCAAAAGCCTTGACCTCAATGATCACATGACCTGCTTTGGGCTCGGGATCAGGCAGCTCCTGGATAACCAGCTGTTCCGGTCCGCCAAATTCTTTGATAACAATTGCTCGCATTGTTGTTTCTCCTGTTTATAGCGTAGTGGATTTAATGGCTTTGATCGTTAGATGCCGTGCAAGGAAATCACGCATGGCCGCTCCGATTTCATGGGCATGCGTTTCAAGTGCAAAATGCCCGGTTTCATAAAAATGCACTTCGGTATTCTTGTTATCGCGTTTAAAGGCTTCAGCCCCAGGAGGTAGGAAGAAGGGGTCATTCTTTCCCCATACGGCCAGCAAGGGAGGTTGATGCGTACGTAGATATTCCTGGAACTTTGGATAGAGCTTGACGTTGCTGGCGTAATCCAAAAACAAATCGAGCTGGATTTCATCATTACCAGGCCGCGAAAGCAGGGCTGAATCGAGCGTATAGGATTCCGGCGCAATCAGCGTCTCATCGGCAACGCCATGGGTGTATTGCCACTTGGTTGTTTCGGGCTTCAGGAAATCGCGTAAGGCGGTGCGGTTGGCTTCGATAGGTTCTTGCCAATATTTTTGGATCGGGTTCCAACCTTGGCTGAGCCCTTCTTCATAAGCATTTCCGTTTTGCGAAATGATGGCAGTGATCTTTTCGGGATGTGCCAGGGCAAGCCTAAAGCCAATCGGTGCACCGTAATCGAAAATATAAATCGCGAAGCGGTTTAAGCCAATCGTGTCGGTAAAACGATCGATAGTCTTTGCGATCGTTTCAAAATTATATTTATATTGGCTGCGGTCAGGCACCACGGTCAAACCAAACCCAGGTAAGTCAGGCGCCACGATATGATATTGGTCAGCTAGCAAAGGAATAAGGTTGCGGAACATATGCGAGGAGGTTGGAAACCCATGTAGCAGCAAAAGGGTAGGAGCCTCAGCAGAACCAGCCTCGCGGTAGAAAACCTCCACGCCATCAACGTTGGTGGTGTGATAATGGATTGTGGCTGTTGTGTTTGGCATGGAAGGCATCCTTTTTGGTGGTTGGAGGTTAATATATAGTAACCACTATAACGTTGTTACAAAGGTTACTATAGATTAAGATAACTTGTCAAAATATATTTTGAAGGTTACTTTAGCGCTTGATGTATAAGGAAAGGGCAAAAACAAATGACATCCTCCACAGACCCCAGACCGGATGCATTTTTTGTAGGTGACCATCTAGCGATGGATTTCCTGAACAGTATGGCCATGCCTTCGGGGGAGCGGATCGAATGGCTGGCGAATGGTGCTGACCTGGTCAACTGGCTGCTGCATGCGGGCGTTATCGATGCCAAAATTGCAAAGCGCTTTCGTTCAGAAAATACGCGCGCATTCGATGATGTCGCTGCCGAAGCGCGAGTGTTGCGTGAATGGCTGCGCAATTTTGTCAAGCAGCATGCAGGTAAACCACTCCGGCAAAACATCCTTAAGGAACTCGAACCGCTTAACCAGTTATTGGCGCGGGATGGAATTTATTTCCAAATAGGAGCAAGTGATGGGAATGCGCCATGCATGCAGCCAATGCGCCGATGGGAAAAACCTGAAGAATTATTATTGCCGATCGCGGAAGCCATCGGTGATCTGGTGTGCCATGCGGATTTCAACTTTATCCGTCGCTGTGAGAATGATGCGTGCACATTGATGTTCTATGACCGCACCAAAAGCCATGCCCGCCGTTGGTGCAGCATGGCGGTGTGCGGCAACCGCGCAAAAGCGGCGGCGCATCGTGCGCGTATACGTGGCAAAGGAACAGGCAAATGACTGCCGATATAAAAATTGTTGAAGCTGATGATAAGAATATTTTGGATATTACCAGCCTCTTCCATCGCTTTTTCGAAGAAGAAGGTTTTTCAAATA
>JANLZE010000156.1:0-2786 GCA_031366105.1 Thiobacillaceae bacterium | reverse complement strand
TTCATGACTTTCCCCTCTTGGTGATTGATGAAAACCGCTATTTCCATCATGGCACTTTTTATGCCGTTCGCGGCAACTTCGCCGCAGCCTCGGGACGGGGAAGTCCCTTTCATTCGTTAGGTCTTTCGCTGTTACAGTAGTGAAAGTTATAAAGGGTCAGGGCTACCGCCAGCCTGAAAGTTTATTTCGTTGAGGATAGTTTGCTGTCCGTTTGCATCACGCCACTGAAAGCTTTTTTAGTTTCCCCAAGGGTTCAGTGTGTGGCGCGATGCAAGCCGGAAACCCGCACTTATTTATCGAAATAGTTTAATTTATATAACTCTTTGATTATAATTAATAAATTGTCTTTTAGTGCAGTGGTTGTAGTTAAGCTATTAGTAACTCAACCTAACCTGTCGTTCGAGCGGGACGCCGCAAAAGCGCGGCGCCCCTCAACTTTACGTTAGGCATATGAACATGAAACATTCTCTCGCAAATATGGCAGCGCGGATAAACGCAACGCATATCACTATTGATGATCTCCTCCTCGTAACGGAGGAGGTTCACAAACTTCCTCCCGAGGATCGTGATTGGGAAGGTCGTCTGCACTTGATGGTTCGGCTTTTTAAAGGTGAACCTGACAAAGCGTTGGCTATCGAGAAGCGGCTCATGGCTATGAGTACATTAGTAGCGTCAGGTTCTTTGCCTTATTGGTCTCTGCCCGAAGCACCAGATGGCTCTGTGAATATATCAGAACCGGTCTGGCTCGCCACTGCAACAGAGCCTTTGCTACTCACGGAGCGAGATGCTTATTTCGAGCCAAAGAGTTTTCTTGAGCGTGTTTTGTCACTCGCGGAGCCAGATGGCAATGCCTAACCCGGCGTTCGAGCGGGACGCCGCAAAAGCGCGGCGCCCCTCAACTTTACGTTAGGCCCAAACGGAAAAAAATATGGCCCATTTCCCGAAATTACTTCGTTCCCTTCCGAAATTTGAAGGCCCTTTTGATGCGTTCAAATTGGAAGCAAAGAATTGTGACGTCTTGTTTGCATCGTATCCAGCCGGTACTACTATCCCCCAGCATAATCACGAAACGGAGAATGTGGGCATCATTACTCAAGGTGAGCTTATTTTGATGCTTGACGGAAAAGAAACACGCTACGGTTCCGGCCAGTGGTATCACGTTCCCGCCAGGGTGATGCACGCCGCCCGATTTGAGAAAGAAACTTCAGAAATAGAGTTCTGGTTTTATGGTAAGTAACCTAATTAACGTTCGGCGTCGCAGGAGACTGACATGACAAACCTTCGCGTTACTGAAATCAAAGCATTCGTCCCGTCAAAGGACTTCGAGGTTTCCAAGCAGTTTTACAAGGACCTCGGTTTTACCATGGCCTCTGAAGGAGGCGGCATTGCTTATTTTCACTTTGGGCATGTGAGTTTCTTACTGCAAGACTTCTGCGCAGAGTCACTCGCCGAGAATTTCATGATGCACATACTCGTCGAGGACGTGGATTCTTGGTGGAATCATGTTCAAGCCAGCGGCGTGCTTTCCAAGTATGGGGTCAAGGTCACCAGCTTGGAGGCACAGGCATGGCGCATGCGGGATTTTTGTCTCTATGACCCGTCTGGCGTTCTTTGGCGAATTGGCCAGAATACAG
This sequence comes from Thiobacillaceae bacterium, assembly GCA_031366105.1. Lineage (GTDB taxonomy): Bacteria > Pseudomonadota > Gammaproteobacteria > Burkholderiales > Thiobacillaceae > Thiobacillus. Next base: position 1,152 of record JANLZE010000156.1, on the reverse strand, counting down.
ATTGAACTGAAAGCAGAATCCTTTGAGGCCAATAACGATGCCGAACCCGTCATTCCAGCGGACCGCCTACGGCGGCCGCTGAATTTCAACGTTAGAAGGCAAAAAGATGATTACCGGCGGCTGTCTCTGTGGTGCAATCAAATACGAAATTAGTAGCCCGCTTCAGTTTGCGCGCAATTGCCATTGCTCTATGTGCCGAAAGGCCACTGGCGCAGCTTTTGCTACGTGGGCATACGTCGAAACCCGGAACTTCCGGTGGACTCAAGGTGAAGAGCAACTGGGCCAGTATCGGTCATCCCCGGAAATCACGCGAACCTTCTGCAAGGTGTGCGGTTCCACAATGCAGTATGTTGCCAAGCAAGCGTCTACAGATGCCTTCGGTTTGGCGCTGGGCACGGTAGAGGGTGATCCAGGCTGCAAGCCCATGCGCCACGTTATGGTTGGTTCAAAAGCGCCTTGGTTTGAGATCACCGACCACTTGCCTCAGTCAAAGAGGGAGCCACCCAGTGAGTAGTGCCCTGCCCACTAACACTTCGAGAGGCGTACGCCCACAAATTTACGTCGTACGGTATGAGAGAGCCCGCCCATGGCACAGGAATATCTACTGCAATTGACTGCTTTGATGGAACAGTTGATCGAGGGCAGATTTAAAGGTATCAAGCTGGAGTGCAAACATTTCTTCAGTGGCGCTGCAGTTTATGCAAACGAAAAGATTTGCATGTCGTTAACCCCTGCGGGTTTCGCCATAAAACTACCAGAAAACTCACGAAATTCTTTACTGAAAGAGCAGGGTGCAAAATCTCTTCGTTATTTTCCCAAAGGCCCCGTTAAAAAAGGTTACGTGGTTTTACCGAAAGCCATGCTGAAAGATATGAAGACGTTGCGGCGCTGGGCGAAAATGAGCATTGAATACGTGACATCATTGCCAGCGCCTGTTAGGAAAGTGGAGTGATAACATGCTGCTTAACTCGGCCCGCGGTTGTGCGGCTCGCAGGTGAGATCAGGCGCTTACCGCTCTGGATTCTATTGGCTCTTAACCTGAGCAAGTGAGTGTATCTAGCCACGGGTATATGGACTCCCCACCAGATACTCGCTTAAGTTCGCTTGTCCTTGCGTACTTTTGGAGGCAAGGCTTCTACATACGCAACACCC
>JANLZE010000158.1:0-15686 GCA_031366105.1 Thiobacillaceae bacterium | reverse complement strand
GTATTTCTTGGCCGCACCGCCAAATTTCTTCGCCAGGATGGTGGTGATCGCCGCGGTCAAAGTGGTCTTGCCGTGGTCGACGTGTCCAATCGTCCCTACGTTAACGTGCGGTTTGGTCCGCTCGAATTTTTCCTTAGCCATGAATCCTGCTCCTTAAATCTAAATATTTATAACGAGTATTGGGGCGATTATTTCTTCGCAATCACAGCTTCGGCGACGTTCTTCGGCGCCTCGGTGTAATGCTTAAATTCCATTGAGTACGTGGCGCGGCCTTGCGACATCGAACGAAGATCGGTTGAGTAGCCGAACATCTCGGCCAGAGGGACTTCGGCTTTAATCGCCTTCACGCCCCCAACATCTTCCATGCCCTGGATAATGCCGCGACGGCGGTTCAAGTCGCCCATCACGTCACCCATGTAATCTTCCGGCGTCTCGGCCTCGACCGCCATCATCGGCTCCAGCAGGATCGGACTTGCTTTGCGCATGCCGTCCTTGAACGCCATGATGGCTGCCAGCTTGAACGCCAGTTCAGACGAGTCGACATCGTGATAAGAACCGTCAAATAACGTGACTTTAATATCCACCACGGGAAAGCCCGCCAGCACGCCGCTGTTCAATGCCTCACGCAAGCCTTTTTCGACCGCCGGGATATATTCGCGTGGCACGGTGCCGCCTTTGATCGCATCGATAAACTCAAAGCCTTTGCCTGCCTCGTTCGGACCCATCTTGATCCACACGTGGCCGTATTGACCCTTACCACCCGACTGCTTGACGTGCTTGCCTTCCTGCTCAACTTCTTTTTTGATTGCTTCGCGGTACGCCACTTGCGGCGCTCCCACGTTCGCTTCAACACCAAACTCGCGGCGCATCCGGTCGACCAGAATTTCCAGGTGCAACTCACCCATGCCCGACATAATTGTCTGGCCGGTCTCTTCATCGGTACGCACGCGGAAAGAAGGATCTTCCTGCGCCAAACGATTTAATGCGATACCCATTTTTTCCTGGTCAGCCTTGGTCTTGGGCTCCACCGCCACGTGAATCACAGGCTCGGGGAAAATCATCCGCTCGAGAATGATCGGGTCATTCACGTCACATAGTGTATCGCCGGTGGTGGCGTCTTTCAGACCCACAGCTGCTGCGATGTCGCCTGCGCGCACTTCCTTGATCTCTTCGCGCTGGTTCGCATGCATTTGCAGAATGCGGCCCAAGCGTTCCTTGCGGCCTTTGATCGAGTTATAAATGGTGTCACCCGTTTTAACCACGCCTGAGTAAACGCGGAAAAAAATCAGCTGACCCACATAGGGATCGGTTGCGACTTTAAACGCCAATGCGGAGAACTTTTCGTCGTCAGAAGGTTTACGCTCGCCTTCAGCACCGTTCTCCAGCTCACCTTTAACCGGCAAAATATCCGTGGGCGCAGGCATGAACTCAACCACGCCATCTAGCATGGCCTGCACGCCTTTGTTCTTGAATGCGCTGCCGCACATCATCGGCACAATTTCGCTGGCGATGGTGCGGGTACGCAATCCCAGCTTGATATCCTCAGCGGAAAGATCGCCCGCTTCCAGGTACTTGTTCATCATGTCTTCTGAACATTCGGCCGCAGCTTCGACCATGGTTTCGCGCCATTTTTTGCACGTCTCGACCAAATGCTCGGGTATCTCGCGCAGGTCGAATTTCATACCCAAACTGGCTTCGTCCCAGTAGATCGCTTTCATGCGAATCAGATCGACGACGCCTTCGAATTTTTCTTCCGCGCCAATCGGCACCTGAATCGGGATTGGATTTGCTTTCAGGCGCAAACGCATTTGATCGTAGACTTTGAAGAAATCTGCACCCTGACGGTCCATCTTGTTGACGAAGGCCAGGCGCGGCACTTTGTATTTATTCGCCTGACGCCATACCGTTTCGGACTGCGGCTGCACGCCACCCACAGCGCAATACACCATGCACGCGCCATCCAGCACGCGCATCGAACGCTCGACTTCAATAGTGAAGTCGACGTGACCCGGGGTATCAATGATATTGATGCGATGCTCAGGGTAATTGCCGTCCATACCCTTCCAGAAACACGTCGTCGCAGCCGAGGTAATCGTAATGCCGCGCTCTTGCTCCTGCTCCATCCAGTCCATCGTCGCGGCGCCATCATGCACCTCGCCGATTTTGTGCGACACGCCGGTATAGAACAGCACGCGTTCGGTGGTGGTGGTTTTGCCAGCGTCAATATGGGCAGAAATGCCGATGTTGCGATAGCGTTCAATGGGGGTCGCGCGGGCCACGGTATATACCTACAAATATCTTGAGTAAAGCGGTTTTAGAAGCGGAAATGCGAGAAGGCTTTGTTGGCTTCAGCCATGCGGTGTACTTCTTCACGCTTTTTGACAGCGCCGCCACGGCCTTCAGCAGCATCCAGCAGTTCGCCTGCTAGGCGCGCGTCCATGGATTTCTCTCCACGCTTGCGCGCGGCATCTTTCAACCAGCGCATCGCCAGCGCGGTACGGCGGCTTGCCCGCACTTCCACCGGGACTTGGTAGTTTGCACCGCCGACACGACGGCTTTTCACTTCCACCAGCGGACGGGCTTTATTGAGCGCCTCACCAAACACCTCTATCGGATCTTTACCGGATTTTTTGGTGATTTGTTCAAAAGCGCCATAAACAATGCGCTCAGCGACAGATTTCTTGCCACTGGACATCACAACGTTCATGAATTTTGAAACTTCCTGATTCGCAAATTTGGGATCGGGCAGAATTTCACGTTTGGGGACTTCGCGACGACGAGGCATGGTTTCTCAGTCTCTTAATATTTATCGGGTTACGCCTATTGGCATTTAGCCTTTAGGCCGGATGCTAATCAGGCTTTCTTGGGACGTTTGGCGCCATATTTGGAGCGCGACTGCTTGCGATCTTTGACGCCTGAGGTATCGAGACTGCCGCGAACCGTGTGGTAGCGCACACCGGGCAAGTCTTTAACCCGACCGCCGCGTACCAGCACCACCGAGTGCTCTTGCAGGTTATGACCTTCACCCCCGATATAACTAATCACTTCAAAGCCACTGGTTAATTTCACCTTGCATACTTTGCGCAATGCAGAGTTGGGCTTTTTCGGCGTGGTGGTGTACACACGGGTGCAAACACCTCGGCGCTGGGGGCAAGCATTTAAGGCAGGGACCTTGCTTTTTTCGACCGGTGCCTGGCGTGGCTTACGGATCAGCTGGTTAATGGTTGGCATGTCTGAATATCCAGGGTAATCGAATCAAAATTACAATTATTCAATGAAATTAACGACGGGGAACGCGTTCGCCCCATCATCAAAAACAGGGTAGCCATGCCACCCTGTCAGCAAATTTTAGTGTCCGGATGAAATGCCCGGAAAAAGACGCGTGATTCTAGGGGAACCACGCGTCTCTGTCAAGCAAGCTGCTGGGTTTCCGTAGGCGTTTCCATGTCGGGTTCCATCACCTGCATAGCACTCAAGTCTTCGCCCGCCGCCTGACGCCGACGCGTATTGTGGAATGCCAGGCCCGTACCCGCCGGAATCAAACGACCCACAATGACGTTTTCCTTCAAGCCACGCAGTTCGTCACGTTTGCCCATAATCGCGGCCTCAGTCAGCACACGAGTGGTTTCCTGGAAGGACGCCGCGGAAATGAAGGAATCCGTCGACAGTGAGGCCTTAGTAATACCCAGCAACACAGGCGTATAGAACGCGGGTTCCTTACCAGCTGCAACCATATCATCGTTGAGCTGCAACACTTCAGACCGTTCCACCTGCTCGCCCGGGATAAGCGTGGTGTCACCCGGATCGACCACATATACGCGACGCAGCATCTGGCGCACGATCACTTCAATGTGCTTGTCGTTGATCTTCACGCCTTGCAGACGATAAACCTCCTGCACTTCGTCAGTGATGTAGCGCGCCAGCGTTTCGACGCCTTTGAGGCGCAAAATATCATGCGGATCAAATGAGCCGTCCACGATCATCTCGCCCTTCTGCACGATTTGCCCATCGTGCGCGGTGACGTGTTTTTCTTTCGGAATCAGGTATTCATGCGGCACACCATCCAAGTCCGTAATGACCAGACGCTGCTTGGCCAAGGTGCCTTTGCCGAACGATACGGTACCGGTTACTTCGGCCAGCACACCCGCATCTTTGGGAATACGCGCTTCAAACAACTCGGCCACCCGCGGCAAGCCACCGGTAATGTCGCGTGTTTTTGAAGTTTCCTGAGGAATACGTGCCAACACATCGCCCACTGCGACGTCCTGGCCGTTTTTTACCGTCAGGATAGAACCGGGTTGGAAGGTGATGTTGACTGACAACTCAGTTCCCGCCATGCGCACTTCTTTACCTGATTCGTCCAACAGTTTGACCTGAGGGCGCACGCCCTTGGAGGCGCTGGTGGCCTTGCGCTTGGGATCAATCACGACCAGTGTAGACAGACCCGTCACATCGTCCAGCTGTTTGGCCACCGTGACGCCCTCTTCGACGTTCTCGAAGCGTACGTTGCCCGCGTATTCGGTAATGATTGGACGGGTATGCGGATCCCATGTCGCCAGCACCGCACCCGCCTTGATTTTGGCGCCTGCGGAGACCAGCAATGTTGCGCCATACGGTAACTTTTGACGCTCGCGCTCGCGACCGTTGTCGTCGGCAATAATCAGCTCGCCGTTACGCGAAATTGCAATCAGTTCTTTGCGCGCATTGGTCACATAGCGAATTCCCGGTGAATATTGCACCGTACCGTTGGATTTGGCTTCGAGCTGACTCGCGGCCGCTGCTCGCGAAGCCGCACCGCCAATATGGAAGGTACGCATAGTGAGCTGGGTGCCCGGCTCGCCAATCGATTGCGCCGCGATCACACCGATCGCTTCGCCAACGTTGACCAAATAACCGCGACCCAGGTCTCGGCCATAACACTGCGCACATAGACCGTAACGTGTTTCACACGTTAATGGCGTACGCACTTTGACTTCGTCGATCCCGGTGGCTTCGATGATGTCGACGACGTCTTCGCTCATCAACGTGCCCGCTTCGAACAGCGTTTCCTGTGTTTCCGGGTGAATCACATCAAATGACGCTACTCGGCCCAGCACGCGATCACGCAAAGCTTCGACCACTTCGCCCCCTTCGACCAACGCGCGTACCACCATGCCTTCGGTGGTACCGCAATCGGCTTGGGTGATCACCAGATCTTGGGTCACATCAACCAAGCGACGCGTCAGATAGCCCGAGTTCGCGGTCTTCAATGCCGTGTCGGCTAGGCCCTTACGCGCACCGTGCGTCGAAATAAAGTATTGCAACATGTTGAGGCCTTCACGGAAGTTCGCCGTGATCGGTGTCTCGATAATCGAGCCGTCCGGTTTTGCCATCAGTCCGCGCATACCCGCCAGTTGGCGAATCTGCGCAGCGGAACCGCGCGCGCCCGAGTCGGCCATCATGTAAATAGCGTTGAACGATTCCTGCGTGACTTCCTTGCCGTGGCGGTCGATCACCTTCTCGCCACCCAGCTGCGACATCATCGCTTTCGCGACCGCGTCGCCGGCACGGCCCCAAATGTCCACGACCTTGTTGTAGCGCTCGCCTTGCGTGACCAGACCCGAAGTGTATTGCGCTTCGATTTCTTTCACTTCCGATTCGGCCGCATCCAGAATTTGATGCTTCTCATTCGGAATCAGCATGTCTTTAACTGCGATCGACATGCCTGAGCGCGTGGCGTAGGTAAAGCCGGTGTACATCAGCTTGTCGGCCAACAACACGGTCTCACGAAGCCCGCAACGGCGGAAACTGGCGTTGATCAGCTTCGAAATTTCTTTCTTCTTCAGCGCCTTGTCGATATAGCTGAACGCAAGCCCTGCGGGCAGAATTTCGGATAGTAGTGCACGTCCCACTGTCGTTTCGACGCGGCGTACGGTTTCGATACGATTCTTGTCTCCGTCCAGCGTCGCCTCCTTGATCCGCACGGTGACTTTGGCGTGTAGCTCGACTACGCGGTTGTCGTAGGCGCGGCGCGCTTCGGTCACGTCGGCGAACATCATGCCTTCGCCCTTGGCGTTGATTTTTTCGCGCGTCATGTAGTACAGCCCCAGCACGATGTCCTGCGACGGCACGATAATCGGCTCGCCGTTGGCCGGCGACAGCACGTTATTCGACGCCAGCATCAGCGTGCGCGCTTCCATCTGCGCTTCCAGCGACAGCGGCACGTGAACGGCCATCTGGTCGCCGTCGAAGTCAGCGTTGAACGCGGCGCAGACCAGCGGATGCAACTGGATCGCTTTGCCTTCGATCAGCACCGGCTCGAATGCCTGAATACCCAAGCGGTGCAGCGTCGGCGCGCGGTTCAGCATCACTGGGTGTTCGTGGATGACTTCTTCGAGCAAGTCCCACACGATCGGCTCTTCGTCTTCCACCATTTTCTTCGCGGCCTTGATCGTCGTTGCCAATCCCAGCACTTCGAGGCGATTGAAAATAAACGGCTTGAACAATTCCAGCGCCATTTTTTTAGGCAAACCGCACTGATGCAGTTTTAGTGCCGGTCCGACCACAATCACCGAACGACCCGAATAATCCACGCGCTTGCCCAGCAAGTTCTGACGGAAACGACCGCTCTTGCCCTTGATCATGTCGGCCAGCGATTTGAGCGGACGCTTGTTCGCGCCGGTCATCGCCTTGCCGCGACGGCCGTTGTCCAGCAGCGAATCAACCGACTCCTGCAACATGCGCTTTTCGTTGCGCACGATGATTTCCGGCGCTTTCAGTTCGAGCAGACGCTTCAAGCGGTTGTTGCGGTTAATCACACGACGATACAGATCGTTTAGATCCGAAGTCGCAAAACGGCCGCCATCCAACGGCACCAGCGGACGCAATTCCGGCGGCAACACCGGCAGCACTTCCAGAATCATCCACTCGGGTTTAATGCCGGATTTTTGAAATCCTTCCAGAATCTTCAAACGCTTGGAGTACTTCTTCAGCTTGGTGTCGGAACCGGTTTTGGTGATATCGGTGCGCAGCGTTTCGACTTCAATCGGCAAATCGAGCGAGCGCAGCAATTCGCGCACACCTTCCGCGCCCATCAGTGCACGGAACTCGTCGCCGTATTCTTCCACCTTCGCGATATAGTCTTCTTCCGTCATCAGCTGGCCGCGCTTCAACGGCGTCATGCCGGGTTCGACGACGACGAAGCCTTCGAAGTACAGCACGCGTTCGATATCGCGCAGCGTCATGTCGAGCACCATGCCCAGACGGCTAGGCAGCGACTTCAAGAACCAGATATGCGCGACCGGTGAGGCCAGTTCGATATGGCCCATGCGCTCGCGACGCACTTTGGACAGCGTGACTTCAACGCCGCACTTCTCGCAGATTACGCCGCGGTGCTTCAAGCGCTTGTACTTGCCGCACAGGCATTCGTAATCCTTGACCGGGCCAAAAATCTTCGCGCAGAACAAGCCATCGCGCTCCGGTTTGAAGGTGCGATAGTTAATCGTCTCCGGTTTTTTTACTTCACCATATGACCACGAGCGGATTTTCTCCGGCGACGCCAGGCCAATCTTAATGGCGTCGAACTCTTCCTCGTGGGTGGCCTGTTTGAATAGGTCTAACAGTGCTTTCATGGCTATATCCTCACGCTAACTGAATAACGTTCAATAACGTTCCAAATCAATATCGATACCCAGACTGCGGATTTCCTTCACCAACACATTGAAGGACTCCGGCATGCCTGCCTCGATTTTGTGCTCGCCTTTGACGATGCTCTCGTACACCTTGGTGCGGCCGTTCACATCGTCCGACTTCACGGTCAACATTTCTTGCAGCGTGTACGCTGCGCCGTAGGCTTCGAGCGCCCAGACTTCCATCTCGCCGAAACGCTGACCACCGAACTGCGCCTTGCCGCCCAACGGCTGCTGCGTGACCAGCGAATACGGCCCGGTCGACCGCGCGTGCATCTTGTCGTCGACCAAGTGGTGCAGCTTCAGCACATGCATGTAACCGACGGTCACCTGGCGATCGAATGCCTCGCCAGTGCGCCCGTCATACAGCGTGACCTGGCCGCCTTCCGGTAAGCCACCGAGCGTCAACATGCGGCGGATTTCCTCTTCCGACGCGCCGTCAAACACCGGCGACGCAAACGGCACGCCTTTTTTCAGGTTACGCGCGAGACCTATAATCTCGTCGTCGGTCAGGCCATCGATGTCTTCGTGCTTGCCGGACTTGTTGTAGATTTCTTTCAAGAAAGTGCGGATTTCCTTGACCATGGTCTTGGTTTGTGCGGCCAGCATCTCGCCGATGCGGTCGCCCAGGCCTTTAGCGGCCCAGCCTAGATGCGTTTCCAGAATCTGACCGACGTTCATCCGTGACGGCACGCCCAGCGGATTCAGCACGATGTCTGCCGGACGGCCATTCGCCATGTACGGCATGTCTTCCACCGGCGCAATCTTCGACACGACGCCCTTGTTACCATGACGCCCCGCCATCTTGTCGCCGGGCTGCAAGCGGCGCTTGACCGCAATGTAGACTTTGACCATTTTTTGCACGCCGGGCGGCAATTCGTCGCCTGCAGTCAGTTTGCCTTTTTTTTCTTCAAACATGGCATCAAATTCGATGCGTTTTTGCGTGAGACTGTCGCGTAGCGATTCGACTTGGCGGCTGGCGTCGTCATCCGCCAAGCGGATGTCAAACCAGTCATGGCGATTAACCGTTTCCAAATAATCGTTTGTGACCTTGCTGCCTTTAGCCAGCTTTTTTGGACCGCCATTCGCGACTTTAGCCAGCAACAGTTTTTCCAAACGCGCGAAGGTATCGTTCTCAACAATACGCATGCGGTCAGTCATGTCTTTCTTGTATTCGGCGAGCTGGGTGTCGATGATCGACTGCGCGCGTTTGTCGCGCTCGATGCCTTCGCGCGTGAACACTTGCACGTCGATCACCACGCCCGACATGCCCGACGGCACTTTCAGGCTGGTGTCTTTCACATCAGAAGCTTTTTCGCCGAAGATCGCACGCAGAAGTTTTTCTTCCGGCGTCAGCTGGGTTTCGCCTTTGGGCGTGACTTTGCCGACCAGCACATCGCCTGCTTCCACTTCGGCACCAATCGAGATAATGCCGGAGTCGTCGAGACGACCCAACTGGCGCTCGGCCAGATTGGAAATATCGCGCGTGATTTCTTCCGCGCCGAGCTTCGTGTCGCGTGCCACTACCGAGAGCTCTTCGATATGAATCGAGGTGTAACGGTCTTCTGCGACGACGCTTTCATTGATCAGAATCGAGTCTTCGAAGTTGAAGCCATTCCACGGCATAAACGCCACGAGCATGTTCTGGCCTAGCGCCAGTTCACCCATGTCAGTGGATGCGCCGTCGGCGACCACATCGCTGCGCGCAATCACATCGCCTACCTGCACCAGCGGACGCTGGTTGATATTGGTGTTCTGGTTGGAGCGCGTGTACTTGATCAGCGAATAAATATCTACGCCGACTTCGCCTTCAGTCGCCTCGTCGTCGTGTACCCGAATCACGATCCGGCCCGCATCGACATAATCGACGATGCCGCCGCGATGCGCGGTCACCACCGTGCCGGAGTCCACTGCAGCCGTACGTTCCATGCCGGTGCCGACGAACGGCTTTTCCGGACGCAGGCAAGGCACTGCCTGACGTTGCATGTTCGAGCCCATCAGCGCGCGGTTCGCGTCATCGTGCTCCAGGAACGGAATCAACGAAGCGGCCACTGACACCACCTGAGCGGGCGCGACGTCCATATATTCAATTTTTTCTGGACCGGACAGCGCGAACTCGTTCTTGAAGCGGCAGGACACTAAATCGTCACTGAATTTATTTTTAGCATCGAGCTCGGCGTTGGCCTGAGCGATCACAAACTTGGACTCTTCAATTGCTGACAAATACTCAATTTCATCGGTGACGCGGCTATCCACCACTTTGCGGTAAGGCGTCTCGATAAAACCATACCAGTTCGTGCGCGCAAACAAAGCGAGCGAATTGATTAGACCGATGTTCGGACCTTCCGGCGTCTCAATCGGGCACACTCGGCCATAATGCGTCGGGTGCACGTCACGCACTTCAAAACCGGCACGCTCACGCGTCAAACCACCCGGGCCCAAGGCCGAGACGCGACGCTTGTGCGTGATCTCAGACAAGGGATTGGTCTGGTCCATAAACTGCGAGAGCTGGCTCGAGCCGAAGAACTCCTTGATTGCCGCCGATACCGGTTTGGCGTTAATCAAATCGTGCGGCATTAGATTGTCTGATTCGGCCTGGGACAAACGTTCCTTCACGGCGCGCTCCACCCGCACCAAACCAGCACGGAACTGGTTCTCGGCCAGCTCGCCGACGCTGCGCACTCGACGATTACCTAGATGGTCGATATCGTCGATTTCGCCACGACCATTGCGCAGTTCGACCAGGATGCGGATCACCGCAACAATATCTTCCGTTGACAAGGTGCCGGTGCCGGTCAGTTCGTCGCGTCCGATGCGGCGGTTAAACTTCATGCGGCCCACTGCTGACAAGTCGTAGCGATCTTCACTAAAGAAAAGATTACCAAACAACGCGGCGACCGCGTCTTCAGTAGGCGGCTCACCGGGGCGCATCATGCGGTAAATAGCCACGCGCGCCGCGTATTGATCGACCGTTTCGTCGGCGCGCAAGGTTTGCGAAATATAGGCGCCGTGATCTAACTCGTTGGTATACAGCGTGTGGAACTTACCGATGCCAGCCTCTGCCAGCTTGATCAGCAAAGTTTCGGTGATTTCGTCGTTGGCGCGCGCAACCAGCTCGCCGGTGTCTTTATTCACCACGTCGTGCGCCAGCACGCGGTTCAACACAAATTCAGTCGGCACCGCCCATTTTTTTACGCCCGCCGCATCCAGTTCGCGGATGTGCTTGGCGGTAATACGCTTGTCTTTCGGCACGATGACGTGGTCATCCTTGCCGCAGATATCAAAGCGTGCAATCTCGCCGCGCAAGCGCTCGGGCACCAACTCGAACTGGATGCCCTGCGTATTCACATAGAAGGTATCTTGATTAAAGAATGCGGTCAGGATCGTTTCAGGCGTGTAACCCAAGGCTTTGAGCAGAATGGTGACCGGCAGTTTGCGACGACGGTCGATGCGGAAGAACAGCAGGTCTTTCGGGTCAAATTCAAAATCCAGCCAGGAACCGCGGTATGGAATGATGCGCGCCGAAAACAGCAGCTTGCCCGAGCTGTGTGTCTTGCCGCGATCGTGTTCAAAAAATACGCCCGGTGAGCGGTGCAACTGCGACACGATCACGCGCTCGGTACCGTTAATCACAAACGAGCCGGTCGGTGTCATCAGCGGTATCTCGCCCATGTACACCTCTTGCTCCTTAACTTCCTTGATCGTCGGCTTAGACGCTTCCTTGTCCATGATGATCAAACGCACCTTGGCACGCAGTGGCGAGCAATACGTCAAGCCGCGTTGCTGGCATTCCTTAATATCAAAGGCCGGCTCATGCATCACATAGCTGACGTACTCAAGCCGGGCGAAGCCGTTATGGCTGGAAATGGGGAAAATCGAGGTAAATGCAGCTTGCAAGCCTTCGTTCAAGCGCTCTTCGCGCGGCGTACCTTCCTGCAGGAAAGCACGGAAGGACTCCAGCTGCGTCGACAGAAGAAACGGCACCGGAAGGACAGACTGGCGCTTGGCGAAACTCTTGCGAAGGCGCTTTTTCTCGGTAAAGGTATAAGCCATTAAATCTCCTTGAACGTCAGGGATGCGCTGGGTGACATTTCGTCCAGCACGGGTGGGGGCACACGTAAAAAACAAGTAACCCGGAAGCCGCTTTTTTGGGTTCCGGGTACTGGTTGCTTACGTGTGCCGCGGGCTCGCCCGCAACACACACCAACTAAGTCACATGGGACACGGCTCAATGAAAACAGTGTCCGAATTTTATGAATTATTTGATCTCTACTTTTGCACCAGCATCTTCAAGCTGCTTTTTCAGCGCATCTGCATCCGCCTTGGTAGCGCCTTCTTTAACTGCCTTCGGAGCGCCGTCAACCAGATCTTTCGCTTCTTTCAAGCCCAAGCCAGTGGCCGCACGCACCACTTTAATGACTTCGACCTTCTTCTCGCCGACTACCGTCAGCATCACTGTAAACTCGGTCTGTTCTTCAACCGCAGCCGCAGCGCCTGCAGCGGGAGCCGCAACAGAAACCGCAGCAGCCGCCGCAGATACACCAAACTTTTCTTCCATTTCCTTGATCAACTCAGATAGATCAAGCACCGTCATGCCAGCGATGGCATCTAAAATTTCAGCTTTAGCAACAGCCATTTGTATTACTCCTGTCAATTTTTTACAGATTAAAAACGATATCGTTGTGGTTGCTGCGCTAGCCGCCCAAATGGCACTAGCACATAAGCTTTAAGCAGCCTGCTTGTCGCGTATAGCGGCGAGACCGCGCACAAATTTGGTCGGCACTTCATTCAAGGTGCGTACAAACTGTGTAATCGGGGCTTGCATGGTCCCCATCAGCTTCGCAAGCAGCTCATCTCGGCTCGGCATCGACGCCAAATTTCCTACATCCTTAGCGGACATCATGAAATTTGGCATCGCACCGGCCTTGATGACAAACTTGTCATTGCCTTTGGCAAACTCATGCATCACCTTGGCAGCAGCCACCGGGTCTTTGGAAAAACCATATGCCAGCGGGCCGATCATCTGATCAGCCAGTCCGGCAAACGGCGTTCCTTCCACCGCGCGACGCGCCAGCGAGTTTTTCAACACTCGCAGGTACACGCCGGAACTGCGTGCTTTAGCGCGCAATACGGTCAAGTCGGTCACTGCAATGCCGCGGTATTCAGCGACAACAACCGTCTGGGCCTGCGCAACTTCTGCGCCAACCTCAGCAACGACGGCTTTCTTTTCTTCAAGATTCAGACTCAAAGTCCAAGCTCCTTCTCAGTTACGAAGCGTTGCCGCTTCGGCTGGCGGCCTTGACAGGAAAATCCTGCTCGGGAACACCATCTGCGTAGGGTTCGGAGGACAGAAGACAGAGGACAGAAGACAGAAAGTCTTGCATCACCCGACTTTTGGACACCGACATTAAATCCAGGGTATTAGCCCCTTATGGATGCCTACGGTCTTTGATGGACGTCGATCGATACCTTGATCGACGGCCCAAAGTTCTTTCAGCTGTTCAAGCGACTGGACAGCACCTAATGTTCATGCGGCCAGACTGGTCTGGGCCACGCTTACTATGCAGCCAGACTCGTCTGGTCTACGCGCACACCCGCACCCATCGTGCTGGATACGGACAAACGCTTGAAATAAATACCCTTGGAGTTGGCAGGCTTCGCCCGCTGGAGCGCGTCCATCAAGGCGGCCAGATTCTCTTTCAAATCGTCCACCGCAAACGACGCACGGCCTATCGTGCAATGCACGATGCCGCCCTTGTCGGTGCGGTATTGAACCTGACCCGCCTTGGCGTTCTTGACCGCCGTTACCACGTCTGCCGACACCGTGCCGACCTTCGGGTTGGGCATCAAACCACGCGGACCCAGCACCTGACCGAGCTGACCTACCACGCGCATCGCGTCGGGCGTAGCGATTACCACGTCAAAATCCATCTTGCCGGCTTTGATTTCCGCGGCCAGGTCTTCGAAACCGACGATGTCGGCCCCTGCGTCTTTGGCTTTCTGCACGTTATCACCTTGCGCAAATACAGCCACGCGAACGGTTTTACCAATGCCTTTGGGCAGCACAACCGAGCCGCGCACCATCTGGTCGGATTTGCGTGCGTCGACCCCCAGATTGACGGCGATATCGATAGACTCGTCAAACTTGGCGGTGGCCGATTCCTTGATCAGTTGCAAAGCCTCAACCACAGGATAATTACGGTTGCGGTCGATTTTTTCTTTGATTGCGCGCAAACGCTTGGAAGCATTGCTCATCTCAGACTCCCTCCACCGTCACGCCCATCGAACGGGCGGTACCGGCAATCGTGCGTACCGCGGCATCCATATTCGCGGCGGTCAAATCCGGCTCTTTCATTTTGGCGATTTCTTCCAGTTGGGCGCGCGTAATCACACCGACTTTATCGGTATGCGGCCGCGGCGACCCTTTGTCGAGTTTGATCGCTTTTTTGATCAGCACCGTCGCGGGCGGCGTCTTCATCACGAAGGTGAAGCTCTTGTCCGCAAACGCGGTGATCACCACCGGAATCGGCAGACCAGGCTCCATCTGCTGGGTCTTGGCGTTAAACGCCTTGCAGAATTCCATAATGTTCAAACCACGCTGACCGAGCGCGGGGCCGATGGGCGGCGAAGGATTCGCTTTGCCCGCTGGGACTTGCAGTTTGATATAGCCAATAATCTTTTTTGCCATCTACTACTCCAATTAATGAGTGATAACGCGCGTTCTACCCTGCCTTGCGGCTGTTTACTAACGCTCCTCGTCGGATTTCCTGATGAGGACTCCCGATTTACTTACCAAAACTAACTTTTCTCAACCTGACCAAATCCCAATTCAACGGGCGTGGCGCGACCAAAAATCATTACTGCGACGCGCAACTTGCTTTTGTCATAATTCACCTCGTCCACACTGCCATTGAAATCGGTAAACGGCCCGTCAATCACACGCACCGTCTCGCCTATTTCAAACAACACCTTAGGCCTGGGCTTCTCCACGCCTTCGCGCATTTGATCGAGGATGGACTGCACTTCCTTTTCCGAAATCGGGGCAGGCTTGGTCGCGGTGCCGCCGATAAAGCCGGTGACTTTCGGCGTGCTTTTGACCAGGTGCCAAGTGTCGTCGTCCATCTCCATCTGGATCAACACGTAGCCGGGAAAGAACTTCCGCTCAGCGGTCTTTTTCTGACCGCCTTTCATTTCCACGACTTCTTCTACCGGCACCAGTATCGCGCTCTTCGATTGACCGAGTTCGTCGACCACTACGCCAAATCGTTCTTTTAAACCGGAGCGCTCAATCCGCTCAGCCAACGCACGCGCGACGCTTTTTTCAAAGCCGGAATAAGCATGGACAACATACCAACGCATCGCCATCAGTCGCTCCGTCCCATCGCCATTTTCACCAGCCACAGCAAAGCACTGTCAACTGCCCACAAAAACAAGGCCATCACCACTACAAATAACATTACGACGCCGGTCATCTGGATCGTTTCCTTGCGTGTCGGCCACACCACTTTTTTGGCTTCGTCGCGCGCTTCGCCTGCAAACTGAAAGAACTGTCTGCCGGTGGGGCTCATGCCCGCAACCACCCCGCCCAGCGCGAGGCCAGCCAGTACAGAAAGCACGCGCACAATCGTCGGCGAATCCGCCAATAAGTAATAACCCGCAATGCCGCCGATCACCAGCAAGACTGCGAGCAGCAGTTTAATTTTGTCAGCCATTAATTGCTGTTGCCTTAAAGGCTTATCCTATGGCAGGCCAAGAGGGCCTCGAACCCCCAACCCTCGGTTTTGGAGACCGATACTCTACCAATTGAGCTATTGGCCTGTTGTTTCAAATGAAACCTAAGACAGCAACACACACCGCGCTAGGCTTCACCGAGCTTCCTACTCCGAAATCTTCGCTACCACACCCGCGCCGACCGTTCTGCCGCCTTCGCGAATCGCGAAGCGAAGACCTTCGTCCATCGCGATCGGTGCAATCAGCGCGACGTTGATGCTGACGTTGTCGCCCGGCATTACCATCTCG
>JANLZE010000132.1:0-1355 GCA_031366105.1 Thiobacillaceae bacterium | reverse complement strand
GCACAATGCACCCAGACATTACGGCCCTCAAAGGCTTTGAGCGTGCCGAAGAACTGCTCCAACTGATGAAGCTCAGGCCGCTCCCACACCACAGGAATATGAATGTAGGCAATTCCTTGCCGCGTAATAAACTCAGCCTCTCCGGGCAAGGCGTTTGATGCCGTTGGGAGAGCCAAGTTAATAACCGCCTCGATTCCAAGCGCAGGCAGACACGCAATGTCCTTCTCGGACAGCTGCCCGGAAGTCCAAAGCCACTCGAAAACTTGATAAGTGATTTCAGCGTCCATACGCGTGCGCGCTAACGTAAAGCTAACCGGCGCTGCGCCGCTGTTTGGCGCAGCGTCCTGCGACCGAAGGGAGCGAGGTTGAGCGCCGGGTTATGCGGTATTTGAATAGGTGCTGCACACATAACGTGCCCACCCCACGCTTGCTGGGCTCCCATCGAGCGCGCGCTATTTACCCACGAATGTCGGACGACGTTTCTCAACGAAGGCTGCTACACCTTCCTGAGCGTCAAGGGTTGGAACGATGCGCGCGAACGCTGCTTCTTCTATGGCAAGACCGTCGTCAATTGACGCGTCCATGCCGCGATGGATCGCTACGAGTGCGGCCGCTAGCGTCAGTGGAGGTTTGGTGGCAAGCTCGTTCGCCAGCGTTATAGCCTCCTTGAGAAGATCGGCATCCGCCACGACACGGTTAATCAAGCCGAGGCTGGCGGCCTCTTTTGAAGTAAACGCGCGCCCGGTCAGGATCAACTCAATCGCCGCCTTCCGCCCGACATTGCGGGGCAAGCGCTGAGTACCGCCAAAGGTCGGAATTATCCCGATATTGATCTCCGCCTTCGAGAATGTCGCGCTCTCAGCCGCAAGCGCAATGTGGGTGGATTCCGTTAGTTCGCATCCACCGCCGAACGCAATTCCATTTACCGCCGCGATAATCGGCTTGGGGAAGGATTCCACGCGCCGGGTCATCTGATGGCCGGGGCGCATGAAGTGCATAACGGCGTCCGCTGGGCCGGCTCGCATATGTTTCTGAAACGCCGCTATGTCCGCTCCAGCACTGAACGCTCGTCCAGCGCCAGTTATCACGACGACGCGAACGGACGAATCGAGTTCGATGCTATTCAACGCATTCATTATGCCGGCGATTAGTTCGTTGCTAAGCGCGTTAAGCTTGTCGGGTCGGTTCAGCGTCAAGATCGCTACTGCGCCGCGATCCTCACGCAAGAGAACGGAGGACGATTGTTGCTCGCTTATGCTCATGTTTCCTTTACGTCGCTTCGGGTCATAGGAATTTTTGCTCGATGATATTTCTTGCCGCATAACGTTGAGCTATGGGGCGGGCCGCTTGCGGCA
>JANLZE010000144.1:0-169190 GCA_031366105.1 Thiobacillaceae bacterium | reverse complement strand
GTATTTCTTGGCCGCACCGCCAAATTTCTTCGCCAGGATGGTGGTGATCGCCGCGGTCAAAGTGGTCTTGCCGTGGTCGACGTGTCCAATCGTCCCTACGTTAACGTGCGGTTTGGTCCGCTCGAATTTTTCCTTAGCCATTTCCAGTACCCTTCAAGATGCACAAGAACAACAACGCAAATTAACAATTTAAACTTTAGAGCACCACACTCTGATGCTTCCATTTATTTCTCTAGACACCAATTCTGGTGCCCATGGACAGAATCGAACTGTCGACCTCTCCCTTACCAAGGGAGTGCTCTACCTCTGAGCTACATGGGCTCAAAGTTCTGACAACCCTTACATTTTCTGCAAAACTTCTCACAAACTGGAGCGGGAGAAGGGAATCGAACCCTCGTCATAAGTTTGGAAAACTTCTGCTCTACCATTGAGCTACACCCGCTTTTGCTAACCTATCTGTAGGGCCGCCACCCCTGGATGCGTACCCCATCCAGATAAAATTTGGTGGTGGGGGAAGGATTCGAACCTTCGAAGGCAGAGCCGTCAGATTTACAGTCTGATCCCTTTGACCGCTCGGGAACCCCACCCAAAACGAAGCCCGGAATTATAAGGCCTCAGCGGATAGAGGTCAAACATTGAACAGAAAATTCATCACATCGCCGTCTTTTACGATGTATTCCTTGCCCTCGGCACGCATTTTTCCGGCCTCTTTCGCGCCCTGCTCGCCCTTGCAGGCAATGAAATCGTCGTAGGCAATGGTTTGGGCACGGATAAAACCGCGCTCAAAATCGGTATGGATCGCACCTGCTGCTTGCGGTCCGGTAGCGCCCTTTTTGATCGTCCAGGCGCGGACTTCTTTCACGCCTGCTGTGAAGTACGTTTGCAAACCCAATAAATCGTAGGCGGCGCGCACCAGACGGTTCAATCCGGGCTCATCCCAGCCCAGTTCGTGCAAATATTCCACCCGCTCTTGCAGCGACAATTCCTGCAACTCGGCTTCCAGGGAGGCACACACTGGCACGACCGGCGCATGTTCCAGCGCCGCAAACTTGACCAGCGCGTCGAGCATAGGGTTATCGTGAAAGCCATCTTCAGCCACGTTGGCGACGTATAAAGTGGGTTTAACCGTGAGCAAGCACAGCGGCTTGATCACTGCGAGCGCCTCGGCATCCAGTCCGGCGGCGCGTGCGGGTCGTCCATCGTTGAGTGCGACCAGCACGGGTCTCAATGCCTCCACCACTTTTTGTGCTTCCTTATCACCGCCGCGCGCGGATTTTTCATAGCGAATTAGTGCTTTTTCAGCGCTGGTCAAATCGGCGAGCGCTAATTCGGTCGCGATGGTTTCAACGTCCGACAGCGGATCAACCTTGCCGGAAACGTGGATCACGTTGTCGTCCTTGAAGCAGCGCACCACATGCGTAATCGCATCGGTTTCGCGAATCGTCGCCAGAAATTGGTTGCCTAAGCCCTCGCCTTTTGACGCACCCGCGACCAACCCGGCGATATCCACAAACTCGACAATCGCTGGCACAATTTTTTGCGGCTTGATGATTTCGGCTATTTTCTCCAGACGCGGATCAGGCACTTCGACCACGCCGGTATTCGGCTCAATGGTGCAGAACGGGTAGTTCTCAGCAGCGATTCCCGCTTGGGTTAGCGCATTGAACAGGGTGGATTTGCCCACATTGGGCAGGCCGACAATGCCGCATTTGAGGCTCATGATATTTCCAGTGACAAAGGGCTAGAGGCTAGGAGGTTTAGTGTTGGCACGCTGGGTGGCTGCGTTCCATTCGCCTTTTTCGATCAAGGGCATCAACTCAAGCGCGCGCCCGATAGCGGCGTCGATGTCGGCCTGCTCTTCGCGGCGCGGAGGCTTTAATACATAGTTTATGACCTCATTGCGGTCACCGGGGTGGCCGATCCCGATGCGCAGCCGCCAGTAGTCCTGCGTGCCCAGATGCGCGGTGATGTCTTTTAAGCCGTTATGCCCACCGAGGCCACCGCCAAATTTCAAGCGTAATTGGCCAGGCGGAATATCAAGCTCATCGTGTACCACCAGCACTTCAGCAGGCGTGATGTGGTGAAAACGCGAGAGTGCCCCGACAGCCTGACCCGAGCGGTTCATGAAGGTCTGCGGCATTAACAGCCATGTTTTTTGAGATTGCGCCTGCCCGGTGATGCCGTGGAAACGTGCCTCTGAACGCAGCGCGACGCCCAGTTTCGCTGCCAGCTTGCTGCAAAACCAAAACCCGGCGTTATGCCGGGTTTCTTCGTAGTCGCGCCCCGGATTACCGAGGCCGACAATTAGGCGAGGCGCCGTCACTTCAACGATGCTCACGCGCTGGGGCGCGTTATTCCTTATCTTTAGCGGGCGGCGCTGCTGCAGCAGGGGCCTCAGCCGCAGGCTCATCGTCAGATTTCATGCCTTTGGGCAAGGTGAGTGCCACGACAGCGGGATTCTCATGCACCAGATGCGCGACTAGTTCTACGCCTTCTGGCAACTGCAGTTCAGCCACGTGGATGGACTGGTTCAATTCCAGCTGGCCCACATCCACCGCAATGAATTCCGGCAGGTTACCCGGCAGGCAAGTGATGTCGATTTCGGTGATCACGTGGCTAATCTTGCCGCCGCCAGTTTTGACGCCCGGCGCAGTCTCTTCATTGAGGAAATGCAGCGGTACTTTGACGTGGATTTTGTGCGTTTTGTCGACGCGTTGAAAGTCTACATGCAGCACTTGCTGCTTGTAGGGATGCCATTGTGTATCACGCAGCAACACCGATTCCGATGAGCCATCGACGGTGAGATTCAATACCGATGCGTGGAAGGCCTCTTTACGCAGCGCGTGATACAACGCATTGTGATCCAACTCAATCTGCATCGGGGCGTTCGGGCCACCGTACACAATCCCCGGGACTTTTCCAGCAGAACGCAGACGGCGGCTCGCACCCGTACCTTGCAATTCGCGCTTGTAAGCAATAACTTCGATTTCCATAGTGTTCTCCTGAACAGTTAAAAACAGCCCCCGCGACCAGGGACATTCAAGCCAGCGCTATTCTATAAACAGCGAACTGACGGAATCTTCGTTGCTGATACGGCGGATCGTTTCCGCCAACAACTCAGCCACCGACAATTGCCTGATTTTGCTACATGCGCGTGCGTCGTCGCGCAGCGGAATCGTGTCGGTGACGACCAGCTCGTCCAGCGCAGAATTGGTCACACGCTCAGCCGCGTTGCCGGACAGCACCGCGTGAGTGCAATACGCCATCACTTGTTTGGCGCCGTGTTCTTTCAACGCGTTGGCCGCTTCGCACAAAGTATTCGCGGTATCCACCAGGTCGTCCATGATGATGCAGGTGCGGTCGCGCACGTCGCCAATGATATTCATCACCTTCGCCACATTCGGTTTGGGGCGACGTTTGTCGATGATCGCCAGATCGCATTCAAGCCGTTTCGCAATCGCGCGCGCGCGCACCACGCCGCCGACGTCGGGTGACACGACGATCATGTTCGGATGGTCGCGCTTCCAAATATCGCCAAGTAATATCGGACTAGAATAAATGTTGTCGACCGGAATATCGAAAAAACCCTGAATCTGGTCCGAGTGCAAATCCATCGTCAGCACGCGATCCACACCCGCGCCCTGCAACATATTGGCAACGACCTTTGCAGTGATCGCCACCCGTGCCGAACGTGTGCGCCGATCCTGGCGCGCATAACCGTAATAAGGGATCGCCGCGGTAATCCGTGCCGCCGACGAACGTTTCAGAGCATCGACCATCACCATCACTTCCATCAGCGTGTCGTTGGCGGGTTGGCAAGTGGATTGCAGTACGAACACATCCTTGCCACGCACGTTCTCGAGAATCTCGACCATGATTTCGCTGTCCGAGAAGCGCGATACCGTTGCGCGTCCGAGATGGATATTCAGATGGCGCACCACATCCTCCGCCAGGCGGGGATGGGCATTGCCGGCAAATACCATCAAGTTGTCTATGGACACGCTGACTCCAACGGGGAGGGACAGTCGCCAATCGATGGCGGCTGCATTTATCTGGCTGGGGAGGTAGGGATCGAACCTACGAATACCGGAATCAAAATCCGGTGCCTTACCACTTGGCGACTCCCCAATTTACTACGCGTCGCAGTATTTAAACAGCGGATGTCTGTCTAAACCCTGCGCCACAAAACCTTGCATTCCGTCCGGTAAATCACGCAGCACGCGTTTCGCGGCTTGTTCGTTGTCAAAAGCGGCAAACACACACGCGCCAGATCCGGTCATTCGCGCTTCGGCGTATCCCCCAAGCCATTCAAGATATTGAGCGACCTCAGGATGGCGCTTGACCACGATTGCCTGCAAGTCGTTATGCACACCTGCAACACCTGAATTCTGGCTGGCGGAAAAGGGCGCTATTGTGAGGGCTGGGGTATCACGTGTCAATTCTGGCGCAGCAAAAATCGCCGCAGTCGCGATATGGACTGGCGGCATTAACACGACGTACCAAGCTGGCGGAAGCGACACGCGGGTCAAACGTTCTCCTACGCCTTCAGCGAATGCGCTTTGACCAAACACAAATACGGGCACATCGGCCCCTAGACTTAACGCCAGCTCCTGTAGCCGTTGTCGGGAAAAATTAAGCCCCCACAGGCGATTTAGCGCCAATAATACTGTAGCTGCATCCGAGCTCCCCCCGCCCAACCCCCCGCCCAATGGCAAGCGTTTATCCAGCTGGATATTGACCCCTGCGCCTGGGGCGGTGAAAGCTTGCAATAGCCGGGCGGCACGAAGGGTGAGATCCAAGTCTTCGGGCACACCAGGTAAATCGCCTACTCTCTCAACGTTGCCGTCATCGCGTAATTGCAGATGCACTACGTCACCGAAATCGATAAATCGGAATACGCTCTGCAATAGATGGTAGCCGTCCAGGCGACGCCCCACCACGTGCAAAAAAAGGTTTAATTTGGCGGGCGCTGGGAAGGCCTGAAAGCCTGCTACTCGGTCTTCCACTCGTCTATCACCAGCCGGATTTCCAGACCGTCGCGAGCAATATTGAGCTTGCGCGGACGGTAAGCGGGTTCGCTCATATATTGCAGATAATCAATCACCCAGCCGTCCTGGCGAATTTGCGTAATCTGCCCAGCTTCATCCAGCGTTTGTTCAAAGGGACGCGATGGCTCAGGTTGCACTTGCACCCAGTAGCTTAATCCGGCCAAAGGCAGCGCTACACCCAATGCATCGCGGGTAAGGCTTTCTGCATTTGGCGCACGTCGTGGTGCTTGTTTGGGCATTTCGAGTAACACGCCATCGACATTACTGACAATGCGCGCCAGGCCTTGACCAAGCGGAGATAACAACAACAGCTCATCCTGATTGGGGCGATGCTGCCAATGCAATTGACCGGACACATTGTTCTCACCGGCTTTTAAGGCAATACGCCCCTGTAAGGACCACGAGCTATCCTGCGAATACACGCGTGCGGGAACGGCAGTAACCGCTGGGCGCGGGGTGGTGACGCAAGCGGTCAATAACGCCGTCAGCGCCACCCACGCGAGGGATCGCATCAAGGTTTGTGTCGGCGCAGTGTTTCCTGCAGCAATTCGTTTTGCGGATGCGTTTTAAGGCTACTTTGCCATAGCGTGCTGGCATCGTCGCGCTGACCGTGCGCCCACAGCACTTCGCCCAAATGTGCGGCAATTTCAGGGTCAGGGCGGGCCTTATATGCCCGGTCCAGAAAAGTGCGTGCGCGTTCAAAATTGCCCTTGCGATATTGCGCCCACCCCATGCTGTCCAGAATAAATGGGTCATCGGGCGCTAAGGCCAACGCTTTATCCAGCAGTTCTACAGCCTCGTCAAGACGGGTTGTACGGTCTGCCAAGGTGTAGCCTAATGCGTTGTAAGCTTGGGCTTCATCGGGTTTGATGTGGATCACGCGGCGCAAATTGGCTTCCAGCACATCAAGTTTGTTTATTTTTTCGGCCATCATGGCTTGGTCGTATAACAGATCGGGCGAGTCAGGATACGTTTTGAGGCCGGCTGACAATACCTGGTACGCCTGGGAATAATCCTTCGCGTCGCGTAACAACTCGGCTTCGGCCTGGATCAAGCGCATTCTCTGGGCTTCGTTCCCTGCTTTAGTCGCGGATAGCAGTGCCCGCGCCTGTGGCAATGCCCCTTGCTTGACCAGCATACTGGCCTGACGCGCGCGCGCCTGCACCAAATATTCACCGTCATCCACCTGTTGATATTCGGCCGCAGCCACGTCTGGCTGCTTCAATTCTTCAGCGACCAGGCCCAGGTAGTAGTGCACCGTATCGGTCGGCTTATAACCATATTCCAGCGCCTGTGTTAGATAAGCTCGCGCCACTTCGGCGTCGCCTACTTGCAGCGCCAATAGACCCGCGGCAATACTCACTTCCGCATTGCGCGGGAAATCGGTAGTCAAGCGAGTAAATTCTTTACGCGCCTCTGGAAATTGATTGGCGCTGACCAGCAGTCGGGCATAAGCCAAGCGCACGTCGCGCGCTTTGGGATAGCGGCTCAGAAAATCCTGAAGCGAACTGAGCGCATCCGCGCGGGAAGTTTTGGCCAACCACTGGGCGCGATATAACGCTGCTTGCTCCCATCCCGGACGCAATTTATCCGCCTGTTGTAGCGCCACTGATACCAACTCAGGTTTGTTTGCCTGGTTGGCAGCTTGTGCGATCGCGAGTTGCGCCTCGGGAAGCATCGGATACTCGATAGCCAGCCGCTGCACCATTGCCAGCGCGCCCTCGGCATCGCGGGTTTGTCCCAGCCACGCTGTTAGACGCATAAAGCCGTTGGGGGCGTTGCCAGCAATGACTTTTTTAAGCAAAGGTTCGGCTTCAGCCAGTTTGTCTTGGGCCAATAGCAGCGCGACGAGCGTTAGATTCGCGCGCTCAGAGTTGGCGTCAGTCTCATTCCACAACCGGGTCGCTTCCAGCGCACCGTTCTCATCTCGCGCAAATACCGCAATTTCAGCGGCGCGCTGGGCTAAGCGTGGGTCTTTGGTTTTGCGCGCGAGGTCTAGATAGGCCGCTTTGGCCAGACCAATTTCGCCACGCTGACCTGCGACCTCCGCTAATAAAAACTGATACAGAATTTCGGGGGTTAATTCCTGTTTAGGAAAATTATCGGCGGCAACAGTCGTTGCCGCTAAAGGTTCAGCTTCGGTAGGCGTGCTGGATGCGCTGGTCTTGGTACCGAGTTGGCTGCACGCCGTTGTCAACAACATACCCAACACCCAAGGTATGTACTTCAATTGAACCATGATTTTTCCGCCTTTTTTATTCCGAACCTGATTCTAATCCCACTTAATGTAGCCGTATAGAACACGGCAGGTTGCATTTAGTTCTAGCATCTTCGACCCACGCCGGAAGGCAAAGCCTCTCTACTTTAACGTCGCATTAAATGTGAAGTGATTTGTTCGTAATCAGAAAGCGACAGGTTCTCTGCACGCTGGCCGGAATCAATGCCTAAATGAGCAAAATCCTCTGGCCCTAACTGGCCTGCCAACGTATTGCGCAGCGTTTTACGCCGTTGCGAAAATGCCGTGAGGACCACGCGCGCAAAGAGCGCTTCATCCAGTAAAACGATTTCGGTCGGGGTCTTTGGAATCAAGCGCACTATCGCTGACTCTACTTTGGGCGCAGGCTCAAATGCAGTAGGCGGCACATCCAGTAGCCATTCGAGGTGAAAACGCCGTTGTAACATTACCGAGAGCCGCCCGTAATCGTGGTTGGACGGCTCGGCCACCATGCGCGCCACGACTTCTTTTTGCAGCATAAAGTGCATGTCGCGGATTTGCGCGGCAAACTCCATTAGACGAAATAGCAGCGGGCTTGAGATGTTGTAAGGCAAATTGCCGACGATGCGCAGAGCATTGCCCAAGGCCGCAAAATCAAATCTTAGTGCGTCGGCGGAATGCAGTATTAAACGTTCGACGGGGTATTGGGCCTGCAGACGCGCGATGATGTCACGGTCAAGTTCCACCGCATGAATATGCGCGACGCGTTCCAGCAAAGGCCGAGTCAACGCGCCCAGGCCTGGGCCAATTTCGACCAGCATATCGTTGGCTTGCGGGTTAATAATATTAACGATGGCGTGGATGATGTCGTCGTCAATCAGAAAATTCTGGCCGAAGCGCTTACGCGGAGTGTGATTAGCCGATTTTGGCATAGCGCTCCTTTCTCACGTAAGCGGGCGAGCCGAGCGTCTCTCCACCATCCCTTTTGCGATCTCAATGGCGGCCAGTAGGCTCCCCACTTCAGCCTTGCCCGTCCCGGCCAAATCCAGCGCGGTGCCGTGGTCGACCGAAGTACGAATCAGCGGCAAGCCCAGAGTGATGTTTACGCCTGAGCCAAAACTCGCATATTTGAGCACCGGCAAACCTTGATCGTGATACATCGCCAGTACAGCGTCGCAACGTTCATCGCGAATGCGAGAGAACAAGGTATCGGCAGGTAACGGGCCAACCAGATCCATGCCTTGGCTGCGAAGCTGGCCCAGCACAGGTTCAATCACGGCGATTTCTTCGCGCCCCATATGACCGGATTCGCCTGCGTGCGGATTGAGTCCTGCGACCAAGATGCGCGGTTTGGGGATGCCAAAATCTTGCACCAATGCGCCATGCAGAATGTGCAAAGTTTCGCTCAGACTCGAGGGGGTAATCGCGGCGGAAACGTCTTTCAGCGCCAGATGGGTCGTGGCCAGGGCGACACGCAACCCGCCGCCTACCAGCATCATCACCACATTGGGGGTAGCCGTCTGTTGAGCCAGATATTCGGTATGGCCGGTAAAGCTGAGGCCACCATCATTAATGATGCCTTTGTGTACCGGCGCGGTCACCAGTGCGTGATAGCGAGTCGATTGGCAGCCTTCGATAGCGGCATCAAGTAAAGACAGTACATGGGGACTATTACGGGCTTCGAGTCGTCCCGCAATGACCGGCACAACGGTAGGTATATGTTGGACATAAAGCGTCCCCACACGGTGCGGCGGGATTTCCGTCGCGTCGATGATTTGAATATTGCGACCTAACCTAGCGGCGCGGGCGCGTAACACTTCGCCATCCGCCAGCACGACAATCCGCGCGTCTACTGCATGGTCGGCTAGCGCGACACATAGATCAGGCCCAATACCGGCAGGCTCACCTGCGGTAATGGCGACTATGGGTAATGTGCTCAATCTAGGGGTCGCAATTCCACGTAAGCCGCGTCACGAATCTGGCGTACCCAGTCCTGAAATGCTTCGTCACCTTTGCGCTCGCGCAGCGCCTGGCGTGCCACCATTTTTTGACGTTCCTGTGTCACGTCTTGAGTGCGACGTTCAAGTACCTGGATGAGATGCCAGCCAAAGGGCGACTGGACCGGTTCGCTAACCTGGTTAGGTTGCAACGCGTCCATCGCTTTTTGAAACTCCGGTACGGTGTCACCCGGGTTTACCCAGCCCAAATCCCCGCCTTTGGAAGCGCTGCCGTCATCGGAGTGTAAACGGGCCAATTCTTCAAATTTCACGCCGTTATCCAGACGCTCTTTAAGTTGTAGCAAGCGGCTTTTTGCGTCTGACTCAGAAGTGATTTCATTGGTTTTTATCAGGATATGGCGCGCGTGGGTTTGTGTGACAGTCAATGGCACATCGCGACCGCGCTTGTCGACCAGTTTCAGGACATGAAAACCGTTCGCACTTTTAAGGAGTGGCGCGGTTTCGCCAGGCTTTAGAGCCTTCAACGCCTCCGCAAATACTGCCGGTAACTGCCCACTCGCGCGCCAACCCGAAATTCCGCCTTGCATCGCATCGGGGGCATCGGAATAACTTGCGGCAAGCTGCGCAAAGTCACCGCCTTTTGCTAAGCTATCGACGACTTCCTGCGCACGGGCGCGACGTATCTGAATTTGCTCGGGCGAGGCATTCTCAGGAACAGTTATCAAAATATGCGCGAAGTTGTATTCGGTATCGGCACCTTGTTGCGCCTGCGTTTGAAGATAACCGTCAATTTCAGAATCGCTGATCGTGATTTTGTTATCGACGTCACGTTCGCGCGCCCGTGCAATCAAAATTTCATTGCGGACATTGTCACGAAAACGATCAAGGCTTTGCCCTTCTTTCTCCAACATGGCTTGCAGTTCAGGCAACTCCATTTTATTTTGCGCGGCAATGCGCTGTAGCGTGCGTTCCACTTGTACGGGATCAACGCGTATACCAGTGGCCCGAGCGTGCTGCTGCAACGCACGTTCGGTAATCATCCGGTCCAGCAATTGTTTTTCGAGCACAGGTCGCGGCGGTAGTGGCGTGTTTTTCTGCCCCAAACTCTGCACCACTTCATCGTAGCGACGCGTTAATTCCAACCGCGTAATCACTTCATCATTCACCACGGCGACAACATGATCAATCGGGGTCGGCGTAGCCCATGTGGGGCTGGCAAACGTAATCCATAGTGCTAAAAAAAATTCAGGGCGTTTGAGTAAATTCATTGCTTGGCCTATATCCAGGAACACTGTTTTTCAAAACGTCGAGAGGGTTGGAACCCAAATGTCCCATTCCGCTTAATTCCAGCTGGAAGAAAAGCGCACTGGTGGACTGGTTTGCTTTGGTTGCCAACTGTTGAATCACGCCGCGTAGCGCCCAGCACCCGGCGTTGTATTCAAGCCCCGCCAAGCCTTCTACCAGCTGATTATCTCTAAGCGAGTAGTTGTATCGGAATACACCATACCAGCGACTACTTAACGGCCATTGACCCGAGACATCGATCTGTTCGGTGGTTTTGTCAATGGTGCGATAGCTAAAGTTCAATATCCGTCCGGGGCTTGCGCGGTAGGTCGCGCCTATGTTTTGACGCACAGTGGTGCCGTTATCGGTATCGAACTGCCAACCCGTATCGATGCGCCATGCACGTGTAATTTGTCCACTCAAGGCCATCAGCAAATCGGTTGAGCTTCTATCGCGTGCCGGTATACCCGGCAAGGTGACCTTTTGACTACTGAAGTAATAGCGCTGGCCTAGTGTGACTCTGAGCCGCTCGATGCCACTTTCCTCTTCAAAAAATCGTGAGGTCATCGCCAGCGTGAATTGATTGGCGTCGTTGACGCGATCCCCCCCCACAAACTGGTTTTCGGTAAACATTTGGGCATAGTTGAAATCCAGCAAGGCTGTATCAAATATCGGTATGGAATTTTGCTCGCGAAACGGCGCGTATACGTAGTAAAAGCGCGGCTCTAAGGTCTGTTGGTAAGCTTGCCCCTTAAAGCCAAAAGGACGATCAAGAATGACGCCCGCATCCAGACTAGCAATCGGCACACTTCGATTAATTTTGGGTTCCGCGACGCTGTTATCCAGATTGTAGTGAGTGAGATGCCAACCCAACTGGGGCGTGATGAAACCGTACGAATTAGTCAGCGGCAGCTTGACCGTAGGATACGCCAGCACGCGCGTGCCTTCGGTCTGGGTCGGGTGCGTAAAGTGTGTGGCTTCGCTTACCAGATTGAACTGCACCCCGTATGGCAAATCGCGGGCAGCGTTAACCCTGAGCTGAGGCAAACGGTTATAGGGGATAGCAAGCGGTGCGGCAGGATCTTGCAAGGTCTGAAAGCTTTGCACGCGAAGATCTGCATTCCACCATTCCCGTTGATACGTGATCCAGGCTTCGCGATTCAAGTAAGACTGCGAGGTCGCCTTGACCAGATTGGATAGATCGCGGAAATAATCGTTATCGGATACGCGATTAAAGTCGAGCCCGAATGTGAGGTTGGGATTTATGTTTTGCAGATGCTTCAGGAATACCCCCCAGCGCGAATACCCCGCGGCGCTATCGTTCGGTAAATACTCCACCTGCGATGTGCCAGAAAACTTTTCAAACAAATAACGAAACTGGGCGCCCAGCTGAAACCCACGCTTCGACATCAGTCGTGGATAAAGCGTGGCATCGTAATTAGGGGCCAGATTAATATAATAGGGCGCGACAATGTCAATGCCGGTACGTTGGGTTGTGCCCAACGTGGGCGCCAGGATGCCGGTTTCGCGGGCGTTATTTAGCGGAAAGCTCATCCAGGGCGTATACAGAATAGGAACACCCAAAAACTGCAAAGTAGCATCTCTGGCTACGCCGATATCCCGCGTTTTGTCGATGTTTAAGGTGCCGACATCCAGGTACCAGTCGTCATTCCCTACCGCGCAGGTGGTGTAGGTCGCATCTTTGAAGGTGTATTGATTTTTGTTGATGAAATCTACCCTGGCAGCGTTTCCCCGCCCCGGGCTTTCCACCAATTGATACACAGGCTTGAGCAGCTCACCGCTAGAGTCGTCGAGTTTGAGGTGGAGCGTGTCGCCCGTTACCGTCAAGGCTGGCTGTTCAAATCGAACATCGCCGCGCGCGCGCACTTCATTCAGCGTCATGTCGTATCGCAGCCAATCCGCAAAAAAGTTCTGCCCGGCCTGGCGGGCTTCAACCTTGCCGGTCGCCTCCACGACATTTTCTTCAGTGGATTCGATTTTGTCAGCGGTGACGAACATTGCCCCCTCTTTACCCGCATTGGCGGAGCCTTTCAGCTCAAGATCCTTTTTAAGCGCGAGCCCTTCCCCCACAGCGGGCATGCATATGGCGACGCCCAATAGGGCCAGAACAAGACGGGGCTTATTTAACAAGCGATGTAAAATCCACAAAATAGTTATTCGGAGCACGAGCCTTGGATCGTTTGCACGCTTTAAAAACCTGGACCGCGCAACAATTTGGGGCCGACACTTTCGAGCTAGCCCCCGCTTCAGCGGATGCCAGTTTCCGCCGTTATTTTCGCGCCACAATAATGCAAGGTGCTGCCAAAGGGCGCAATTATATCGTGATGGACGCCCCCCCGTCGCATGAGGATTGTCGCCCCTTTGTGCGAATTGCAGAATTGCTGGGCGAGACAGGCGCGCACGTGCCCAAAGTGCTGGCGCAGGATTTGGATCAGGGGTTTTTGCTGCTGACCGATCTCGGCGACACCACGTATCTGGCTGCCCTCACCGAGGCAAAGGCTGATCCTGCCCGCGCCCGCGAACTTTATCTTGCAGCCAACGATGCCTTGATATGCATCCAACAAGCCAGTCGTCCCAAGGTTTTGCCCGAATATGACCGCGCGTTATTGACGCGGGAATTGATGTTGTTCCCCGAATGGTTCGTGGCGAAACATCTAGGCGTAGACATGACCTCCGAACAAGCTGCTACCTTGCACACCGCCTTCGAGCGCTTGCTCGCCAACAACCTTGCTCAACCCAAGGTGTATGTGCATCGCGACTGGCACTCGCGCAACCTGATGGTGTCCGACCCCAACCCTGGCATTCTCGATTTTCAGGATGCCGTCTACGGCCCCATCACCTACGACCTCGCCTCGCTCTACAAAGACGCTTACATCGTGTGGGACGAAGAACAGAGCCTGGACTGGGTGATCCGCTACTGGGAAAAAGCCCGCGCCGCCGGTCTGCCCGTCGCAGCCGACTTCAGCGACTTTTACCGCGACTACGAATGGATGGGCGCACAGCGCCATATCAAAGTGCTCGGCATTTTCGCGCGGTTGTATCACCGTGATGGCAAGGATGGGTACCTAAAAGACATGCCACGTGTGATGCAGTACCTGCGTACCGTTTGTGCGCGGTATGACGAGTTGAAACCGTTGTTGTATTTACTGGATGGGTTGCAGGATAAAGCGCCGCAGGTGGGGTATACGTTTTGAGGACGGTTGGCCGGGAGTTGCCCGGCGGAAAGTTACTTTTCTTGCTTACTCAAGAAAAAGTAACCAAAAGAAGAGCATCCCACCATCCCCGAATTCCCGAAGTCTGAATCTGCCGGAGGGGGCTGAAAGGGGAGAGTCAAAACCAGGTGGTGACTCGAAGGTTTGCGGTTACTATTTATGCTTTATTCTGCCGTAAATAAGAGAGGATTAACAATGCAAGCCATATTAGGCCTAGCGGTTATTATCGCTATTGGGTGGCTCATAATCCAGATTCTTCCTACCATACTTCCATTTGTTGGCTATGCCATAGTGGGAATGTTGGCAATCACTCTGATTGCCAACATATCCAAATAATCACAACAAGAAACGTATATGGCAAAGAAGCGGTTCCTACGTATGTGTCACATACCGCTGTTGTACGATCGTGCATCATGAGTGAGTCTATTCAAGATGGCTTAAATTCGCATGTGCGCGGTGACTACGCAAATGCGTTGAGAATATTTCGCGTGCTCGCAGAGGACGGTGACTCAACCGCGCAACACAATCTCGGCGTGATGTATGAAGAAGGGAAATGCGTCGAGCAGGATTATGCAGAAGCGATCAAATGGTATCGACTGGCAGCAGCACAAGGAAATGCGTGGTCGCAAATCAATCTCGGACTGATGTATGCCAACGGACAAGGTGTCGCGCAGCATTATGCGGAAGCGATCAAATGGTATCGGTTAGCCGCAGCGCAGGGAAATGCGACGGCGCAGTACAATCTCGGTGTGACGTATGCCGAAGGGAAATGCATCGCGCAGGATTACACAGAAGCGATCAAGTGGTATCGACTAGCAGCAGCGCAAGGAAATGCGATGGCGCAACTCAATCTTGGTTTGATGTATGCCAACGGACAAGGTGTCGTGCAACATTATGCGGAAGCAGTCAGGTGGTCTCGCTTAGCAGCAATGCAGGATGATGCGACTGCGCAAGGTATGCTCGGCGTGATGTATGAGGAAGGGAAAGGCGTCGCGCAGGATTATGCAGAAGCGATCAAGTGGTATCGGCTGGCAGCAGCGCAATGGAATGCGATGGCGCAACTCAATCTCGGCGGAATGTACGCTAAAGGGTTAGGTGTTGCGCAGGATTATGTTCACGCGCACATGTGGTTCAACCTTAGTGCCATATCGGGCAATCCAAGTGCAGTGAAGAACCGCGATACCGCTGCAAAGCTAATGACACGACAGCAAATCGAGCAAGCGCACAGCATGGCTAATGACTATCACCGGCGCAATTTCAAGTGATACGAATGAATCTTCGTGCATATGGGACATTCTCTTTTTAGTCACTAGCGCTGCTATGGTCAAATCTTGCAATGCAACATTATTTTTTAATCGTACCTTGAGTCACCACCGCCCCGATTTTGACTTTCCCCTTTCAGCCCCGCCGAAGTCTGAGTCTGCCGGGCGGATCAGCGGCGAAGGTGTTTGAGGCCTGCTCTCCTTAAACCATCAATAAAAGCAGGCCGAGTTCTTCGCCGCCCGGCAGATTCAGACTTCGGGAATTCGGGGATGGAGGGGTGCTCTTCTTTTGGTTACTTTTCTTGAGCAAGCAAGAAAAGTGACTTGCCGCCGGGAAACCCCCGGCCAACGAGCAATAAATCTTCCCTAGCTTACAGGACAAGCCACTCCAGATAAGATACCGCCTGAGCTTACAACGCAGCACGCATAAAGAATGAACAACAAGCCAACATGAAAACCGCCATGATCCTAGCCGCCGGCCGCGGCGAACGCATGCGCCCACTCACCGACCACACGCCCAAGCCGCTGTTGCAAGTCGGCGGCAAGCCACTGGTCGTCTGGCATATCGAACGACTGGCCGCTGCGGGCTATACGCGCATCGTAATCAACCACGCGCATCTCGGCGCGCAGATCGAAGCGGCGCTGGGGAACGGGGCGACGTGGGGTTTGTCGATTAGGTATTCGCGAGAAGCGACAGCACTAGAAACCGCAGGCGGTATTGCCACTGCACTGCCGCTAATCGATGCTGAAGTTTTTCCGGTGGTAAATGGAGATGTCTACGTGGAATATGACTTTGCACAGTTGGCCGCACCCATGCACGCAATAGCGGCAGGCAACTCGCAGATGCATCTGGTGCTAGTCGATAACCCGCCGCAGCATCCGCATGGCGATTTCGTGTTGCGTGGCGCGCGCGTCGTGGAGGGTGACGGCGAAAAACTGACTTTCAGCGGTATCGGCATTTACCACCGCGCACTGTTTGCCAACGTTGCACCGCATACCAGAGCCCCGCTCGTGCCGCTGTTGCGCGCCGCCATTACTGCCGGACAAGCGAGTGGCGAACATTTTCAAGGGCGCTGGGTCGACGTCGGTACACCCGATCGGCTGCAACAACTGGATGCGATACTGCGCAATCAAACCGAATCCCATTATGTTTAACGCCGCTATTTACCAGACCCGTCGCGCCCGTCTTGCCGCCCAGTTGGGCGATTGCATTGCGGTGATCGCTACCGCACCCGAAGCCACGCGCAACCGCGATTCGCACTACCCGTATCGCTTCGACAGCTATTTCTATTACCTGACCGGCTTTACTGAGCCTGACGCGGTAGCGGTGATTATCGGCGGCGACACGCCGCGCTCGTTGCTCTTCTGCCGCGACAAGGATGAGACGCGCGAAATCTGGGATGGCTTTCGTTTTGGTCCCGAAGCTGCACAACAACAATTCGCGTTCGACACCGCCTGTTCGATCTGCGAGTTGGATAACCAATTGCCGGAGTTGATGGGCAATGTGGGCAAGCTCGCTTATGCGGTAGGATTCAACCCGGCGTGGGATGCGCGAATGCTTGGCTGGCTCAACGCGGTGCGCGGCAAAGCCCGTCAGGGCATACGCGCGCCTACTGAAATCATCGACGTGCGTGCGGCGTTGGATGAAATGCGCTTGTTCAAAGACGCGCCTGAAATCGACACGATGCGCCGCTCAGGGCAGATTGCATCCGATGCGCATCGTCGCGCGATGCGCGCCACTCGGCCGGGGCGATTCGAATACGAAATCGAAGCCGAATTGCTGCATCATTTTTATGCGCAAGGCGCGCAATATCCGGCGTACACCTCTATCGTTGCCAGCGGCGCGAATGCCTGCGTACTGCATTATGTGGAAAATCGCGCCGCGCTGAAAAACAATGATTTACTACTAATCGACGCGGGCTGCGAACTTGATGGCTATGCGTCTGACATTACCCGCACCTTCCCGATCAATGGCCGATTTAGCGCTGCGCAAAAAGCCGCTTACGAAATCGTGCTGGCTGCGCAAGATGCGGCCATTGCTAGCGCGCGCCCCGGTAACCGCTGGATTGACCCCCACACAGCGGCCGTGCGCGTGTTGGTACAAGGCATGATTGATCTCAAATTGCTTAACGGCGACGTCGATAATCTCATCGAATCTGAAGCTTATAGCCGCTTCTACATGCACCGGACCGGCCACTGGCTGGGGCTGGATGTGCACGATGCGGGCGAGTACAAAGTCGATGGTGAATGGCGTGCACTCCAACCCGGCATGACCTTGACGGTTGAACCGGGCCTGTACATTCGCCCGGCTGACGACGTGCCCGAGGTGTTGTGGAACATCGGCATACGCATTGAAGACGATGTGTTGGTAACCGAATCCGCTTGTGAGGTGTTGACCTCAGCTCCGCGCAGCGTGGCGGACATTGAAGACTGGATGCGCGGTGAGTAATGCTGCGCCCAATCCAAACGGTGCCAAGAACGGGACCGCCTCGTTAGCCAGCGCCTTCCCCCACGAGCCACCGATCATTGTCGGTGCGGGTCCAGTCGGCGCAATTTGTGCGTTGGCAATGCAGCATCACGGTGTTGCTCCACGCGTATTGGAAGTACGCCGTCAAGGCCGAACTGAGGGGGATGCGCGCACCTTGGTGCTGTCGCACGGCTCACGCTTAATACTTGAGCGCCTGGGCGTGTGGGCGCGGCTGGACAAGGTCACGCCCATCACGCGCATTCATATTTCACAGCGGGGTGGCTTCGGTGCCACGCGCTTGTCGGCAGACGAAGAGCACTTGCCGGCCTTGGGGTATGTGATGTCGTATGGAGCCCTTGAGATTGCACTCGAAGCGGAAATGAGCGCGGCGGGTATCGCCGTGCAATACGGTACCGATGTGCAATCCGTGAAATCCCACACGGTCTATGCAGCGGAAAATCAGCACTACACCTCGCCGCTGATTGTGGTCGGCGATGGGGGCCGCGGTGAAACCTCGCCCTCCCCCAAGCTCGCACGCGATTACGACCAAATAGCGATTGTGTGCGAAGTGCAAACCGAATTGCCGCATCACAATCTTGCTTACGAACGCTTTACGCCGGATGGTCCAGTGGCATTATTGCCGCACGACCATGGTGCTATTCCAACCAAAAACCTCGCTTTGCGCTCGAGCAAAAACACCTACGCATTGGTTTGGAGCGTTCCCCCGACAGATGCAGAACATATCGCCACCCTCGACGATGATGCATTTCTGATAGCCTTGTACCGGCACTTTGGCGGACGTCAGGGCAGGTTTATCGCCGTCACGCCGCGCAAGCGATTCCCGCTTAAATTAAGTTTTGTCGGTGCCCGCGCTCATGCGGGTGTCGTGCGTATTGGCAATGCGGCGCAAACGCTGCATCCCGTGTCGGGTCAGGGCTTCAACATCGGCATGCGCGATGCCTGGGAGCTGGCTGCATTGTGTGGCGATACGCCGCCCGCGTCGCTCGGCAGCCCCGCGATGTTACGTACCTATACCCAATCGCGCCGCATGGATGTACTTGGTGGCATGGGCTTTACCGATTTTCTGGTGCGCGCATTTTCCAACGACATTACGCCGCTGCGTCAGGCACGCGGGCTAGGGTTGTTGGCACTGGAGATGCTGCCGCCGCTAAAACATTTTGTCGCGCGCCGGATGATATTTGGGCCACGCGGATGAGCCTGGAGGAAACCTGCCAGGTTGCGGTAATCGGCGGCGGCCTGGTGGGCGCTGCGTCAGCCCTCGCTTTACTCAAGCAAGGCTTGCGCGTGGTTTTAATCGAACAACATCCGGCCGCTACCCCTACCGACTTATGGGATCCGCGCATTTATGCCATCAGCCCCGCGAGTGAAGATTTGCTGCGTGATCTGGGGGTTTGGCAACGCCTGGACCCCACGCGTTTGCAAGCGGTTTACCGAATGGATGTTTATGGCGATTCGCAGGGCCATTTACGGTTTGATGCCTATGAATCTGGCCTCCAGCGGCTCGCCACAATTTTGGAAAGCAACCGTTTACAACACGCGTTGTGGCAGGCCATTTCCGAGTATGAAGAAACCACGTTGCGCTGCCCCGCCGAACTCGAGTCGATCAGTTGGGGGAGCCCTTATTCCACCCTGCATTTTGCTGACGGCACACGCTTAGGCGCCGAGTTAATCGTTGCCGCCGACGGCCTGCATTCACGAGTCCGAGATCTTGCGGGCCTCACACATCACACGACCCCCTATCCCCAGCAAGGCGTAGTGGCTAACTTTGAGTGCGAGTTGCCGCATCGGGGCACGGCTTTTCAATGGTTTAGCCACGCCCAACATCGTGGCGATATTGTGACTTATCTGCCCTTAGCTGGATCTGCATCAATGCCCCCCGCCCAAGCGGGACAAAATCCGCAGCCCTTGAGCGGGAACCGCATGTCGCTCGTGTGGTCCACACATGATGCCAAAACCTTACTCGCGTACGACCCCGATACGTTTTGCCAGCAGGTTGAATCAGCCGGTCACGCCCGTTTAGGCAAACTAAATTTACTCACGCCTCCGGTTGCTTTCCCATTACAACTCACGCGAGTCGAGCGTATTTTTAAACCGGGCGTGGTGCTGATCGGCGATGCTGCGCACGGCGTACATCCCTTGGCTGGGCAAGGCGTGAATCTCGGATTTGGCGATGTAGCGGCCCTTCGCTCAGCCTTGCTTGACCGACGTTCAGCACGGTGTGGAGATGAACGTTTATTAGCGAGGTATGCACGCCAGCGTGCGGTATCCGTCACCCAGATGCAGGGTGTATTACATGGGTTGTATCATTTGTTTTATCAAAAGGGGGCGGGCTGGCCGCGCAATGCAGGCATGAATATTCTGAATCACCTGGGTTTTGCCAAATCTGCATTAATACGCGAAGCTACTCGTTTTCCGCTCTAGCTCTTCCCATTTTTAATCGTATTTATCTTAGGAGTTATCAATGTTTTTTAAATCTTTGGCGCTAGTCGCTACGCTTTTGTGCACGATAGCCGGGGCACATGCCGATGAAGCGACTATCCGCAAGGTATTGGGCGAAAAATTCCCTGAAACCAAAATCGTTTCAATCGCCAAAACGCCTTACAGCGGGCTTTACGAAGTCTATATGGATGGCCAACTGGTATATGCCGATGCGAATGCTCAGTATGTGTTCATGGGCGATATTCTCGACCTCAAAAATAAAACCAATCTTTCCCAGGCTCGGTTAAGCGTATTGAATGCAATCAAATGGGACACCCTGCCACTCAATAACGCCATTAAGTCTGTCAAGGGTAAAGGTGAACGCAAGATCGCGTTGTTCTCCGATGTGGATTGCCCTTACTGCCGCAAATTTGACGCCGAGTTGGCCAAGGTCGATAACATCACGGTATATACGTTTCTCTTCCCAGTTGAAGGCTTGCACCCCAAAGCCGTTCAGACCTCACGCCAAATTTGGTGCGCGCCCGACAAAAATAAGGCTTGGGATGAGTATTTAAGCGCCAGCAAAATCCCCGCTAATGACGGCAAATGCGCGAACCCAGTTGATCAAAACATCGCGCTTGCCAACAAGCTTGGTATAGCCGGCACGCCAACGATTATATTTAATAATGGTCAGCGTGTGCCCGGTATGGTGCCCGCAGCCAAGGTGGAAGAATTATTGGTTCGCGCAGCCAAAAAATGAATGACACCGTGAGCGCTATCCCCTCGGCAACCGCAACTTACTGGGATACACGTTATGCGGGCACGGATTACATCTTTGGCACCGCGCCGAATCATTTTTTAGCAAGCCAGGCTGCGTTAATCCGGCCAGGCATGCGTGCACTAGCTTTGGCTGATGGAGAAGGCCGGAATAGTGTTTGGCTTGCCGAGCAGGGTGTGAATGTTCACGCCATTGACGTGTCGCCGGTTGCACTCAGCAAAGCGCAAAAATTGGCGGCCGCGCGTTCTGTGGTGATTCAATTTGAAGAAGCCGATTTGTTGAATAGGCACTGGCCTGAAGCGGAGTACGATCTTGTGGTCGCGATCTTCATTCAGTTCGCCCCGCCTCCGGAGCGGGACCGGATCATTGCAGGGATACGACGCTGCTTAAAACCGGGCGGCGTGCTAATTCTGCAAGGCTATACACCTAAACAAATTGAATATGCGACAGGGGGACCGGGAAACGCCGCCAATATGTACACCCGCTCGCTGCTACGTGAGTGGTTTGGCGATTGGAAAATTAGCCACTTGCTTGAGCACGAAGCCATGATTAGCGAAGGCAGCCATCATCACGGCATGTCGGCGCTAGTCGATTTGGTGGCAATCAAACCCTGAGCTCAATTCGTCTGCAGCCGCGTTCCCGGCCCAAAGACTTCGTAATGCAACTGGCTGTCTTTGAAACCCATATTCAAAAGCTGCGTATTTACCGCAGCCATGAAGGGCTTGGGTCCGCAAAAGTACACATCGGCGTCAGCGCGTTCAAGCCATTGCGATAAGACCGTCTGGTTTAGGTAACCCTGATGATCGGCACCGCTGCCGGTTTGGTAGCTGACATAATATTTGAACCCGTGTTGCGCGCTGAGACGACGCAATTCATCCGCCATCACATGGTGTGTGCTGTCGCGGCAGCAATGAATCAGCACGGTGTCTGACACATCATCACGGCTGTTGATCCGATGCTTGAGCATGCTTAGCAATGGGGTAATCCCTACGCCGCCTGCGATCAGCACCAATGCGTTTTCGGGGTGCTTGACGGTGAAATCCCCCGTCGGAGGTTGTACCCATATCACGTCGCCCAGCTGCGCCTGATGCAGCATATGGGAAACGGTGCCCGGATGGCTTAACGGCGTGCCTTCGGTTTTGACCGTGATGCGGTATTGCGCCTCGCCCGGCGTATTCGACAACGAGTACTGTCGAATTTCATCGTACTCATTCCCCGGTGGCCGCACTTTGATGCCGATGTATTGGCCCGGCTCGAAGCGCGCTATTGGCTGTCCATCCTGAGCCTGCAAATACACTGATTTAATGTCTCTCACCTCGGTCTGGATCTCCCGAATCACGAACGGACGGAACCCTCGCCAGCCGCCGAGTTTTTGAGCGTTGTGGCTGTAGATGCCTTCTTCCGTCTGAATAAAAATATCAGCCAGCTGCGCGTAGGCTTCAGCCCAAGCTTGGAGTACCGGATGCACGGCTTCGAGATTCAAATGGTCCTGAATCGCTTCCAACAAATATTTACCTACGATCGGATAATGCTCGGGCGCCACCTGCAGGCTCGCGTGTTTGTGGGCGATATGATTCACCATCGGGCCAAGATTTTGTAGCGCATCGATATGCGTTGCGTACATAAACACGGATTCAGCCAGCGCGCGGGA
Source organism: Thiobacillaceae bacterium (assembly GCA_031366105.1). Classification (GTDB taxonomy): domain Bacteria; phylum Pseudomonadota; class Gammaproteobacteria; order Burkholderiales; family Thiobacillaceae; genus Thiobacillus. The sequence continues at coordinate 146,855 of JANLZE010000144.1, read as the reverse complement.
TTGTTCGCCGTGCGCCTGATTGGCCATATTAAAAACATGCTGCAATTCCGGATGCTGGGTAAACAGCTTGGAATAAAACAGATCGGTAATGGCTTTTCCCTGCTCGGCCAGCACAGGGGCAGTCGAGTGGATGGTGGCGAGCGTTTCGGCAGATAGCATGATTACTCCTCCGTTATTCTGTGATTAAAGTGCGAGAGTGTAGACCTAGTGCGCTCAACTATGCGTCTGTTCTTGGTGGGCTAGTTGTCGTAATCCTTCGAGTGCATGACTTAAGGTCAGGTTATCGGTATCACGCGGAAATACCATGCGCGCTGGCAGAGCGAACTGCGGTGTACCCGGCACCCGCCACAACTTTCCCGCTTCGATATATTTCCGCACTAGACGCTCCGGAAAATACCCGCTGCCACCATAAGCCAATAAGTGCTGCACACCCAGCCAGCCGATGTTAGCAATCATGATGGGCGCGACGTCAGGGTAATGTTCACTGAACTGGGCATGAAATTCCGGCCCCCAGTCGATGTGGATATAGCCCTCGTCGGGCCAGCTGCGCCCAGGCTCGCTGCACATCAACAGCAAGGTTTCATCAAACAGCGTTTCTACCGTGAGCCCCGGGCGAGAGGTGGGTGTATACATCACACCCACGTCTACGGTGCCTTCGATCAAGCCCTGCATAATGTCCGCCTCGAAACCGATTTCTAGTCGTAATGACACATCAGGCGCATCAGACCGCATCCAGTCGACCCACTGCGGCAAAAAGCCTTCCCACAATGCGATGCGGCCTGATAGTGTCAGCACATCGCGGAATCCATGCGGTAATCCCACATCGTGCTGCGCCTGCTTGAGCGTGCGCACCAGATTTTTGGCGTGGCGCAAGAAGCGTTTTCCTGACGCTGTAAGCTCCGCGCCATTGCGACCGCGTTGGAACAAGGTCGCGCCTAGCGTGGTTTCAAGGGTTTGTATGCGCGCACTCACAGTCGATTGTGTGACGTGCAGTCGGCTGGCAGCCGCAACGAAATTACCACTGGCCGCCACGGCCAAAAAAGTGCGGGCGAGTTCTGTGTCCATGTCTTTCTATCGATGTTTTCGATAGCAAACATCAATAATAATCGTTAGTCAAATATTCACCTGTTTCGTACACTGCCCTGAATCCATTTAGCAGGAGGCAAAATATGAATCAAGCAACTGACTCGGTAGCAGTGATGCCGGAACGTGATGCCGAGGGCTATTTAATCGAGCCAGATGACTGGAACGAAGAAATCGCCGCAGTACTGGCGCAAGAAGAAAACATCCAACTCAGTGACGATCATTGGGACGTGGTGCGTTTCATGCGGGAGTTTTACCAGGAACATCAGGTGGCCGCAGATGCCCGATTTGTGATTAAACATCTAGCCGAACGCGTGGGCCGTGAGGCGCAAAAAAAACTCTCTGATTTATTCCCTTACGGTTACGTAAAGCAGGCGTGCAAGATTGCGGGAATGCGGCGTCCCCGCGCGTGGAGTACGGGTTAATGACGGTTGTATGCGGCTGGCAAGCCACGCACGATGTCGCTTTAAAAGTTTGGGCCTGAATTATGGTGCGTGAACTTGCCTATTCGGTTTCTCAGCGCGAGCAATGGATTTCGGGTGCAGGCGGCTTGGTCGGGATTCTAGGGCTCTTATGGGTGAGCCACGCGTTGCTAGGCCCGCACGCGGGCATTCTGGCAGTCGCGTCCATGGGGGCCTCCGCTGTATTGTTGTTTGCCGCCCCTCACGGCGCATTGTCACAGCCGTGGCCTGTACTCGGCGGGCATATGATTTCCGCCTTCATCGGTGTCACTTGTGCGCAATGGATAGCCGAACCGATGCTTGCCGCATCAATCGCGGTCGCCATTTCAATTGCGTTAATGTATGGCCTGCGTTGCCTGCACCCGCCCGGTGGCGCGACTGCGCTGTTCGCGGTGCTCGGTGGCCAGCCGATACTTGCGCTCGGCTACAATTATTTATTCGTGCCGGTGTTGTTGAATGTAGTGCTGCTCTTGATTATCGCGGTGCTATTCAATTATCCATTTGCATGGCGACGCTACCCCCAAGCGTGGTGGCGCGAGTCTGTGGACGCTAAGCAGAACGCTCACCCCATCCACGACGCTGAAGAAAAATGCATGATCCCGCACAGCGACCTGGTCTATGCGCTGAGCCAGCTCGACACCTTTATCGACGTGAGCGAACAGGATTTACAGCGTATCTATGCACTGGCATTGGGACATCCACATCCGGCGCCAGTGACTAAAGAAATCTCAGCGCCCCAAGTCCTCCAACAAACTGGATAAATCATCGGCGTGTTCTTCTTCCATCGCTAGGATGCCTTCCAGCATGCGGCGAGTGGTAATGTCTTTATCACCGATATAGCGAATCATTTCGCCGTAGCTATCAATCGCGATCCGCTCAGCTACCAGATCTTCCTTAATCATATCGAGCAGCGAATTGCCCTCCACATATTCTGCATGCGAGCGCATCGCCATGCCTTCCGGATTGAAATTGGGCTCACCTTTCAACTGCACAATACGCGTCGCAATTTCATCGGCGTGGCCTTGTTCTTCGGTCGCATGCTGCAAAAATTCCTGCGCGACCGAATCGGCGTTAATGCCACTGGCCATAAAGTAATGGCGCTTGTAACGCAGGATGCACACCAGCTCCGTCGCCAGCGCTTCATTCAGCAGATTGACGATCACTTCGCGGTCGGCTTTGTAACCCTCGGTAATCGCGCCTTGTTCAATATGCATGCGTGCGCGTGCGCGCAAGGTTTGAATGTCGGTGAGGAAGGGGTGTTTGACTACTTCGGTTGCCATACTTAAATCTCCTGGATAAATGCAATAGAACAAATTCGAGGCATGGTTAACACACAAGCCCGTCGAATACATTATCGTCTATCACTGCATCCCGTTGCATCTCAAACCCAGCCACAAAGTGGTATCAATGATCGTCGACCATTATTTAGCCGCCGCTTTACATTGCGTAGGGGCAAAGTCTGACGACAACAACTCTAGTTTGCACTTGCCACTCGGTAAATGGCTTGAAATCATCTATCGATCCCGACATACACAAAATACCTGTGAACCGACATTACAAAAAAGTAATCGCGCCGTCAGGCTGACGTCATAAGCCGAGATTTAAGATCTCGACAACTTAGTTAAGCCCCATCTGTATTTAAACGGAGACTTCATGCTACGACCTCTGCTTCATTCCGCTTCACTAGACTTATCGCGCCGCCGTTTTGTGCTCGGGGCTGCGTCCGGCGGCGCACTCGCTGCAATGGGATCCTGGGGCACGCGCGCATGGGCTCAAAGCGAACCTGCCCAGCCTGCGATTTTGCGCGGCACCGAATTCAATCTCAGCATTGGGGAAACGCCGGTCAACTATACGGGTGCCCCCCGCATGGCGACGGTAGTCAACGGTCAGGTCCCGGGCCCAGTCCTGTATTGGCGCGAAGGCGATACTGTGACGCTGCGCGTGACGAATCATTTGCCGACAACCAGCTCGATTCACTGGCACGGGATTCTGTTGCCCTTCCAGATGGATGGCGTTCCCGGACTGTCTTTCAACGGTATTGCGCCCGGCGCAACCTTTGTCTATCAATTCCCGGTGAAGCAGACCGGCACTTATTGGTATCACAGCCATTCACGCTTTCAGGAACAAACCGGGCTTTACGGCTCGATTGTGATTACGCCCAAGAATGGCGAACGCGTCGCGTCGGATCGTGAGCACGTGATCATGCTGACTGACTGGACCGACGAGAATCCTGAGCGGGTTTTTTCCAAGCTCAAAAAGCAGAGCGATGTCTATAACTTCAATCTTCCCACTGCGGGGGATTTTTTTGCCGATGTCGGCAAAATGGGCCTCGAAAAAGCGCTGGAGAAGCGACGCATGTGGAACCAGATGCGGATGAATCCAACCGATTTCGGCGACGTTACAGCACATACGTTCACATATCTGGTCAACGGCACCTCCCCCACGGGCAATTGGACTGGCTTATACAAGCCAGGCGAAAAAATCCGCTTGCGCGTGATCAACGGCTCGGCCACCACCATTTTCGATTTGCGGATTCCTGGACTGAAAATGACCGTCGTCTCCGCCGATGGCCAGGATGTTGAACCGGTCAGCGTAGATGAAATGCGCATCTCAGTCGCCGAAACTTACGACGTCATCGTCGAACCCCAAGGTGACCGCGCTTACACGCTGTTTGCGCAGTCCATCGATCGCACCGGCTATGCGCGCGCCACACTCGCGACGCGACCCGGCATGGAGGCGGATGTGCCCAAGCTGGATGCTCCACAATGGTTAACGATGACCGACATGATGGGTGCTATGGGGGGCGACAGCACGGCGCACAGTGCAACTCCCGCCAAACCCGATGCGATGGCGGGGATGGACATGGGCGGAAAGAAATCTCCCACTCAATCCAGCATGGCAAACATGCCTGGCATGGAACACGGTAGTGCGGGGGGCCCAGATCAACCCAGCATGCCGGGGATGGATCATGGCAGCCCGCAAACCACCAGTAAGAAAAATAGCGCCATGCCTCAGGCACGCCACGCCAAAACCGAATATGGCCCTGGCGTGGACATGCACGTAGATATGCCGCGCACCAGTCTGGATGATCCCGGCATTAATCTGCGGAATAACGGTAGACGTGTACTGACCTATGCCGATCTTTCCACACTGGGCGGGCCACTCGATCCTCGTCCTGCGGGCAGAGAAATCGAGCTCCATCTCACCGGCAACATGGAGCGCTTCATGTGGTCGTTTGATGGCCAGAAATTTTCTGAGGCGCGCCCGATTCATTTCAGATATGGGGAACGCGTGCGGGTGATTTTGTCGAACGACACGATGATGAATCACCCCATTCACCTGCACGGCATGTTCAGCGAGCTGGAATCGCCGGAAGGAAATTTTCAGGTGCGCAAGCACACGATCAATGTCCAGCCAGCACAACGCGTGAGCTTTTTAGTCAATGCGGATGCGTTGGGGCGCTGGGCCTTTCACTGTCATTTGCTGTATCACATGGAGGCGGGCATGTTCCGCGAGGTGGTGGTGTCATGAAACCTGTTTTTGCGATTCCCAACACGGTGGCGCTAGCCTTGAGCAGCTATTTTACGCTCGCCACCGCAGCATACGGCGCATCTCCCGCTGAGAACTCTCATGACGGCATGGACATGCAGAACGTGCCAGCCGTCTCCACGGAGGCAGCCCCCAGCCATTCAACCCCCAAGCCAGATGACCCATCCGCGGGTTCAGCTAAAGCCATGGACATGGGCAAGATGCAGGGCGGGAGTGCCCCACCCGATGCGCGTGATCCCAATGCCTATGCCGATGGTGTGCACAGCGGGCCCATGCCCGGTATGGACATGGCGGACAGCGACGCTCATGGCAAATTGATGATCGACCAGCTCGAATACGCACGTAACGATGACGCCGAGAGTCTGAACTTTGATATGCAGGGCTGGTACGGAGACGATTACAACAAAGTCTGGCTGAAGGCCGAGGGTGCCAATACCTCAGACGGCTTGGCCGCTACGCGTACCGAATTGCTTTGGGATCATGCGATCGCCACCTATTGGGGCGCGCAACTGGGGCTCCGGCATGACCTGGGTGAAGGCCCCGTCCGAAATTGGCTGGCGGTCGGCGTGCAAGGGCTCGCTCCTTATTGGTTTGATGTGGAAGCGACGCTCTATGCTGGCCAATCGGGTCGCAGCGCGGCACGCCTTGATGTCAAGTACGATCTTCTGCTGACGCAACGACTGGTTCTGCAACCCAAACTCGAATTCAATTTATACGGTAAGTCCGACCCTGCGCGCGCCATCGGTTCCGGGTTGGCAGATGCCAATTTCGGACTGCGCTTGCGCTACGAAATCTCTCGACAATTTGCGCCTTATATCGGCGTGAATTGGGACCGCAAATTCGGTGACACCGCCGATATGGCGCGTCGTGCAGGTAAACAAGTCCAAGAGCGACAGTGGGTGGTAGGACTGCGGATGTGGTTTTAATCTGCCCGTCCCCTTTTGCCCATAATGAACAAAATGGCAAGTAAGGGCCCGCTCAATCATGCTGGGCTATCACTCTGGGGGCGCGACGGCGCTCCTTTCGATGCGCCGGAAACGTCAGTACGAACCGCGTCTGGACATTTTTTTCGTTCTCCACATGCACCTCACCTTCGTGCAGCACCATCACCGCTTTAACGATGGCAAGCCCCATCCCCGAGGCAGTTTCAGACCCACCCCGCGCGCTGTCCACCCGATAGAAACGGTCGAATAGCCGACTTAAATGTTCGGGTGCAATCCCTGGACCTGGGTTGGCCACGTCAATTCTATATCCGCCTTCCAAGCTGGGTTGAGCGGTGACGTGAATGGTGGCGCCCGGCGGGGTATACCGTATCGCGTTCGCAATCAGATTACTCAGCGCCCGATTGAGCAGCACCGGGTCGGCGTTAAGCATGCCTTCAGCATGCATCGATAGCGTCACCTCAGCCTCATCCGCTACGCCTTCGAAATACTCTGCAATACGGCGTAACTCGCTTTGCATCTCCAGGTCTTCCGGGCGCAGCGCGATCTGTTCATTGTCGGCTCGGGCGAGAAATAGCATGCGCTCGGCCATCCGCGCCAAGCGTTCGTATTCTTCAATGTTGGAGGCGAGCAGGGCCTGATATTCTTCGACCGAGCGGGAATGTGCCAACATGACCTGGCTCGCGACCATTAAATTGCTGATCGGCGTACGCAGGTCGTGCGCTAGATCCGCCGAAAATTGGTTCAAGCGCTCGTAGCCTTCTTGCAGACGATCAAGCATGCGATTCAGCGCACGCGCCAGTTCGGCAATTTCTGGAGGGGCCTGTGCGATATCGAGCCGTTGATCCAGCTGGCTTGGGGTAATACTGCCCGCAGCCGCGGTCACGCGCGCTAGCGGAGCCAAGGCGCGACGCACCACCGCAAAACCAAATAGCGCCATCGCAACCACTCCCATGCTCAGCGCGATCCACAAATTAATACGGTAGTTCTGTAGCAACGCCATTCGCTCGGGGCCTTCCCGCGCCAGCACCACCCACACCCGCGAGCCGTGAACAATCGGCCCAATGGTCGCCCACGTCGCTAGCACCCGCCCATGACCGCCATCGTTCATGCGCCAGTCGCGTATTGCGTCAGGCGTTGGCTTATCCGTCCCGAGGTCAGTTGCAGGCAACGGCAAGCTCGGCACCTCGCCTACGCCTGCCACCTTTCGGCCCTCTTTATCCAGAATACGCAGGCGAAGCCCTTCAGTGCCTATAGTGACATCATGAAAACGGTGTGGATCGGTGCGGATCGCAGCCGCATCCGGCACTTCCGATAGTAGGTGACGCAATTGCTGGAGTTTGCCGATGAGTTCAGCGTCGTTGCGAATTTCCAGTTGCCTATCCAGCGACTGATATAGATAGGTCCCTGTAGCGGCGAATACGAGGGCGGTCACTACGGTAAACAAGCCTGTCATTCGCTGGGTCAGCGAAATTTGCTGCCACAAGTTCATAGGCGAATTTCCAGTACGTAACCCATGCCGCGCAGCGTATGGATCAATTTATCCGGGTAAGGCTCATCCACCTTGGCGCGTAGCCTTCGGATGGCCACATCCACCACATTGGTGTCGCTGTCAAAATTCATGTCCCACACCTGAGAGGCGATCAATGAACGCGACAGCACTTCGCCTTGACGCTCCATTAGCAGTTGCAGCAGCAAAAACTCTTTCGCTGTGAGGTGAATACGCTGGCCAGCGCGCTGCACACGGCGTTTGGTGCGCTCCAATTCCAGGTCAGCAACACATAATATTTCCGGCGTTTGGCGTGCGCCGCGCCGCAACAAACTACGGATACGCGCGAGCAATTCAGCGAACGCAAACGGTTTGGGCAGGTAATCGTCCGCACCCAGTTCCAGACCACGCACCCGGTCTTGCACGGCATCGCACGCACTCAAGAAAATGACCGGAACCGATTTCGATTTGCGGATGCTTTCCAACACCTGCCAGCCGTCTTTGCCCGGCAACATCACATCCAGCACAATGAGGTCGTAATCCCCCGAGAGCGCAAGCAATTGACCATCGATCCCGGTGCGCGCCAAGTCCACCGTAAAACCGGATTCAGTCAGGCCCTTACGCAAGTAATCGCCGGTTTTGGGTTCGTCCTCTACCACTAGAATTTTCATCGCATCCCCAGTGTTGATGATTATGCTTTCGCAAGCTCGAACCGGACATTACAAAAATGTAATCCGAACGTCAGCGGGCTGTCATCGCACAAAGCCTACTCTGGGGCAGTCAGCTTACTTCACCTACTGAATCAACCCCGGAGATTAATCATGAATGAATCCAATAAAACAGCCCTCGTCATTGCCTTTGTGATTGTGCTGGTGCTGCTTCTGCTCTTTGGCGGCGGAACAATGACAGGCGTCACGATGAGCGGCGGAATGATGGGGAATGGCGCGATGGGCGGTGTCAGCTGGATGTGGTTTCCTACTTTATTGATGGCCGGTCTCGGTGCGCTGCTCGTCTGGATTATTTTTGGACAAAAGAAATAGCGACATGAGGTCACCCTGTTCATCCATTCATTTCAACGCAAGGCTATAAACCATGAATCATAGTTTGGATCAACTCGCTAAAGACTGCATCGATGCCTGCAACTTCTGCGCGACCGAGTGCGGCAACTGCTTCGCGCATATGGTCGGGGTAGAAAGCAAAAATGACTGCCCGGCTTGCTGCATTGAGTGCTCGGCGATGTGTCGGTTATGCGCCGACGCCCTCGCCCGCAACAGTCCGTACGCTAAACAAATTTGCCAGCTATGCGCAGACATTTGCGACTGGTGTGAGAAACAATGCGATGCGCATGATATGGACCATTGCAAGCGCTGCGCTGACGCGTGTCGGCGTTGCGCAGCAGCTTGCCGCGCCATGGTCGGCTGATCAAATCCCCGATAGCACGGGTAGGTGTTGCACCAAAACCGGGGGTACTTCCCTCTAATGTAATTCAAGGAGTCAGTTATGAAACAGTCAATTTTAGTAAAAGTGGGCGCATTAATGTTGGTTGCCGGAAGTACGTTTGTCGTGCCGGCTTTTGCGGCAGACTCGATGGGTGGACATGATCACAACCATGGAGCGTCAGATGCGAAAAGTGACATGAGTGAGTCTGGCACCAAGGAGTTATCCGGAATGATGAACGATATGTCAGGTGAAATGAAAGACATGTCGACGATGATGGAAGGTGGAAACATGAAACCTGACATGATGAAAAAAATGGCGAGCCAAATGAAAAAAATGGGCGGCATGATGACCAACATGTCTGGGATGATGAACCACAAAGATATGGAAAAAATGTCCAGCATGCAGCAGAAAAAGATGGAGCAGATGCGCAGCCAGATGGAACAGATGCGTAAGGATATGCCTGCTTCGCCAGGTCTGTGAGGATTAACCGGGCGACAAACTCACTTGGTTTATCGCAGCAAGGCTCAATTTTATGCATGAAGCAAACTTGGTTTACAAGCATGCTCAAAGTTAAGGCTACCTTGTTTGTAGGGGTGCGGATTGAGTGGCAGTTTTAACCTGTAATCCGCGTTCCCAAATTTTGTTGGAGGCACTATGGATGTAACGATCATCGCGACGAGAGCTTGTACGCACCGTATCAACCTGGAAAAGGAACTCGGCTGTTTGCACATTCCCTATCGCGTGTGTTTTGTAGAGGACTGCCCGGACTTGGTTAAAAAATTCAATATCCGTCACTCGCCGAATTTAATTGTGGACAATGAAATTGTGTTCCGCGAACAACCGACAGAGGTGGAACTGCACGCCTATTTCGACTCCAAGAAATAAAATTTACCCCTAAATCGCGTTACAACCATAGGATTTTCCATGAAGTCAGCCCTCATACTTTTGTTTGCGCTGGTCAGCGCAAACGCATTAGCCAACTCCCCCGCAGTTTACGAAAAATCTTTCGATCAAACTCTGGATACCGCCTATCCGCGTGTTTATAAAGCTTTGGAAGGCAATGGTTTCAAAGTGGTTTACGAGATCGATATGCAGGAGAATTTAACAAAATTCGCTGCTAAAAATACGGTTAAGGATTTCAATCTTAACAAGCTGGAAGGCATCAAAAGCCTGGTCTTCTGCAATGGCCCTCTGGCGGTGAAAATCAGCAATGCCGACCCCGCGATGCTGGGGCTGTGTCCGCTGCATTTGACGCTTACGCAAAAGGCGGGACGCGTGACTGTGCTGTTTGTTCGCCCAGGTGTTATCGCCCAAGGCAGCGAGGCCGAGGCGCCGGCAAAAGAACTAGAAGACAAAGTAATCAAGGCAATCGAGAGCGGTTTAAATAACGGGCGATAAAACATCCCTTATCGACGTAGGTTGACAAAATCGCGCACAGATCCAGTTCTGGCTCCATTCGCATGGAGTCATGGGTCTTTAGTAAACCGACTGAACAGGTGTTGTGAACAAGTGCGGGGGCAGACTCGACATAGCCAATCACGCAAGAGGAAGTTGAAATGATTCATATCGTGATACTGGGCGCGGGCATGGGTGGCGTGCCCGCCGCTTATTTGGCCAAAGCTTTGTTAGGGACGGCCGCTTATATAACGGTCATATCCGATAAAGAATATTTTAATTTTGTGCCGTCGAATCCTTGGGTGGCAATGGGTTTGCGTAGTTTTGATGACGTGGCGTTTCCCATTGAGCCGTACCTTGGAGCGCATCGAGTTAGATTTTTGCCCTTCGCCGCAGCTCGCATTGAAGCTGAAAAAAACCTTGTCGTTTTAAGCAATGGCGAGATCGAAAATTACGATTATCTGATTGTTGCAACCGGTGCTGAATCGGCATTTGATGAGGTTCCTGGCCTAGGCCCGAGCGGCAACACGCACAGCGTCATTCAGATCGAGCAGGCTATCGAAGCTCACGATGCCTATCAAAAGTTCATCGGCAACCTCGGTCCCATTGTCATTGGTGCCGCGGCGAATGCCTCAATCCTGGGACCGCTATATGAGTTCGCGTTTCTAGTCGATGCGGATTTACGTCAACGCGGATTACGCGAGCGCGCGAGCATCACAGTCGTAACTCCGGAGCCGTATGTCGGGCATTTGGGCTTGGGTTTAGAGTCTGATACGCGTCAATTACTCGAAGACGCTTTGCACACGAGCGGCATCGAGGCGGTTTGCAACGCCAGAACCGAGCGAGTTACAGCGGGGAAAATTTATATCAGCGAAGTGAACCCACAGTCCGGGAGCGAAGCCAAGCGCGCGCTACCGTTCGACTTTAGCGTTTACTGGCCGGCGTTTCGCGGTGTAGCGGCGTTGCGTGAGTCGAATGAGGGGCTTATCGACGAGCGCGGTTTTGTACGGGTAGACGAGTTCTTACGCAACCAGGCCTTCCCCAATATATATGCTGTTGGGATTTGCGTTGCGCGTCCGTCCTTGCACGACACGCCAGTGGGTATCGGTGTACCTGCTACCGTTTACTCTATCCAAAAAGAAATGGAAGCGGCGGTCAAAAATATGGTTGCGGCGTTCGCTGGTAAGGCACTAACCAGCGCAGTGCCGCAACGCGCTGAATGGCTAAACGATGTCGGCGATCTGGGTGCACGCTACTTGTCCGAGCCGAAAATCCCGTTACGCAACATTAACTGGCTCGCGGAAGGTAAATGGGTAACACAGGCCAAGGTCGAGTTCGAAAATTATTTTTTGGATCATATTAAGTCGGGATCACAAAGCACAGGGACGGATGGCGAAGGGTTTGTCGCCTTTGCGCTTGATACGATACAAAAAGAGCGCATGAAAGACCCGGCACCACGACCCGTGACCACGACAACGATGACTCTGCCAGTACCGGTACAGCGCGATGTCTATAACGAGTTGCGCGCGCTGGCCAAAGTCATGAATCGCGAACCGATTGATATCGCGACACAACTTCTCGAAGCCGTCATATACGACGCAAAGTTACAAATAAACGAGCTTCTGCGGGCAGAGGTAGAGCACGCGCGGCGAGACCTCGTCCTTTCAGATATTGCTGGTAGTCAGCCTCGTAGGGAATCGGGCATGACTGTACCGAAAATATGAGTGTGCAAGTCAGCCTATGCAGGCCAAAGGACGAGAGTGATGGGCGGCGGGGACGGGGAAAGCGGCTTGGGCCAGCGTGGCTCGTTCCATCCGCAGATTGCAATTAAACCAACTTATATAAGGAGTTTAATCTGAAGAACAAAAGCGTTATACCGGCGTTACTGACAACCCTAGTTGTTTTCTTGGCCGCCTGTTCCCAGCCTGACGACGTAAATCAGGGGCGCAGAAACAACACCAACGGGTCTTCCACCACTTCCGCTCCCACGGTTTTGCAGGAAGCGGGCTTCGTCTATGCCGCTAACGAAGGCGCAAATTCGATCAGCATGATTGATCTCAGCACAGGGCAGGTTAAAGATATCGCAGTACGCATCTCACCACATAACCTCCAAGTATCGCGGGACGGTAGCCTGCTGCTCGCTGTGGGAACTGTCGCCGCAAAGACCGGGAATCAATCCCAGGCCCAGGCGAAGATGAATGATAGCGGCGAGATGGAACGCGGAAGGCTTCTAATCCTCAACGCTGCGACGCTTGCTGTCGACAGCGCCGCGGATATCGAAATTGGCCGACATCCTGCACACGTAATCATTGATGCGCAGAGCAAGTTGGCTTACGCGACAAACTCTGAGGACAACAATGTACTTGTCATCGATATCGCCCAGAAAAAAGTTGTCCGCGAGATCAAGACCGGCAAGTTTCCGCATGGTCTGCGCATGAGCCCCGACGGGCGCGAAATTTACGTCGCCAACGTCAACGACAACAGCGTATCGGTAATAGACGTCGCTCAATCGAAGGAGGTGACGCGCATACCAGTCGGCAAAGCCCCCGTGCAAGTAGGATTTACGCCGGACGGTCGTCGTGCCTATGTCTCTTTGAGAGATGAGAACAGCGTCGCCGTGGTAGACACGACGCAGCGTAAAAAGATCGCTACCGTCGCAGTCGGACGCAACCCGATCCAAGTCTTCGCCACACCGGACGGACGTTACGTTTATGTCGCCAATCAAGGAACGGAACCAAATCCGAACAACACCGTGTCGGTGATAGATACCGTCAATAACAGTGTGATTGCGACCATTGAGACCGGAAAAGGCGCACACGGCGTCGTGGTCAGCGATGACGGAAAACGCGCTTTTATCACCAACACCGCAGACGGTACCGTGTCGGAGATTGATACGGCGACGCAAAAAGTGATCAAGAGGATCAAAGTTGGCAAGGGGCCAAACGGAATCACTTTCAGAAGTGCGAATCGTTAAGTCAGGCAACGCGCCTGGAAGAAGCAACATCGTCTCATGTGAAATTATAGGAATCCAACCATGAAACCCACAGGCGATATCGTCTTGATTACCGGCGCGAATGGCAGGATAGGCACGGCACTGATGCGGCGCTTGCGCGAGCGCTTCGACAACGTTGTCGGCTTCGACCGTAAAGCGCTGAGCCCGCCTCCGCCGGGTTGCACGCACATACCCGTCGATGTGACTTCCGGTGACAGCGTACGAGAAGGCTTTCGCGTGCTGCGTGAGCACCACGGGACGCGCATCGCCACGGTTGTGCATTTGGCCGCCTACTACGATTTCCTCGGCAAGCCTAGCCCGAAATATGACGAAATCACGGTTGAGGGCACGAGGCGCCTGCTGCGAGGGTTGCGAGAGGGCTTCGAAGTTGCGCAGTTTATTTTCTCCAGCACCATGCTCGTGCACCGGCCGGGCGAGCCGGGCATATTTCTCACCGAGGACTCGCCGATAGGGCCGACATGGGCCTACCCGGAGTCTAAGGTAAAGACCGAAGCGCTCATCCGCGCGGAGCGCGGCGATATTCCCGCCGTACTGCTTCGTATCGCTGGTGTCTACGACGATCACTGCCACTCTCCCCCATTGGCGCACCAAATGCAGCGCATCTATGAGCGCCAATTTTCCAGTCATCTGTATTCTGGCGAGACCTCGCACGGCCAATCTTTTTTGCACGAGGATGACCTGCTGGACGCCATCGAGCGCGTTGTCGATCGTCGCGCTCAGTTGCCGCCGGAGTCGACGATCCTCCTCGGCGAACCAGAGACATTGAGCTACGACGAACTGCAGCATACGTTTCTGCGGCTGATTCACAATGAGTCGTGGGAGACGCACAATGTGCCCGGGCCAATCGCAAAGGCTGGCGCGTGGATTGAAAATCACCTGCCCGGCCAGGATGAGTTCGTCAAACCGTGGATGATCGACCGGGCCAACGACCACTACGCGCTCGACATCACCCGCGCCCGCACTCTGCTTGATTGGGCGCCGAGTCGTTCGCTGCGTACTACACTGCCGAAAATGGTGGCGGCGTTGAAGGCCGACCCGCTTGGCTGGTATCGCGAGAACGACCTGGAGCCACCTTCATCGTTGGCGGAAAAAAATCATGTTGCGCAGGCGGCGCCATCGGCGGCACCCGATCCGAGTAAACATTCTGCAACGATGGCTGCTGAGCCAGTTTCCGCCACTGGCGGCGTCACGTATACCTGCCCGATGCATCCGGAAGTAGTCAGCCCCAAACCCGGCAACTGTCCCAAGTGCGGCATGACACTGGTGCCGCGCGCTGCGTCGATGGAACACACGGGCAGTGATACCGACATGATGGTCGCGGAGCATCGCAAAATGATGTGGCCGCACTATGTCAATCTGATGCTTGGGTTTTGGCTGCTGACCAGTCCATTTACGCTGGGATATCTGAGCCATTTTGTACCCGATGCCAATGTGTTGCGCGTCATGGTCGAACGCGGATTGCCGTCATTTGAGAGTCGCAATCTGGCGATGACCTGGAGCGATGTCATCAGTGGCGTTCTGGTGATTACTTTCAGTGCGCTATCGGCGTCGCCGACGCGTCGTTATCCGTGGGCTCAGTGGGCTAACGCTACGGTAGGCTTCTGGCTATTATTCGCGCCGCTGGTATTTTGGACGCCCTTGCCGGAAGCCTACGCAAATGGGACGCTGATCGGCGCACTGGTGATCGCGTTTTCAGTACTGATCCCAATGATGCCGGGCATGAGCATGGCGGGCATGATGGGCAAGCCGGATGTCCCGCCGGGGTGGGCCTATACGCCCGCAAGCTGGCTGCAACGCCTGCCGATCGCAGTGTTAGGTCTGATCGGGTTTCTCATCGCACGCTATATGGCGGCGTATCAACTGGGCCATATCGACCATGCCTGGGATCCTTTTTTCGGTGTCGGCACGGAGACCATCATCACCTCGGATATGTCGAAGGCTTGGCCAATTGCCGATGCTGGTCTGGGCGCCGTGGCATATCTGCTCGAAGTGTTGATGACTTTTATGGGCGGCAAGGACCGCTGGCGTACTATGCCGTGGATGGTGCTGATGCTGGCGGTACTCATTGTGCCGCTCGGTGGTGTCAGCATATTTTTCGTCATCATCCAGCCAATCGTGATCGGTACTTGGTGCACGTTGTGCTTGATCGCGGCGCTTGCGATGGCACTGATGATTCCGTACTCGCTCGACGAATTTGTGGCGATGGGACAATTTCTGGTCGATGCACGCAAAAAAGGCAAACCGTTTTGGCGCACCTTCTGGATGGGCGATGCGATGGAAGGCGGCAGCGACGATGCATCCAAAGGCTTCCTCGGCACCACGCGCGAGATGATAGCGGAGAGCGCGCGCGGCGCGACACTCCCATTCACGCTGTTACTCAGCACCGCGCTTGGCATCTGGCTCACCTTCACTCGCCTCACCTTCGACAGCTCCGGCGCGATGGCCAACAGCGATCATTTAGTGGGTCTATTGGTGGTGACGTTCTCGATTATTGCGTTCTCCGAGGTCGCACGCAGTGTGCGGTTTATTAATATTGCGTTCGGAGCATGGCTCATCGCGGCGCCGTGGCTACTTACCGGAATATTATCGTCGCTCGCGACCGCCAATAGTATTGTATGCGGCGCATTGCTGGTCGCATTGGCGATCCCGCGCGGTACGATCAAGGACTCTTATGCGAGTTGGGATCGATATATTATTTAGCAGCGATTTTTCAATTGGCTCAGTCTCAGTGTCCTGCTCGTTGGGGTCATCTTCAGCAGAAGAAGTGACCGAGATTTCCAGAAAAGTAATCAAGACTATGGAGAGTGGTTTGAATAACGGCAATAAAGCATGCGACTGAAAAATCTAGCCAAGACCGGTCGGCAATTCATTAATGATAAATGTGAGGTTTTTAAATGAGAGACGACTCCCTGGCTCAAACGCCATCCAATCGTTACGGCTATCCCGCAGTGTTCTTTCATTGGACCTTGGCTATTCTAATTCCAGCGCTGATTGGTCTGGGATGGTACATGCTATCGGTTGAAGAAGATCCCGCGAGTGCCTGGCTTTTTGATCTCCACAAATCGCTTGGTCTTACCGCTGTGGCGTTGATTCTCCTGCGTATTGTTTGGCGTGTGGGACATGCCCCTGCGAAGTTGCCGAAGACGGTGGCGGCCTTGCAAGCACAGGCGTCGAGGTTAACCCACATGCTGCTTTATCTATTGATGGTGTTAATGCCCATCACGGGCTATTTAGGTGCCTCATTTAGTGGTGATGGCGTTGCGTTTTTCGGTTTGCCAACTCCAGAATGGGCAGTAAAGAATGACGCATTAAAAGAACAGTTTTTTGGCGCCCACTCCGTGATTGCCTGGATCCTCGTAAGTGTTATTGCCGTACATGTTATTGCAGGATTTAAGCACCTTTGGATCAACCAAGATGGCGTGTTTCAGCGCATGTGGCCATGGTAAACACCTCGCCAGATAATCTCCGCAAGTACTGGAATCACGAGCGGTGAAGACCGTTCGCAAGAGTGAAGTCCCACGGGTACCGGTCAATGACGTGACTGCGTCTGCTCTTTCCGTTCGCAATACTGACATCTGGACTTTGCTGGGGCTCGCCATGCTTGGCGTGCGATTGGTTCAAGGCTGGGTTTACTGGGCGGGCGCCAGTCGACGGTTGATCTATAGTACGGGCAAGCTGGATCCCAGTTCAAGCGGCTACATGGCCCACAAAATGAACGAAGCGATACCCGGTGCAGTTTTTGGGACCGGGGATGCGATCAGCACACTGTTACATCATCCCACCCTGTTGCATGTCACGATCATTGCATTCACGCTGGTCGAATTGTTGGTCGGTTTAGGGTTGATTTTTGGTTTTATGACGCGCTTTTTCGGCTTGATCAGCGTCGGGCTGGCGGTCTCGCTGATGCTGATGTTCGGATGGCTGGGCTCTACTTGTGTCGACGAATGGACCATGGCTGCGAACAGCTTTGCCATGGGCTTGGGCATCATGATTGTTGGGGGCGGTAGCTGGTGGTCGCTGGATCACTGGGTGGCGAATAAATTTCCCAAGTTCGCAAACCGCGCCTGGTTTCCTTGGTTATTCAGTGGCCCGCTGCCCCTTGTAACAGTCACGCGTTTCGCGAAGCTATTTGGCATTCTCGCCATCGTGTTTGCGGTGAGTTTTTACGGATATTTGCGTGGCGCCGTATTCAGCCCGCTGGAGGCACGTACCAATCCGAAGCATCATCATGTTGCACTGAGCAAGCCCGCGCTTTCCTCGTCCGGGGACCTGACACTGTCCGCCTACGTGGACGCAGGTCCCGACACCCAGGGCGCTTACGTGATCCAGGTTTCGGTCGTTGATGAACGCGGGCAAGTGGTGGAAACCTGGGACGGAAAAGCACTGAGCGAATTGCCGAAAAGCGGTTTCGCAAACGAATACAAATATTCGGTTTTCAAACCAACAAAGTATGGTTTTGTCGGCGTCGTGGGCGCACGCGCAACGATCTCGCTACCGCATCAAGGCACGTTAAAACTGACGCCAGGGACTTACCAGGCGATATTCCTGGGTATCGATGGGAAACAGTGGAAGACCCCTGTTGTGGTTAGCGCACAGTGAGCTTTCGGTGAAGAGTCGCATCTCGCCCTTGCGTAATCGGGAGAGATTTCAAGCAAACCAGTTTATTTTTGGAGAATGAGATGGATAAGCCACAAGACATGAAACAACCAGCCGGTGTGGAGCAAGCAAGCGCCTTGGAGATCTCGGCCTCTGATATCACAGAGCCGAACCGCCTTCCCCGCGTCTGGGATGTTATCGAGAAAGTGCGCGTGGGCATGCTGTCGACGCAATTTAGTGGCGGCTTGCGCGCGCGGCCACTGGAAGCGCGGGCTGACCGCGACGCTGGTGTGATCTGGTTCGTGACCGACGTACGCGGCGCCAAGGACGACGAGATCGGCGCGGATCATGATATCGGCCTGGTCTTCATCGACGAAGTTGATGGCGTTTATCTCTCCATCACCGGCCGCGCTTTCGTGACACGCGACACCGCTCAAACAAAAAACATCTGGAAGAAGACCGACGACGCCTGGTTTCCAGGCGGGCCCGATGATCCGAATGTACGCTTGCTTCGCGTAGAGCCGATCACGGCTGAACTATGGGACGGGCCGTCGAGCGCGGCGGGTGTGGCCTTCCAGTTCTCCAACAAGCGATAAGCCACTAATCCTGCTGTTTTTTCGCACATCTAGCCACTCGGTGTCTGACGTTAATGCATGCCCTGCTAGAGGGGTGGGATACGGCACTGATACAAACGGGGTAACCAAATGCAAAGACGCAAATTTCTGCAATATGCTGGCGTAGCGGGACTAGGCTTGGTAGGCGGCGGCTATCTATACAAATCCGCGAGGAGCGACGGTCAGAATAATTTACAAGACACCCTGGCGGGGCGCGCAGAGCTACGGCGCACGCCCTTACTTATCCCCGGCAACAGCGGCCCGCTGGGTATGCTCGATGTTACCGACGCGCCCTTGACCCTCAATGCTCGGGCGATCACGTTGCCGTTGATTCAGGGCAAGCCTTCGCCGTTTTTGACCTACGCCGCGCAATACGCAGGCAAGACCTATCAAAACCCGACGATACGCATCCAGCGTGGCAAACAATTCACCGCGCGCTTGCAAAATGATCTGGGCGAGCCAACGATTATTCACTGGCACGGTCTGCATGTACCCGGCGTGATGGACGGCCACCCGCGCAGTACCGTCGCCGCTGGCGGGCAGTATGACTACACGTTTCCTGTCACCAACCGCGGCGGCATGTACTGGTACCACACGCACGCGCATAACCTGACCGCAAAACAGGCCTATTTCGGTCAGGCGGGAATGCTCATCGTCGAGGACGAGGACGAGCGCGCGCTGCGCAGCGCGTTGCAACTCGAGCCCGGTGTCACCGAACTCCCGCTGCTAATCCAGGACAAGCAATTCGACAATACCGGCAAGCTCAGCTATTCGAGCAACATGATGCAACAGATGATGGGGCAGCTGGGCGATACGATCCTGGTCAATCTGACGCCGCAGCCGCAGTTGGACATCACCAACCGCCTGTATCGCTTTCGCATCCTGAATGGATCGAATTCACGTATTTACAAACTGGCTTTCGTGCACCGCGGAAAAACGCTGCCGTATGCCGTGATCGGCGTCGACGCCGGTTTGTTGGATCGCCCTTACACCGTGCAGGAAGTTTTTCTGGCGCCGGGCGAGCGGCTGGATATCCTGTTCGACGCCAGTCAGTTGGGCGCGAACGACGAAGTCATGCTCAAAAGCCTCGCCTTCGAAGCGATGAATAGCGAGATGATGGGGGGCATGGGCGGCATGATGGGGGGCATGGGCGGATCGGGTTTGGCGCTCGGCGCCGATTTTGACATCATGAAGCTCGTGGTCGCCCGTCAGGCCAAAGCCGTATCGCCAACGCTTCCCGCGCGGCTTTCCACTATTGCGCGTATCGACACCACGAAAGCCACGGTGCGCAACATCAGTCTGGCGATGCAAGGGATGCGCTGGGTGATTAACGGCGAAAGCTTCGACATGAATCGCTATCCAATCCAGAGCCGCAGCAACACCATTGAGTTATGGGACTTCCAGAATGCGAAAGCAAGCATGCCGCATCCGATGCATATGCATGGGTTTTCGTTTCAGGTCGTTAGCCGTGCCAACAGCCCCGGCCAGATTCGCAAGCTGGCCCAGGACACGAGCGGCCGCCTGGTAACCGATTTGGGGTGGAAGGACACGGTGCTGGTCTGGCCCGGAGAAACCGTCCGCATCGCGATTGATTTTACCAACAGCTATAAAGGCGATCAGATCTATGTGGTGCACTGCCATAACCTGGAGCACGAAGACCAGGGCATGATGGTGAACCACCTCGTCAAGGCCACGTAATGCAGAACGAGCGCTCGGACCCGGCAGCGCCAATGTCTGAACGCCACACCAACGAGACGCTGTCCGCCTGGTGGCGGCGTCTCAGCCTTCTCACTATGGCGCTCGGCTTTGCGGTGCTCGTGCTGCTCACGTTCAAGGTCTATCACGAAGCGCCGCCCATCCCTGACAAAGTGACAGGCCCTGACGGATCGGTGCTGTTTACCGGCGACGTCGTTCGCGAGGGCCAGCAGGTATTTCTCAAGTACGGGCTAATGGACAACGGCACGATCTGGGGCCATGGCGCGATGCTTGGTCCCGATTTCTCGGCCGAGTATCTGCACACTCTGGCGCTGCATGGCGCGACCAGCCTTGCCCAACAGCGCTACGGCTTAACCCCCGACAAGTTAACATCCGCGCAGCGCGCCATTGTCGAGGCGGAAGTGCGCACAGAGTTAAAACTGAATCGTTACGATCCTAAAAGCGACGTGCTGGCCGTAGGGCCCGCTTTTGGAGACTGGTTCAGAAATCAGCCGAGGGTGTGGAATGCGTACTTTTCCACTCCGGCAAAAAACGGTGGCCTCACAGCCCAAACCATCAGTGATCCGACTGAACTAAAGCAGCTCAGCGCATTCGTCGCGTGGGCGGCGTGGGCCTCAGTCGCCAACCGGCCCGGTACGACCCATTCCTATACCAACAACTTCCCCTACGATCCGGTAGCTGGAAACACACCGACCGCAGACGCAGTATTGTGGAGCGCATTGAGTTTGATTTTTTTACTCGCGGGTACCGCGCTGGTATTGCTGGCGTTTGGCAAGTTCGACTATCTCGGTTGGAAGGCCCGTCCGGGATATCTGCACCCAAGACTATTGGATGATCGCGTCACCCCCGCTCAGCGCGCGACCTTGAAATACTTCGCCGTGGTCGCGTTGCTGTTGCTCGCGCAAACCTTGGTGGGAGGCGCCGTCGCCCACTACCGCGCCGACCCCGGTTCTTTTTATGGATTTGATCTCGCCGCCTGGTTGCCAAGCAACCTTGTGCGGACTTGGCATCTGCAACTGGCGATTTTTTGGATCGCGACCGCCTATGTCGCTGGTGCACTTTTCCTGGCTTCGGCATTGGGCGGCGGTGACCCTACTGGGCAGAAAACAGGCATTGACGCTTTGTTCTGGGCCTTGGTGGTGGTCGTGGTTGGCAGCCTGCTCGGTGAATGGGCGGGCATGCGGCAATGGTTGCCGCAGCTTTGGTTTTGGTTCGGGGACCAAGGATGGGAATATCTCGAACTCGGTCGCGCCTGGCAAATGTTGCTCGCAGTCGCGTTGCTGTTCTGGTTCGGACTGCTGTTTCGCGCCGTGCTCCCGGCTTTGCGCGATCCCGAGCGCCGCGAGATCGCCGGGCTGTTTCTACTCGCGGCGATCGCAATTCCGGTGTTTTATCTGCCGGCGATGTTCTTTGACGGCACCACCCATTTCTCGATAGTCGACGCCTGGCGCTTCTGGATCATCCACCTGTGGGTCGAAGGCTTCTTCGAATTCTTCGTCACCGTCATGGTCGCGATCATCTTCCTCCAGTTCGGTGTCGTGTCGCGCCTGACCGCAACGCGCGTCATTTACCTCGACGCGATTCTCTACTTCGCTGGTGGATTCATCGGTACCGGACATCACTGGTACCGGACCGGGCAGACCAGCTTCAACATGGCCTTGAGTGCGCTGTTCTCCGCACTGGAGGTGGTGCCGCTCACGCTCATCACGCTCGACGCCTGGGATTTCGTCCGACTATCCCGGCCCAGTTCCGATGCCGCACGCCCGCGCGTAGATGTGCCGCATAAATGGACCTTCTATTTTCTGATGGCGGTCGGCTTTTGGAACTTTGTCGGTGCCGGGATTTTCGGTTTTCTTATTAACCTTCCGATCATCAATTACTTCGAGGTGGGTACTCTACTCACGGTTAACCACGGCCATGCCGCGATGATGGGCGTGTTCGGCATGCTGGGTATCGGCCTCATCGTCTTCGTCATTCGCCAGACCGCCAGCGAGACGCTGTGGCGAGACCTTGAAAAATATATACGCGTGGGTTTTTGGGGCCTCAACGGCGGCCTGATGATGATGGTCGTCATGAGTCTGTTTCCGGCTGGCGTGCTGCAATTGGTCGATGTGCTGGAAAACGGCTATTGGCATGCCCGTAGCCTCGCCTACACCGCAGGCGATCTGCCGCGCTTATTGGAGTGGCTGCGCTTCCCCGGCGACCTGGTATTCATTATCTTTGGTGTCGTGCCTATCGTGATTGCTGCAACGCGTGCTTATCTTGAGGGTCGCAAGGCTTGCTCAAGCGCCATCATTAAAAGCATCCAGTAAGCGAAATGCAGTGACGGGCTTCAATTCCCGGCACGCTCAATAATTAAACGGGAGCAGGACTATGGATCGACGACTTACTGGTATTGCGATAGGCATGTGCTTCCTGTTGGGTTGTACCAGCCCGGTAAAACCATCGCTCGCAGAGCCAAGCCCACTGGCTCCCAATATCGACCTCGGTCTCGATACAGAACTCGGGGAGCGCGCGGAGCCGGGTGAAGCTGATACCCATCAGCGCATGGCGGAAACCATCGCCGACTACATCAATAGTCGGTATACAGAGGGTCGACGACCGGCAATGCGGGACGCCCATGCCAAACCCCATGGATGCGTTCGGGCCACATTTGACGTCGACGCACGATTGCCCAATGAACTCCGCCAAGGCGTGTTTGAGCCCGGCAAGCGCTACCAGGCATGGATCCGTTTCTCGAATGGCGCCTCGGAAATCAATCCCGACAAAGACAAAGACGCGCGAGGCATGGCGATCAAGCTGACCGGCGTAGCAGGCGAGAAAATCATTACCGAAGAGAAGGACGCCAAAACGCAGGACTTCATCATGATCAATCATCCCTTTTTCTTTGTGGACAGCCCCAAGCAATATCTTGGGATGCTGAAGGGATTTCACGAAAAAATCATGACTGAAAAACCTAACGTGCTCAACAAGCTGGCAGCGGCATCGCAGTTGGGCCTGCACAACACCCGTCTGGCACTAAAAATAAGCGGCACGCGTATCGCAAATCCGCTGTACCAGCAGTATTGGTCGATGACGCCCTACCGTCTGGGTGTGGGGCGAGACAGAAAGGCGATCAAGTTTTTTGCGAAGTCCTGTTCAGACGACAGAGCCAAGGCTCCCGGGTTTTTTTCGCGGCCGGACGCGGACTATCTGCAAAGGACGATGGCCAGCACGTTGCGCTCGGGCGAAGCGTGTTTTAACTTTTACGTTCAGACATTCAAGGATGTTGAAAGCACGCCCATAGAGCAATCAACCGTGGAGTGGAAGGAGGCCGCCGCTCCTCCGGTGCTCGTAGCCAAAATCACGATTCCGGCTCAGCAGTTCGATTCACCCGCGCAAACGACCTTCTGCGAGAACCTCTCTTACACGCCCTGGCACGCGCTGCCAGAACATAAACCGCTGGGCGCGGTGAATCGAGCACGTCGAGTTGTCTACACCGCCGTGAGCAAGCTGCGGCACGGACTGAATGACGCCCCTCGCTCAGAGCCCACAGGCAATGAACGTTTCTAACAAAGGAAGTGTTTCAGAGACATTGCAGGAGCAACGATGAAAACGAGCGTCATTGATGTACGCGATCTGCTCTCCCCGTTGAGCGCCCGAGGCGTTGAGAAGCAACTCTCCAGGATGCCGGGGGTACAGCAGATCGAGGTGAACTACGCTTCCGGCAACGCGACGGTGCGGTACGACGAGACGCTGACGGGGCTTGACGCGATACAGGCCAAAGTTCGCGAGTGCGGCCATCATTGCAGCGGTGAGCTTGTGCCCAGGCACCTTTGTGAACAAGCGCCTTCGTCTAGCGATACGCAAATCACTGTCGGCTCCGTAGTCGCCACCCCTGCCCCGCCCGCGCACGGTGAGCACACTGCACACGTCGTACCGGGTACGGTCGCCCAGGCCGCGCATCCTGCCGAGCATGCGGACAGGGACAGCATGGGCCATGAGATGGGCCACGGCGCGGGCATGGACATGCAGGCGATGGCGCGTGACATGCGCAACCGTTTCTTCATCGCGTTGATATTTGCGGTACCGGTGTTTCTTTACGCCTCGATGGGCATGGAGTCTTTCAAACTTGAACCGCCGTTTGGCATAGCACGCAATATTTTTCTGTTCGTACTGGCGAGCGGCGCGATTATCTATCCCGGCTGGCCGTTTTACGTGGCCGCGTTTCGCGCCATCCGCAATGGTGTGGCCAATATGGCGGTGCTGGTGCTGCTGTCGGTGGGCACCGGCTATTTTTTCAGTATCGGCGCGACGTTTTTCTTCGAGGGCGAACAGTTCTACGAGGCCTCTTCGGTGCTGCTGGTGTTTATTCTGCTGGGCCACTGGCTGGAGATGCGCGCCCGCGCGGGTGCCTCCGATGCGATACGCGCACTGATGGACCTCGCGCCGCCGAAAGCGATGGTGCTGCGCGCGGGGCACGGGGTAGAACTGCCAACCGCCGAGTTGATCGTAGGTGACACGGTGATCATCCGGCCCGGCAATAAAATTCCAGTGGACGGCGAAGTGATCGAAGGCGAATCACAGGTCGACGAATCCATGCTCACCGGTGAATCGATGCCGGTCAAAAAAGCAGTGGGGGCATCCGTGATCGGCGCGACCATCAACAAAAGCGGCAGCTTCAAATACCGCGCCACCAAAGTCGGTGCCGACACCGCGCTCGCCCAGATCGTGAAGCTGGTGCAGACGGCGCAGAACTCCAAGGCCCCCGGCCAGCGGCTGGCGGACCGGGCCGCGCAATGGCTGGTGCTCGCCGCGATTGTGATCGGTCTTGCAACCTTCGCGGTGTGGTTCTGGTGGCTCGGCCAGCCACTGCTGTTTGCGATGACGCTGACCATCACCGTATTCGTGATCGCCTGCCCGGATGCACTGGGCCTCGCCACGCCGATGGCGATCATGGTCGGCACCGGCCTCGGCGCGATGAACGGCATCCTGTTCAAGAACGCCGCCGCGCTGGAAGAGGCCACCAAACT
The DNA here is from genome assembly GCA_031366105.1 of Thiobacillaceae bacterium. GTDB lineage: Bacteria > Pseudomonadota > Gammaproteobacteria > Burkholderiales > Thiobacillaceae > Thiobacillus. The sequence continues at coordinate 121,546 of JANLZE010000144.1, read as the reverse complement.
CAACGTCATCATCTTCGACAAGACTGGCACGCTGACCCTGGGACAGCCCGATGTCGTGGGTGTGGTAGTCGCGGCGGGTAGCAACGTGGACGTCATGTTGGCCTTGGCCGCTGCAGTTGAACAGGGTTCCGAACACCCGCTCGCGCAAGCGATATTGAAGCGGGCTGCGGATATGCCAACACAGCCTAGCAGCGGCTTTACCAATATCGACGGCATGGGCGCGAAAGCGGAAGTTGCCGGACGCACGGTGCTGCTGGGTAATCGTAAATTGATGGACGCCGAACAGGTCGACATGAACAACCTGGCCGCCAAAGCCGAGGAGATGCAGGGCGCAGGCCGCACCGTCGTGCATGTCGCCCACGGCGGCAAGCTGCTCGGGCTCATCGCCATCGCCGACGCGTTGCGACCCACGTCGAAGGACGCGATCCAGGCGCTGCAGCAGCGCGGCGTGAAAGTCGCCATGCTCACCGGCGACAACCGTGCCACCGCCGATCGTATCGGCCGCGAACTCGGTATCGACATCGTGCTCGCCGACGTACTACCGGGACAAAAGGCGGAGAAGGTCAAAGAGCTGCAAGCGCAAGGCAACAAGGTCGGCATGGTGGGCGATGGCATCAACGATGCGCCTGCGCTGACGCGAGCCGACGTCGGTTTTGCCATCGGCGCGGGCACCGACGTGGCGATGGAGAGCGCCGATGTGGTGCTGATGAAAAGCGACCCGTTCGACGTGGTCGGCGCACTTGAGCTGTCCCGCGCCACGTTGCGCAAGATGCACCAGAATCTTTGGTGGGCAGTGGGTTACAACACCATTGCATTCCCGCTCGCGGCGGGCGTGTTGTATCCGTTTACCTTGAGCCCTGAGATCGCCGCGCTGGCGATGTCGGGTAGCTCGGGATTGGTGGCCGTCAATGCGCTGATGTTGAAGCGCACCAAGCTGGTTGGGATCAAGCCTCGGGTAAGGCCGAACGACACCAAGCCAGCATAAATATTTTATCGTTGTGCGCGCTGGCGCACGGAGCGTTTTTCGGCGAAGCGGTATTACATACATTTGTGTCGTGCATGGATAACAGATCGCCGTCAGCTGCACGCGGGTCAACATTAAAGGAACGATCATGAATAAGCAGCACGCTGTCATTATCATTTTTATAAGCGTCGTGATTGGCTTAACGGCATGTGGCGAGATGACCAAGTTGCCCCCAACGGCAAGCTTTGGCGCAAAGCCGACGCTGCCGGAACCTAACCCCACCCTCATTCCCACGGTCAATATCGCCCCCGCGCAGGGCTGGCCTGACGGCGTCAAACCCGCATCTGCAGCAGGCACTACGGTCAGTGCGCTCGCAAAAAATCTCGATCACCCACGCTGGCTCTATGTGCTGCCCAATGGCGATGTGCTGGTCGCCGAATCGAACGCGCCGCCCAAACCGGAAGATGCAAAAGGGATCAAAGGCTGGGCGATGAAGCTGGTAATGAAACGTGCGGGGGCGGGCGTGCCGAGCGCCAATCGCATTACGCTGCTACGCGGCATCGGTGCGGATGGTCTGGCGCAAACGCGGACGATATTTTTGCAAGGCTTGAATTCGCCGTTTGGCATGGCGCTAGTCGGCAAAGATTTCTATGTCGCGAATTCAGACGCCATCTGGCGCTTTCCTTATGTCGAGGGGGAGACGCAAATTACGGCGGCGGGCGTGAAGCTGATCGACCTGCCCGCTGGGCTGATTAATCACCACTGGACCAAAAATTTGCTTGCCAGTCCCGATGGCACCAAGCTTTATGTCACCGTCGGCTCGAATAGCAATGTCGCTGAAAATGGCATGGCGGCCGAGGTCGGTCGCGCGGCAATTTGGGAAGTGGACCGCAAAAACGGCGCGCACCGCATTTTTGCCTCTGGCCTGCGCAACCCGAATGGTCTGGCGTGGGAGCCGCAGAGTGGCGCACTGTGGACCGTGGTGAACGAGCGCGACGAGCTCGGCAGCGACCTGGTTCCCGACTATCTAACCAGTGTGCGCGACGGCGGCTTTTACGGCTGGCCGTATAGTTATTACGGCCAACATATCGATACGCGTGTACAGCCGCCGCGGCCCGATCTGGTCGCCACCGCGATTGTGCCGGACTACGCGGTAGGGGCACACACCGCACCCCTTGGGTTAGCGTCCGCCACCGGCACCACGTTGCCCGCCCCCTTCGTCAACGGCATGTTCATAGGCCAGCATGGTTCGTGGAACCGGCGGCCGCATAGTGGCTATAAGGTGATCTTCGTGCCGTTCAAAAATGGCAAGCCAGCAAGTGACGCGCCCTTGGATGTGCTAACCGGTTTCCTCAGTGCGGAGGGCAAGGCCTATGGCCGACCGGTGGGAGTGGCGCTCGACAAACACGGCGCACTGCTGGTCGCTGACGATGTAGGCAATGTGGTGTGGCGCGTGAGCGCTGGCCACTGAACACAAGCGCGCATGAGGCCACAAGTGCCGACCGTTCTGGCGATCAATGGTGGCTCGTCGAGCATCAAGTTTGCGTTGTACACGATGGACGATGCGCCGCTGCGACGGCTACACGGAAAAATCGAACGTATCGGGTTGCGCGAGACCACGCTGACGTTTGACGACCCCTCGCGCAATCAGCACGACAACCGCGTCCTCGGCGACTTCGATCACCCGTCGGCGGCGAATTTTTTGGTCGACTGGCTCGACCAGCAAATCGGCCTCACGTCGATTGCCGCGATAGGCCACCGCATCGTCGCCGGTGGCTCGCACGATCCCGCGCCGCAACGCGTTACTCCAAGCTTGCTCGATGCACTGCGCGGCAGCATTGCCTACGCGCCCCAACATCTGCCTTCCGCACTTGCGCTAATCGATTTGTTGCGCGAGCGGGTGCCGAGCCTGCCCCAAATCGTATGCTCAGACAGTGCCTTTCATCGCGACATGCCCCGCGTCGCCAGCATATTGCCGATTCCACGGCGCTTGCAGACGCTGGGCGTCGAGCGTTATGGCTTTCACGGTCTGTCGTATGCGTTTCTGGTGGAAGAACTCGCGCGCGTGGCGGGCACCGAGGCGGCGGCGGACCGCGTGATCCTGGCCCATCTTGGCAATGGCGCGAGTCTCGCCGCGGTGCGCGACGGTAAAAGTTTCGACACCAGCATGGGCTTTACACCGACTGGCGGCGTGCCTATGGGCACCCGCTCCGGCGATCTCGATCCTGGGCTGGTGTGGTTTCTGGCGCAAACCGAGCACATGACTGCGCAGCAGTTTCATCACATGGTCAACCACGAGTCGGGATTGCTCGGTGTGTCGGAAACGAGCTCCGATCTGCGCGATTTGCTCGCGCGCGAAGCCGACGATGTGCGCGCCGCTGAAGCGGTGGCGCTATTTTGCTACCAGATAAAAAAATGCATCGGCGCGTATGCCGCCGCGCTCGGGGGAGTGGACGCGCTGGTCTTTGCGGGCGGCATCGGCGAGAACGCCGCGGTGATTCGCGCACGGATTTGCGACGGGCTGGCATTTCTTGGCATCGAGATCAATGAAACGCGCAATGCTGCGAATGCAGGTTTAATCTCAGCTGACACCAGCCGGGTCCCGGTACGCGTGATGCATACGGATGAAGAAGTGATGATTGCAAAATCCGTCTGCTACGTTTTGGAACACTCACAAAATAAGGATGGCCCTGGATCATGAACACGAAACAATCTGAGGTTACGGCCACGCCGTTGTCGCCCGATCTGCTGCGCAAAATGCACGCCTACTGGCGTGCCGCCAATTACCTTTCAGTCGGGCAGATTTATCTATACGACAACCCGCTGCTCAAAAAACCGTTGACGCTGGAACACGTGAAGCCGCGTTTGCTAGGCCATTGGGGCACCACGCCGGGGCTGAATTTTATTTACGTGCATCTGAATCGCATCATCAAACAATACGACTTGAATATGCTGTACGTAACCGGCCCCGGACATGGCGGGCCGGGCATCGTCGCTAACACGTATCTGGAGGGCAGCTACAGCGAGCTGTATACGAACATTTCTCAAGACGAGCAGGGGATGAAAAAGCTGTTCACGCAGTTTTCCTTTCCCGGCGGCATCCCCAGCCATGTCGCGGCGGAAACGCCCGGCTCGATCAACGAAGGCGGTGAGCTCGGCTATTCACTGATGCACGCGTACGGCGCGGCATTTGATAATCCGAATTTGATCATCGCGTGCGTGGTGGGCGACGGCGAAGCCGAGACCGGCGCGCTGGCGACCAGCTGGCACTCCAACAAATTTCTGAATCCGGTGCACGACGGCGCAGTGCTGCCCATCCTGCATTTGAACGGCTACAAGATCGCCAGCCCGACGCTGCTCGCCCGCATCAGCCACGAGGAACTGGACATGCTGTTCCGTGGCTACGGCTACAAACCGTATTTCGTCGAAGGCGACGACCCGGAAAAAGTTCACCCGCTGATGGCTGAGACGCTCGATCGGATCGTCACGGAGATTCGTGGCATCCAAACCGAAGCGCGCAGCAACGGTTTTAAGCAGCGCCCGCTGTGGCCGATGATTATTCTGCGCACGCCCAAAGGCTGGACCGGGCCGAAGGAAGTCGATGGCTTGCAGACCGAAGGTTCGTGGCGCTCACATCAGGTGCCTCTGTCGAATATGGCTGAGAATCCCGCGCATCTGCAGGTGCTGGAAACCTGGCTCAAGAGTTACCAAGCCGAGGAGTTATTTGATCAAACCGGCAGGCTTATTCCAGAACTCGCCGAGCTTGCACCTGTGGGCACACGCCGTATGGGCGCGAACCCGCATGCCAATGGCGGTGTGCTGCTACGCGATCTCGATCTGCCGAATTTTGATGACTACGCAGTGGCCGTAACCGCACCCGGTTCGATCAAAGCTGAGGCCACGCGCGTGACCGGCGCGTTTCTGCGCGATGTGCTGAAGCTGAACGCCAGCGCACGCAACTTCCGCGTATTCGGCCCGGATGAGACCACCTCGAATCGCTTGACGCCGGTATTTGAAGTCACCGATCGCACTTTCATGGCAGAAATTCTTGAGAGCGATGTGCAACTCGGCCCCGAGGGCCGTGTGATGGAAGTACTGAGTGAGCACCTATGCCAAGGCTGGCTGGAGGGCTATCTGCTCACCGGTCGCCACGGATTTTTTTCCTGCTACGAAGCCTTTATCCACGTCATCGATTCGATGTTCAATCAACACGCCAAGTGGCTCAAGGTCTCTCGTGATATTGCGTGGCGACGGCCCATTGCGTCGCTAACCTATCTGCTGACTTCGCACGTGTGGCAACAGGATAACAATGGCTTCAGCCATCAAGATCCCGGCTTCATCGACCATGTCGTGAATAAAAAAGCCGACGTCATTCGTGTGTATCTGCCGCCGGATGCCAATACCTTGCTGTCGGTGGTTAACCATTGTTTGCGCAGCCGCGAATACATCAATGTGATCGTGGCCGGCAAGCAACCCGCATTGCAGTGGCTCGACATGGATGCCGCGATCAAGCATTGCGACGCGGGACTGGGTATCTGGCAATGGGCAAGCAATGACGAAGGTAGCGAGCCCGATGTGGTGATGGCGTGCGCCGGCGATGTGCCGACGCTGGAAACTTTGGCGGCAGTCGACCTGCTGCGGCAGCATTTGCCGGAGCTCAAAATCCGCGTGATTAATGTCGTCGATTTGATGGCGCTGCAACCGCAAAATGAACATCCCCACGGCCTCAGCGACAAGGCGTTTGAAATCTTGTTCACCCACGACAAACCCATTGTGTTTGCCTATCACGGCTATCCCTGGCTAATCCACCGCCTGCTGTATCGTCGCCCCAACCATGGCAATCTGCATGTTCGCGGTTATAAGGAGGAAGGCACCACCACCACGCCGTTCGACATGGCCGTGTTAAACGACCTCGACCGCTTTCACCTGGCACAGGATGTGATTGATCGCGTGCCAAGCTTGGGATCGCGTGGGGCTTACTTAACCCAATTCATTCGCGACAAGCTGATCGAACACGCGCAATACATTCGCCAGCACGGTGAAGATATGCCGGAAATTCGCGAGTGGAAATGGGTGGAAAATGCAACGAAATCGTTGCCGTAATCTTCTATAACGATAGACAGCGATAAACTTCAAAAAAGGGGATGGCGATGGGTATGAGGTTAAAAAAACTAGCGAGGGTGCGCAGGTTGGGCTAGTGGCGATCCCGACAGTTTAGTAACTTGAACGGATATTCAGAAACGACTTTAGCTTCCCCGCTAAATTTTAGGCCTTACTAAAATAAGCGGTACAGATAGCAGCCATTGAATTCAATCAGGTTACTAAATGACCGTTGATTTAAGACAGCGTCCTGCTCTAAAGTTGGTGCCGTCTATTTAACGTTAACCATGAGAAAACCTATGCGTATCGCAATTTGCACGTTCGTTGTCTTGCTATGCGGTTGTTCTTCTAATGTTCCTTACGAGCACCGCACTTCTCCGGACGCATCTCCATCTATTGAACAGATAAGCGCCTTTCCCAACCTAACGTGTGGCTCTGACGCTAAAGATCGTAGAGAAGTTCGGGCGCGTCATATTGCAATCACCGCGTTTCCTAAAGATACGCCCGCCGGCCCTAAAGCTACACCTGATGAGCTACGGGCCGCATATACCAAATTGTCCAAAGCCCGGCTTGAACTTCTTAATGGAGCGTCATTTGAAACGGTTTGGCTCAATTACGCTGATCGACGGTCCTCGAGTCCAGGTGGTGACCTTGGATATTTCAAGAAAGGCGTAATGATCCCTGAGTTCGAAAAAATTGCATTCTGCTTGTCTGTTGGGGAGATCAGTCCCGTCATACGTACAGTGTTTGGGTTTCATCTAATTCAAGTCACCGATGTTCGACACTAATATCTGGCTAACTTTTCATTCCACCGGACCTGCGCGAAAAGCCGCGCAGGCTAAACGTTAGCTGTCACCAAATTGCGTCGCCGCCGATCAACTGATCAAGAAAGTGCAAATGCCCAAAGTGCTTCGAACCCCGCCGCCACCCCACCTTGTAGTGGTGGACAGAATATCTTGTGGGACAAAGATAAGAGGCTTCCGGTCTGCGTTGCTTTCGACGAGTTTTGGACGAAGAACTCATCGCTAATACCTCTGGAACTGCACGTTCCAGAGGTGGTCTTCGGTGAGTTGCACTTTCAGCAGACCACCTCAGCCTTAAAGGCTCTTTCCAACATAGCCGATAACTTCACAGAGCTTGCCGGCATAACCAACTCAGCGTACTCACACAAGTGCAACGAAGCAACAGTTCGGAACCAAGTAAAGGCGAAACTTGAGAAGTGGCTGAAGGGGCACGCAGGAACTCAGTCGCCGACCCCTGTGACAAAAATCGATTGGACGACAGTGGTCGACGCTGCGATTTGGAGAAAACCGCCTTTCACCTTTGACCCAAAGGACAAGGCGAACGAAAAGGGGTTTAGAGACGCCGTAATTCTCGAGACGCTCGTCCACATATGCGACGCACCCACTGCCGGAAAGACGGTCATCTTCGTCTGCAACGACTACCTTCTGCGAACTACGGCTGAGGCTCGGCTGAAAAGTTCGAAGAAGTTCCTTGCTTTTGAGTCGTTAACCGATTTCGAAGCGTACATCGGCCTTACTCAGCAACAACTCACCAATGCCTTCGTAAAGTTGATTCAGCATCACGCTCGGAAGAAATTTTATGCGAAGGCTGACCCGACTTGCATCTTTACGCGTTTCAGTTTGACGGAGAAGATTTGCAAAGATCACGCAACTGACCTGCTACTCCAAGACACGTTTACTGGCGGACTAGGTCTTTTGAGCGCGGTTAGCGGTTCTGCCAAATGGAACATAGTTCGACGGAAGTTTTGGATTCGCAGCACTCAGTTCACCAAGCTTGAGGGTTCTCGTGAGTTCCATTGGAGTAGCAGGTTAGATGTTGCAACGCTAAATGAAAGTGATCCATCGAACGCCCTTCTAGTAGGGGCTCTGCCACCGCTTCAGAAAGTGCAGGTTGTAGGCTTTGACGTGAAGTGGAAAGCGAATGTCAAAACTGATGGCCGCTTTCACGACATCGAACTGCTGGGCATAGAGAAGAATGAAACGCAATCGCGGGAGGCAACGGAAGAGAACCTGAAGGAATGGAATCTGGCCAGTGCCTGATGCCACGTATGTTGCTGCATCAGTGACGGCTAACACTTCATTCCAGTGGACGCGCCGCGATGAAACCGCGTCGCGCCCCTGAATTCGGACGTGAGCCTCAAAGGCCAGCACCGCTGGCATACCGGAGGTCTCAAATAAATCAAAAGGAACAATCCAATGATTTACAAAGGTAGCTGCCACTGTGGGCAGGTCGCGTTCGAGGCGGAAGGCAATTTAGAAAAAATCATGGAGTGCAATTGCTCAATTTGTAGCAAGCGCGGTGCGCTTCACTGGTTTATTCCCCGCGAGAGTTTTCGTTTGCTCACCCCTGAAGACGGCATGGGCACATACACATTCAATAAGCACACCATCAAGCATCGCTACTGCCTCAAGTGCGGGTGTGCGCCATACAGCGAAGGTATAGCGCCTACTGGTAACTACATGATGGCTATCAACGCCCGCTGCTTGGATGATGTCGACTTGTCATCCATTAAGGTGGGGCATTTTGATGGGCGCAGCCTTTGAGCAACCCAACCCATCATTCACCGGACCTTCGCGAAAAGCCGCGCATGTCCGGTGAATTAAAAGGTTAGCAAGGAAGTGGAATGGCCATCCTCAGACACGAAAACCCAAAGATAGAAACGGCATAACAAGCCACTATCAACACTGGATAATTTTGATTTGGAGTAAGTACCCATGACTGCTTTGTTCCGTTCCTGTTTGCTGCTGTTAGCCTTGCTTGGCGTGAGCTCGCATGCTCAAGCTGCCGATGTGAGTCCCGTTCCATTCGTCATGCAAATGACTGTAGGCGATTCAGACGCACAGCGTCGTGCATTTTTACAAATACAAAAAGTCATGCATGACCTTGGTCCCAAGAAGGTGAAAATCGAAGTTGTTGCTTATGAAGGGGGCCTCACTTCTTTGCTCGCAAATAACAACGATACGGCAACGCTGGTGGCCGCGCTGGCGCGTGAAGGGGTGCGCTTTAAAGCATGCCGTATCAGCATGGGTGCTTACCATCTGAAAGAAAATGCTTTTCCTTTGGAGGTGGAGTTTGTTCCCGCTGGCGCGCCCGAAATGATCAGCCTGCAAATAAAAGGCTATCGGTATTGGCGACCATAATTCGGGATAGCTTGGAGACGAAGGCTGCAAAAATGAACGAGACATTGCCACAACTTTATATGGTGCGCCACGGCGAGACTGCCTGGTCGATCACCGGGCAACACACCGGGCGTACTGATATTCCGCTTACCGAACGCGGCGAGCAAGCCGCACAAGGACTGCGTGCGGGCTTAAAAGAATTGAGCTTTGCCCAAGTATTCACCAGCCCGCTGAAACGGGCCAGGCAGACTGCCGAGCTGGCGGGATTTGGTGAATCCGCAGAGGCCGATCTCGATCTGATGGAATGGGACTACGGGGATTATGAAGGTCGACGGACGGTGGATATACGAACCGAGCATCCCGGCTGGGGATTATTCGAAAACGGTTGCCCGGGCGGGGAAACGCTAGAGCAGGTAGCTGCGCGCGCGGACCGTGTGGTGGCCAAGATCCGTGCGCTGGAGAGCAACGTGCTGGTGTTTGCGCACCGCGACATATTGCGCATGCTGATCGCGCGCTGGCTTGCGTTACCTGCGGTCGAAGCACGTCGCTTTAATCTGGCAACGGCGTCCGTCAGTACGCTGGGATACGACCATGGTTTGAACGAGCCCATCCTTCACCGGCTTAACGACGCCCGCCACGCATAGCGCCAAACTTTAATAATCGTATGAGAGTTTCTATGTCGATATCCTCACAAGCCTTAGCAAAAACAATCGCCGAACTCACCGCGCCAGGCAAGGGACTTCTCGCCGCCGATGAAAGTGGAGGCACGATAGAAAAACGGTTCACAGCGGCGAATATAACGAACACGGAAGCTGCCCGGCGCGATTACCGTGAGCTGTTATTTGCTACGCCTGGCCTGAGCGACTTTATCAGCGGCGTAATCCTGTTCGAAGAGACTCTCACACAGAAAAGTGTCGCGGGCGTGCCATTGCCCGAGCTATTGAAAGCGCACGGCATGGTTCCCGGGATTAAGGTGGATAAAGGCGCTGTAGCGCTATCGGGGTTTCCCGGTGAAACATTCACGCAAGGCCTGGACGGTCTGACGCAGCGGCTTAGCGAATACAAACAGTTGGGCGCGCGTTTCGCCAAATGGCGCGCGGTCATTCATATCGGAGCGGGCATCCCCACGCTACAGGCAATTGCCAGCAATGCGCATGCGCTGGCGCACTACGCGGCCATTTGCCAAGAGCTCAGTATAGTGCCCATCGTCGAGCCCGAAGTTTTAATGGAGGGGGATCACACGCTCGCAACTTCTGCAGGTGTCACCGAAGACGTTTTGCACGCGGTCTTTCACGCGCTGCATCAGCGAGGTGTGGCACTGGAATATATGATTTTGAAACCCAATATGGTCGAGCCCGGACGCGCTTGCCCAGCGGCCGCTACGCCGCAGCAAGTCGCTGAAGCCACGCTGATTTGCCTGCGGCGCACAGTGCCGGCAGCAGTCCCCGGGATCGCGTTTCTCTCTGGTGGCCAGAGCGAAACCACCGCTACTGCCAATCTGCAAGCCTTGCATGCTGCAACCGTGCAAGCACCCTGGCGTTTGAGCTTTTCGTACGGGCGCGCATTGCAGGCATCGGTGCTGCAGGCTTGGCGCGGCGACGTGGCGAACAAGTCAGTCGCGCAACAAGTGCTATACCAGCGCGCACGTTTAAATAGCGCTGCGACGCAAGGCCAATACAATGCCGAGATGGAGAAGGAATGAAGCTTAGTTCTTTGGCTGGAAAGCCGGCCCCAGCAGCGATGCTGGTTAATGTTGCCCGGTTAGTAACGGCCTACTACACCGATGTGCCCGATCCCAATATGGTGGAACAACAAGTCAGCTTTGGCACTTCGGGGCATCGTGGTTCGGCATTTACACGTAGCTTCAACGAATGGCATGTGCTGGCTATCACGCAGGCTATTTGCCAGTATCGACAACTTCAAAACATTACGGGCCCGCTGTTTCTGGGCATAGACACGCACGCGCTGTCGGAACCGGCCCGCGCCAGTGCGCTCGAAGTGCTGGCGGCCAACGGCGTAGAAATCATGTTGGCTGAAGGGGACGAGTACACACCCACGCCGGTGATTTCTCACGCGATACTGTCTTATAACCGCGGTCGGGATAAAGGATGGGCGGACGGCATTGTGATCACGCCATCGCACAACCCGCCTGACTCTGGCGGCTTCAAGTACAACCCGCCCAATGGTGGCCCGGCCGATACGGACGTCACTGGCTGGATCGAAGCTCGAACCAACGCGCTGTTGAAAGATGCGTTGAAAGACGTGAAAAGAGTCTCGTATGAAAGTGCATTACGCGCCGCGACCACGCACCGCCACGACTACCTCAACGCTTATGTCAATGATCTGCACAATGTGATCGATATGGATGCGATTCGCGGCGCAAACATTAGCATCGGCGTCGATCCATTAGGGGGTGCGGGCGTGCACTACTGGGCACCGATTGCGGAGCGTTACGGCTTGAATCTCAACGTCGTTAACGATGCTGTCGATGCCACATTTCGTTTCATGTCGCTGGACTGGGACGGCCGTATTCGGATGGACCCTTCATCGTCTTACGCGATGCAGAATTTGATCGGCTTAAAAAATAACTTTGACATCGCCTTTGCTTGCGACACTGATCACGACCGGCACGGCATCGTTGCACGCAGCACCGGATTGCTGCCCGCGAATCATTACCTTGCGGTTGCGATTCACTATCTGTTCCAACATCGGCCGCAATGGAGCCAGCATGCGGCAGTCGGCAAAACGGTAGTCAGCAGCGCGATGATCGACCGCATCGCAGCGAAGTTAGGCCGGAAACTGTACGAAGTGCCCGTTGGCTTCAAGTGGTTCGTGAACGGCTTGCTCGACGGCACCCTCGGCTTCGGCGGTGAAGAGAGCGCGGGTGCATCCTTTCTGCGCCGTGACGGCAGCGTGTGGACCACCGATAAAGACGGCATTGTTCCGGCTTTGCTGGCGGCCGAAATCACCGCGCGCATCGGTCGCGATCCGGGCGAGATTTACCGTGACCTCACGCGCGACTTGGGTGAGTCCATCGCTGATCGAATCGAAGCACCTGCGACCCTGGCGCAACGAAATCGATTATCTAAACTCTCGCCCGAGCAAATTCGTTCAACCGAATTGGCAGGCGAAACGATTCAAACCATCCTGACGCATGCGCCTGGCAATGGCGCGGCGATTGGGGGATTAAAAGTGGTCACGCAGAACGGCTGGTTTGCGGCGCGCCCTTCCGGCACCGAAAATATTTACAAAATCTATGTGGAGAGTTTTCTCAATCAAGACCATTTACGTCGAATTGCGGAAGAGGCGCAAACCATCGTAGAGGGCGCCGTTGAAAATAGTGGCACTTCCTCAAACGTTGTTTGAAAAAGCCGACTTGCTCCACCTTATTTTTTACGCAGCATAAAAAAGATTTCCAGACATCAGACGCCTTACCTCCCCTTAATGTCCGGGGTGGAATCGGAGGGGCCCTGGGGAAACTCCTGCTGCGCTTGGCGTCGCCAGATTTCCAGGCAATCCAGCCCGCAAAAATGATGGAGATAATCCGCACTCTCCTCGCTCAAGGTGGCGGATATCGGGACTTCTTTCATGCACATTTGGCAACTGGTGATTTCACAGGCTGCGTCGTCTGCGCAAGGCAGAATCTCGCCGCCGTTGGGATTTACATGAGTGGGCTTGTTCATATGCGCTCCTTAATATGCTCGAATGCTACGCTTTTAATATAGACCGTCACAACCCCTAATACGAGGCATTATGGACACTCGCGAGCTGCTTTTAAAAGCCACTGATATTGCGAATATGACTGGTGAGCGCAAGGTTCACTTTTTGAACCCCAATGCCGTGCGCATCAACAAATCGCTGGGCGATGCCGTGGGGCTGAATCAAATCGGCGTGCATATGATTTATGTCGAGCCCGGACGGGACACTACTGAGTATCACAAACACCACTTTGAAGAAGAGTGCGTATATGTGCTCTCGGGCAAAGGCACGCTCACTATAGAAGGCGACGCGTATTCATTCGAAGCAGGCGACTTTGTGGGTTTGCCGCGCAATACGGCTGCCCACGCAATCGTGAATGATGGTGATGAAACTTTGGTTTGTTTGGTGATGGGGCAGCGCCTTCAACAGGATGTCTCCGACTATCCCAACCAAGCGAAGCGTTTATACCGCAACCAGGGGGCGTGGAATCTTGTGGATCATCAACACATCATTGACCCCAGAGCATGAACAAGGTTAATTGCGGCTTTCGGAATGGTCCAGCGCGACCATGCCGTCCATACCTAGACCAAATAACATCAGTACGTGCATGAAGTTTTGTTGATAACTCTTGCAGGCGTTTAACAGGTTCCGCGTCATCGTAAGTCTCCCTCATAGTGTTAAAAAAACCACCGGTATCGCACTTGGGCTAACCGGCGGCATTAGGCATCAGGCAGCCAGACCCATCACCTGCTCCATCGTAATGCCCAGACCCGTCGCCACCCGGTTACCGTAATCCGGGTCGGCCTGATAGAAATGACCGATCTGGCGCAACTGGATGAACTCAGGCACAGGCTTTAATGCGCCCACCAGATTGTCGATCAACTGCTGTTGCTGATCGGCATTCATCAAGCGGAACAGATTGCCAGCCTGCGTATAGTCCTCATTGCCGTCACGGTGGTTGTAGCGATCCGCGTCACCGGTAATGCGCAACGGCGGCTCGATAAAGCGCGCGTCGTCCACCGGACCGTCAAAGCTGTTGGGCTGATAGTTCACTGATCGGCCACCGTTTCCGTCAAAGCGGGTCTGCCCGTCGCGGTGGTAATGCTGTACCGGCGAACGCGGCTTGTTCACGTCGAGCGCAGCGTAATTGATGCCGATGCGATGACGATGCGCGTCCGGGTAGGACATGATCCGCGCCTGCAACATCTTGTCCGGCGACGCCGCCATGCCGCGCGGCAGATTGCCCGGCTCGAACGCCGCCTGCTCAACTTCGGCAAAGAAGTTTTCGGGATTGCGATTAAGCATCAGTTCGCCGACTTCGATCAACGGGTAATCCGCATGCGGCCATACCTTGGTGATATCAAAGGGGTGAATCGCGTATGTGTCAGCGTCTTTTTCCGGCATGATTTGTATCATCACTTTCCATTTCGGGAAGTCGCCTTGTTCGATGGCCTCAAACAGATCGCGACGGTGATAGTCGAGATCTTCCCCAGCAATCCGCGCCGCTTCCGTGGTGGTCAAGCATTTGATGCCCTGCATCGTTTTGAAATGCCATTTCACCCAGTAACGCTCGCTCGCGTCGTTCCACAACGAGAAGGTGTGCGACGAAAAGCCGTGCATATGGCGCAAGGTGGCGGGGATGCCGCGATCCGAAAACAGCGTAGTGATCTGGTGCAAGGACTCGGGTGACAAGCTCCAGAAATCCCACTGCATCGTGTTATCGCGCATGCCGGTGCGCGGGTCGCGCTTCTGCGAGTGAATAAAATCGGAAAACTTCAGCGGATCACGCACAAAAAATACCGGCGTGTTGTTGCCGACCATGTCCCAGTTTCCTTCTTCGGTATAAAACTTGACCGAAAAACCACGCGGATCGCGCGCCGTGTCGGCCGAGCCGAGTTCACCCGCGACGGTTGAGAATCGCGCAAAGGTTTCGCACTGATTGCCGACTCGGGCAAACAAACTGGCGCAGGTGTAGCGGGAAATATCGCCGGTCACGGTAAATGTGCCATAGGCGCCGGTGCCCTTGGCGTGGACGACGCGCTCGGGTACACGCTCGCGATTGAAGTGCGCCATTTTTTCGAGCAGTTGAAAATCCTGCATCAACACCGGGCCACGCGGGCCCGCGGTGATAGAGTTTTGGTTATCGCCAACAGGCAAGCCGGCGGCGGTGGTCATGGGGTTAGCGTTACGCATTTTTGTGCTCCTGAGAATGTCTCCAACAGCGGAGTGAAGCCATTACAAACGTTTTGCGACTATTTGTATAATGGATTGTTTAGAATAGATCGATTGACAAAATAGAACACACATCATGACGCTGCAAGAACTCAAATACCTGGTGGCGCTCGCCGACCATGGCCATTTCGGCCGTGCGGCTGCGGCGTGCCATATCAGCCAGTCCACGTTCTCCACGCAGATCAAAAAGCTCGAGAATTTTTTGGGCGTCACGCTGTTTGACCGCAGTCTCAAGCGCGTGACAGCCACTCCTACCGGTATCGAAATACTGGCGGCCGCACGCAACGTGGTCGAAGAAACCGAACGCATCCGCGCGCTGGCCAAACACGGGCAAGATCCGATGGTGCGCACCCTGCACCTTGGCGTGATCCCCACGCTGGGACCTTATTATTTGCCGCATGCATTGTCGGTAATGCGCAAGACGCACCCTCAGTTGCGCCTGCTGCTACGCGAAGAAATGACCGCGCAAATTCTGGAACATTTAGCCGACGGCAAACTCGATGCGGGGCTGATCGCGTTGCCGCTGATGGAGGACACGCTGCGCGCCGAGCCGCTGTTTTACGAACCTTTTTTTGCTGCGCTGCCCATTGACCATGCGCTCACCAAACAAAAGCATGTAAAAGTTTGCGACATCATGACCGAAAAGCTGATGCTGCTAGACGAAGGCCATTGCTTACGCGCGCAGGCGCTCAGCGTATGCGGCACCGACTTTAGCAACCGCGAAGAAGTTCGCGCCACCAGCCTTGAAACGCTGCGGCAAATGGTCGGCATGGGGCTGGGTATAACGCTGCTGCCCGCCCTTGCAGTTGCAGCCGGTTCGCGCCTGACGCAAAAAACGGTCGCGATTCGTCCTTTCAAAACGCCGCCGCCGGGGCGTACGATCGCGCTGGTCTGGCGCAAGCGCGCGCCGCTACCCGAAACGTTTGAGCGCATCGCACAAACACTGAAAAAAACTTTGCCACCGGAAGTGGAAGCCGCGCAGTAACGCCACACGTTGTGGAAAGGGCGTAGCTATCACGCCGGATTAGTCGGCAGCGCCTGTATGCCAGGCAGGCGCGCGAAACTTTCGCGTTTGACTGTTTCGATGAAGTCCAGCACATACGCGCGCGACGCGTCGGCTGTGCGCGCAGCAGCATGCAACTCGCCCCACAAGCCGTGCTTGCCAATCGCGCGCGCGGTTACATAACCACGTTGCAGGTACGGCTCGACCGCCCACGCGGGCAGCGCTGCTAGCCCTCGGCGACTGGCAACGAGTTGCAGGATTGCGACGGTTAACTGAGCTTCGCGTCGGGCGGGCTTGATGCCTGCAGGCGCCAGCACGCGGCGAATCAGATCAAGCCGGTCTTCGGGTACGGGATAGGTAATTAACGTCTCGTTCGCAAAGTCTGTCGGCAATAGAAATTTTTTAGCCGCCAGCGCATGATCGGGTGGCAACAGCGCGAGCATTTCAAACCCGAACAGCGGCGTGAACACTACGCCTTTGCGCGCAGACATTTCAGACGTAATCACCAAGTCCGCACGGTTTTCTAGCAGCAAGCCCACTGGATCTGACTGAAACCCACCTAATAAATCCAGTTCTACGCGTGGCCAGGCGACGCGGTAAGCGTCCATCGCAGGCATCAGCCAGTCGTAGCAAGTGTGGCATTCCACTGCGATGCGCAGTTCTCCGGCTTCACCGTCTTTGAGTTTGGATAAATCTCTTAGCGCCGCTTCAACCTGAGGCAATGTCGCCTGCGCCAGTTGCAATAGGCGTTTACCCGCAGGCGTGAGTTGTAACGGCCGGGAGACACGTTCGAGCAGCGGTTGCTCCAGCGCAACCTCCAGCGCCTTTAATTGATGCGATACCGCGGATTGGGTGAGATGCAGGCGCTCAGCCGCTGCGGTGAGCCCGCCGCTATCGACCACGGCTTGCAGCAGGCGCAGATGGCGAAATTCGATATGAGATAAATTCATGGTGTTAATGAAAACAATTCGTTTGATTCATAGTACGACGCGCCGCATCATCTCGTCCATCACCTGAGGAGAAAATAATGGCATTGGCACACGTACTAGGCGTCCCCCGGATTGGGCCGAATCGCGAACTGAAATTTGCGCTAGAAAAATTCTGGTGCGGTGAGATTGACGAGGCGGCGTTGCAATCGACCGCGAGCGCCATTCGCCAAGCCAACTGGCGCAAACAACACGCCGCTGGGCTCGATTTTGTCAGCGTCGGCGACTTCACGTTTTATGACCAGATGCTTGATCACATTGCGCTACTGGGATGCGCGCCCGCGCGTTTTGGCTTTGGCGATAGGCTTGCGCTGTCAGAATATTTCACCCTCGCGCGTGGCAACGATGCACATCACGCGATGGAAATGACCAAGTGGTTCGATACCAATTACCACTATTTGGTGCCGGAGCTCAC
The DNA here is from genome assembly GCA_031366105.1 of Thiobacillaceae bacterium. Classification (GTDB taxonomy): domain Bacteria; phylum Pseudomonadota; class Gammaproteobacteria; order Burkholderiales; family Thiobacillaceae; genus Thiobacillus. The sequence continues at coordinate 104,004 of JANLZE010000144.1, read as the reverse complement.
GCCCGAAACACACTTCCACCTGGGCGCTACCAAGCTGTTTGACGAAGTCAACGAAGCGCAGACCGCGGGTTTCAATCCCAAGCCGGTGCTGATCGGCCCGCTGACTTTTTTGTGGCTGGCAAAAGAAAAGGTCGCCAATTTCGATCGCCTGAATTTGCTCGACCAACTGCTGCCGGTTTATGCCCAAATCCTCGCGCGGTTTAAAACCCAAGGCGTGGAATGGGTACAAATCGACGAACCGATTCTAAGTCTGGATTTACCAGGCGTCTGGCGCGTGGCGTTCGAACGCGTGTACCACACGCTCAACAGCGCAGGCTTAAAGCTGCTGTTGGCCAGTTATTTCGGCCCCTTGCGCGAGAATTTTTTGACCGCGCTAAAGCTGCCGGTGGCAGGCATCCACCTGGATTGCGTGCGCGGGGGTGAGGAGCTGGCGCAGGCAATTGATTGGCTCCCCGCCACTCGAATTTTATCGGTTGGCGTGATCGACGGGCGCAATATCTGGAAGACCGATCTGGACGCTGTGCTTACCCGTCTCCAAGGCCTGCATTCGCGCCTTGGCGAACGGCTATGGCTGGCCCCGTCGTGCTCCTTGCAACATGTTCCGGTGAGCCTGCACGCTGAGATCAAGCTTGATGCCGAAATCAAAAATTGGCTGGCGTTTGCGGGTGAGAAACTGGCCGAATTAACGACCTTGAAAACCGCGCTAACCCAAGGACGCGCCGCAGTGACTGAGGCACTGGACGACAATCGCGCCGCGGTGAACTCGCGTCGCCACTCGTTGCGGGTGCACAACCCAAACGTCAGCGCTCGCTTAGCTGCACTACAGCAGAGTGACTCTTCGCGCACAGCCCCGTTTGCGATTCGCCAGCCTCAGCAACGCGCGCGTTTAAAACTGCCGCCCTTTCCCACCACCACCATTGGTTCGTTCCCCCAAACCGCTGAAATTCGCGCAGCTCGCGCTCAATTTAAAAAAGGCGAATTGAGCGAGGCCGACTACACACTGGCAATGCATCGCGAAATCGCATTTGCCGTAGCGAAGCAAGAACACATCGGTATCGACATGCTGGTGCACGGTGAGGCCGAACGTAACGACATGGTCGAATACTTCGGTGAGCAACTCGATGGCTTTGCGTTCTCGCAAAATGGCTGGGTGCAAAGCTACGGTAGCCGCTGCGTAAAACCACCGATCATTTACGGCGACGTGTCGCGCCCGGCACCGATGACAGTCGAATGGACCGCTTATGCACAATCGCTGACGACCAAGCCGATGAAAGGCATGCTGACCGGGCCGGTGACGATACTGCAATGGTCGTTCGTGCGCGACGATCAACCGCGCGCCACGACCGCGTTGCAAATCGCGCTTGCGATCCGCGACGAGGTGGTCGATTTGGAGCGCGCGGGAATTGCGGCGATACAGATCGATGAGCCCGCGTATCGTGAAGGCCTGCCATTGCGCCAAGTCGACTGGCTGCGCTATCTGGAGTGGGCGAGCCACGCGTTTCGCGTGTCCGCCTCGGGTGTTACTGACGCCACGCAGATTCACACTCACATGTGCTATTCCGAATTCAACGATATCCTGCCCGCGATTGCGGCGATGGACGCGGACGTCATCACCATCGAAACCAGCCGTTCGGATATGGAACTGCTACGAGGATTTGGCGATTTCAATTACCCCAACGAAATCGGTCCCGGTGTCTACGACATCCACTCGCCTCGCATCCCAGATACCCTTGAGATGACGCGGCTGCTGGAGAAAGCCGCGCAGGTTATCGAGCCCGAAAATTTGTGGGTTAATCCGGATTGCGGGTTGAAAACGCGCGGCTGGCCGGAGACTGAAGCGGCGTTGATCAATATGGTGGCTGCAGCGCAGGCCATGCGAAAGTCGAGTCAAACGTATAAGCTCCGCTGCAGCGATGGCGCTTAGGTTGTGGCGTACATTACAACGTGACCATCTATACGTACGGGTCGGTTTCTACAGGCAGCACTCCGCCGTTTGCGGCCTGTGGCGGGCACGCACGAAGTGTGCGACTGGATTACGCTTCCGCCCATCCTGATCTATGGTCCAACATTGTGAGCGCTTCCAGATCACCCCCTCATGAAGTCTCAAATCAAGACGAAAAGTGTCATCGCCTTAATATCAAAATCATGATTGCTACGCTCACGATGGGGGTATTGGAATCTGCTCCAATGCATTCAGCAGGTCGGCGCGTACGTCGCTGGCTTGTTTATTGAGCCCGAAATTCTCCAGTTTTTCGGCGACGCGCGGGCTGGCTTCGCACAGCACGACCTGAATATTGCGCTGACTGAAATGGCGGATGATGTCTTTTAGCGCCTGCATCGCGGTGGCGTCGGCAAACGGTACCCGCGACAGACGTAACACTATGGTGTTGGATTCATCGTGCAATCCCGCCAGCGTGCGTTCAAACGTAGCGGCAGCGCCAAAAAACAGCGGCCCATTGATAGTATAAATTTGCACGCCGCGCGGCACGCCGATGGGGCAGACGGACGCCAAATTTTCTTCGCTTTCGCCCTCAATTTGTACGGTTTCGCTCATACGTTTCATGAACAGCAGCGCGGCGAGCAGCACGCCAACGTTGACCGCAATTACCAAATCGGCAAATACGGTGAGCAAAAACGTGATCAGCAGCAGCGCCTTGTCGTTTTTCGGCGCGTGTCGCAGCAGATCGGAAAAGTGTCGCGCTTCGCTCATGTTCCACGCGACCACAAACAGAATCGCGGCCAATGCGGCGAGCGGAATGTGTGCGGCCAGCGGCGCTGCGGCGAGAATCACGATCAGCAGCACCAGCGCGTGAACCACGCTGGCGAGCGGGCTGTTACCGCCGTTGCGGATGCTGGTGGCGGTGCGCGCAATAGCACCGGTGGTGGCGAAGCCACCGAAAAGCGGTGCGGCGATATTGGCCAGTCCTTGCCCGATTAGCTCCTGATTAGGGTCGTGTCGGGTGTCCAACATGCCGTCGGCGACGACGGCGCACAGCAGCGATTCGATCGCGCCTAGCATCGCGATGGTAAATGCAGGGCCGATCAATTCGAGCATGTGGGAGAAGCTGACGGCGGGCAGCTGCAGACTGGGCAGGCCTGCCGGGATGCCGCCGAAGGCGCTGCCGATCGTGGCGACGCCGTCGAACTGGAAATACATGTGCGCAACCGTGACCGCAAGCATCGCGATCAGCGGACTGGGCACGCGGCGCGTCAGCCGCGGCGCGACGATGACGATTAGCAGTGCACCGACTGCTAGCAATGTGGTGGGAATGTTGAGTGTCGGCAAAGCCTCGATCAGTGCAAGGAGTTTTTCATGGAAATGATGCCCTGACACCGGCGGTTGCAAGCCGAAAAAATCTTTCCATTGCCCGACAAAAATAATGATCGCGATGCCGGCGGTGAAGCCGGTAATCACCGGGGTCGGGATGAAACGGATAATGCCGCCAAGTTTGGCCCAGCCCATCGCCAGCAGGATCAGCCCGGCCATTAAGCTGGCGATCTGTAAGCCGTCGATGCCGTATTGCAGCGTGACCCCCGCAAGCACGGCGATGAAGGCTCCGGTGGGCCCGCTGATCGAGACGCGCGAACTGCCGAATAGCGCGGCGAGAACGCCGGCGACGATGCCGGTATAAATACCCTGCTCGGGCCGCGCGCCGCTGGCGATGGCGAACGCCCACGCCCACGGCCAAGCCACCACGCCGACCACTAAACCGGCGACGATATTCGGGAGCAAATGAGATTTGTGAAACAGGCTGGCGCGATAGGCTTCGATTGCGGCGATCATGGCGTAGGAGCACAGAGCTCGTTGCAAATGCGCTTGTAACCGACTCCTCGTTCGTTGTCGGCTTGCGCGACGCTTTCAGATACGCCCAATTCCTCCGGAGTGGCGCGGCCTATCGTTGCCGGCTCTGTGGCGTGGATTTGAGGCACGCCATTGGGATTTCGTCGGCTCATGGATTTTTTCTGTAATCGGGAAAGCATCACGATATACCCCTCCTATCACGGTGCATACAGAACGTCTGGGCGGCTTTAACTAAATTAGCCCGGCAGCTTAGCTATCCAAATTTAACTCAGGGTCTATACAAATAGTTCCCCAATGCTGGCAGACAGCTCAGCATTCGCTTACAGCATGTGATGTTCCTTCATGTGACGATTAAAAGCATGTTGGCGTTGTTGAAAGAGAGGGCACTTACCTCTGGTCAATATAAGCACGACTAAAAAAATAACCCACAGTGATTAAAGGTGGTTTGGAGATCAAAGCTTAGGGAGCGACTATGCAATTAATAACTAACCTCACATTCACTCTGCTGGCTACCGCGACAATTTCAGTCGCGGCAGCTCCTCCCCCTATCGTTACGCAAGGCAAAGGCGCGGCCATTGCGTGCGCCAGCTGCCATGGGATGGAAGGTGCTGGCAACAGCCAGGGAGGCTATCCGGCCTTGGCCCAACTGCCTCAAGCCTATTTCACCAAGCAGATTGCCGACTTTAAATCTGGTACTCGTGCGAATACAGTGATGTCACCTATTGCTAAAGCCCTGGCCCCGGAAGATGCCGAGGCCGCAGCCGCTTATTACACCAGTCTGCCTCGACCCGTTTCGCCTTCAGCTCCCGCCGATGCTGCAATGGTGGCGCGTGGCGAAAATCTTGCTGTAAATGGCGCTTGGGATAAGGGCCTACCCGCATGTTTCAAATGCCATGCGCCCGGAGGCACCGGAGTCGCACCTTCATTCCCACCGCTCGCCGGGCAGCATGTGGGATATACGGTGAGCCAATTGCAAGCCTGGAAAACAGGCACGCGCACTAACGATCCTCTGCAGTTAATGAAAACCGTTGCGGAGAAACTTTCGGATGACGATATGCGCGCGGTCGCGGCCTATATTGCGACGCTGGGCGCACAGGAGAAAACAAAATGAAGCAGCCTATTCAATTGCTATTTGCGCTGTTGGCTGCGACAGGTATGGTGACTGGTTGCGACAAGGAATCTTCCGAAAACACCACAGTGCATGCGCCTGCGGTGTCCACCACGCCTAATCCTGTTACACCCACGACCAATGTCGCGCCCCCGGGCGGCGCTAATAAAGAAGGCACAGGGGCGGTGATACGCACCACCTTTACACCTCCGCCCGAGAGCGAAATTCCTAAAAACGAATTCGGTGAAACCGTGCTGCTGGGCAAAAACTTATTTGTGAATACGCAGCAATACGCCAAAGGTTACGTGGGTAATGGACTAAATTGCGCCAACTGCCATCTGGATAACGGACGCAAAGCAGATTCCGCGCCGTTATGGGCGGCTTACGGGCTTTACCCAGCCTACCGCAAAAAAACCGGCCAGGTCGACACGATTGGAAGTCGCATTCAAGGCTGTTTTAAATACAGTATGAATGGGAAAGCACCCGCATTGGATAGCAAAGAAATGACTGCGCTCGTCACCTATCACTACTGGTTGGCGAAGGGCGCACCCACGGGTGTCAAACTACCCGGTCAGGGTTTTGTGACTGTGCCAAAACCTGCGCAGCAACCTGATATTGCGCGCGGCTCCGAGGTTTACAAAAACAATTGCGCGCTGTGCCATGGGGCCAATGGCGAAGGCACTCAAGCCAACGGGCAATATGTGTTTCCGCCTTTATGGGGCAAGGATTCATTCAATTGGGGTGCCGGCATGCATCGCGTGGACACGGCCGCAGGTTTCATTAAGGCCAATATGCCTTATGGCCGCGGCGGCATGTTAAACGATCAACAGGCGTGGGATGTCGCCTTATTCATGAATAGCCACGAGCGGCCCAAAGATCCTCGCGCTAAAGGAAGCATGGCGCAAACGCGTGATGAATTCCATGACGAGAACTGCCTCTACGGGCGCACGCCAGAGGAGTTGATAGCGTTAATGGACAGCAAAGAAAAAGCCAAGGCAGATTCCAAAGCCAAGCCAGATTCGTCGGTTGTCCCCACACCCGGCAAAACCTCAGGGTTAACTCAGGGTCTTTCGCCTGCCACCTCCCACTAAAGTCAGTTGCTTAGCGAAGTCAAAGCGGCTGAGTTGGGAAGTGTTGGCGTATGATCAGTGATAAGAGCTGGGATGCATGTTTTGCAACCAGCTCTTGTGCCCTCTTCAACCCGAGATAAATCAATATGAATCCAGTCAAACTCGCCGCCATTATCCTAATTGCCGGGGGGATCTTTGCGCTGGTCTACGGAAGCTTTACTTATACGAAAGCTACACACGACATCAAGCTTGGCCCTATTGAAATGTCCGTAAAAGAAAAAGACACCGTGAATATGCCGGCGTGGGCTGGGGTAGGCGCGATTGTAATTGGCGGTTTACTGCTGGTTTCTGGTAACAAAAAAGACTAAACGCTTCGCTGGCTCGTGCAATGAACACCTAGCCGTGGAGTTCAAGCCGGAGATGCTGCACGCAACGCGGCAATTCGCTCTTCCAAAGGCGGGTGCGTGGTGAAAAGCCGTTTAATTCCGTGACCCAATTCCCCTGCAATTCCAAACGCTGCCATTTGCTCGGGTAAGGGCTGTGGATGTAAGGTACCCAGGCGTTGTAAAGCGCCGATCATTTTGTCGCGCCCGGCCAGTTTTGCGCCGCCTGCATCGGCGCGAAATTCACGCTGGCGTGAGAACCACATCACAATCATGCTGGCGAGCACGCCCAGCACCAGTTGCGCAATGATGCTGGTAATCCAATAGGCCGGGCCTTGTCCGCGTTCGGTTTTAAACACCACGCGATCAACAAGATAGCCGATGATGCGCGAGAAAAACATCACGAACGTATTTACTACGCCTTGTATCAACGCCAGCGTGACCATATCGCCGTTCGCGACGTGGCTGATTTCATGGCCAAGCACCGCTTCAGCCTCTTCGCGCGACATCGATTGCAGCAGACCACTGCTGACTGCCACCAGTGCATTATTGCGGCTCATCCCGGTGGCGAAGGCATTCACATCGGGCGCCTCGTAAATCGCCACTTCGGGCATACCGATGCCGGCTTGTTGCGCCTGACGACGTACTGTCTCCACCAGCCAAAACTCGGTAGAGCTGGACGGCGATTCAATCACCCGCGCGCCGGTCATGCGTTTGGCTGACCACTTCGACAGTGCCAACGAAATAAGTGACCCGCCAAATCCAATCACCGCCGAAGACACCAACAGGGCGTTGATATTGAGACCCGTGCCCTGCTCGTTCAAAATGCGATCCACGCCCAGCAAATGCAACACGATGCTGAGCACGAAAACAATCGCCAGATTGGTGATTACAAATAATGCAATTCGCTTCATTCCCTATCCCTCACAATAAAATAATCCCGCATTTCGACAGCGCGAGCAGGCAAAAGTTGATTAACCGATGAAATTTAATGCAGGTGCAGGTTGCGAATTCTCGCCACCTGCCGGTTCAGGATTTATTTCCGCGCGGGCGCAACCCGATGCTCGACTGCAAACACTGCGGCCTCGACGCGTGAGGTCATATTCAACTTGGCTAGAATATGCCGCACGTGCAGCTTGACCGTGTCATGGCTGATGTCGAGCGTGCGTGCGATGGCCTTGTTACTTTCGCCTCGCGACAGATGCGTCAGAATTTCGGCCTCGCGCGGCGTGAGTGAGTCAATCAGCGACGTAGTGTTTTGGCCCTTTTGATCAAATAGCCGCACCAGCTTTGCTGTCATCGCGGGGGCGACCACTGTTTCGCCGCGCTGCGCACGCAGAATCGCATCTACAACTTCATCCGGTTCCATGCTTTTAAGCAGATAGCCGTTTGCCCCGGCACGAAGTGCACGCGCCAGATCATCTTCAGCTTCAGACAGCGTTAGTATCAACACCGGCAGCGCAAACCCATCGACGCGTAATTGCTGCATCAACGTGATGCCATCGGTGCCGGGCATATTCATATCCAGAATCAACACATCCGGGTGATGCTTCGTGAGTAGTGCCGCGACTTCGTCCGGTTTACCGGTAAATGCCATCACTTCAATACTGCCGCTTTGCTCCAACAGCTCAGCCAGGCCTTTGCGAAACAGCGTGTGGTCGTCGACCAAAATAATTCGAGCGCGCGGGGTCATGAGATTACTCGGGTTTATGCTGAGGGAAAATCAGCCGTATCACGGTGCCGCCTGCAGGGCGGCTTTCTACGCTGAGCTTGCCATTTAATTTGGCGGCGCGTTCGCGCATGATCGTCAGGCCAAAACTTTTACCCATGGTGGATGACTCGTCGTTTTTCTTTTGTACGCCGACGCCATCGTCGGCGACGTTGACGATGTACTGGCCATTTTCCAGATCAAAGGTAATCACCACGTGGCGCGCGCGCGCGTGTTTGGCGATGTTGTACAAGGATTCCTGGATGATGTGGAATACCTGGATTTCTTCGTCCGGCGACAGCGACACATCCTGCACCAGATTTAAAAAATCCACATCGGCATTAGCCTTTTTGCGAAAGCTCTTGGCCAGCTCCTGAATCGCGGGCACCAACCCACGCGGGTTGATCCGGTCGCGGTACTGCGTAATTAAATCGCGCAGGTCGGCATAGGCCAGGTCAACTGCTTCCTCAACGTCGCCCAGATAGCGATTGGCCTTGGGATAGTCTTCGTGCTGCATTGCATCCGACAATACGTTCAGCCGCATCTTTGCGTACGCCAGCGTTTGCGCAAGTGAATCGTGAATCTGATTGGCCAGCATCTGACGTTCGTTCATCAACGAAATGCGCATGTTCTCGCGCGTCAAGCGCGCGTTTTCCAAAGCAATACCCAAGTGTTCGCTGATCGAATGAAACAGCAAACGGATATCCTCCGAAACGCTTTTGTCTTTATCGAGAAACAGGTTGTACACACCCATCACTTTGTTTTTGTGCATCAGCGGCACCGCGACTACGCTGGTGCAGCCTTGACTGAAATAGCTGGCATTGGCGTGCTTGCGACAGAAAGCGACATTGGTCCAGCTGCTGACCGTGACCTCACGCGCCGCCTTGCCGCACACGCCGCAATCGAGTCCCATAATTTGTTCGTGCTCGACGAGTTCAGGGGGCAGCCCCACTGAGCTGATCAACCGCAGATGCGTACGATCGTCGGTAATCACGCGGACCGCGCCCGCCTGCGCGCCCGCCAGCCGCACCATGGTGGTCAGAAATCGCCCCAGTAACTGTTCGACATTGGAGTCGGTAGACAGACTGGTGGTAATTTCCGACAGCACCTTTAAGGCAGGAATGCTGACGTTACCGGAATCGGTCGAGTGGTGTTCGACCAGACGATGTACTTCAGTCATGGATGTAAACAGGGCAGATCATACAAGCAGGATAGCTGATTACAAGGCAGTCTGTCCCGCTTCGTGAGGAGGGCTGCGAAGCTGCAAATCCAGCCAGTTGGGCGGCTTATCTGACGACCCTGCCGGAGGACTGGAGGGAGCTGGCACGACTACGCCTGGATCAAGCGTGTCAGGAAACCCGCCGCCTTTATCCGGTTTAGATGGTACTTGCGGATCGGCCTGACTGCTCGAACCTTCAGGCTTTTCGCCCGGACTCTCCGGGGGGATAGGCACCGGAACCGCGTTATGCAGCGGTCCCGATGGCGCGGGGAGTGCTGGGGCCTCAGGCACCACGGCGGGCGTCTCTACACGAGAAGCGGGGAATAATGCGGGCTTCAATTGCGGCAGCAGGTTTTTTAATATCTGCGCGACCATCGAACTCGTGTATTCATATTGTCCGGCCTGAGGTCCGGGGACCAAGGCTGTGAACGTACCAAAATAAGATTCGCCAAGATAAAACACAAAAGTGGCGGTGCGGTTGACGACGCGCGATTCGATCAACTGCCCTCCTGGTCCATAGCGTTGATATCGGTGATCCCCCGTACCGGTTTTGCCACCGATCACTATTTCTTGCCCGGACGCGTCTTTTAACACGCCCTGTAAACGCCCAGCAGTGCCGCCTTTAACGACCAGCGCCAACGCTTTTTTCACGGTGCGCGTTAACTCTACAGGCAACAGTCGCTCGCCTTGAGGCCGGTTGTGTTGGAAACGCGTTTCGTACGGCGTATTTTGGGCAAAGTGCATTTCCGTCAAACTCACTTTGGGCAAACGCACGCCATCGTTAACCAGGATGCCCATTAGCTCCGCCAATGCGGCAGGGCGGTCTCCCGAGCTACCGATTGCAGTCGCGTATGACGGGGTCAAATTATCGAAGGGATAACCTAGGCGTTTCCAGTCCCGCAAGAGTGCATCAAAGGCTTCCACCTCGAGGAGTGACTGAATACGAATGTCCTGCGCATTTTTACGGCTGGTTTTAAATAACCAGTCGTAAACCTCGATGCGTGCCTGCGTATTCGCTTTCACGAGTTCGGTCATATTGGCTTGGGGATGAATCCGCAAATACGCCACCAACCACAATTCCAGCGGATGGATCTGCGTGACGTACCCGCGATCTGCCAGATTATATGCAGTGGGGGCGTGGGTGTTGTACAACCCTGCCAGCGTGCTGTCATCCAGTGATTTAGTAGCAGGGATATGCGCGCGCAGCATCAGCACATAATCCGCAAAGCTTGCCTGAGGGTTAAGGTAACGGTAGACCGCGGTAAAGCGTCGAGGGTTAATCCGCGCACGCGCGTATAAATCCTCAGTCATTTGCGCGGGGGTTTGCGCTTTGTGGCGTTGATAAAAGCGGGTCAAAAATACTTTGCCTTCTTTATCTACAAATCGCATTAGGTAGGTCATGCGTTGCGGATTATTTGCATCGTTCAGAATGCGCCCCGCCGCCCCGGGCGCACGACTAGCATAGTGGCGCACCACGTCACGCATCACGCGGATGTAGACGAGGTTGACCGAATTTTTGGTGGCCGCCCATAAATTCAGCACGCGGTCGTTGTCTTTTTTGTCGAAGTTGGCAAAACGGTGTTCGCCACCTCCTGTAAAAAAGTTTTCGGGCGCGGCGGAATACTCGCGCCCCATCGCCGCTTCCATAATGGCGCCAAGACTTTTGTCCGGTGCAGTCAGCAGATAGTTAGCCGTCCATTGCGCCAGCACATCACGCTGAGGCTGCGCCTGTTTCATTAGGGCCGCCCGATCCAGTCTGCTGAATTCATCGCGCAGCCCGGCAATGATTTGCAAATACGAAATCATCGTGCGCAGCTTGGCTGTCGAACCGAGGTCGAGACGCGCTTGCTGATTAATGTCAAACGGCTGATTCAGGTTATCGGATTGGATGCGTAGCAACATGCCCTCGGGTGATTTTTCGAACAGCGTAAAACTGTAAATCACTTTCGATAAATCATTGTCAGGGCGCAACAAACGCGGGCCATACAACCCTGCCGCCCGCACCGCCTCAGGCGTGGCGAGGCTTTGCAGAAAGTGGCTGACGATGGCTTGTGCAGGCTGGTTCAGCGTGGTTTTAACCTGTAAATCGAGTCGGTCCAAATCATATAAACGTCTCTCTCCAAGCAATGCGGCCGCCCGGATGCGTAACGCGTTCGCGGCTTTTTGTTCCACAAAGTGGGGGGGAATCGGATCGATACGGCTGCTCGCCGGGCGCAGTGAAATCTTTTTGGCAAGGTCTCGCACTGCAGGGGTAATCACACCCGCAGCGGCCAGTAAACCCAAATGGTCGTCGGTATACGCATCCAGTGCTTTGCGGTTAGCGGCCAGGTAATACGACGGGCGCCGCTCGGCCACAATCAGCGATAACACATGTTTCAGTGCAGAGGCATACTCATGTTTGTGCTGCGCGGTATCGTGTTCGGTCAAGGGTTTGGATAACACCTGATTAATGTGCGCAATGTCCAGCCCATACCATGCCCACAACCCATCGCCTACCCCGTTCACCTCACCAAAACGCGGCGCAGCGGCGAGCGGGACGGTATTCAAATACGCCACTACGGCCCGGCGACGTGCAGGACGCGTGTCGGTGCCATCCCGATAAGCGCGCAAACTGGCCGTGCTCATTTGCTGCAATTTATCGAGCATGCCTTGAGTCAGGCCGTCAGGGGAATGGCGGTATTTTTCGATCTGCGTGGGTAAGGTGCTCCCACCCGCCACATTGCGACTAGGGTCAACGATGCTGACGGCTTTTTCCAGGACAGCTTCGCCTAAACGATCCCATTCCACCGCGGGGTTGCGCGTGGGAAAGTCATCGCGCAATAGCTCGCGGTTTTCGATGTACAACAGCGACTGCACCAGCACCGGAGGGATATCTTCGAAACGCGTATACACACGCGCGGGGGATAGATATTGATATAAGGGCTTGCCCGCGCCATCGAGTAGCGTAATACCGGCTTGGTCTTTTTCGCGATAGGGCAAGAACATGCCCAGCTCGCCCACGCGCGCCATTTGAATACTGATCTTGGCTTGCTCTTCAATATGCCAGCCATAGGTTTTTAGGCGTTTGGCGTAAAGGGGGAGCTTGCTATAGCCCAGCCGGACGTCATACGGTCCGTTACCCGGAAAACGAATGCGTTCCGAGGGCCCCGGTTCCATGCGCCAGTTCATTTTCTGTACGGTTTTAGCGAGATAACGGGCTTCGAATGTAGATGAAAGCAGTTCCCACGCCACCAACCCGATGAGGCTGAGTAACAGCAGCAACAATGCAAGACCAATCAAAATACGCCGAGGAATTTTATGCATGTGCCTTATACCCAGTCTTTCGCCACCAAAAAATCACTGTACAACTTAGCCTCGGGCGACCCCGCTTGCGGGTGCCAGTCGTAACGCCATTTCACTACTGGCGGCAACGACATCAAAATCGATTCGGTGCGCCCGCCGGACTGCAACCCGAACAAGGTGCCGCGATCGAATACCAAATTGAATTCCACATAACGCCCGCGCCGATACGCCTGAAAATCGCGCTCGGTCTCCCCATACGAGATGGCTTTACGCTGTTGCAAGATCGGCAGATACGCAGGGAGAAACGCATCGCCCACGCTTTGTACCATCGCGAATGCCTGGGTAAATTCGCCTTCGGAAAAATCGTCAAAAAAGATGCCGCCGATGCCGCGCGGTTCGTTGCGATGCGCGAGAAAAAAATAGCGATCGCACCAGGCCTTAAAACGGGGATGTAGTTCGGCGCCAAAAGGGTCCAGCGCAGTTTTGCAGCTGGCGTGAAAATGTTGCGCATCCTCTTCAAACCCGTAATAAGGCGTGAGGTCCATGCCGCCGCCAAACCACCACACCGGAACTTCACCGTCTTGCTTTGCAATAAAGCAGCGTACGTTCATATGTACAGTCGGCGCGTACGGATTGTGCGGATGCAACACCAGCGACACCCCCATCGCTTCCCAGTGGCGGCCCGCCAACTCCGGGCGATGCACGGTGGCAGAGGGCGGTAAGGTCTGCCCCATCACATGCGAAAAATTCACGCCGCCCCGCTCAAGCAAGTTTCCGCCTTCGATCACGCGCGACATCCCTCCCCCGCCCTCGGGGCGTACCCACGAATCGCTGCGAAAGAGTTGACCGTCCTCGGCTTCCATCGCGGACACAATGCGGGATTGCAAATCGAGCAGATAGGTTTTGATGGCGTCGGTGCTGATTTCAGTCTTCATGCAATCCCGTCAAGCTCGCAAGATGCGACCGCTGGAATAATCAATCAAGGTGGAAGGGCGCTTGCGTGTGCCAATTTTGCCGGGCAAAACCCAGACTTTTGCACCGAAAAATCTACGGCATTGCGCCTCAGTTTTAGCCGACTTCGCGCCGTGCACATTAGCGCTGGTGGAGACAAGGGGCATTTTCAAGTGGTGGCATAAGCGTGCGGTATCGCCATGCGCAGTGACCCGTACTGCAAGCTTCGGATGCGCGCCGGTTAACTGGCGCGGCGCGCGGGCAGGCAACAGCAAGGTGGTCGGGCCCGGCCAGTAGCGCTTCAGGTCGGCACGTGTAGACGGCGTTAGCTTTTGTAGAAACGGTTCCAACCGTGACAGCTGGTCGCTCACCAGGATTAACCCTTTATGGCGAGGGCGCTGCTTCACCGCGAGTAAGCGACGTATCGCGCGCGGATTGCGTGGGTCACACCCCAGGCCAAAACAGGATTCTGTGGCATACGCGACCAGCCCGCCCGAATGCAGATGATGGATAAGACGCGAACGTGAGGGCAGAGGACGGCCATGAGCAAGATTAGCGGCGATATTGCGAGCCATGTTGAGGCCGATGTTTTAATAAAAATAAGCCCGAAGATTTTACCGTGGCACGAAGCGGCAACACGCGGATTTAGTATTCTTTTATCTCGCGGGCATTAACGCAACACCCTAGATGGGCCTCGTCCAAATCGCTACTAAGGGATGATTTTGCCGCCAAAAGCCGAGGGGATATCGGTCGGATGGCGTCTTTCTAGCGCGCGAAAGCCAATATCGCGGCGCATCTGATGGCCGCTGAAGTGGATTTGATCGGCGATTTCATAGGCCCGCTTCTGAGCCATCCGCACGCTGTCGCCCAGCGCGGTGACTGCCAGCACGCGACCTCCGCTAACGACCAGCTGCCCGCCTTCAAATTGCGTGCCCGCATGAAAAATCTGCACGTCGTCATCTGCTTTAGCCCCGCGGAGCGTGTCGCCTTTGCGCGGCAAGCCATGGATCGCATCGCCTTTGCGCGGTGCGTCCGGGTAGCCTGCTGCGGCCATCACCACGGCCAGCGCGGTACGGCGATCCCACTCCGCTTCGACTTGGTCGAGCCGCCCACTTACCCCCGCTTCCAGCAACATCATTAGGTCAGTCTTTAACCGCATCATGATCGGCTGGGTTTCCGGGTCTCCCATACGACAGTTGAACTCCAGCACTTTGGGCACGCCGTCGTCGCTGACCATGATGCCCGCGTATAAGAAGCCGGTGTAGTCGATTCCGTCGGCGGCCATGCCTTCTACCGTAGGCTGGATCACCTCGCGCATGATGCGCGCGTGCAACCTGGGCGTGACCACTGGCGCGGGCGAATACGCGCCCATCCCGCCGGTGTTGGGGCCCTGATCACCGTCTTGCAGGCGCTTGTGATCTTGGCTGGAGGCGAGCGTCAGCACGTTTTTACCATCGACCATCACGATGAAACTGGCTTCTTCGCCGAGCAGGCATTCTTCGATTACCACCCGGTGCCCGGCTTCGCCCATCGTGTTGCCAGAGAGCATTGCGTCGACCGCCGCGTGCGCTTCTTCAATAGTCGTGGCGACCACCACGCCTTTGCCCGCCGCCAGGCCATCGGCCTTCACCACGATGGGCGCACCTTGTTGATCAATATACGCGTGCGCACTGGCGGCATCGGTAAACGTGCCAAAGGCCGCAGTGGGAATGTTGTGCCGCGCCATAAAACGTTTGGCAAAATCCTTGGAGCTTTCGAGCTGCGCCGCGGCCTGGGTCGGTCCAAAAATGCGCATTTTGGCGGCCCGAAACGCATCGACCACCCCCGCCGCCAGCGGTGCTTCGGGACCTACCACCGTGAGCCTGATTCCTTGCCGCTGCGCAAATTGCAGCAAGGTGGGAATCGAAGTAATGGGTACATTGACCACGCCTTCCTCTGTCGCGGTGCCGCCATTGCCGGGCGCGACAAATACTTGCGAGACTTTCGGCGATTGCGCCAGCTTCCAAGCCAGCGCGTGCTCGCGTCCACCGGAGCCAATCACTAGAATTTTCATAAAACGTACACGTCGATACTGAGGCCAGCGCAGCAACTCAACTGACTTGATCGACTCACCATTTAGTGTTTGAAATGCCGCACACCGGTGAATACCATAGCGAGCTGGTGTTCGTTCGCGGCCGCAATGACTTCTTCATCGCGCATCGATCCGCCCGGCTGAATCACCGCAGTAATGCCAGCCTGCGCCGCCTGATCGATGCCATCGCGAAACGGAAAAAACGCGTCGCTCGCCATGACCGAGCCGGGCACTGGCAGGCCCGCTTGTTCCGCCTTGATGGCGGCGATGCGCGCCGAGTTGATACGCGACATTTGGCCTGCACCCACGCCCACGGTCATGTGGTCGCGGGCATACACAATCGCGTTGGATTTGACGAACTTGGCAATACGCCAGGCGAACAGCAAATCGGCCATTTCCTGGGGGGTGGGGGTGCGGGTGGTGACGACGTTGGTTGTGTCCAGCAGCTTGGTATCGGCCTCCTGCACCAGTAGTCCGCCCGCCACCCGTTTCATATCAAATTGGGAGAGAGATAAGGGGACCCGGTTTGAGGGGTCGGTGCCTGGCAGGTGAGCGTGCTCCCGTATTTGAGGCCAAACACCACACTCCAGCAGCCGCACATTTTTCTTCGCGGCGACAGCGGCCACCGCTTCGGCGCTGACTTCAGGTGCAATGATCACTTCGACAAACTGGCGATCGACAATCGCCTGCGCCGTTGCGCCATCCAGCAGACCGTTGAAAGCAATGATGCCGCCGAACGCCGATTCCGGATCGGTTTGATACGCGCGGTTATAAGCATCCAGCAGGTCTTTACCATACGCGACGCCGCAGGGATTGGCGTGCTTGACGATCACACACGCAGGGCCTGCGTTGAATTGCTTCACGCATTCCAGCGCGGCATCGGTATCGGCGATGTTGTTGTACGACAATTCCTTGCCTTGCAACTGCCGCGCGCGCGCGATGGTGCCGACCGGCGCATTGTGTTCGACATAAAACGCGCCTTGCTGATGCGGGTTTTCGCCATAGCGACAAATTTGCGCGCGTTCAAATTGCAGCGTCAGGCGCTCGGGGAACGCGTCTTTGCCACCCGCGTCGTTTAATGTCGTCAGGTAGTTGCTGATATGGCCATCGTATTGCGCGGTATGGGTAAACGCTTTTTTCGCCAGGTTAAAGCGAGTCGCGTCTATCAGCGCACCATTGTGCGATTGCATTTCGACAATCAGCGCGGGATAGTCAGCGGGGTCCGTCACGATCGCGACGTGTTTATAGTTTTTGGCCGACGAGCGCACCATCGCCGGACCGCCGATATCGATATTTTCGATCGCATCATCCAGTCTGTGGGGTTCGGCAACGGTTGCGGCAAAAGGATACAGGTTGACGCACACCAGATCGATATACGACAAACCGTGTTCCAGCATGGTCGCGACATGAGATGCCATATCGCGTTGCGCCAGAATACCGGCATGCACTTTAGGGTGGAGCGTTTTGACACGGCCATCGAGCATTTCGGGAAACCCTGTGAAGTCAGCAACATCAATCACGGGTAAACCGGCCTCGCGAATGGCTTCGGCGGTGCCGCCCGTGGAAATAAGTTCGACCCCCATCTCCACCAGCGAGCGGGCAAAATCGAGCAGGCCGGATTTGTCCGACACGCTTAACAGGGCGCGTTGAATTTTCATGTACGTGTTACAAGTAGTTAATCTGAAAGACCGTGTTCACGCATTTTTTTACGCAGCGTGTTGCGGTTGATGCCTAAAATTTCGGCTGCACGGGTTTGATTTCCCTCAGCATGATCGAGAATATAAATCAGCAGCGGTTTTTCCATTGCACTCAGCACCAAATCGTAAATCTTGGTCGGTTGTTCCCCGTCCAGATCCTTGAAATAGCGATTAAGTGACCGCCGCAAACATGCGGCAACTTCAGTTTCTTCGATCAAAATAAGCCCCTAAGCTTTAATGATGCATTGTTTATAGATACCCCCCCGACCTGCGGCAACGTCATTACCGCATTTCAGGCTGCTATTCTGGATGGCTCCAGTGCGGCCTCGTCTTGGTCATCCCGCGCAATTTCAATGTAGCGCAGATGTTTGTTGGCCCGTGCGGCCTGAGCAAAATACCCGTTCACCGCCAACAATTGCGCTTCGGGCGTAGCCAACAAATTCATCTCCTGACGAAAGCTGCTGGCACCCACCAGACCACGCGTGTACCAGGAAATATGCTTGCGTGCGACACGCACGCCGGTGACCTCGCCATAAAAGGTGTACAGATCATGAACATGTTCCAGTAACACTGCATGAATCTCGGCTACCTCTGGCAATGGCATATGCCGCCCGGTTTGCAGGTAATACTCGATTTCGCGAAAAATCCACGGTCGCCCCTGCGCCGCCCGTCCGATCATCACCGCATCCGCTCCGGTATATTCAAGCACGTAACGGGCCTTTTCGGGGGTAGTAATATCGCCATTAACAATGACGGGGATTTTCGCTTCAGCTTTAACCGCTTTGAGGGTGTCGTATTCGGCATCCCCGGTGTAGGCACACGCGCGAGTCCGGCCATGAATCGCCAGTGCTTGAATGCCGGCGTTTTCAGCCGTCTTCAAAATAGTCAGCGCGTTTTTGTGTTCCTTATCCCAGCCCGTGCGAATTTTCAACGTAACCGGCACATTCCCCGCAGCTGCCACCACCGCCTCCAAAATGCGCGCGACCAGCGGCTCGTCTTTTAGCAGCGCCGAACCCGCCATCACATTGCAGATTTTCTTCGCCGGGCAGCCCATGTTGATGTCGATAATTTGCGCACCGTGATCGACGTTGTAGCGCGCAGCTTCGGCCATCATTTGCGGGTCGGCCCCGGCAATTTGCACGCTGATCGGATCGACCTCACCTTCGTGATTCGCGCGTCGCTGGGTTTTGGCCGAGCCATACAGCAGCGAATTCGACGTCACCATTTCGGAAACCGCCATGCCCGCGCCGAGCTTTTTGCAAAGCTGGCGAAACGGCCGGTCGGTTACCCCAGCCATGGGGGCAACAACGAGACGGTTCTTGAGGAGGTGGGGACCGATGCGCATAGAGTCGAGCATTTTACGCTGAGGCGATTAGGCCACCAACAATCAGACTATTATTTCTGAGGAATACCGATTTAGCGCGCTTAGCGCAAATCGTTTTGCGCGACCGCCCGCAAAAACTCATTCCGGGTTTGGTGGCTGTCTTCAAAACAACCGGTAAACGCCTGCGTCACCACGCGTTCATCGCCGCGTCTATCTTCGCCTAACAATAAACACAATTGCTCGGCTTCGATAATGCACGCTGCCCCCTGTGCGTGGCCATAGGTGACCAGCGCTTCGGCGATGTCCCGCGTCATCCATTCCTGATATGTGAACCGATGGCCGATCGAATCCACCATGCGCGCGATACGGCCGAAGCCGTGCAGACGCCCACCTGGGATATAAGCCACATGCGCCACGCCGCGAAACGGCACCAGATGATGAGGGCACACGCCATGCACTGCGATACCGCGCACGACTACCATGTCAGCACGGGTATCCGCGAAGCCTTCGCCCAGCGCCTCGGCCGGCGCAATCGCATAACCCCCGAGCAGACGTTTTTGCCACAGCTCGCGCACGCGTTGCGGGGTTCGGCCAGTGTGCACCGAATCGGGCGCGACGCCGCATGCGACCAGCATCGCGTTCACCGCGCGTTCGAAGGCTTCCGGATCAAACACGCCGACTTGCGGAATACCTACGTTGGCGTTGCCTTGCGGCACGTGGCAATCGAGGTCGCAGGCGTCGCTCATGTTATTTCAGCGTCGCTTTCAGGAACGCTAGTGCCTGCGTCCACGAATCCATATCGGCTGCATTGTCGTATTTCAGGGGCAGATTAAACTGGGTAGCGTAGCTATCGGCTTCACGATTGGTAAAAGTGTGTTTCACGCCTGGGTAAGACACCAGCTTGTAATCCACCTTGGCATTGTCCATTTCAGTTTCGAATGCGGACACTTGCTCGGGGGGCACAGTCGGATCGGCACCGCCGGTGAATACACGGATCTTGCTTTTAATATCGCCTGGCTTCACCGCCACATCGGTCGCCAGAATGCCGTGGAAGGTCGCGACTGCCTTGAGCGGCTCGCCCGCTCGCACCATATTCAATACCACGCCTCCGCCGAAACAATAACCGAACGCTGCGATCTCACCTTTCTTCACACCGGGCTGCTTCGCCAGAAATTTTTCAGCGGCCTGAAAGCGTGCCAGTGCCAGCGGCGGGTTCTTGTTCACACTGCCTGCCAGTTCACCGGCTTCTTTGGGATTGGTCGCCACCTTACCTTCGCCATACATATCCACCACCAGCGCCACATAGCCTTGTTCCGCTAGCATGCGGGCACGCTTGCGCGCATAGTCGTTCGCGCCCCACCACTCCGGCACCACCAGCACCCCCGCACGTTTAGCTTTTACCGAATCGTCCACTGCCAAAAAGCCTTTCATCGTCGTCGGCCCGGCTTTATATTCCACATCCCGGCCCACCACCGCGGCCAACACCGCTTGAGTAAAAAACAGCAGGGATATTGCAAGGGTGATTTTTTTCATGGCGCGCTTCTTGGTTAGATGGAGATAAAAAGCATACCCCGTTCTGGCGGTGATGACCAAGCCTGTTCACAATCTTGTCGCTAATCACGGATACTGTGTTCGAGAAACTACCTTTGAGATTTACGCGGCCCTACTGCACGTTTAACCGCAGGCGCCTCGCTCATGAAAAGAAAAAAATGGAAATCCGCCTGACCGAAATCGAAATCAAACTCACGCAAATGGAAGACCTGCTGGAGTCGCTAAACCTCACGGTATATCGCCAGCAAGAGCAGATCAGCAGTCTGCTACAGCAGCAACATCTGTTAAACCAACAATTGCAGCAGATAGATTTGCCCGAACGCCGTGAGTCTGAGCACGAAACACCACCGCATTATTGAAATCCAACGCGTAAACTGGCCACCCCCATTACTTTATTAAAACCATGACCGAACCCATCCGGCTCGCCAAACGTGTTGCAGAAATGCTGCCGTGTTCACGTCGCGAGGCCGAGCAATACATTGAGGGCGGCTGGGTGCGGGTGAATGGACAAGTGGTCGAGGAGCCGCAGTTCAGAGTGCTATCAGAAACCGTCGAACTCGACCCTCGGGCCCACCTGCGACCCATCGAGCCCGTCACCATTTTGCTGAATAAACCGCCGGGCTATCACACCGTAGAGGGCGTTAATCCTGCACAGCTTCTACTTACGTCCGCCACGCGTTCGCCCAATGATGACTCTGGCATCCACCTGCTGAAAAAACATTTCACTGGGCTGACCTCGACTACTCCACTCGAAACCGATGCCAGCGGTCTGATCGTTTTTACTCAGAGCTGGCAGGTGGCTCGCAAGTTGGGGGACGATGCCGACACGGTTGAACACGAAGTCGTCGTGGAAGTTGCCGGGGAATTAATCCCGCATGGGCTTAAACGCCTGAGCCATGGGCTGATCTTCAATGGCAAACCCCTGCCCCCGTGCAAAGTCAGCTGGCAAAATGAAACCAAACTGCGCTTCGCAATCAAAGCCGCGCGGCTGGGCCAGATCGCGCATATGTGCGAGCGCGTGGGCTTACAAGTGCTGAGCATGAAGCGGATTCGTATCGGTCGTGTAGCGATGGCGAAACTGCCGGTCGGGCAATGGCGCTATTTGCGAATAGACGAGCAGTTTTAATCGCACGCATCAAAAAGCATCGCAAGAATCGGGTGGGCAATTCCCACTCAACGGCGAATAATGCAGGTCAACGCTTTGATGACACATGATGGAATCTGACGCGCAAAACCATCCTTACGCGAGAGTCGCGGCCGCTATTCGCTTTGTGCGCACTCACGCGTTAGCCCAACCGTCGTTGGAAGACATTGCGCGCCATATCGGGCTGAGTCCCTCACATCTACAGCGCACGTTCGGTGACTGGGCGGGCATCTCGCCCAAACGTTTTTTGCAATTTTTGACCAAGGAAAACGCCAAAGCCCTGCTGCGCGAATCACGCGATGTGTTAACGACCACGATCGAATCCGGCTTATCCGGGCCCGGCCGATTGCATGATTTGATGGTGAGCTGCGAGGCGCTAACTCCCGGAGAAATCGGCTCACTGGGTAAGGGCCTGATGATCCGCTACGGTTTTGCTCCCTCGCCCTTCGGCACCATCATCATAGGCAATACCGCCCGCGGCGTTTGCCATCTGCGATTCGTCGAACCTGGCCAGGCGGATATAGAGGAAGCGATCCTGCACACCGAGTGGCCGCACGCCAGGTTTGCCCCGGACGATGCAGCCGCGCAACAACTCGCGACAAATTTGTTCGAGTCTTTCAGCGAAGCTAGACCATTGAACTTGCTACTACGCGGCACCAACTTTCAGATCAAAGTGTGGAAAGCGCTGCTGCGTATCCCTTCCGGCAATACACTGAGTTACAGTGATTTAGCCGTAATGGCCGCCATGCCCAAAGCGCAGCGGGCAGTTGGCACCGCGATGGCGCGCAATAATATTGCGGTGCTGATTCCATGCCACCGGGTCATTCGCGAAAGCGGCGATGCGGGTTTGTATCGTTGGGGAGTGGATCGCAAGCGAGCTATCATCACTTGGGAACAAACCGCAAATAATTGCTTAAAACACCTCCCAGGGCGACGATAGGCATCGACTTACCCCTCTATCTATCTTCCCTGTACTAAGATGCTTTATACCTC
The DNA here is from genome assembly GCA_031366105.1 of Thiobacillaceae bacterium. GTDB lineage: Bacteria > Pseudomonadota > Gammaproteobacteria > Burkholderiales > Thiobacillaceae > Thiobacillus. The sequence goes on along the minus strand of JANLZE010000144.1, from coordinate 81,701 downwards.
TGTAAGGACATACAAATGCATTCTTCTCGCTTGGGTGTGATGATGGTGGTGCTTTATGTTGCGATGCTACTCGCGCCAAATGCCGGGGCAGCTCCGGAGAAAACACGCGGCGCTTATCAGGGTGGGATAGCGACGGAATATCCCGCATGGTTCAAGAATAGCTTTCTCGATCTGCGCGAAGACATCAAAGAATCCACGTCGCATAACAAGCGGGTGATGCTGTTGTTCACCCAAGACAATTGCCCTTACTGCAATGCGCTAGTGGAACGCAATCTAGCGCAGAAGGAGATTGAGCAACGCCTGCGCGCGCGCTTCGATGTGATTGCGATCAATGTGTGGGGCGATCGCGAAGTAACAGGACTTGATGGCGTCAAGCAGAGCGAAAAAAGTTATGCTACTTCGCAGAAGGTGCAGTTCACACCCACGCTGTTATTTTTTGACGAAGCAGGGAAGATGATTTTACGGCTGAACGGTTATCTGCCTCCCGAGCGATTCAAAACCGCGATTGAATACGTTGCGCAAGGAAAAGAAAAGTCCGTTAGCTATCGCGACTACATCGCGGCAAGTACACCGCCTGCCTCGGGGGGTGAGTTATTTAAGGAGGATTTTTTTCAGCCGGCGCCTTATAACTTAAAGGGTAAATCCTCTGCGAAAGCGCGACCCTTGGCGGTCTTCTTTGAACAAAGAGATTGTCCCAGCTGTGCTGAGCTGCATCAAAAGGTATTAACCGACCCCGATACGCGCGCTGTCATTCGCAAGCTAGAAGTGATTCAACTGGATATGTGGTCAAAAACACCCGTTTTGACGCCGCAAGGAAAGCGTCTGACAGCGCGCGAGTGGGCCAAGGTCATGGATGTGAAGTACGCACCCACGATCGTGCTGTTTGATCCTCAGGGCCGCGAAATTATCCGCTCGGAAGCCTTCTTTAAGGTGTTTCATACGCAGGGAATCTTCGCTTACGTTGCAGAGGGTAACTACAAAACAGAGCCCAGCTTTCAACGCTATCTTTCTGCGCGCGCAGAAAAGCTGCGTGAACAAGGCAAGGATGTCGATATCTGGCGCATGGGAAATGATGCTCCAGGTATGACTAAGTAATCGGCGCTGTTAAATTCAACACGATATTTTTTAATTCATTGGGAGATGATTATGAAAGTAATGCATGGATTATGGCTGGCTGTGGCGTGTGCCGCCGCTTGGCCTGCGATGGCTGAAGATACCGTGCTGGTGCCTGCGCTTATTCCTTACCAGAGTGCTGACACCGCCGGCGAGGAGATACGCCGCGAATGTAACTGGAATACCACGATGCCGAAGTACTTGGCAAAAGAATCCAGGGGGCGTGTGCAAGTGTCTGAGAAAAATATCGATGACGCTGCGGACAAAAAACTTATGCTGGTTGCAACGCACTTACATTCGATTGGCGGATCAAGCTGGACAGGCCCCAAATGGCTGGTGCTCGAAGGTTCATTGCTGGAGAAAGGTAAATTAATCGGCAATTTTGAAGCGCGGCGCCAGACAATACGTGGCTCGTATAAAAGCTGCGGCACGCTCGAATCGCTCAGCGAAGATATTGGTGACGACATTCTGGAATGGCTTAAAAACCCTGGCTTGAATGCCAAGCTGGGCGATGCCAAATAATATTGCAATGCATTTGATCCAGATTTTAATTCCCGTTTTTGACAATGCGGGACAACGATTCGATCAATCTTTTTTTGAATCGGTGCGCGCGCACCTCATCGAGCGCTTTGGCGGATTGACGGCGTTTGTGCAGTCACCGGCGCTCGGCTTGTGGAAGGATGCGAAAAGCGACACGACCACGCAGGATTCGATGATTCTGATTGAGGTGATGAGCGACAAACTGGACCACGCTTGGTGGTCCAGTTATCGGCGCGAGCTGGAAATGGTTTTTCGTCAGGATGAGATTGTGATACGTACGATGACTTGCCAGCGTATCTAATCACTTCAACAGGCTTTATTCGGCAAAAACATTTCCAGCAGATTGTTCAAGAAACGCTGTCCTTGCAGCGTTGGTTTGAGTGTCATCAGATCACGTTCCAGCAAACCTTGCGTACGCGCGTGTTCTAGTGCGGACGCACAAACGATCAACGGCAGGCCGGTGCGCTCTTCAAACAGCGTGGCATCTACGCCCTCATTCAAACGCAGCGCGTTCATCATGAATTCAAACGGCAGGTCATGCCGGGTGAGTACGCGCTCATCGGCGATGTGCATTCCCTCACCCCCCACCCCTCTCCCAGAGGGGAGCAGCGATTGCATGTATTGCCGCGGATGCTTGATGCGCATCTGCCTCAGGATGCGGTCGTGAAAACTGAGCTTGGAATGCGCGCCCGCGCCGATACCGAGGTAGTCGCCAAACTGCCAGTAGTTGAGGTTGTGGCGGCAGGCATGATTGGGTCGTGCGTAAGCCGAGGTTTCGTAATGTGTCATGCCCGCTTCGGTCAGGCGCGCTTCGATCGCGAGTTGCATGTCGGCAGCGAGATCGTCGTCGGGCAGATTGGGCGGGGCGGTGTGGCCGAAAGGGGTATTGGGTTCGAGCGTCAAGTGATAAGCCGACAAATGCGGTGGCTGAAAACTCAGCGCGGTATCTATATCCGCCAGCGCCTCGGCGAGCGTTTGCCCGGGCAGCGCGACCATCAGGTCGAGGTTGAAGGTGTCGAAATGGGTCGCGGCGAGTTCGGCCGCGCGGCGCGCTTCGATGTCGTCGTGGATACGTCCGAGCGCTTTTAGGTGGCGCGGGTTGAAGCTCTGGATGCCGAGCGAAACCCGGGTGACTCCGGCGGCGCGAAAGCCTGCGAACTTGGCGGCCTCGACAGTACCTGGGTTGGCTTCGAGCGTGATTTCGGCGTTGGGCAAGAGCGGCGTGAGTGTACGCACGTTGGTCAGGATGCGGTCGATGCCGTCGGCGGAAAACAGGCTGGGCGTGCCGCCACCAAAAAAGATACTGTGGATTTTTCGCCCCCAAATATCGGGGAGGGCGCGTTCCAGATCGAGCAACAATGCGTCGATGTAGGCGGATTCTGGTAACGCACTTCCCTCTCCCCCGGCCCCTCTGATGGGGATACTAGCCATTCGACTAGGCGGGCCAACGACGCCCGCCAAGTCGCTGGTTATCCCAGAGGACGAGGGGAGAGGCATGGCGTGCGAATTGAAATCGCAGTAGGGGCATTTTTTGACGCACCACGGGATGTGGATATAGAGCGACAGCGGAGGCGATGTAGCGAGGCCACTGCCCGCAAAACGGATGACAGACTGTGCCAAGCGGTCAGCCCAGGTTTTTGAGTTTGCTCGCTAGCTCACGCAAGGCATGGCCGCGGTGCGACACGGCGTTCTTCGCGTCGGCGTCCATTTGGGCCCCAGTAATACCTAGATGTGGCAGCAAAAAATACGGGTCATAGCCAAAGCCGCCGTCGCCGCGCGGCGTGTCGATGATCTCGCCAAACCAGCGTCCTTCGGCGATGACCGGCTCGGGATCGTCGGCATAACGCACTAGCACTATCACGCAGTAATAATGCGCGCGACGGTTGATCTGGCCTTGCAGCGCAGCAATTAATTTGTCGTTGTTGCGCGCGTCGGATTTGGGTTCGCCCGCATAGCGCGCGGAATACACGCCGGGCGCGCCGTTCAACGCGTCGACACAAATGCCGGAATCATCTGCTAACGCGGGCAAGCCTGTGTGCGCGCTGGCGTGGCGGGCTTTAGCCAGGCAATTTTCGATAAACGTCACGTAGGGTTCGGGGCATTCCGGCACGCCAAAATCGGATTGCGGTACCGCATTCATGTTCAGCGGATCGAGGATGCGGGCGATTTCGCGCAGTTTGCCTGCGTTGCCCGAGGCGATAACGATTTTGTTCATGCGCCCAATGCGGCATGTTGCGCGGCGGTAATTTGCGCGATGCCTGCGGCGGCCAGATCAATCAACTGGTCGAGCGTAGCGCGACTAAACGGCTCGCCCTCAGCGGTGCCCTGCACTTCGACTATGCCGCCGGAGCCGGTCATCACTACGTTCATGTCGGTGTCGCAATCGGAATCCTCGGCGTAATCCAGATCGAGCACGGTGCCGCCCTGATAGACACCCACTGACACGGCCGCAATGCTGTCCATCAGCGGCGACTCGGCGAGTTTGCCCGACTCTATCAACCCCGCAACCGCATCCGCCACCGCCACATAAGCCCCGCAGATGCTAGCGCAGCGCGTGCCGCCGTCGGCCTGGATCACATCGCAGTCAAGCTGGATGGTGCGCTCGCCGAGCTTTTTCATATCCACCACGGCGCGCAGGCTGCGGCCGATCAGGCGCTGGATTTCCTGCGTGCGACCGGATTGTTTGCCGCGTGCGGCTTCACGGTCGGTGCGGGTATTGGTCGAGCGCGGCAACATGCCGTATTCCGCGGTGACCCATCCAGCCCCGGTACCCCTGACGTGCGGAGGAACACGTTCAAGCACGCTGGCGGTACAGAGCACCTGGGTGTCACCAAAGCTCACCAATACCGAACCTTCGGCGTGTTTGGTGAAATGGCGGGTGAAAGAAAGCGCACGCAATGCGCTGGCCGTGCGTCCGCTGGGACGAGTAACAGTTTGGGTCATGGGGGAGAGGGCAGATCGGAAAACGCGCAGTTTACCGCGTTGGGCCTGATCTTGCCTCGGCTGCTAAAGCCTGCGCTTTATTTACCGGAAATCCGGTGAATCGCATCCTGAATTTCGGCGATGGCGCGTTCGATTTCAGCATCGGTCACCATCGCAGCGCCTGGCACCGCGCGCTGCGTATTGATCTGCGTAGTAATGCCACCATCGGGCAGCGCCATGGTTGAAATGGCGTCGCCCCCGGGGATTCTCGCTTCGCCCCAGGTAAGGGCAACGAGACTCAGGTTGTCGCCATGCTCTCCGCCGCGGAACTCAGCATGGTCCATCAAATGTCGCACCGCATCTTCGAGCGAGTACGCATGCATGATGGCGGAAATCTCCTGGACATTGATCGAACCCCAGATGCCGTCAGTGCAGAGCAGCATGATGTCCGCATCACTGATCGGGATGGGTGCGGAGCACTCTACCTGCGGCACCATATAGCCGCCCAGGCAATTGGCTACTTTATTGCGATCGGGGTGGGTGCCGGCTTCTTCTTCGCTGATGATGCCTTCGCGCACCATTTGCGCGACCGCGGTGTGATCTTCAGTGCGAAGAATGGGTCCACTTTCTCTCAAGAAATATAAGCGCGAATCTCCCACATGCGCCCAATAAGCGGTGTCGTTTTGGATTACCGCGGCGACGCAGGTGGTATGCGGGATTTCGAGCAGCTCATTTTCAACCGCGTAATCGTTAATTGCGTAGTGCGCGCGCGCCATCACATCGGCCAAAAATTCCATCGGGTCTTCCAGGGCGGGCTTGGCCATTTTCTGAAATTCGTTAGTCAACGTGTCGACCGAAATTTGCGCGGCAATTTCGCCGTGCAAATGGCCGCCCATGCCGTCGGCCACCACCATCAACAGCGTGTCGCGGCTATAGGAGTACGCCACCCGATCCTGGTTATTCTTGCGGCCGCCCTGGCGCGAAGCCTGATAAATGGTGAATCTCATTGTTGAACTTTAAAATAAATCACGATTTAACGTGTGCTTGAGGCTATTGAGCAATGACCGACGCGGCATATCCATCGCAGTACGATCAATCAAGGTTTTTTGCAAACTGAATACGCTTTGCGGCCGCTCCATGTAATTGAGTTTGAGGCAGGTATCGACCGTTTGCAGTAATTGATCCGAGTAAGCGCCGCGCCAACTGGTTTCGGCTGACGCCAGCTTATCGTTAAGCAAGCGAGCGTCTGCCGCCTGGGGGGGGAAGCCCGCCAGGCACGCGTACATACTCGCGCCCACGCTGTATACGTCGCTCCAGGGCCCCAGTCGTTCGCGGTTGTGATATTGCTCAGGCGCGGCGAAACCTGGCGTATACATGGGTTGCAGCTTGCTCTCTTCTTGCGCCAGCGTTTGGCGCACTGCGCCAAAATCAATCAGTACCGGGGAGCCGTCAAGGCGGATATAAATATTGGAGGGCTTAATATCCAGGTGGAGCAACTTATGTGTATGCACCTCGCGTAAGCCATTCAACAACTGCGAAAAAACCCGACGGATAAAACTCTCGCGAATAATGCCTCGATTAGCCTGAATATGCTGTTGTAGTGTTTTGCCGCGCTCGAATCGCATCACCATATAGACGGTATCGTTGGCGCGAAAAAAATTGGTCACACGGACCACATTGGGATGGCTGATTTTGGCGAGCGCCCGGCCTTCTTCAAAGAAACACTTCATGCCGTGACGAAATATATTATTGTTTTCGTCCGAGTTGGCCTGCACGATCAGCGAGCCTTCGGTACGCAACACCAGCGCGCCGGGCAGATATTCCTTGATGGCGACAGGCTGGCTGGCCTGATCGCGGGCGAGGTAGACCAAACTGAATCCCCCCCCACCAATTTTGCGCAAAATGGTGTACTCGTTTAATTGATAACCGTTGGGCAACGCCTGATTGGGTGATTGAGTTGCCATGAACGACGTCGATTAATCTTCTTTAATTTCAAAGCACATATTAAGCTTGCCTTGCCTGTGGCAGGCGCTCTCCTTTATCGGCCAAAACAACGGTTTCTTGAAGTTGTTCTAGTCCGATAACCCTTATCGTAGCAACGTTTCGCTTGTAGCCATTCAGTAATCCATTTTCGCACTACCGCTGTTAATTAGCTTCATTGACATGTCAATTGGGGAGGATGGAGCCCCGTTGACCGCGTAGCACATGAGCAAAATGGTACTGATATTTGTCTCCGAGCGTAAGTGAATTGTAAGTTTTAACTTCCATGATGATGGCAGTAACAGCCATCCCCAGCAAATAAAATGCTCTACATAATAGATTTTGATGGCACGCTCGCCACACGCGATACGGTAGATGGGCTGCTAGAGAAATTTGCCGACCCCGAATGGCAAGTGATTGAAAACCAATGGCTAGACGGAAAAATCACCGCTGTAGAATGCATGCGACGCCAAATACGCCTGATCAAGGCAGACGCCGTTAGCCTTAATAACTTTATTTGTTCCATCCCCCTTGATCCTTATTTCCTGCCGTTTTACCGGCATGTCAGCGCGCAGGCCAAAGTGGCCATCGTCAGCGACGGCCTTGACTATGCGGTTCACGTCGCCACGCGTCATGCAGATTTCCCCCCGATCCAGGTTTATGCCAATCATCTGCACTTTGATCCCGATGGTTTTGCCATTTCCTACCCCCATCTCAATCCCCAATGCCAAGCGGGCAACGGGGTTTGCAAATGCGCGGTGGCGCGCACACTGAGCAACGTACATAGCGGACCGGTCGTGCTGGTAGGCGACGGAAAATCCGATGCCTGCCTTGCACGCACCGCCGACGTCGTGTTTGCCAAAGGTTCGCTAATTGAACATTGCGAACGTGAAGGCATTGCCTATACCCCTTTCGAGGATTTTTCCGATGTGCTGGCGGTAGTTCAAACCTGGCAGACTCCCCAGCTCCGGCGCGCCATCTCCTTTGCCTAAGTACCCAAGGACGACCTTTAATGGATCAGAAGATCATTGATATTCTCGACAAAAATCAGCTGTATTGCTCTCACGGGGATACCGTCAATTACGCTGACCCCCCCAAGGTATTCGAGTCGTGTGAGGGCAGCTTTCTGTTTGATGAAAACCAGACGCCCTATCTGGATTTGCAAATGTGGTATTCGGCCGTGAATTTTGGTTACAAGAACAAACGGCTCAGTGATGTGTTGAAGAAACAAATTGATACCTTGCCGCAGTTAGCCAGCCAGTATCTGCATAAAGAAAAGGTGGAACTGGCAGAGATTATTTGCAAATACATGGAAGATAAACACGGGGTTAAAGGCCGCGTGCATTTCAATGTCGGCGGCGCCCAAGCCGTGGAAGACTCTTTGAAGGTGGTACGCAACCACACCGGCAAAACCCACCAATTTGCGTTTATGGGGGGCTATCACGGTCGTACGCTAGCCGCTTCCGCTATCACCTCCAGTTACCGCTATCGTCGGCGTTTCGGCCATTTCTCTGACCGCGCGCATTTTGTACCTTTTCCTTACTGTTTCCGCTGCCCCTACGGTATGAAAGTGGAAACCTGCAATATGTATTGCCACCATGAGTTTGAGCGCTTATTCGAAACCGAATACAACTCGTTTTGGGATGTCAAACAAGGAGAGTGCGAATTTGGCGCGTTCTACATCGAGCCGGTGCAGGGCACGGGCGGCTACATCATTCCGCCCGACGGCTATATGCAAAAATTATCCGCCACTTTAAAAGAGCGCAACATCTTGCTGGTCGCTGATGAAATCCAGATGGGTGTTTATCGCACCGGCAAACTTTGGTCTTGGGAAAACTTCGGCATTGTTCCCGATGTGTTCATTTTTGGTAAAGCGATTACCAACGGGCTTAATCCGCTGTCGGGGATCTGGGCGCGTGAAGAGCTGATTAGCCCGGAAAAGTTTCCGCCCGGCTCGACGCATTCGACTTTTGCCTCAAACCCGCTCGGTACCAGCGTAGCGCTTGAAGTCCTGCGTATGACGCAGGAAAAGGATTTTGAACCAGGCATTCGTGCCCGGGGCGCGTACTTTCTTCAGAAAATTCAGACCCTGAAAGAAAACTGGAAGGTCGTGGGAGACGTCAGTGGCCTAGGGCTCGCATTGCGCATCGAATTGTGTACCAGCGATGGCTTTACGCCCAATCGGGAACTGGCAGATCGCGTATTCAACGAAGGCTTAAAAGGCGACCTGCATGTAGGCAACCAGAAATACGGTCTCGTATTGGATATTGGAGGCCATTATAAAAACGTGATTACGCTCGCGCCCTCACTCGAGATTTCTGAAGCGGAAATCGATCTTGGCCTTCATCTGTTCGAGATGTTATTGCGCCGCTGCGGCGCGGAGTAAAGATGGTACCCACCCATTCCCTCGAGTCCTGCCTGGGGTCCAACGGTTTTTATTATCAGGCCGGCGACGCTGCTGTGCTGCTGATTCATGGCTTGACCGGCACACCGGCCGAAATGCGCCACATTGCCAAGCGACTCAAGAAACGTGGCTTTAGCGTGATGTGCCCGCAACTTGCGGGGCACTGCGGCACCGAGCGCGAGTTGAAACGTTCTACCTGGCAGGACTGGTACCTTTCTATCGACCATGCCTTCGAGGCGCTCAAACGGGAACACACGCACGTCTACGTCTCCGGGCTATCGATGGGCGCGTTGCTGGCATTAAAACTGGCCGATGAGAAAGGACAGCGTGTGAATGGTTTGGGTTTGCTCTCCACGACTTTTTTTTACGACGGTTGGAATATGCCCCAACTCAAACGCAAATTTTTATTACCGCTGGTGTTACACACCCCGCTCAAATATTTTTTGTCATGGGACGAAACACCGCCGTATGGCATTAAATGCGAGCGCACGCGTGCGATGGTGCATGCGGTACTGGCAAACCGCGATGCGCAGGCATCGGAAAAAGTCGGCATTTTTCGTACTTCCGCGATTACGATTCTCGAAAGCACGCGCCTGATTCGCTCTGCACGCGCCGCGCTGCCTCAGGTGATTTCGCCTACGCTCATCGTGCATGCCAACGAAGACGATATGGCCAGCATCAAAAATGCGCACTATGTCAAAAACCACATCGCTTCAGACAAAGTGGAAACATTTTTTGTGGACGATACCTATCATGTATTGACGCTGGACAAGCGCAGGAACGACGTCGCGCAACGGCTTGCCGATTTCTTTACTAGTTGTACGTCCGCCCAACCGGCACCGAGCTAGAAAGTACAATGGATACCTTCACTGTATTGCGTGACATTCTTGCCAGCAAGTTTGAAAAAGATCCTGCCAGCATTACGCCGGAGGCGACCTTTGACACGCTCGATATTGATTCACTGGACACGATCGATCTGCTGTTTGAGCTTGAAGATAAGTTTGGCGTCAAAGTATCCAATGATCAGGCCAAACTCAAAACGCTACAGGATGTTGTGGACTTGATCGACCGTTTGCGTATCGAGCAAGGCAAACATGTCTAGACGGGTGGTAGTGACGGGTTTAGGCATCGTCTCGCCACTAGGCAATCACCCTGATAATTTTTTTGACGCGCTGATTGCAGCCCAATCCGGCATTGGCCGACTGAAATCTGCTTTCACCGAACAACTTGACACTCAGATCGCCGCTCAGTCGGATTTTGACACCGGCGCACATTTCACCAAGCGTCAGGTGGATAGTCTCGACCGCGCCACTCAATTTGCGTTGGTGGCCGCACGGCAAGCACTCGCAGATGCGGATTTGCCGATGGCCTCGTTGCCAAAATCCCGTACGGGAGTCTCTATCGGAACCGGTTTGGCGGGTTCTAATTCAACCGATGAAGCTTATTTGCGGCTGTATAAGGAAGGCGCATACCGTTTAAAACCCTTTACGGTATTAATGACAATGCCCAATGCCGCAGCCGCGCACATCGCGTTGGAATTCGGATTCACTGGTCCAAATTTTACGTATTCGACCGCGTGTTCTTCGTCGGCTATTGCCATCGGCGAAGCCTGCGAAAAAATCAGCCACGGCCGCGCCGACGTGATGCTGGCGGGCGGCACTGAAGCCATGTTGACTTACGGGGCCCTCAAGGCTTGGGAAGCGCTGCGCACACTGGCTAAAGAAGATGATGACGCGTCGGCCTCGTGTAAACCCTTTTCTCAAGACCGTACCGGTCTGGTGCTGGGCGAAGGCGCCGGGATATTAGTGCTTGAAGAAATGGAGACTGCACGCGCGCGCGGTGCCAGAATTTACGCCGAAGTGACAGGTTATGGCTGTACAAACGACGCAGCGCATATCACTCAACCCTCGATCGAAGGCCAGGCAATGGCGATCCAGGCCGCGCTGGACGATGCGCAGCTCACGCCCAGCGACATCGGTTATATCAACGCGCACGGCACAGGCACCCTGCTCAATGACGCGACAGAAACCGCTGCGATCAAGCAGGTGATGGGGGAGCTTGCCTATTCGATCCCGGTCAGTTCGACCAAATCCATGCACGGCCATTTAATGGGCGCTGCGGGAGCAGTTGAATTCATTGCATGCATCAAGGTGCTGGAAAAAAACGCGCTCCCGCCTACTTGTCATCTGCATACTCCCGACCCGGCGTGCGACCTGGATTACGTGCCAAATGTGGCAAGAACCGGGGTTAAGGTGGATCACGTTATGTCCAATTCTTTTGCATTTGGCGGCACTTGTGGCGTGCTTATCGCCAGCCGGGTGGCATAACGATGGCCCTTTTGCGGGTGCTAAGCATCGCGATCGGAACATGCGAGGCAGGCTATTCATAACCTGATCGAACCGCCGGGTCTGATCAAACACTTTCTGGACCATCCACCCCTAGGCTTTCGAGCCTGGTCGCTACCCGCCGGCGTCCCGGCATTTTCTACGCGTTTCGATTTACTCACCACGATGAAACCCGCAGACCGGCACCGGATCGAAGCCTGGCCCTTGCATCGCATGTGGGGTCGGTATCTTAGACCACGTACGACCTTCGTGGGCACGACCTGTACCGAATATGCCTTACTTCCCGAACAAGCACCGGACACCTTCCTCGATGATTTGCTGCAAACTGCCAAGGAGGCGCATAGCTTTATCATCATCAAGGATATTCCCTGTGATGCGGCACTCATCAACGCCGCCAGTGCATCGGCCAATCAGATTCTGATTTCGGTGTGTGCGCAACGCGGATTCATGCTGGTGGAAGGTCAGGCGCTTGCCTATGTGCCGATAAACTTCGACTCGACGGAAACTTATCTGGCGCGCCTTTCTGCGTCACGGCGCAAAAATATACGGCGCAAGCTGAAGTCCGCTCCCCAATTGCAGATTCAAAGCCATTCCACCGGCGATCCGCTTTTTGATGACGAGACCCTGCTGGCGGAGTATTACGCGCTGTATTGCAACGTCTACAAGCAAAGTGACATTCACTTCGATCTGCTTTCATTGGATTTCTTTCGTGCACTGCTGCAGGATGCGGATTGCGGCGGTGTGGTTTTTAGTTACCACGCTCAGGGCGCGTTGATTGGCTACAACTTGTGCCTGGAGCATCAGGGCATGCTGCTCGACAAATACATAGGCCTCGCCTATCCCCAAGCGCACAACTACAACCTGTATGTCGTCAGCTGGTTTCACAATATTGACTACGCACGCAAGAGTGGGTTGACGCACTATGTGGCAGGATGGACGGACCCAGAGATCAAGCGCAGCTTGGGCGCGCACTTTACGTTTACCCAACACGCGGTATATGTGCGCCATCCATTGCTCCGCTTAGTTCTGAAGCCTTTCAAGCGGTTTTTTGAAGCCGATGCACAATGGCGCCCGCAAACGTTCTGATTCTCGATTTTGACGGCTCAGTGCTGCCGTTGCCAGGAGCCTCAAGCCTGTCGCTGAGTCAGCGGCAGGAGGCCATACGCTTTGGTTGTACGCTCAGCACGCTGGAACGTTTGAATAGCGAAATAGGGTTTCAGTCATCTCCACTTTTGCGCATAGATGCGACGACGACAACTTCGGCAAACAGACCCAAGCCGGTCGTTTTTTTGGGTAGCGGCGATTACCACCATATCAGCCATTTATTGATTCGGCGCTACGCGCAGACCCGGGCAGCTATGCAGGTCGTTGTATTCGACAACCATCCGGACAACATGCGTTATCCATTCGGCATCCATTGTGGCTCATGGGTGAATCAGGTCAGCCGCTTACCCTTTGTGCGCTGCGTCCATGTGCTGGGTATCACCTCCACAGATGTCGAAATCGCGCACGCTTGGGAAAACCATTTACGTCCGTTGCGCAGCGGAAAAGTGCGCTACTGGTGCGTAGGGCGCAACCTAGCGTGGACGCGCTATTTGGGTATCACGCAGAGCCAGTCGTTTGAATCCATTTCTGCACTGTTGGATGCTTTCGAGCGCTATCTGCAAACCCATGCTGATCCGATTTATCTTTCTATCGACAAGGACGTGCTCTCGCCCGACGAAGTTCATACCAACTGGGATCAGGGTGTGATGCAGCTCGCAGAATTGGGCCACGCAATTGGCTCGCTAAAGTCACGTCTTATTGCGAGCGATGTGACGGGTGAAGTCTCGGCCTATCGTTACCAAAGCCGGTTCAAGCGGCTCTTGACCGGGCTGGATAAACAGCCCGCTATTAGCGACACCGAACTGGCATTATGGCAACGCGAACATCAGCTTGTTAACCAGCAACTGCTTGACTGGTTAGCGTAACACCGGCCACGCATTGCGCCAGCGTGACGCATATGCGCTCAAAATCCGTTTCACCCAACCACGGGCTATTGGAAATAGTCAGCAGGCGCGCAGCAAAATCGCGAGCGTTGGGGACATCGCTTTCGCTGAATTTTCCAGCGAGATAGGCATAGTCCGGCAGCGCGTGAATATACAAGCGGCTCACGCCGACCCCGGCTGGCCACAAGCTGCGTAATGCTGCATCACGCGTAGCTTCGCTGGGCATCAACACCATTAAAAATGGCCAGACGCCGCGCGCGTTAGCGGCGTCACCCAGCAACGTAAGACCTGAAATAGCCTCCAGACGCTGGATTCGGCGCAGCGCTTGTGCGCGTAATGTTTCCAGAAACTGCGGCAACCGTCGCAAGGCATGTGTACCTACTTGACGACGCCAGCGGCCTACACGATGCAACGGAATATCCACCGCAAAATCATCGCCTACCGCATCGATCAGCTTACCCTTTTGCAGCGCACGCCGCAGCGGCCAGCCGTAAGCCAGCCGTAATAGAGACGGCCGATATAAGCCGGCATAAGCCAGTAGTTCCAGACTGCGCCGCCACTCCGATAAAACGCGGGTCGGGATGATTTCATTCGAAGTTTGACGTAATTGCGCGCGCATATTTTCTTCGCGTGCTAGCAATACGCCACCTTCATAGAGGGTTAAGCCCTTGCCCACCGCCAGGCTGTAAAACCCCGCGTCGCCAATCATCCCAACGGCCTGGTTATTCAGCGTAGCGCCCAGCGACTGCGCGGCATCTTCGATCACATACGCGCCAGTTTGTTGGGCGATATCCATTACCGAGGTGAGGTCAGCCACCCGTCCGCCCAAATGCGTGGGGATTAGGGCCAAGGTATTTTCATTGCATACCCGGGCAAGCTGAATCGGGTCGAGTTCAAAATGTGCGGCCCGGACATCGCATAGCACGGGCTGCAGATCACAATGAAGAACAGCAAGTGCCACCAGCGGGCAGGTGTACGCGGGCACCACTACTTCGCGGCGTTTGCTGCTGAGCGTTAAAGCGCGAAGCGCCACGATCAGGCTGGCGGTTCCCGAGCATTCGATTTGTACCGCAGTGACATTCAAAAAGGATTCAAGCGATTTTTCAAAGCTCACTTCATTTCGAGCAAACAGGTCCGCTACACCTAATGGCAGCCCTGCTGTGGGTGGCACTTCATGCATGCGGATGGTCGGACTCGCTCATACTTAGGCACACTATTCCCAGCACAATACTCACGCCACCCAAAATTTGTATCAGGCTTAAATGTTCGCCAAAGAATGCTACCGAAATGATCAGTACGGTAACCACCTCCAAATGCGAAGCGGCAAAAGCTGGGCCGATGGGCGCGTGTTTGAGCAACGTCATCCAGGTGATGAACGCCCCTACGTAACCTGCCACTGCGCCATAAATCCACGGGTTGAAAAACACCTTGGCCAGCCACTCCCAGTGCGGTGAAAATTCACCCGCAAGACCGGTGGCAAGCTTGAAGGAAACCTGGGTCAGCGTATCGAATAGCATTAACGCGCCAAAGCCAATCAGGTAGAAGCGTCGAGTACTCATGAAAAGCCGCCTGCCAACGCGACGCCTAGCGTAATCAGCCACATGCCGGCAAGACGCATTCGATCAAGCCGTTCATCAAAAATAATTTTGCCCGCCCACATCACCAGCACCACATTAATCGAGCCGATGAGCATCGCAAGTGACAACGGGATTAATGACAACAAAGCCAGCCACACCATAAACTCAAGCCCAAAACAAATCACGCCTACCCACATGGCGGGCAATAAAAATAGGTTCTTCCAGCGCTGCCATTCGGTGTCGGACTCGGCAACCGCTGCAGACTTGAATGCAAGGTGGCCGGTGGTATCCAGCACAATATTTAAAAACCAGAACAAAAAAGCAGTGGCGGACAAGGTCTTCCCTATCAGAATTTGCAGCCTGGGTTGGCACTATCTTGGATTACTTTGGGGCAGCTATATGCGTATACCAAGCGATGGTTCTCAGCTTTAACCGCTCTGTATTTGCTGATCATACAACATAAAAAATGGATAGATTTACCTCAGCAAACCTGACCTGTACGGAATATGATTAAAGAGTCTGGTACTTGATAAGAAGATATTTTGTATGCGCATATTGTTGGCTGAGGATGACTCATTGCTCGGTGATGCTTTATCTCGTTCATTACTATTATCGGGGTATGCGGTGGATTGGGTGCGAAGTGGCGTGGACGCAAATCTGGCACTTACCGATCAAGTTTATGCCTTGCTTATTCTGGATTTGGGCTTACCCAAAATGGATGGCTTTGAGGTACTACGGCTGCTGCGCGCGCGGCACAATAAACTGCCAGTGCTGATTCTTACCGCCAACGACACGACGGCAGATCGGGTCAAAGGTCTGGATATGGGGGCTGACGATTACCTGGTTAAGCCCTTTGAATTACCCGAACTCGAAGCCCGATTGCGCGCGTTAATCCGCCGCAATCATGGTGTGGTCACTCCGGTGATTCACCATGGCCGTCTAAGTTTCGATCCCGCAAACAGAATTATGTACGTTGAAGGTGAGCCGTTGAATCTCACTGCGCGCGAGCTCGGTATCTTGGAATTTTTACTCTATCGCGTAGGCAAAGTGGCGAGCAAAAAAGCACTCGTCGAACATCTTTGCAATTGGGACGACTATATGGACGATAAGGCCATTGAGGTCTACATCCATCGTTTGCGTAAAAAACTGGAGCTCTCTGGTATTTCCATCCTAAATGTACGGGGGTTAGGCTACATGCTCGACAAAGCAAATGACTGATATGACGCAAGGCGGAACTTCGCTACGACGGACGCTATTATTGTGGCTGCTTATTCCGCTGCTGACATTGCTACTAATTAGCAGCATTGCTGTCTATCGCGTCAGTCTGAATTTTTCCCGGGTCGCCTATGACCGAAATTTGACTGAATCTGCCGAGGATATCTCGCAAATAATCCTTAAAAAGGCCCGTTACAGTGCTGGTCCTTTTTCGCTGTCAAAAAATGCGCGGGAAATTATTTTGCAAGACAAGTACGACGACTTTTATTACAACGTTCGGGATGAGCGAAATACGCTACAAGACGGGGACGTTATCCTGCCCGCCCCACCCCGAAACCTGCTTGAAAGGAATACTAAGACCGCGGCGTTTTATGATGCCGTTGTTAAGAATAAAGCAGTGCGTGTGGTCACCTTACCGGTCATCGTGCCCACTCCCGATAACGCACAATTAATACACATCCAGGTGGCTGAGACTTTACACAAGCGCAAGACCCTTGCGAAAGAAGTTCTCACGTTGATTACCCTGCCGCAGTTATTCATCATTGCATTGGCCGCCAGTATTATCTGGTATGCGGTAGGAAGAAGCTTGCGCCCGCTGATTCAATTAGAATCTTCTGTGGCCGCGCGTTCACCTCTCGAACTCAAGCCTATGGAAATGACCGGTGTGCCCACAGAAACGCGCCCGTTAATTGGCGCGATTAATGGCTTGCTGGATCGGGTGGTACGGGTTCTCAATGCACAGAGCAGGTTTGTCACCGATGCGTCCCACCAGCTGCGCACGCCGTTAGCAGGGCTCAAAACCCATATTGCGCTCGCATCACGCCAAAAAACGCTCGAGGCGGTGCAGTATTCCCTTGTGCAACTCGATGTAGGTGTAGATAAATTGATTCATTTGGCTAATCAATTATTATCTTTGGCACGCAATGAACCGGGCGCCGATCGTGCGTTAAAACTGGTTGCTGTGGATTTGAATGCGCTAGCGCAATCCGTTACTGCTGAATGGATTAATGTTGCATTGAAATATGGCATTGATCTCGGATTTGAGGGCGCCCTAGAACCAGTCTGGATTAATGGCGATAGCCTGCGCCTCGCCGAGTTATTGAACAATTTGTTGGATAACGCGCTGCGCTATACGCCTAAAGGCGGCATAGTTACCGTGCGGGTCACCCATCCCCCCCTGCTGGAGGTGGAAGACAATGGTCCGGGCATTCCTGAATCAGACCGTGTAATGATTTTTGAGCGCTTTTACCGACTGGAAGAAAATCAAGTGGGGGGGAGTGGATTAGGTCTTGCAATCGTTAAAGAAATAGCTGAAATACACCAGGCCAAAATAAATTTAAAGTCTGGCGCTAGCCACCACGGAAGCTGCTTTCAACTCGCTTTCCCGCTCGTTTAGCCCAAGCTTTACGCAATGATCGGCAATTTTTTGTTGGCGATATGGATGCGATTACGTCCACCCCGCTTGGCTTCGTACAACGCATCATCCGCCGCCTTGATGAGCGTATCGCTGCTTTTATAGCGTGGAAAGGTGGCAATGCCACCGCTCGCGCTGGTGCAAAAATAAGTTTCACAGTAAGGATGGCGAATTTGAGAAAAGTCCTGCCGTATCCCGTCCACGATCGCAAACGCTTGTTCCGCCGTGGTATTGGGTAGGCCAATCAAAAACTCTTCGCCGCCATAACGACACAGGATGTTTTGTTTGCGCAGCCGTTGTTTGAGTAACCACGACAGGCTGCGAATAATCTGATCGCCCACTGGGTGCCCATAGCTGTCATTCACGTTTTTGAAGTGGTCAATATCGAGCATCGCCACCGACAAGCTGCCTTTTTCATTCGCCACGTTCGAGAGCATCACATCCAGCGTGCCCTTGCCGCTGGTATGGTTGAGCAGACCGGTAAGGCTGTCGTGATACATAGATCGCCGAAGCGAGCGATACCGTTCGATTTTGCTTTTAATAATCGCATTCAAAAAAATCGGATTAAACGGCTTGGTGAGAAAATGGTCGCCGCCCAGGCGCATCGCGTCGACTTGCAGGGCCACATTGGTTTCGCCGGAAAGATACACAATCGGCACACTCAAAAATTCGTCGTGCTGACGAATAATGCGAGCGGCCTCAACCCCGGTGCAGTGGGGCATGTACATATCCATCAAAATCAAATCGGGATTGAATTGCCGTAGCGCATTGAGTACAAAACGCGGATCGTAAATCGCGTGGGTGACCATCTGGTTTTCTTCTAGCGTGCGCTGAATGACCCGGCTCGCAGTGACCGAATCCTCCACAATCAGCACGCGGAAGGCTTCCTGCTCTTGTCGCTCGTTTAATTCCAGAATTTGCGCAACAATCGTGTGCAACGGCGTGCCTTCAGGCTGACAGGCATCGCAACCCATACGTAGCGCGAGTTGCAACTGCTCAAAGTCAGATCGCACCGCGAGACAAATTAATTGACCAATCGCAAATTGCTGGCGCAGCTCCTTGATACGTCGCTGCCATTCTTCATCCGGCAAGCTACTGGTATCGAGCAACAGCAACGGATCGCCGTTTATATATTCCGGTGTCGCCTGTTCCCAGGTCAGAAAATCAACTGTCATGCCGAAATATTCGAGCTGGGTCAACAAATCTTGCCACAACGCACGTTCATGGCCGATCAGCCAAATCCCTCCCACCCGTCTACCATTGCCCAGCGGTTGCGACTCATGGCGTCGCTCTTCCAGGCTTGCGATTGCCGCCGCGTGATCATCGATAATGCGCGCGAGTGCAAGAATGCGCTCGTTCAGATCAGCGGAGGCGGCGGGACTGAGCGGGTGGTTAACTTCTTCGTTGAACAACGCCAAAGTCACCTGTTCCAGTTGATGGCTGGCATGGTGCAGTGCGCTGACGCCTTTATCGATTAAAAATTCGGTAAAGCTATTGATCGATACCGCTAATTCGACGAAATTCTCAAAGCTTGGCGCCAGTTGATAACGCTGCCAGCCGTTTAACAACGCTTGGCTTTTTTTGATTAGATCGGTAGGCGAGCAAAGCATGGCGGCGTTGGGTTAAATACCGTGATAAGGGATCAAGTTAGATCGGCATGCATTGATTTCAGGCAGACAGAAAGCAATAGAAATAGCCGGACAAATCATGGCGCCGGTTATGAAATACACGTTGTTAGAGTGTTGTGGTGAATGCTTCATCTTGTATATTAAGTATTAATGGTGTTCTTACGGCACAATTTCACTTGGACTACAGAATAAAGTTGCAGAATATCCACTGTAATAACCTGTTTAATCGCTACATAACGACCCTTACAACGATGACTATCGCAACCCAAGGCATCCTCTATATTATCAGCGCCCCCTCCGGAGCCGGAAAAACGAGTCTGGTTAAGGCTCTACTCCAGGCCAATAGTGGCATCCGGCTTTCGGTTTCATACACCACTCGGGCCGCGCGCCCTGGCGAGCTTGACGGCCACGATTATCATTTCGTCAGCCGTGAGCAGTTCGAAACCATGTTGGCAAATCAGGAGTTTCTGGAAAGTGCAGAGGTGTACGGCAATTACTACGGCACGTCTAAAACCGGTATTGAGCGTGACCTTGCAGCTGGACGCGACATTTTGCTGGAGATTGACTGGCAAGGTGCTTTGCAGGTGCAGCAGCACTTTACAGAGGCAGTCGCCATTTTTATTTTGCCGCCGTCATTTAGCGCGCTGCGCACCCGTTTGACAGGGCGTGGGCAAGATAGCAGAGAGATCATCGAGCGCCGTTTGGCCGCTGCGGCAGAAGATGTCAGCCATGCTGAGGGCTTCGACTATATAATCGTGAACGATGATTTCGATGAGGCGCTACAAGACCTCAACGCAATCGCTCGTAGTGTCCGCTTAGTTGGCAGACGACAAACCCGACGGCACCAAACGCTTTTCGATGAATTCCGTCGGCTCTCGTAGCACGCATACTTAAAGGTTTTCAAAATGGCCCGCATCACCGTTGATGACTGTATCGATAAAATTCCTAACCGTTTTGAGTTAACGCTTGCCGCGACTTACCGCGCGCGTCAACTGGCCCAAGGCTCGCAGCCGATGGTCGAGTCGAAAGACAAACCGATCATTACCGCGTTACGCGAAATTGAGGCCGGAAAGGTGGGGATTGAAATCCTCAACCGGAGCCGCGCCTAAGTCTCTCCCCGAGACGTCCCCGGCGCTTCTGTCCGATGCGCCGGCGCTTTTTCACGACTTCGAAAGTTTATTGGCGGCACTAAGCTATTTGGCCGCCGACGATATTGCTATCGTCCAACAGGCGTTTGAGTTCAGTCGTAGTGCCCATGAAGGTCAATACCGCCGCAGCGGCGATCCCTACATCTCACACCCGCTCGCCGTGGCTGGTATTCTTGCCGGGTGGCATCTCGACGCGCAAACTTTAAGCGCCGCGCTACTGCACGATGTGGTTGAAGACACGCCCGCCACCGCAACCGAAATTGCCATCCGCTTTGGTAAATCGGTTGAGCTGCTGGTCGAGGGGGTTTCCAAGCTTGATAAGCTTTCGTTTGAATCCGAACAGCACGCCCAGGCCGAAAATTTTCGCAAGATGCTGTTGGCCATGGCGCAGGATGTACGCGTTATATTGATAAAACTCGCCGATCGTTTGCACAATATGCATACGATGGCGGCGATGCCGGCAGAAAAGCGCAAGCGTATCGCCGGAGAAACCCTGGAGATTTACGCGCCGATCGCGAACCGGCTAGGCTTACACAAGGTTTATCAAGAACTTGAAGATTACGCCTTCCGCTATTACTACCCGACCCGCTATAGGGTGTTATCCAAAGCGGTCAGGACCGCCCGGGGAAACCGCCGCGAACTGGTTGCAAAAATCGAAGTGGCGATTCAACAAAAACTCACGCAGGCGGGAATTGAAGCTTCTATAGCGGGGCGCGAAAAGCACTTGTACAGCATTTACCGCAAGATGCAGGAAAAAAATCTGGCCTTTTCCGAAGTGTTCGACATATACGGTTTTCGCGTCGAAGTTCGCGATAACCCCACCTGCTATCTCACTTTGGGTGTATTGCACAGCCTGTATAAGCCCATCCCGGGCAAGTTCAAGGACTATATTGCGATCCCCAAAGCCAATGGCTATCAGTCGTTGCATTCCATTCTGTTCGGGCCCAATGGCACGCCGATCGAGGTGCAGATACGCACCGCTGACATGAACCGCTTGGCCGAGTCTGGCATCGCTTCGCACTGGATGTATAAAACCGCTGACGTGGCGTTGAACGAGGTCCAACAGCGTACGCACCGCTGGCTGCAATCGCTGCTCGAAATTCACGCCGATCATGGTGACTCATCTGAATTTCTCGAACACGTCAAAGTCGATTTGTTTCCCGACGAGGTGTATGTGTTTACCCCCAAAGGCAAAATCATGGCATTGCCGCGCGGCGCCACTGCGGTGGATTTTTCGTTTGCCGTGCATACCGATGTGGGCAGCCATTGCGTCGCGGTCAAAATCAATCACGAGTTGATGCCGTTGCGCACGCAACTGCGCAACGGAGACCACGTTGAAATCATTACTTCGGCCAGCGCCAGCCCGAACGCAGCCTGGCTCAATTTTGTCGTCACCGGCAAAGCGCGCTCGCATATCCGCCAGTTCCTGCGCAATGCCCGTGTCGAAGAAGCCGCGGCGCTGGGCGAACGGCTGTTTAATAAAGCTTTGCGCGCGCTAAATCCCGAAGCCACACCGCCCGACGCGGCGTTGTGGGATAGGCTGCTTAAAGAAAACATGAAGCACAGCAAGCAGGAATTGTTTGCCGATATGGGCCTGGGGCGAAAATTGCCGCTGGTAGTGGCGCATCAACTGTTGCATATTCAAGGTGAAAAAAGCGGCGCGCCGGCGCACCCGCATGCGATTGTGATTCGCGGTTCAGAGGGCATTGCGGTGGAGTTGGCGCAATGTTGCCATCCGATTCCGGGTGACCCGATTTTGGGCTTTATTCACAAGGATAGGGGGCTGATTATTCACACCCACGATTGCCCGGCGTTGCGCGCTTATCACACCGACCCCGACAAATGGCTGGATGTGGAATGGGAAGCAGAGGCCGATCGCATGTTCGACGTGGCGGTCAAAGTCGTGGTGGGCAATCAGCGTGGCGTACTGGCGAAAGTGGCGGCCGCGATATCCGAGCAGCGCTCCAACATCGGCAACGTGTCGATGGAAGAAGAAGACGGCAGCCCTTACACGATCTTGTATTTCACATTGCAAGTCGAAAACCGCATGCATCTTGCGCGCGTGATGCGCGGCTTGCGTGGGTTGGAGGATGTCATCCGCATCTTCCGCGTCAAAGGCAAAAAAGACGCGCGCGTTACCGCCAGCTTGCAATGAATGGCACTTCCTTCACTGACCCAGGTAAACCTGCATGACACGAACCATTATTCAGACTCCCGCTGCGCCTGCTGCCATCGGCACTTATTCTCAGGCGGTGCGCATCGACAACACCGTGTACCTATCTGGACAGATTGGCCTTGACCCGATATCGATGGAATTGGCTGAAGGCATCGACGCGCAGATTCATCAGGTGTTTCGCAACTTGCGCGCGGTAACACTCGCGGCGGGTGGCAGCTTGGCAGACGTCGCCAAGCTGAATGTCTTTCTGATTGATCTTGTTCACTTTCCCCGCGTCAGTGAAATCATGGCCGAGTACTTTAGCGCGCCCTACCCTGCCCGCGCGGCAGTAGGCGTCGCTGCGCTGCCACGCGGCGCATTGGTCGAAGCCGATGCCGTGATGGTGATGGCATAGGTAAGCGCATTGCCCTTTTCATTTCCCGTTAGCCCGGCGCTGGTCGTCAAACTCGCCAAGCTGGGGATCCATTGCGACACGGATTTGCACCTTCATCTGCCCTTGCGTTGGGAGGATGAAACCCGTATCACCCCCATCCGCGACTTGTTGCCAGGCCAAACCGCCCAAGTAGAGGCGACGATTTCACAGGTTGATATTGCCAATCGCCCCCGCCGCACTTTGACGCTGATGGTTGAGGATGGCGGCGGCACGCTGGGACTGCGCTTTCTGCATTTTTATCCCGGGCATTTAAAAACACTCCATACAGGCGGCCGCTTTCGCTTCATCGGCGAGGTGCGCGGCGGCTTTTTTGGACTGGAAATGGTGCATCCGCGTTTTGTCCGCGTCGATGCAGACACGCCCTTACCCCAAGGGCTAACGCCGGTTTACCCGACTACGGCTGGCTTGGGTCAGGCAACAGTACGCAAACTCGTTGCGCGTGCACTGGAGAAGCCGATCCACGACACACTACCTCTCGAATGGTTAACACAATTAAACCTGCCGAGGCTGGAGGAATCGCTGCGCCTACTGCACAACCCGCCTGTTGGCACGGCTACCGCGCAACTGGAATCGCGCGAGCACACGGCCTGGCAGCGGCTCGCGTTTGACGAGTTACTGGCGCAACAACTGTCGCTGGCAAGCGCCAGAAAATTACGCAGTACGCGCGTCGCTATCCCACTGCCGCAGCAGCGCAAACTCACGCAAGCGTTTTTGGCTGCGTTGCCGTTTCAACTCACCGCGGCGCAAGCCCGAACCTGGCAAGAAATCAGCGCCGACCTGACGCAGCCTCATCCGATGCGCCGCCTGTTGCAGGGCGATGTCGGCAGTGGCAAAACCGTGGTGGCCGCACTCGCCTGTCTGCAAGCAATTGAGAATAAACAGCAAGTGGCGTTTATGGCGCCCACCGAAATCCTGGCGGAGCAGCATTACCGCAAACTCGCGCTGATGTTGCAAACCCTGGGCGTGCGTATTGCATGGCTTAGTGGTAGCCAGCGCAAAGCCGAAAAAGAAGCGGCGATCGCGGGGCTAGCCTCAGGCGAAACCGATCTTGCGTTTGGCACGCATGCGTTGTTTCAGCAAGGCGTAAGCTTTCCGCGCTTGGGACTCGCGGTGGTCGATGAACAACATCGGTTTGGCGTCGCACAACGGCTGGCGTTGGTGCAAAAAGGCATCGAGCCGCATCAACTGATGATGAGCGCGACGCCGATTCCGCGCACGCTGGCGATGAGTTACTACGCCGACCTGGATGTGTCGGTTATCGACGCGCTCCCCCCGGGACGTACTCCAGTCAAAACCCGTTTGGTCGCAGATAGTCGGCGCGACGAAGTGTTGGCACGCGTGCGCGCCGCGTGTCTAAACGGCGGCCAGGCCTATTGGGTTTGCCCCTTGATTGAAGAATCCGAAAAGCTGCAGCTCGTCACTGCCGAAGATACCTACGCCACGCTAGTCGAGCAACTGCCAGAACTCGTGATTGGGCTGATTCATGGGCGCATGAAAACGAACGATAAACACGCGGTTATGGCCGCCTTTCAAGCCGGCGAAATACAGCTACTGGTCGCGACCACGGTCATTGAAGTGGGGGTGGACGTGGCCAATGCTTCATTGATGGTGATCGAACACGCCGAGCGCATGGGCCTTGCCCAACTGCATCAACTGCGCGGACGCGTCGGACGCGGCAGCCGCGAGTCTGTGTGCGCGTTATTGTATCAATCGCCGCTATCGGAATTGGCACGCGCACGGCTCAAAGTGATTTACGAACATAGCGACGGCTTCGAGATTTCGCGGCAGGATCTGTTATTGCGCGGGCCCGGCGAACTTATTGGCAGCCGTCAAAGTGGTCTCCCGCTATTACGTTTTGCCGACCTGGAGCGCGACAGTGTGTTGCTGGATACGGCTCGCGAATACGCCCAACTTTGTCTGACCCATCACCCCGAAATTATTCCTGCCCATCTTGCCCGATGGATCGGCCAGAGGGAGCATCTTTCGACCACCTGAGCTTAAACATCCCCATGGCCTTACCGCGATGCTCGCTGAAGCAAGTAGCATGTCGCTTTAAAATAGATAACCATGACGCTAAGCGAACGTTTAAACCAGTATGAAAAACTGATGCGGCTGGATAAGCCCATCGGCATTTTGCTATTGCTGTGGCCGACGTTATGGGCGCAATGGCTCGCCACGTGGGGGCACCCGCAGTGGGCTGTGTTGTGGATTTTTATTCTGGGCGTGGTGCTGATGCGCTCTGCGGGTTGCGTGATCAACGATTACGCCGACCGTGACTTTGATCCGCATGTCGCGCGCACTAAAAACCGTCCGCTGGCAGCCGGCAAGGTCTCGCCGCGTGAAGCACTCTGGCTTGCTGCAGGACTTGCACTGGCGGCGTTTTTACTCATTTTGCCGCTCAAAAAGCTGGTGCTGGGCTTATCCGTGGTGGCGCTATTTTTGGCTGCGAGTTACCCGTTTACCAAGCGTTTTTTTGCGTTGCCCCAAGCCTATCTCGGGATCGCGTTCGGCTTTGGCATTCCGATGAGCTACGCCGCAGTGGGGGGCACTATTCCGACGGAAGCGTGGATCTTACTGGGAGCGAATGTGTGTTGGGCCTTGGCCTACGATACCGAATATGCCATGGTCGATTATGCCGATGATGTCAAAATTGGCATCAAAACTTCTGCTATCACTTTTGGCAAATACGACATTGCCGCGGTCGCGTTCTGCTACGTGGCGATGCTGGCTTTACTCGCCTGGGTCGGGCTGCGGCTACATTTGAGGTGGCCGTATTACGCTGGCCTGCTCACCGCGCTGGTGTTAGCGGCTTATCACTTGTGGCTGATTCGTCTGCGTGAACCGCACGCGTGTTTTCGCGCCTTTCTGCACAACGCCTGGCTGGGCGCCGCGATATTTGCCGGGATCGTCGTCAGTTTCCTGATCTAACACCCGTTCGGCGCGCGAGCAATGTACTTTGTCGCGCTTTGGATGGAAAATGCGTTTTTAGTTTCTGTCTTAAGCCATGACTATCACTATCAAATCCGGCCCTGACATTGAAGGGATGCGGGTGGCGGGCCAACTGGCGTCCGAAGTGCTCGATTACATCACGCCTTTTGTGGCGCCTGGGGTCAGCACCGGCGAATTGGATCGTCTATGCCACGACTACATGGTGAACGTTCAGGGCACCATTCCCGCGCCGTTAAATTACGCGCCGCCGGGGCATGCGCCCTATCCCAAGTCGATTTGCACTTCAGTTAATGATCAGGTCTGCCATGGCGTGCCAGGTGAGAAGGTCCTCAAAAACGGCGATATTGTGAATCTGGATATCACTGTGATCAAAGACGGTTGGCACGGCGATACCAGCCGCATGTTCCGGGTCGGCGAATCTTCGATCCAGGCCAAACGCTTGATCCAGATAACCTATGAATCGATGTGGATCGGTATCAGCAAGGTACGCCCTGGCGCGAAGCTTGGCGACATTGGCCACGCCATCCAACGCTATGCGGAGAACAGTGGCTACAGCGTAGTGCGCGAATTTTGCGGGCACGGCATCGGGCGAGAATTCCATGAAGAGCCTCAGGTGCTGCACTACGGCCAGCCCGGCACTGGTCTCAAACTTGAGGCGGGGATGTGTTTCACCATCGAGCCGATGATCAATGCCGGGCGCCGCGAAATCCGCCAAAAAAACGATGGCTGGAGCATTGTCACCAAAGACCACAGCCTGTCGGCGCAATGGGAACATACCGTACTCGTCACGCAGGATGGCTACGAAGTATTGACGGTCTCCGCGGGAAGCCCCGCCGTCCCGGAAATCATTCTGAAATCAGCGTAATGCCCCAACAGGCTGCTGTGGAAACCGAGCATCCCATCGCCACGCTGCGCGCGCGGCTTAAATTTGAACGTGCCCAACTCGCGGCCGATTTCATCAAACAGCCTCAAGCGGCGCGTTATCTTGCCCGTCACGCGGCATTGGTGGATGCGGTCTTAGCCGAGCTATGCGACGCGCTTGCGCTCCCGCGCACCTGTTGCCTAGCCGCGGTGGGGGGCTATGGGCGCGGCGAGTTGTTTCCCGGTTCGGATGTCGACGTATTGTTGCTGATTCCATCCGAACCTGGCCCCGCCTTGTGCGCGAGTATCGAGCGTTGGGTGCAGGCATGCTGGGATATTGGCCTCGAAATTGGTCACAGCGTACGCACGATCGAGGCTTGTGTGGAAGAAGCCGGACGTGACGTGACGATTGAAACGAGTCAATTGGAAGCACGCAGCCTATGGGGCGACGTGGGGTTATACCAATCATTCCGTGCCGCGTTCGACGCACGCTTTGATGCGCTGCGATTTTTTGACGCCAAAATGGTGGAGCAAGTCCAGCGCCATCAGCGCTTGGACGACAGCGCGTACAAACTGGAACCCAATCTGAAGGACAGCCCAGGTGGATTACGTGATCTGCACGTGATTCATTGGCTCGCGCAAGCGGCAGGCTTGGCCACCGGCTGGAAAAGCCTGGTCAACGCAGGCTTGCTGGTGCCCCTCGAAGCGCGGCGTATCGCTACCGCGGAGCGCTGGCTCGCTAAATTGCGTATACATCTGCATCTGCTCGCGCATCGGCGCGAAGACCGCGTCGCGTTCGATTATCAAAGCGAGTTGGCCGAGCGCTTCGAACTGGAAGCCACACCTCAACTGCGCGCGGACGAACGCCTGATGCAAGGCTATTACCGTGCGGCTAAGCTGGTGCAGCGTGCGAATGATATTTTGGTGCAATCGCTGCGGGTGTATTTGAAACCGGACCACACTTCGCCGCTGATCCTGGACGAGGATTTTCAAATGCGCAGCCACATGTTGCAGGCGCGCGAGCCGAATCTATTCCTGAATAAACCCAATGCGTTGCTGCGCGTGTTTATTGTCTATGCCCAACATCCGGAGTTGGTGAGCTTTGAACCCGCCACGCTGCGCGCTCTTTGGCGCGCCAGTGCGCAAATCGATGCGGCTTTCCGCAGTGATCCCGCCAACCGCGCGAGCTTTATCACGCTGCTCAAACAGCCTACCGGCATCACTCGCGCCCTGCGGATGTTGCATCGCTACGGCATCTTGGGGCGCTATATTCCCGCGTTCGGTCGTATCGTCGGTCAAATGCAGCACGACCTCTTTCATGTCTACACGGTAGACGAACATATTCTGATGGTCTTGCGCAATATGCGGCGCTTTACCGTGCCTGAGCTCGCGCATGAATTTCCGCTCGCCAGCAAACTGATTGCGGCTTTTGATCAACCCGAGCTGCTTTATCTGGCCACGCTGTTCCACGACATCGCGAAAGGGCGCGGCGGTGATCATTCGGAACTCGGCGCGCACGATGCGCGTAGCTTTTGCATAGCGCATGGCCTCGGCAGAGAAAACAGCGAGCTGGTCGCGTGGCTCGTGAGCATGCATTTAGTGATGTCGCGCACCGCGCAGAAAGAGGACTTGAGCGACCCTGAAGTGATTCAAGCGTTTGCCGACAAAGTAGGCGACTCACGTCATCTGGTGGCGTTGTATCTACTCACCGTCGCTGATATTCGCGGCACCAGCCCCAAGGTGTGGAATGCCTGGAAAGCCAAGCTGCTAGAGGATTTATACCATGCCACGCTGTCGTGTCTGGGGGGCCATGGGGCGAGTGAGGGCAGGATCGAAACCAAAAAAACCGATGCCCGCAACCAACTGGCCTTGTATGGCTTAGCCAAAGAGGCGGCGGACAACTTATGGAAACATCTGGATACGCGTTATTTCAAACGCTTTGATGCGCGCGATATTGCGTGGCAAGCACGGATGTTGTGGCGCCGGGTGGACAGCCAGGATGCGGTTGTTTGCGCGCGCTTATCGCCGGTGGGTGAGGGTATTCAGGTACTGGTTTATGTGCCGGACCGGCCGGATATTTTTGCGCGAATTTGCGGATTTTTTGCGCGCATTCAGTACAGTATTCAGGAAGCCAAAATCCACACCACGGCCCATGGCTATGCACTCGATAGTTTTCAGGTGATGGACCTAGTGCATCGCGGTATTCATTACCGTGATTTTTTGAATTATGTAGAGTATGAACTGACGCGTGACCTTGACCCCGCCCGCGTGCCGGAGCCCGTGCCGCGTTTTCGTTTATCGCGCCAGCAACGTCACCATCCGCTCGCCCCGACGATCAAGCTGGATGCGCTAAAACCCGAGAACATGCAGTTCTTATCCCTTACGTGTGCCGACCGACCGGGGCTATTGCATGCGATAGCGGGCGTTTTTATAACCCACCGCATTAGCCTGTACGCCGCGCGAATCGACACACTGGGCGAACGCGCTGAAGACAGCTTTTCAATCCAGAGCGAGTGCCTGCAAACTGCGGCGGGGGTTCAAGCTTTTGAATCAGATCTGCTAGGCGTGCTGGCAGGCTGAATAGCGTGTTTCACGCGCTGGGTGCGCGCGCGTATTCATCTACATAGCGCCCGCGCGAAGGAGCTTTGCGCGTGGGCGGCGCCTTCTTTTTGGCATCAGGCACGCCCTTCACTTTTTCTTCCATCTTTTCTTTGGTGCGCGTACGGGTGCGACCGGGGCGGACCGGCGTTGTTGCCCCGACGCTATCGATAGGCATTTCGGCAAACCGCATATCAACTTTCATGCTGCGGCTTTCCACTCGCGCAGCGTCCCTGCCAAATTACGGGTGAGCGCGATGAGCGATCCCAACTGGTTAGCGCTGGGATTGGCTTCACACTCATCGATTTTGCCATTGGCGTAGACCGACAAAATCAGCAGATTTTGTTGAACTTCCAGCGGTAAAGACAGGCTGCCTTGGGCCAGCGCGTCCTGAATGTCGCGCCACACTTCACGGTTGGCCGCCAGGGTCAACGCGAGTCTGGTTTCGCGATCAGGTTCATTCCAGTGACGTTGCATGGCCATCAGCAACGCAGCCACGCCATCAAGACACTCTGACCCGGCCCACAGCCGATCCTGTACCGAGTTAATTGTCTGTTCGTTGTACATTATTGTCCTTGTTCATCCCGCTCGGACAGCTTACTGACGTCCGCGTAACTAAATAGCGGCAGGGTCGGGATTTAACTTTAGGCGTCAGTCGTCTGCCAGAGCCTGCCCGGGGAACAAGGTTTCGGTAAACCCGAAGTAACGCAGATCGCGAATGCGCATCGGGTAAAGAATGCCAAACAGGTGGTCCACCTCATGCTGCACTACGCGGGCGTGGAAACCATTTGCATTCCGGTCTATCGGCGAACCGTTGGCGGTGAATCCCTGATAGCGCAACGCCAGGTGCCGGGCGACCCGCCCGCGCATGCCGGGGACGGATAAGCACCCCTCCCAGCCTTCTTCCAACTTGTCGGATAGTGCGGTTAATTTGGGATTAATCAGCACGGTGTCGGGCACGGCTTCTGCATCGGGGTAACGTGGATTGGCGCCCCCTCCAAATATCACCACTTGCAGCCCCACCCCAATTTGCGGCGCAGCCAAACCCGCGCCATTCATTGCCTTCATGGTGTCGCGCATATCGACCAGTAGTTGCGCGAGCTCGGGTGAGCTGAAATCGGTGACGACTTGCGCGGTCTCCAGCAAACGTGGGTCGCCCATTTTTAACACTTCACGGATGGCCATTTTCGCGTCGCTCCAGCAAAATCAGTTCGTCAGGGGCAATCCAGCGCCATGCCCCAGGTAATAAATCCGGCGGAAGTTTATAGCCCCCAATTGCCACCCGATGCAGCGTTTCGACCCGATTACCCGCCGCCGCCAGCATGCGTTTGACCTGGTGGTATTTGCCCTCGGCTATCGTCATTTGCAAGACCTGCGGCGAGATTTTTACGCAATCCAACGCCGCAGTCAGCGCCGATTCATCGCGCAACTGCACGCCTTGGATTAATGCGGCGAACTGGTGTTCGTCCACGGGATGTTTGCAAGTAACTTGGTAGACTTTGCTCACGTGCTGGGTAGGCGAAGTGGCGCGATGAATAAATCCGCCGTCGTCGGAAAAGAGCAACAAGCCAGTTGTGTCCTGATCCAGCCGCCCGACGCATTGCACGCCGCGTTGCAGCAAATAGGCTGGCAACAACGAAAATACGCTGGGATGATGGATAGGCTGGTGCGAGCATTCGTAACCGGGTGGTTTGTGCAGTGCCAGATAGACTTTTTCTTGATACTTCCAGGCGGACTCGCCAATATGGAATTGCAGATCCGTGGTATCAAACATCGCAGCGGGGTCGCGACACTCCTGCCCATTAACGCTGACTTCACCCGAACGAATTTGATCGATACATGCGCGCCGGGTACCCAACCCTTGCGTTTGTAATATCCGCGAAAGCTTTAAACGCACATCAAGCTGCGCCCCCCGCGCCTTGGTCGACCAGCTTTTCGAGCAGATGGCGCACTTGGGCCATCACTTCGCCCAGCACCGCCTGGATGCTCTCCATATGGATGCCCTCGACCGATAAACCCCGCCCGGCTGCATAATTCACGACTACGCCGACGGCGGCGTAGCTAAGCTCAAGTTCGCGTGCGAGATAAGCCTCTGGCATGCCGGTCATGCCGACCATATCAGCACCGTCTCGTTCGATCCGATTGATTTCCGCAGCGGTTTCCAACCGCGGACCCTGAACTGCGCCATACACCCCGCCATCCCGCAGCGAGATACCACTTTCGCGTGCCGCCGCGTTAAGCGAAGCGCGCATCAGTTGGCAATAAGGCGCGGTGAAATCCAGGTGGATCACGGGCTTGTCGTTTTCGACAAAAAACGTGCTGTCGCGGCCGTGCGTGTAATCGATAATCTGATCCGGAATTACCAGCGTACCCGGAATCAAATCCGGATGAATCCCCCCCACGGTAGCCACCGACACGACACGGTCGACGCCATGCGCACGCAACGCCCATAGATTCGCGCGGTAATTCACCTGATGCGGTGGAATCGTGTGGCCATAGCCGTGGCGCGCCAGAAAAATCACTTCTTGCCCACAGATGCGCCCAAATGTCAGTGCGCCTGAGGGCTCGCCGTATGGAGTGCGGGCCACCTGCCGGTGGGTGATTTCTAAATTGGCGAGTTGAGTCAAGCCAGTGCCGCCGATAATGCCAAGCATTTTTTTCCTTGTTTATTTTTGAGGATTATTGAATTTTTAGCGCGTAGATGGCCGGTAGATTGCGCCACATGCCATAGACATCCATACCGCATCCGAATACGTAGCGGTCGGGCACACTTAGCCCGACGTAATCGGCGCGTATCGGTTTGCTTAAGCCGTTTTGCTTATCGGTGAGCACCGCGGCCAACACTTTGCTTGCGCCCAATTCCAATAGCTTGTCACGCACCGCTGCCAATGTCGCACCCTCGTCCAGAATATCGTCCAACACCAACACCGTGCGTCCCACCACATTCTGGCCCGGCAGTACCCGCCATTCGATGGTGCCGCCGCTGGTCTTACCGCGATAACGCGTGACATGTAGATAATCGAATTCAAGTGGAAACGCCAAGCGCGGCAATAGCTGGCCCGCAAATACCACTGCGCCTCCCATCACAGCCAAGACCAATGGCAATGTGTCACTCAGATCACGGGCAATTTCGTCGGCCAAGCGTTCCAGCGTCTTTTGAACCACGTCAGCCGAGGCGATGATTTCGGCGTTCTCAAGCAATTGTTGCGCTTCGGCTGGAGTCATGGGATTTGTGTGGAGTCAGTGCGACTTAAACAAGTTAACAGCGGAACAACGCTCTTTTCGATAATGGCCGCAATTATGGATGATCCCGACTAGGCTTCCAAGCCTGTTTGCGTGAGCCCATGCAGATGCTTTAAAGTCTCGCCATGATTGAATGCTACGCACAACGCCTTCTCAACCCCTATCGTGGCGTGGTGCATACCATTCGCTATCAATCCGCAGAAGCCGTTACCACCGACGGTGTGGAGTGGGATATCTATGTTGCGAACGACGCATTGCTCGAAGGCCTGGGCCGTGCCGGACGACGCGCGCAGATTTCAGATATACGCTACGGCCACTGGTCGGCCGAAACCGGATTAAAACGCGGCGCGTTATATCCGTCAGAAGATTTTCGACGCCTCGAAGAAATGGGCGCGGTGGTGTACGAATACTTACTGAAGGTCCACCGTGACGTCCCCTTTACATTTCGGGATTATTTTGAACTTTGGTTGCTCGACACCCGCCATCGGCCCCTCGCGCTACTGCACAGCGTGTTGACCGAAACCGATACCGATACCAAGCCGCCGCTTGACTGGCGCGCCGGCATCGCCGCGCAAACCCAGTTCACCAGTGATGCATTGCCATCTCTACGCGATACGCCCGCGACCACCCTTACTCAGCATATCAACGGTTTAGTGGGACGCACGCAGGCGCAATGGTTTGTGCGAACCGATGATGGAGCCGGCCTAGGTTTACGCGTCGTCAACGGTGCCGCCAGCTTGAAAGGCCGCGTGCTGGAAGCCGAACTGTTCCCTCCCCTCTACCTCGCCACCGCCGCGATGGACGGTGCGCATAGACAACTGGTGCAGGATTATTACGACTGGCAATCGCCGGTGATACTGATGTTGCCCCATCTTGACCCCGCCACACGCTGCAGGATGGAAGCGCAAGCACGGCACTACCCCGACGCGATTGAAAAACACCACCGGCTCTACCCAAAAGTGATAGACCGCGCGATGCTGCAAGCCGCGCGGGTTGAAGCCGCATTAACGCGAAGTCGCCCTTTCAAAAATACCGGTGAGGAAACAATGTCACTGGAATATATCGAGCTTAATCGGACCGAAACCAACTAATATCGAATTAGGCCAAGTGTCAGGAACCACTGTGGTGCTGTGCCTACAAACGGATCGGTTCAAAAGTAGCATCCAGATTTTGCGTGTCGCAATAATCCAGAAAGTCGCCGCGTAACGTGGCGATGTGCGCATCGGCCGGGATGCCAAGCGTCATGTGCACGGCAAACATTGGCGCGCCGGTGTGGGGGGCAGGGTAGGTTTCGGTGTCCAGCGCTTCAATATTGATATGCAGGCGTGAAAAAAAACTGGCGAGACTGTTTACGATGCCCGGCTGATCCAGCGCTGCGACTTCCACCGTATACGGGATCAGCGGTTTTTCGTGGCGTGTGGCGCGGGTGCGTTGCAGCACCAGGGTCAGGCCCAACTCTTCACCCACTGCTGGCAGGCGTGCTTCGAGTTTAGCCAGCGCATCCCAACTGCCGCTGATGCGCATCATTAACGCAAAGCGCCCGCCGAGTGCGGCCATGCGCGACTCTTCAATATTGCACGCTGACTCGCTGATGCGTCTGGTGAAACCATCGACTAAACCGATCTGGTCTTCACCACAGGCGGTGACGACCAAAGACTCATTGTCACTACTCACTAAATTAGCTCCCGATCTGATAATTCTTTTTTGACGTATGCATAAAAAATCGGCGCTGCGATCACACCTTGCACACCGAAGGCCGCCTCCATCACCACCATCGCGATCAACAGTTCCCACGCCCGCGCTTTAATTTGCCCCCCTATGATACGGGCGTTAACAAAGTATTCGAGTTTATGAATAATGACCAGGAATCCCAGTGAACCGAACGCAACATGCAGCGAGTGTGACAGCGAGATAATTACGATGATCGAGTTGGAAATCAAATTGCCTAACACGGGCAACAGACCCACAAAAAAGGTCACGATGATCATAGTTTTAGTAAAGGGTAGATGGACACCAAATGCCGGGAGCACCAGCATGAGATAGATTGCAGTCAATGTCGCATTCAATGCTGAAATGCGAATCTGTGCGAACACCACGCGGCGAAAGGCTTCCACCAGGCGCGTTATACGCTCGCACAAGGCTTGGGAAAGCGGGGGAAGCGAATGTTGGGGGGAAGCTTCCCGCAACGCCACGAAACTGCCGATGATGAGTCCGATAATCACATACAGCAATACGCTGCCCGCACTCCCGCTGAATTTACGAATTTCCAGTGCGTGCGTGCGCAACCATTCCACCAGGCTCTCCCGCACGACATTTACATCGCCTTGCGGCAGCCATTGCCCTGCCCAAACAGGCAGTAGCTGACGCGAATTGTCGATAATCTCCGCCATTTTAGTCAGTAGGCCGGCCAATCCCCCTTCGGTACGTAAATACAAAATCACGGCAGTAGCTGCGCCACCAAGCACCCCCAGCACCAGCAAGGTGACCAGCGAGATTACCAACACCTTGCTTCGAGTTTGGCTAAATTTGCCAATCACAAAGCGCGGCGCAAATATATGCACCAGTTGCACCATCAACATACCCGCCAGCATGATCGGCAGCAGATGCAGCAACAAAGCCATAGCCAGGCCTATAGCCATCATGATCCAGGCGGTGATTTGATAGGGGGTAACGGGAGCGGGGGTGGTGATCATGGTCGCCACCTTGCCAATAAAATCAGTGCGGGGCAAGCGGGGTGATAGAAACGTTGTTTTGCTCGCTCAACGCAATGGGTAATTTGGCCCGTCAAAACCCCTGAGTGCGAGACTGTTGAATAACATAGTGCTATTAGTTTGTGTCAAGGATAAATTTTGCAAATTAAACGCAAATAGACGTCGCTCCGGATTTTTGTTACCGATCTCTACAGCCACTCAAACAATCGTACATGTTTGATGAATTTCATTTCGTCTTGCTTCCTTCATAGTTCGGGCAATTTCGGGCAAGCTGTCCCCAGATATCATTGACTGCTTGGGGTGATCGCTTGAGCTCGATCTGGCGCGCCTGCGCATCGGTTATGTAATTGTCTTCCTGACGCGCTACCTGAAAGGGCGCTCCCGCGTCGCGCTGATAGAGCACAATGAAACCGCAGTGACGGTCAATATTTGTAAACCGGCTGACAAGATCCACTGCAACGTAGATGCCAGGACCAGGCGCATTGGCTGGGTCTTTTGTCCACGTAACTTTGATAATTCGTCGTTCTTTGACCGGCCCCGCCTGAGCATTGAATTCTGTTACCCGCTTCGCAAACTCATCAAATGGTTCAGGCTTCTTCTGACCTTCCGTCATAAGGCCGTAAGCTTTTAGGTATTGACCGCCGTCCAAGGTGGCAAGGAAGTTTTTGACGACCTGAGGTACCTGCGCCCGCTGATCCGCAGACGGAAGCCAGCCGGGCGCAGAGTCAGATGTAATGTTGATTTCCTGAGGAGGCTGGTTAGCCGGGCGCGATTGTGAGGTCTTATTCTGCAGTTCTTCTTTGATGCGGTCATTCAGGACTTGAAACTCCCGCACCAATGCATCGCAAGGGGTCTTGCCTGCCTGGCACAAGACTTTCATTTCGATATAAACCGCGCCGTTTTTCTCCGTAACGATGCGTTTTACAGCGGAGGGATGAGCCGGATGTCCCGGTGGGGTAAAAGACCATAAAACTGGGTTGCCCGATTTCTTGTCGCTAATAATAATCCAGCCTTGTTTCTCCCGAATATCAACCCCAGGCATAGCACGC
Organism: Thiobacillaceae bacterium; assembly: GCA_031366105.1. Lineage (GTDB taxonomy): Bacteria > Pseudomonadota > Gammaproteobacteria > Burkholderiales > Thiobacillaceae > Thiobacillus. The sequence continues at coordinate 45,407 of JANLZE010000144.1, read as the reverse complement.
AGCTCAGTTAACGCCGCCTCCACCGTGGAATAACCAATTGATGAATGAAGCGCTTCTGGTAGCGGAGTCGTGACAGCAGGTTCACCCAACGCGGAGAGAGACGCCGTCGCTATGGCCAAGACAACCAATATCCTATGCATGCGGTTTTTCCTAACGAGGCTGTATAAAAAGCCCCTAAAAAATATCAATTCCCCATCTTGCCCCAGCCGCTTGCCTGCATCAACATCGGCGTATTGATATAGAAGGTTCAGGTTGCATGATGGAGGACGAGCCCGCCCTTGAGCATGACTTGCTCCACGCTGCCGTAGCCGGAAGTCAGCAAGGCCTCCCTTTGCTCGGCAACAGACATGTATAGCTGGTCGTTGGACATGCCACCTTCGCCGAAGAAGTGGTCGCAGACCAAATACGCGCCACCGGGCAAAAGCAATTGCTTCACCTGTGCGTGCAGCGAAGCGGCATAGCGCTTGTGACGAAGCTCGTGAACTGCCTGATGGGCGACGACGAATTCGAACCTGCCCAGGCCCTCGGACCACCTAGCATCGCGGAAGCTTCGATGAACGAACTGCACTCGACTCGCCATTGCGCCCAGCCGCTGCCCGGCTAGCTCATGCATGGCTGGCGAGAAATCAAGCGCAACGTAATTGATGGCAGCGTGTGCACGCAGCAGATGCTGGGCAAGGAAGCCGGGGCCGGAGCCAAGTTCAAGCACGCGGCTCGCTTGGCCGGAAGATTGGTTACTACTGACAGTGGCAAACGCTGTGAAGAACTCGACGCGCCAAGGCCGCTTGGAGCCGAGTCGGCCCACTGCACAGCGTCTTCCATGCGACGGAGATCGATTGGACTTGGGACGTCTGCGAGCATGCCGTGCAACTTAACACCTGAATTAGCCCAGTCGCGAAGCGGCTTCGGCTTGAAATGAATTGTTAGATGTGACGCCGTCAATCTTCACGGCGAATTGTTTCATGCAAGGATCCAACCGGGATCCCAAGGAGCGTGATCCGACCGACATTATCGATAGTCTTGCCATCCGGCATGAGCTCAAGCGTCTGATGCATCACCAGCGGGCCCTTGATTCGATACTGTAATAAAAGGCGCCGCCCTGAAGTGTGGCCGCTTACAGTACCGGCGGCATCACTCAGCGTGCCGGTGTAGTTAAGGGGGGTGACCTGCTGCATATCCCAGCGTCTGGTCTGCGTCTCTTTCCCATCGAAAACTATGGTCTGTTTCAGCGTGAACGAGCCATCGCTTTCGCTTCGGCCAAAGCTTTGAACATGGTAGACGCGGGGATGGCCGAAAAAGAGCTTGAGTGAGCCATCGCCGTGGCTTGGACCCGACAAGCCATTTTGAGGGGTGAACGAGACTTGTTGAGCCCATGCCGGCAGAACAGCTAACTGCGCCAATAAGATGCTTGCGAGCAGCAACCAAACTCTCATAGTCGTACCTAACGGCTGTTGAAAAAAGCCAAAATATCAATCGCGTATCTTGCCCCAGCCTTCGCCCTGCATCAAGATCGCGTCTTTGATTTCGTGGGACAGACCGCATGGCGTGCTCAAAACCCATTAATGCCAGGCCGCACTCCCTTGCCGTCACTCGCAACCGCAACTGTTCCCGACGACTTTTAGCACGCCCTGAATCTCCTTATGCATCAGAGCTTGATCTGACCCGCTTCGATGGCGGTTCCGGCTCAACAGGCAGTTGAACTCCTTTAGCGTCTTCTTTCAGAATAATGAATTAGGCTTGGGCGGTCGTTGGCGAAGCTTTAGGGGGCAAGGGTTGCTGCGCCACTCGCTCTAGCAATGGATCAAGGCATGCCCAACTTGGCGCACTTGCAGCCCATATGTTCACGCTGGGTTGAATCGATGAGGGGTCGTCCAGGTTGCCAGCGCGGATAACCCTGAACTGTGGGCGGGCAGACGACTTCGCAAAAAGGTGTGTACCGCAGCTGGGACAAAACTGACGAGTCACCTCGTTGCCACTGTCTGCCATTTTGGTGTGTTCTGATAACGTCCCAAAAATTGTGAGCCCATCGGCAGAAACAAGCAGGTTCACTGTCCCATTGGCTGCGAGATGCTGGCAATCGCGGCACCAGCAGACGCGGGTTGCTAGAGGTTCTGTGGTGAGTGTAAAGCTCACATCGCCACATAGGCAGCGCCCGGTTCTTTCAGTCATTTGTTCGTTCCTTTATTGATTTGATAGCCCCAAAGGGATGGCTTTTCTGCGCCCATCAAACGCTATGTTGTGGCTGAGCTTACTCATACCTTGCCGACTCCCATGCATGCATTGCTTGTTTCCGAGTTTCGCCCCAATGATATCCGCCAAGCTTCCCGTTTTGCCGAATGATACGGTGGCACGGTATCAGGAACGCGACAGGGTTCGCGCCTACCGCCAGTCCCACGGCTCTTGCAGAATTCGGATGGCCTATGGCGGCTGCCACTTGGGAATAGCTCGCCACCGTTGTCGGCGCTATCTGCAACAATGCTTTCCACACACTGATCTGAAAATTCGTGCCGGCAACATACAAAGATATTGGGCGATCCAATTTCTTTTCTCCGCCAAACATGACCTTAATAATCGCAAGCGTTCGTTGACTATTTTCATGCACCGCCGCATGTGGCCATTTTTTAAGTAGACCGGTCAGATGCACATCGATTTTCGCACACTCTAAAAACGCAAAATGACAAACTCCTCTGTGCGTGATGGCAACAAATGCTTTTCCGAAAGGGGTGTCGTGTACGCCATATTCAATCGCTAAACCCACGCCTCCCCGCTTGTATTCACCGGGTGTAACCGCTTCCAAATGAACGAAGTGATCATACAAGCGCGAACCGCTGCTCAACCCCAAGGAGTCAGAAACTTCAAGCAAGGGTTTCGATTCTCTCAGTAATTGCTTGGCGCGCTCCAAGGTCAGCACTTGCAAGAATCTTTTGGGTGTCACACCGGCCCAGCGGCTGAATAGGCGTTGGAAGTGGAACGGGCTCAGGTGTAAATGCCGTGCAATTTCTTGTAAGGTGGGTTGACTGTTTACCCGGCTGACAATGAACGAAATTGCTTCGGCTATACGCTCATAGTCAGACATCCAGGTTCCCCACAAGCATATTGACCCTACGTAGTCAGGTTCGATTGATGGAAAGCCCGCCGTCAACAAGGAGCGCCGTGCCGGTGGTGAAGCTCGATGCATCAGATGCGAGATAGAGTACCGATTTTGCGATCTCCTCCGGTGATGCCATACGCTTCAGCGCGTGAAGCCCCTGGACGAAGGCTAAGGTGTCCGGTGTATTGGCGAAGGCTTGGCTCATTGGGGTATCGGTGCCGCCAGGCAGGATAGCGTTCACCCGGACACCCTTGGCGCCAAACTCAGACGCAAGCGACTGAGTGAGGCCGATGAGTCCGGCCTTACTCGCCGCATAGGCTGCCATACCCGGTAGGCCAACGGTGTAACCGACGAATGTCGACGTGAAGATCAGCGATCCGCCGCTCCGGTCGAGCATCGCGGGGAGTTGATACTTCGCTCCGAGGAAACAGCTTGTCAGATTCGTCCTGATCGTGTCTTCCCACCCCGCAAGCGTCACATCAGGTGTGGCACCCATCTCACCGAGCGTGCCGGCATTATTGAACGCCACATCGAGGCCGCCGAAACGGTCTATAGCGAGTTCGACCAAGGCTTTCGCGAAGGCTTCGTCCTTGACGTCGCCGGCAAGCGCAACGGCATGACCACCCGCCTGGGTGATTTCCTCGACGAGTGCGCCGAGTTCCGGTTGACGCCGCGCGGCGACGACGACCTTGGCGCCCTCTCGGGCGAATAATTTTGCTGTTGCGTAACCAATCCCGGAACTTGCGCCGGTGATAATGGCTACTTTGTTGGATAGTGCAGACATTTTGCGAAACCTCTCATAATTAATTTTCGTACCAAAAAGAATTGTTCCAGTACGAATGAAGTATGGAGATTTAAGCGTTTATCTGCGACCCGGATCTTGCTATGTTTGGGTTAAACATGGCGGTAGAAAAGACCCAAAATATTAATTCCTACATCAACATCGCGTTACTAGATTCGTGATGGCAGGATCGCATGGCGCGTTACAAGCACTAACACCAGTCCGCATTCCTTGCCGTTGACCTGCCGTGGCAACTGTTCCCCGGCAGCTTGCACCACTTCCCGCTCAGGAGTCAGCGCAAGGTCGATGCGTAGTAGAAGCTCTACTGCCTGGTGCACACACCGAGAAACTGCACATCACGGGGATGCAGTAGGCTGGGGCAGAGCGCCCGTAGATGTCCGCCGGATGACACTATGATTGGATCAGACCATTTTGTCGAAATCCTGGGCCTAATGGAAAACTGGAAATTAAAATGGCGCGGAAAACTTCAATTCACCGGCGCTGTGCGACTTTATCGCAGCCTCGATGGAATGAATTGCTAGGGCTTATTGCGAGGTACACAGAATTTCTGCCTGCAGCTTTCAACCTTGCTGCGTACCATGCAGCCTTCAACATGGTCGTTGATTAACCCCATTGCTTGCATAAAAGCATAGACCGTTGTGGGGCCAACAAATTTCCATCCCTGCTTCTTCAATGCCTTTGATAAAGCAACAGACTCCGCAGACGTTGACGCGGTTTGTGGCGCGGCGACATGTTCGGGCTTTGGCTCAAACTGCCATATGTAGGTCGCAAGTGACCCTTCTTGTTTGACCAGTTTAATAACGTGTTGCGCGTTGTTTATGACCGCCTCAATCTTGCCTCTATGGCGGACGATTCCCTCATCTTGCAACAAACGATCCACATCTTTTGCTGTGAATTTCGCAATCTTGTTGTAGTCGAAGCTATGAAACGCTTTGCGAAAGTTTTCTCGTTTTGCAAGTATCGTGCGCCAACTCAGCCCAGACTGAAATCCTTCCAAGCTCAGTTTCTCAAACAGCCTGAAATCATCATCGACCGGAAATCCCCACTCGGTATCGTGGTAGTCGAGAAATTCTGGTGCCGCACCACACCAGCGACAACGTGGCCTCCCATCTGGGCCGGAAACTATGGCACTCATGACGCCCCCACTCACTGTTGCAACAAAAAGTCCATTTGAGGGACCGCTTTGGAAGGCGTGATTTCAATGATCTCCGCGGTCACGATGTCTTGAGCGACGAAAGGATCTTCTTTGACAGCTACCTGGATTTGCTGGAGTGTTGCATTGTGAGCGAGTATCGCTCCCCCCAGCTTGGGTTGAATAGTGCCCGCCAGCAAGAATGTGCCTTTGGCAAAGCCATCCTTTAGCCAAGAATTGTGACCGTCCATGAATTGACTGGCATTGGCCTTGTTTGCTGAAAATTTGAGCAAAACTACAAACATATCTGTTTCCCTCCTGTCAAGTTACGGGGAAGTTGTTCATAAGCCCTAACGAAGCTGTAGAAAAAAATCCAAAAAAATAAATCCCTGCATCTTGCCCCAGCATTCGACCTGCATCAAGATCATGTCATCGATTTTGTGATGCCAGACCGCGTGGTGCGCTACAAGCACATTGACACCAGCCCGCCTCATACTTAAACACCATCGCGAAACAGATCAGAAAACATATTTCGCGGAAATGAATGAACCCTAACGGCGCAATCCAGCCATGACGGCATTACCCAAAAGCGTATTTGCATTGGGCTTAGTCAGCCTGTTTATGGATTTTTCCTCGGAAATGATCCACAGTTTGTTGCCGGTGTTTCTGGTGAGCGTGCTGGGCGCTTCGGCGTTATCAGTGGGGTTCATCGAAGGCATTGCCGAAGCTACGGCTTCCGTTGTGAAGGTTTTTTCAGGCGTGATTTCGGATTGGTTGGGCCGCCGCAAGCCATTGGTATTATTGGGCTATGGGCTCGCGGCGCTGACCAAACCCTTATTTCCGCTGGCCACTAGCATCGGTGATGTGCTTATCGCACGGTTTCTTGACCGTATCGGCAAGGGCATACGCGGCGCGCCCCGCGATGCGCTGATTGCGGACGTCACGCTCCCGGCCAATCGCGGCGCGGCGTATGGGCTGCGCCAGTCGATGGATACCATCGGCGCATTCGCGGGGCCGGTGGTGGCCATGGTGTTGATGGCCCTCACGCACGACAATTTTCGCCTGGTGTTTTGGGTGGCAGCGATCCCTGCCTTCGTGTGCGTGATAGTCATCATATTTGGCGTCGACGAACCCGACCACACCCGCCCCGCTGCTCAGGCCAAAATGCCGATAAGCCGGGAAAATATGCGGCAATTGTCGGCGCGTTTCTGGTGGGTGGTCGCGTTCGCTTCGGTGTTAACACTGGCACGTTTTTCCGAGGCTTTTTTGCTGTTGCGCGGCACAGATGTGGGTTTGGCCGTGACCTGGGTGCCGATGATTTTGATTGTGATGAGCGCGGTATACGCCGCGAGCGCCTATCCGTTTGGAAAATATTCCGATCAGGGTAATCGGCGCACGCTGTTGATTGTCGGCATCCTGTTGCTGATTGTTGCCGACCTCATTCTGGCGCTGGCCAATCATTACTGGCTAGTGGGGCTGGGGGCAGCGGTTTGGGGGCTGCATATGGGCGCGACGCAAGGTTTGCTGTCGGCGCTAATCGCGGACGCGGCTCCCGCTCATCTGCGCGGTACCGCCTTCGGCGTGTTCAATCTGGCGAATGGTGTCGCGTTATTGGCTTCCAGCGTCATTGCCGGTGGACTATGGACCGTCGCCGGTCCTGCGATGACGTTTTATGCGGGGGCGGCGTTCGCTGGCGTGGCATGTATCGGCTTGCTGATCAGCGGACATCACCTGAAATCGCCTAAAAGCATAGCAAGATAAACGCCTCATTTTGCCCTACTGCTTGCAGCTAAAGCGCTGCCCCTCTACAGTTCGGGCTGCTGAATTTCATTACAACACGCTGCGATGACGCCTGCTTTTATTCAAGAATTGCGTACGCTGCTGCCCGCTGAATCGCTGTTAACTGCGCCTGAAGACACCCGACCCTTCGAGTCCGATGGCTTATCGGCTTATCGCAGCACGCCAGAACTGGTGGCGCTGCCTGAGAGTGAAGCGCAGGTTGCCGCGATTCTGCGACTGTGTCATACGCATCAGGTGGCGGTGGTCGCACGCGGCGCGGGTACCGGCTTATCCGCGGGTGCACTGCCGGTTGGCGGCGCGATTTTGCTGGTGTTGTCCAAGCTCAATCGCATCCTCGCGCTAGACCCGCTGGCGCGGACCGCCACGGTGCAGTCTGGCGTACGCAACCTCGCGATTTCAGAAGCCGCAGCCGCGCACGGGCTGTATTACGCCCCCGACCCGTCATCACAAATCGCTTGTTCAATTGGCGGCAACGTCGCTGAGAATTCTGGCGGCGTGCACTGCCTCAAATATGGGCTGACGGTACATAACATTCTCAAGCTGCGCGCGTGGACCATCGCCGGTGAACTGCTCGATATCGGCAGCGATGCACTGGACAGCCCAGGTTACGATTTATTGGCGCTGATGACGGGCTCGGAAGGCATGCTCGCGGTCATCACCGAAGTCACCGTGAAACTGCTACCGCGCCCAGAACGCGCGCAAGTAGTGTTAGCCGCGTTTGACGATGTCGCCAAAGCGGGCGCCGCGGTAGGCAATATCATCGCTGCCGGCGTAATTCCAGCTGGGCTCGAGATGATGGATCGATTAGCGATCAGTGCGGCAGAAGATTTTGTGCATGCAGGGTATCCGCGCGACTGCGAGGCGCTGTTGCTGTGCGAGGTGGATGGCGTGAACGAAGAAGTGTCAGACGACATCATGACCGTACACGCGGTGTTGGCGGCCTCGGGCGCGATTGAAATCCGCACCGCCGAAACGGAAACGCAGCGCCATAAGTTCTGGGCGGGTCGTAAAGCCGCATTCCCGGCGGTTGGCCGACTCGCGCCAGATTATTACTGCATGGATGGCACTATCCCACGGGGTGCGTTGCCGCAGGTATTGCAGCGTATCAACGAAATGAGCGCGGAGTATGGCCTGGCGGTCGCCAATGTTTTTCACGCTGGCGACGGCAACCTGCACCCGTTGATTCTGTTTGACGCTAACCGCCCCGGCGAGCTGCATCAAGCTGAGGAATTCGGCGGCAAAATATTAGAGCTGTGCGTCGCTGTCGGCGGCACGATTACCGGTGAGCACGGCGTGGGCATGGAGAAAATCAAGCAGATGTGTACGCAATTTTCCGCGCCTGAACTCGCTCGTTTTCATGATGTAAAAGCGGCGTTCGATCCGCAGCGCCTGCTCAACCCCGGCAAAGCCGTGCCTGAGCTCCACCGCTGCGCGGAATGGGGCGCGATGCACATTCGCGGTGGCGCGTTGCCGCACCCCGATTTACCCCGTTTTTGATTTTTGATGATTGAGGCCTTAACCGACCAAATTCGCGCTGCTTACGCGAGCGACACTCCGCTGATTATCCACGGAGGGGGTAGCAAATCGTTCTACGGCAATAGCGCACAGGGCGCGTTGCTAGACACGCGAGTGCTGCAGGGCGTGGTCGAGTACCAGCCCAAAGAGCTGGTGCTGACTGCGCGCGCGGGGACATCCTTACACGACATCGAATCCTTATTAGCTGAGCATCGCCAGGGGCTCGCATTTGAACCACCGCACTTTGGTGCAGCCACACTGGGCGGCTGTGTCGCCGCGGGCCTATCCGGCCCGCGGAGGCCTTACACCGGCGCGGTGCGCGACTATGTCCTGGGCGTTCGCACGATAGATGGCACGGGGCAGGTGTTGCGTTTTGGTGGTCAGGTGATCAAGAATGTGGCGGGTTATGACGTGTCGCGGTTGATGGTAGGCGCGCTTGGCACATTGGGCTTGATTACCGAAGTGTCGCTGAAGGTGTTGCCACTGCCAATGGCAGAAATCTCGTTGCAATTTGAAATGGACGAGGCCCAGGCATTGATCACGATGAATCGCTGGGCAGGGCAAGCGCTCCCGCTGTCGGCGACTTCGTGGCATGCGGGTTTACTTAGCGTGCGGCTGTCCGGCGCGCAGTCGGCGGTCAATGCCGCTCACATCAAACTTGGTGGCGCTACATTGCATGATGCGTCGGCGTTCTGGCATCGCTTGCGCGAACAGACCACGCCTTACTTTGATAAGCGTCCGTTGTGGCGACTTGCGGTAAAACCGACTTGCCCCCCGTTAAACCTGGGCGACGCGCAATGGATAGAATGGGGCGGCGCGGTACGCTGGCTGGCTAGCGATTTATCCGCCAGTGCGGTACGACAGGCGGCGCGTGCGTGCGGTGGACACGCTACGTTGTTTCGCGGCCATGCTCCGGCCGATGGAGTATTCTCTCCGCTGTCGCCTACCCTGCTGGCTATTCACCAAAACCTCAGGCAGCGCTTCGACCCGAAACGGATTTTTAATCGCGGTCGCTTGTATCCCGATTTTTAGTATGCAAACTACCTTATCCGATCCTTTCAAAAATACCGCCGATGGTCAGGAGGCTGAGCGCATTTTGCGCAACTGTGTGCATTGTGGTTTTTGCCTCGCCACCTGTCCCAGTTATCAAATCCTCGGCAATGAACTGGACTCGCCACGCGGGCGAATTTATTTGATCAAGCAATTGGTCGAAGGCAGTGAAGTCACCGCAAAAACCCAATTACACCTCGACCGCTGCCTCACTTGTCGCAATTGCGAAACCACCTGCCCGTCTGGGGTGGAATACGGCAAACTGCTGGATATCGGGCGCGCGCTGGTCGATGCACAAGTTCCGCGCAGCGCTATGGATAAAATCCAACGCACCGTGTTGAGCAAGGTGATTTCCACCCCGCTTTTATTTACCCCTTTGCTGAAGATCGGCCAGGCGGTGCGGCCGCTGTTGCCCCGCGCGTTGAAAGCCGGAATACCTGCCAAGCCTGCGTTTACGTCTTCTAAAGTCATCGCACACGCCCATTCGCGTCGCATGGCGCTGCTGGAGGGGTGTGCGCAACCCGCGCTGGCGCCCAACATCAACGCAGCGGCCACGCGTGTACTTGATCGGCTCGGCATTACGCTGTTGCCTGCCGCGGCCGCGGGTTGTTGCGGGGCCGTGACGTTTCATCTCAACGATCACGCCGGTGGGCTGGCAGCAATGCGCCGCAATATCGATGCCTGGCTGCCGCTCCTGGATAACGGCGCCGAGGCGATCGTGATGACTGCCTCGGGATGCGGGGTCCTGGTGAAAGAATACGCGTGGCACCTGCGTAAAGACTCCGCCTACGCCGACAAAGCGGCGCGCATTTCGGCAGCCACGCGGGATTTGTCTGAGGTGCTACTCGCTGAGGGTGAGAAGCTGACTGATTTGTTCACACCAGCTATCGATCATCCTCGCGTGACATTTCATGCACCATGCACCTTGCAACATGGGCAAAAAATCACCGGTGTCGTCGAAACGCTGCTGGCGCGGGCCGGGTTCGAATTGTTAGCCGTTGCTGAATCCAATCTATGCTGCGGCTCGGCGGGCACCTATTCGATTCTGCATCCCCAGATTGCGAATGCGCTGAAAATCCGCAAGCTCGCTAACCTGGAGTTGAATACGCCTGATGTGATTGTGACGGCCAATATCGGCTGCCTCACCCATCTGCAATCGGGTACATCAACACCCGTCAAACACTGGATAGAATTGCTGGATCGCTAGGAACTGTGCCGGGCGCATCCTTAAAGGCCAGCGCAGAAAATGGCCGCTAGCAACAATCTGCGCTAAGCTTGCATTCGCTTGGGGGGACAGAGGCTTTTCTCCCCCGGCTATTTCAACAATTCCAAGGAGAGAGACATGCAAAAAAACGTCGGTGGAGCAGACCGTATCATCCGCGCTGTATTAGGGATCGCCCTTATCTATTATGCAATGTCGAACTTGCCAGGGAGTGACGTCTGGATGGTCCCGGCGGGCATGGTAGGCTTTATCCTCATCCTCACCGCCATTTTTGGCTGGTGCCTGCTCTACAAAATATTTGGCATGAAGACCTGCAGCACGCGTACCCCCTGAATCGCTCTCCCTTTGATGGGAACGCTGTGACAATGAAACTGAAGTGTTTCACTTCAGTTTCATCCAAAATGCTGTCTCAATTCAAACTCACCACAAAAAAGCCGTATTCAATTATTCAAGCAATGTAGCGAGACCTCACACGCAAGTGGAGTACAGTTTCGCTGTTGGTTCAAGCGAGTGTCGGGGTGACAGGTTGCGAATCCATATTTTAATTGGCCTGTGTTTGTTGAGCTCAGGCCTCATCACAAGCTATGCCGCTCACGCTGATAACGCGTCGGAGCTGGCGCAAAAAGTCTATGAGCGCCCGAACGGTCGCGACCTCACCACCGTGGGACGCATGGTGCTGACTGAAAAAGGCCACGCGCCGCGCATGCGCGAACTCATCACCTATCGCCTGGAAAAAGCAAAAGGCGAAATCACCAATTTAATCCGTTTCACCGAACCCGAAGACATTGCCGGCACTGGTTTACTGAGCGTCGATAAAGCCAATGGGAAGTCCGAGCAATGGTTGTATTTACCTGCGCTAGATCGCGTGCGGCGCATTTCGGGCGACCGCAAAGGGGGGCGTTTTGTAGGCTCGGATTTATATTATGAAGATTTGCAGGACCGTAAGCCCGCTCAAGACCGCCACCGCCTATTGGGAACCGAATCCATCAATGGGGTGGTCTGCGACATGCTGGAAAGTATTCCGGTTGACCCGGAAAACTCGGTTTATCGCAAACGCGTGAGCTGGATAGACCCGAAAACGCTGATGGCACTGCGCGTGGATATGTATGAAACTGACACCACGACGCCCAGCAAGCGCTGGTGGATGGTCACGAAAAAGAAAAACCAGGGTTTTTGGACCGCCACCGATAGTCGCGTGATTGATCTTGCCAGCGGCCACGAAACACGTCTGGTCGTCGATACCGCGCTGTACGACCGTAACCTGCCCGCGACGCTTTTTAACGCACAAACTCTCGCCGACGAAAATTTGGAATCGGAATATCGCCCATGAAATCTATCTTACTTTTGCTGTGCTTAAGCTTGGCTACCTCACCGCTTTTTGCCGCCGATGAAGAGGATTTGCCGCCGCCTAAATCCAAAGTTAAAAAAGCCACCGTCAAGGCGTTTAAGCCCACCCTCAAATTCGGTTTGGACGACGTGTTATTGGAAGCAGGCGCGCTACCGGATGCGCCCGAAGCCGACACCTATTCCACGCTGCGTGCGAGCGCGTATGTATTGTGGCAACCCAGTCGCAATTGGGAATGGCGCGCAGGGGCGCGGCTGGATGGCATGGTGCAAGACGGAGGACGCAGCGATCATCAAGAGTTGCTGGCCGATTATGGCGATACTTATGTGCGTTATCGTAACGGGGGCACACGATTGACGCTAGGTGCGCAAACCATTATTTGGGGGCGGGTGGACGAGATGCCGCTGATAGATCGCGTAAGCCGCGCTGATCTCACCCGTTTTGTACTGGATGATTTACCCGAACGCCGCCGCGCGCAATTGGCTGCCCGCTGGGAACAAAGCTTTAATGACTTCAAATTGGATGCCGTGTGGTTACCGGTATTTCGTGGGGCGCAATTGCCGGATATCGCCAGCATTTGGAGCCCGATTAATCGCACGTCCGGTGAAATTATGGGCGTTGCCCCTAATCCTGCGCTGGCAGCGCTCGTTGGCGTAGCCCACGTGAGTGAAGACGAGCACGGCAGCGGCGGCGGCGCGATGCGTCTAACCAAAACCGGAGGCGCAGTCGACTTTGGGGTGACTCTGGCCCGAACCCGGCAATCAATGCCGTATTACCGTATAGATCCCATCGGGCTGACGCTGACAGCAATTCACCCTTTCAATAACTTCGCCGGTGTCGATGCCGAATTCGTGACGGGTAACTACACTTGGCGCACTGAAATGGGCTATACCGACCACGTGCCCATTACGCTTCAGTCCACCGCGCTTGATCAAACCAGTGCGCTGGACTGGATCGGGGCAGTGGAATTTTTCCCCGGGGGTAAAAACACCCGAGTGAATCTGCAGCTGATGGCGCATAAGTTGAATACGAGTAAAAACACCTTCGAACTGGGCGAATACTATGGTGCCAATGGCGAGGTCGAAACCACTTTCGCCCAAGGCCGATGGAAAGCCGGTGCACGTTTCTTCGCGGGCCTTAATGTGCATGACATTTATATCAGCCCCAAGCTCAGTTATCTGGGCTGGGAACCTCATGAGTTGTATATCGCAGCGCATTACTTTGAGGGTGAAGCGCGCACCATGGGAGGCTTTCATCAGGATCACAGCCTGATTACGGTGGGACTCAAAACGCGATTCTGAGCACGTGATTAATCGCTTTTTTGCCCGTATATATGGGCGTTCCCCCGGGCTGCGACACCGCATGCTGGCGTGGCCGCTCGCGCTAGCGATCGTCATCGTGATCCATGTGGTTTCGGGGTTTTTTATACTTAAACTCCACTTCAATAACTCACCCGAAGTTTATTACCCCTCAAACGCACCCGCTGTTAAATTGCGCAACGAATTGCGGCGCGATTTCCCCAGTGATGAATCTCTAACGATCCTGTTCCACGGGAATAATCTGTTTTCTCAGGATTTCCTGAGGCGTATTAATACGCTGGTACACAAGCTCGAAAAGCACCCGCTGGTAGATCGCGTTTCGACCGTCACTTCGGTGGAAAAAATCTCTGCCACGGAAGATGGGTTTTCAGTGGGCTTGCTGATCAATCCCGATCAGCTGGCAAAGACTACCCCGGCGGATTTACAAGCTCGAGTACTCGGTGACCGTTTTGCACCGGGCTTACTGGTCTCCAAAGACGCGCAATATCTGGCCGTGTCGATTCGTCCGCGTTCGTTTCTGAGTGAAAGCTTGCAACGCCTTGAGCTGAAGAAAGCTGTGGATGCCGCCATCACGGAAGCGGGGCTGTCGTCCTATTACGCCGGCCAAGCCGGGCCGGTTACGATGGATGTGGCGCAACTGGAGTCCGTCTGGAAAGACAGCGCCACGTTCATACCGTTGACGGTCAGCATAGGGTTGCTGCTAATGGGCTGGGTGGTCGGAAGATTACGCCCGGTGATTATTGGCGCGGTCGCTATTTCGACAGTGGCATTACCCTGCATCGCCGCGATCGCAATCTTTCATCAGCCCTACACGATGGCTACTGCCATTTTGCCCAGTTTGCTTGCAGCCTACACACTAGCCACGCTGCTACATCTCTATTCGGGCATTCAACGTGCGCGTGTGGCGGGCTTGCGACGCGCCAAACGCGTTGACCGTGCCCTGGCCGAAGCCTTAATCCCAAGTTCGTTCAATGTGCTGACGACTGGCGCGGGTCTGCTCGGTTTGTTATGGGTACCTATCCCACCGGTTCAGGTATTCGGCATGGCCAGCGCATTTGGAACGCTGATGGTTTTTCTGACCGTGTTCTACCTTGTCCCACCCTTTCTGGTGCATTGGGATATCTATCGCTGGCCGCGACGAGATTCGGGTTTAGGGAAAATTGGTCGGCTCGCATCCAAGCTCACACTATTTAGCATGCGAAATCCCAAAGGCATTTTGATTGTGGCGGTGATTGCAATCATTGCCACCTTCCCATACGCCCTGAAAGTAAAGGTCGAATCCGATATTCTGGCTTTTTTTAAGCCGAATCATCCTCTCAGCAGAGATACCAAGTTAATCGAATCCAAGCTTTCCGGCGTTACCACGCTTGAAATCTCTATCAAAGGCGCGCATCGGGATAGCCTTAAAAACGTCGCCACGTTACACGACATAAGCGAGTTTCAGCACTGGCTGGAAAAACTCCCTGAAGTTGACCGTACCATTTCGATGGTCGATTTGATCGAGGAGATGAATTGGGCCATGAACGGCCAGAATACGGTTTTTCGAGCCCTGCCAAATAATGACCGCTTATTAAACCAATATTTGCTCGTTTATGATGGCAAAGACATGTATGAGTTGGTCAATCGCGAGTTTCAGCACACCCGTATCGTGCTTAATCTGCACGTACATGGCACCCAGGAGATCAGCAAAACAATCGCCAAAATTCGCCAAGGACTGGTGACGCATCCGCTACCTGGGCTCACAGTCGATATAGGGGGATATGGCAGATTATTTGCTGATCAGGTCGATTTAATCATCAGCGGGGAGATGGGCAATTTTGTCGGCGCATTTCTGCAGATTTTTATATTTATGGCGATCCTGTGGCGCTCGCCCACTGCTGCCGGCATAGGCATGCTGCCCAACCTGGCACCGGTATTTTTCATTGTGGTATTGATGGGCGCCACGGGCATTTCTCTCGATCTCGCTACGGTGATGATAGCCAGCGTGGTACTGGGCATCACCGTCGACGACACCGTTCACCTCTACCATGGCTATCAACACCGGCTGCGCGCCGGAGCGTCGCCTGTATTTGCGATCGCACGCAGTTTTGAATCCTCGGGACGCGCGGTGATGGCCGTGTCACTGTTGCTGGTGGTGCAGTTTAGTTTGCTTATTTTTTCTGACTTTATCCCGACCGCTAATTTTGGCCTGATGACTTCAGTCGGTCTGTTTTCGGGACAGTTGTTTGAGTTGCTGCTGTTGCCGGCTTTATTACTGCTCAAAGACGGGCGCAAAAAACCGCTTAAGGTACGTTTAGCCGCAGCGCATTGAAGTCGTTGTGAAACAGCACGATTTCGTCGCCCGATGCAAATTGCCAGCCTTCAAGATGACCAAAGTCTTTACTGCTTTTAGGCGGAAGTTCTAACGTGAAGCGACGCAGATTCGCCAGTGTGGGATTACGTACGTTCATTACCACCGTAAGGTCGCGTTCGCTGGTGTTCTCCAGCACCGCCACAATGCCTCTCCCCAGAAAAGAAGAGCGGAACCTGATCACCACGGGCATCGGCGGTTTCAACGCGGAGTTAGGCTGAAAATCTGATTGCTTGTATTCCAGTTGGGATTTGAGCTGTTGGATTTCTAACAGACTTTGATTGAAACGGTTACGCGTTTCTACCAGATAACCCTCGGTTTTTTGCCGGACCTCAATCTCTTTCGCTAACCGGCGATTGGACTCTCCCAAGTCGACATTGAGCATGAAAGCATACAAGCCCAAACCACATAACAATACTATCGCAGCGATGTTGAGGCCGATCGAAATCATGAGCTTGCGTGACATGCGCGCGACAGGTTTAACGTCCGCTGGGGATGAGTCCATCTGATTAAATTCCATGGGCTAACCGGTATTGCGCATGCCTGCTGCAATGGCATTAATCGAACGCATCAGCGCAGTCAGCCAGCGCGCGCGGTCGTCTTCCCACAGCGATTCATTGCGGTAACGCTTGAGTAAGCGCACCTGGATATGACTTAACGGATCAAGGTAGGGCTTACGCCGCGACAGCGACAAACTTAGCGCTTCGTTTTCTGCCAGAGGCGCTTCGAGGCCCGTGACGGTTAACACGGCCTTAAGTGTGCGCGCATATTCCGCCGCAATAGTCTCGTAAATGGACTGCGCGCTCTCGGCACCGCTCAGATGGGCGTACTCACCGGCAATATCCATATCCGCTTTGGCCAAGGTCATTTGCACGTTAGACATGAGTGCTTTGAAGAAGGGCCACTCGCAATACATTCTGCGTAATACCGCGAGTTGATCTTGATGGGCGCACAAGCTTTCGAGCGCGGTGCCAATGCCATACCACGCGGGCAAAGTGTGACGCGATTGCGCCCAGCCAAAAACCCAGGGGATCGCTCGTATCGAACTCATCGAACGATCGGCTTTTTTGCGATGCGATGGGCGTGAACCAATATTGAGCAAGCCGATTTCAGTCACCGGCGTGGACTCGTAGAAATAATCCATAAAGCCGGGGGTGGATTCGGTGAGCTTGCGGTACGCGGTTTCTCCATTCGCAGCGAGCTGCGCCATCATCGCGGGGTAATCTGCGTTCACTTCGCGCGGGCTTCCCAGCAAGCCGCAGCTAGCTTTAATCAACCCTGTCGCGCCCATGCCGATTTCGTAAGTAGCCGTCTCAGGATTGCTGTATTTGTAATACAGCATTTCGCCCTGCTCGGTAAATTTGATCTGGCCGTTTACCGTGCCGGGAGGCTGTGACAGAATCGCCTCGTGTGTAGGGCCGCCGCCGCGCCCGACGGTGCCCCCGCGACCATGGAATAAACGGCACTCAATACCATGCCGACCGGTGATCGCGATAATGTTGAGCTGCGCCTGATACAGATTCCAGTTCGACGCGAGAATGCCGCCGTCCTTGCACGAATCGGAATAGCCGAGCATCACTTCCTGCAAGTTACCCGAAGTTGTCAGCAGCGCGCGATAAACCTGATTCGAAAATAACGCCTCCAATACCGTTTCCGCGTGGCGCAAATCGTCGATGGTCTCGAACAAGGGCGCGACGCGTAGATCACAAAACCAATCGTGCCCAGTGTAGCCGCACAGCCCGGCCAATTTGGCGAGGAAATGCACTTCCATCACATGCGAGGCAGCATGCGTCATCGAAATGACGTACGCGCCAAAGGTTTCTTGTCCGACTTCGGCCTGCAATTTGGCCATGCGATGAAACACCGCGAGCGTCTCTCGGGCCTCGTCGGTTAAACTTTTTGCATCGAATTCCAGTGGGTCCATGCGCGCGATCCAGCCAGATAAACGCTGCATGCGCGCGTCCTCGGTGGCCGCAGTGTAATCAAAATCAGGATCAAGCTGCGCCAGAATCTCAGACGTGGTGCGCGTGTGCACGGTGGACTCCTGACGCACATCCAGTTGCAATAGATGAAAGCCAAAACTCTCCACCATGCGAATGAAGTCTTGCAACGCGCCGTTTGCAACCTCGCCATCGCCGTGGCTGATCAGCGAATCTGCGGTCAGCTTAAGGTCGCCCAGCAATTCGTCGATGTCGGCATATACCAACTGGGTATTCACCGCGGGGACGCCTTTGATCGCCTGGTTCACATAGGCGAGATTAGCCTGCAGGCGTGCCTTGACCAGTGCCATGCGGCGTCGATACGGTTCGCGCGTATACAACTGCACCGCTGTGCCGCGAAATACCTGCTCGCCAAAGCGCGCTTCGTCTTGCGCGAGGCTCTCCATGAAGGTTTGGGAGGGTTGGCACCAGCGCAGCGAATGGGTGAGCGTTTGCTTCAGTTGATGCGCCTGCTCGGCATACTCAGTCAGCGCTGCAGCCATTTGCGTGTACACCGTCCACTCAGTGACTTCTGCCGTCACGAAAGGATTGCCATCGCGGTCGCCGCCGATCCACGAACCAAAGCGGATGAAGCTCGGCACGCTGATTAAGGGTGAACCCTCCGCGTTGACGCCGTAATGTTTGCGGATGGCTTTTTCAAAATACCGATACGCGCGGGGCACGGCTTCAAACAGGCTTTCTTTCACGTAATACAGCCCGTTGCGCACTTCGTCTTCCACTTCCAGCTTGTGCGTGCGCAGCTCATCGGTGCGCCACAGCACCTTAATTTGCACAGACAAATCCAGCGTGATTTCGCTGCGTTCCGCGTCGCCCAGGAAGGGATCGTACAAACGCTCGGAGAGCACGAACAAATGGCGCAAGCCTTCCATCACCGCACGACGTCGCGCTTCGGTCGGGTGCGCGGTGAATACCGGTGAAAAATGCATGTTCTGCAGCAGGTTCTGCAAGGTTTCGGGAGCAACGCCCTGTTCGTGCAAATCGCCCACAGTGCGCTCGAACGAGCCTAGCCAGAGTTGGCCACCCTGCGCCATTTTGCGCCGACGATTGCGGTGCGCGAAGGTTTCTTCTGCGATGTTGACCAGACTGAAATAGGCGGCAAACGCGCGAATTACCTGCTCTAGCTCGTCAGCCGGCATGGTCTCGATCAACTCGATCAAGCTTGAGCGTAACGCCGCATCTTCATGTTGGTGCAGATCGGCAAAGCCGTGTCGCAAACGCTCGACCGCGTTAAACACGTCTTCCCCCGCTTGCTGACGCAGCACCTCCCCCAATAGCGTGCCGAACAACCGCACCTGGGCGCGTAAATGGTCGTCGGTTAGCAGATTAAGGGGGGCATTCATGGCAGTCACATGTTAAAAACAAAGCCATGTATTTTCTCACAAAAACCTCTGCCCATCGGGCGGGTCGGCTTTAGGCGGCTTGTAGACTTTCGCGAGGCTGAGCGTCTAGAGCCATTCCTCCAACGGGGAATAGAGACCAGGATTCAGGCAATAACCGACAGGCATTCGCGATGCGCCTGCAAGCCTCACTGCTTCGATTTCAGCACAAGTATCTTGGCGAAGGATTGAAGGTTCACTTGTTCCACCAGCACAAAACCGCTGGTGTCGAATAGTCTCGACCATTCACTGAGGGTTCTTTCCTTGCCGCGCGTACCCATGAACATCTGCATGTCGAATGCCGCTCCGGTAAAGTCTGCGCCGAATTCAGGCATGACCATTTCCATGACGGCAATGTGCGCGCCCGTCCCGCCACAGGCGCGGTAGAGATTGCGCAAGCCCCTGACACAGGCCTCATCGTCAAGTCCATGGAGGACTGCGCTAAGCAAGTAGACATCTTTGTCGCTCTTAGCCATCGACACCGACCCGAATAAATCGCCAGGCTGAAAGCTTAGACGGGTGAGCAAAGCTGGCGCCTCGCGTCCTGCCCAATGTTGTTCTGCATCGCGCACGACCTGAGCACGATCCACCACCAACGCTTTCAGATGGGAATGGCGTTTCAGGATCGCCACGGACTTACTGCCTTTCGAACCTCCAACGTCTATGACGCGCTCGAAACGTCTCCAATCGAAGTCTTTTACGAAACTATCCCCGCTCAACGCTTCCACGGTGTCCATCGCCCGCGAAAATAAGGCATCGAACTCGGGATGGTCGTCCATGTAGTCGAACAGTTCCGCACCATGCACACGGCTAAAAGGAACGCCACCTTTCCGGATGCAGCTTTCCAGTTGCTCGTACCAGGGTCGGCTCATCACATCTGAGTTATGCATCAAGATCATCGCCCGCACGCTATTCGGATTGTCCTCGCGCAGATATGCCGACAAGCGATTGTTGGCGAACACGCGGGGCGACGTTTCCTCGAACACGCCCATTGCCGTGAGCATCCGAAGCAGTCGGTAAATGGCATCGGGTTGCGCTGAAACATGCACGGCGATATCATCAGCGGCAAGCGGCTCATCTCCCAACACCGTTGCAATATCGAGCTGGGCGGCGACATAGAGTGCCCGCGATTGCCAGAAGGCCGAGCCGATCTGCATCAATCGAAACGGCGGGGGTGTGACTTTGTTTGGAATGTTCTGCAACCACCCGGCCACCTTCATCAACCCCGCGAACCACCGAACGGCGCCGGCATTTTTCTGCAATGACATCGTCGCCCCTCCGCTATGCCCGTGTAGCCGACGCAAGACCGGCAGTAAAAAGCTGGCCGTTGAAATTGGCCAGACTTTCGAGAAACGCCGCATCCATGGGTCGACTCATCTGCTCCTCGAAGACGTCTTTCAACAGCATGGGTGTCATGGCAAGGCTAACGAATGTCATCCTGAGAATATCGGGGTCAATGACCGCGGCGATTTGCCCATGCATTTTTAAGTCAGCCACCTTCCGGGCGCCTCGGGTCCGCCCGCGTTCCAGAATTTGCTGAATAAAACGCCGCCCTGGCCCCTGGTTCAAAGCCAACACTTTCAGAATCAGTTTGGGAAATTCCGGTCGCTTGGACATCGTGTCGTAGTAAATACGGAAGAAATTCGCAAAACCCTCTACCGACGACAGCATTGAGCCGTCAAGCACATCCAGCAATGGGTTCAACGTGTCCCGAATCATTTCTTCGTACAGACCTTGTTTATTGCCGAAGTAATACCGAATCATTGAAACATTGGCGGCGGCCTTGTCAGCGATCAAGCGGGTAGTCACCTTGTGGTACTCATCGGCAAGAAAGCAGTCAAGAGCTGCCTTGAGTAGGCGCGCTCGAACTGCATCGGGAGTTTGTCCCATCATGTTCTCCCTGTGATTGCATACGGAGAAAGCGTAGCATCGGCATGTCGATTTCGACAGCAGTTTCGCTAATCAAATCGCGGGGTTTGATTGACTCACCAGACGCCATGCGTTCACCCCGTCCGCAGAGTAATAGGCCCTGAATGACACAGGGTTGTGTCAGTGGCAGATTGTGGGCG
The DNA here is from genome assembly GCA_031366105.1 of Thiobacillaceae bacterium. Taxonomy (GTDB): domain Bacteria; phylum Pseudomonadota; class Gammaproteobacteria; order Burkholderiales; family Thiobacillaceae; genus Thiobacillus. The sequence continues at coordinate 24,336 of JANLZE010000144.1, read as the reverse complement.
CGATATTTAGAGGCTTTTATTCAGCCTCGTTGGGTGAAATTAACCGACCCACTTTCGGGCATTGCGGAACATCCGCAACCAGGGAGACGCTTCTCCCATGCTCTCGGGTCGCCATGATAATTGCGCGCTGCGAAAAATACGCTCAGGGTGTGGCATCAGAATGGTGAAGCGGCCATCCGGCGTGGTATAGCCGGTTGCGCCCCCCGGCGAGCCATTGGGATTGGCGGGATAGGTTTCGGTGGGCACGCCGCGGTTATCTATAAAGCGCATCGCAAGCTGCGCCACATCAGCATGGGCAGGTGCCCTGAAAAGCACGCGGCCTTCGCCATGCGACACCACAATCGGCAGCTTCGATCCGGCCATGCCGTCAAAAAACAATGAGGGCGAGGCCAATACTTCAGCCATCACGAAGCGCGCTTCAAATTGCTCGGACAAGTTGCGCTCAAAACGTGGCCACGCATCAGCGCCAGGAATCAGATCGTGCAATTGGCTCATCATCTGGCAACCGTTGCAAACGCCCAGCGCAAAACTATCGGGGCGCTCAAAAAACGCGGCAAACTGATCGCGTGCTCGGGTATTGAACAAAATGGACTTGGCCCAGCCCCCGCCTGCACCCAACACGTCGCCGTAGCTGAAGCCACCACATGCGGCCAGGCCATTGAATTCGGTGAGGCTCACGCGGCCACTCAGGACGTCGCTCATATGCACGTCTACCGGCGCAAAGCCTGCCGCATCAAAGGCAGCGGCCATTTCCACCTGGCCGTTCACGCCCTGCTCACGCAATACTGCGATGCGTGGCTGTGCGCCCTTGGCAAGGTAGGGGGCGGCGATATCCTGAGTTGCATCGAAGCTCAGGGTGTAGCTCAAACCCGGATTGCCCACATCGGCGTGTACAGCAAATTCCTGATCGGCGCAGAGCGGGTTATCCCGCAAACGTGCAATTTCAAAACCGGTACGCGCCCAGGCGCTTTGGAGATCAACGCGCGACTCATCCAATACGGGGCTGTCGGCACGCAGCACACGTAGGCGATCCAGCGACGTAGTGTGCCCGATGAGATGAGTTTCGTTGTCTAATCCCGCGTCAATAAAGGCATGCATGACGGACTGCGCATCGACACTTCGCACTTGGATCACCGCCCCGGCTTCTTCGTTAAAGAGCGCGCCTATGATCCATGAATTCGCATTCTCATCTGCCGAAGCTTTAGCACTTTGATCCGACCCACCCGCCACCCCGCTTGGTTTCGGACATAGCGTATCGAGCGTGATATCGACACCGCAGTGCCCGGCAAAGCTCATCTCGCAAACTGTCGCAAATAATCCGCCGTCGGAACGGTCGTGGTAGGCCAGCAATTTGCCCGCCACACTGAGCGCTTGCACTGTATTGAAAAAAGCGGCGAGTTTTGCCGGCGTGGGCGCATCCGGGCAATCATCTCCCACTTGCAAATACACTTGGGCCACGCTGGATGCGCCGAGACGATTCTGACCTCGCCCCAAATCGATCAGGATCAGATCAGTGTCGCCGACATCGGTGCGCAATTGCGGGGTGAGATGCGCATTTGCATCCGACGTTGCGGCAAATGCAGTGATAACCAGCGAGATGGGTGAAGTGACCGCTTTTTGTACGTCACCCTCGGTCCACGCGGTTTTCATACTCATCGAATCTTTGCCGACCGGAATACTGATGCCCAGCGCCTGGCAGTATTGCGACACTGCCGCAACGGTATCGAACAGCGCCGCATCTTCGCCCACATGCCCGGCAGGGGCCATCCAGTTAGCAGAAAGTTTGATCTGCGCGAGCCCATCGACGCGCGCAGCAGCCATATTCGTAATCGCCTCGACAATCGCCATGCGCCCTGATGCAGGCGCATCAATCAGTGCCAGCGGAGCTTTTTCACCTATCGAAAATACCTCACCCTGTAGCGTTTTGTAGCCCATCAGCGTAACCGCGCAATCTGCTACTGGAATTTGCCACGGCCCGACACATTGATCGCGCGCCGTCATGCCGCCCACGCTACGATCCCCAATCGATATCAGGAACATTTTGGAGGCGACGCCGGGCAGCGCCAAGACGCGATAGGCCGCCTCATGAAGCGTGAAGCCTTCAAGCTCTAATGGAGTAAGGCCCGGAGACACATGCGCCACATCCCGTGACATGCGCGGCGGTTTGCCGAGGATGATTTCGAGATCCACATCCACCGGATGATTGTGAAAGTGGCTATCGATGACTTGTAAATGCCCGCGCTCGGTCGCGTGGCCTAAAACGGCAAACGGGCAACGCTCGCGTTCGCAGATTGCGCGAAATTCGCCGAGCCGCTCAGGCGGAATGGCCAGCACATAACGCTCCTGCGCCTCATTGCACCAGATTTCGCGCGGCGACATACCGGACTCTTCGGAGGGCGCAGCACGTAGCTCAAATTGGCCGCCGCGCCCGCCACCGTGCACTAGCTCTGGCAGCGCGTTGGACAAACCACCCGCCCCCACGTCATGTATCGACAAAATGGGATTGGCCTCACCCATTTGCCAGCAGCGATCGATCACCTCCTGAGCCCGGCGTTCCATTTCCGGGTTGCCGCGCTGGACTGAATCGAAGTCCAGGTCGGCATTATTTGAACCCGTGGTCATCGAAGATGCTGCCCCTCCCCCCAGCCCGATTAACATGCCGGGGCCACCGAGCTGAATTACCAGACTGCCCGTTGCCAGCATTTTTTTATGAACGTGATCTTCGCGAATGTTGCCCAAGCCGCCAGCCAACATGACAGGTTTGTGATAGCCGCGACGCCGGCCATTAACCGTTGTTTCGTAACTGCGGAAATACCCGGCCAAATTGGGTCGACCAAACTCGTTATTAAACGCAGCGGCCCCCACGGGGCCTTCGAGCATGATCGCGAGCGGCGACACAATGCGTTCGGGGCGGCCGTAAATCTCAGCTTCCCACGCCTGCGGAAAGGCGGGGATATTCAAATTGGAGACCGAAAAACCGCAAAGACCGGCCTTGGGTTTTGAACCCGTACCCGTCGCGCCTTCGTCGCGAATCTCGCCGCCTGAACCAGTAGCTGCACCCGCAAATGGTGAAATTGCGGTGGGGTGATTATGCGTTTCCACTTTCATTAAAATGTGGCTGGGTTCGACGCTATAGGCATAACTGCCGTCGGCTCGGGGGTAGTAGCGCTCGATTACGGCACCTTCAATAACCGAAGAGTTATCCGAATAGGCGACCAGCGTGCCCTCGGGATGTGCGGCGTGGGTTTCGCGGATCATGCCAAAGAGGGTTTTATCGCGCGCCTCACCGTCGATCACCCAGGATGCATTGAATATTTTGTGGCGGCAATGCTCGGAGTTAGCCTGTGCAAACATCATCAACTCTACGTCGGTGGGATTGCGGCGCATGCGGGTGAAGTGTTCGAAGAGATAGTCGACCTCGTCCTCTGATAACGCCAAACCCAAATTTGTATTCGCCTGAATCAACTGGGCGCGGCCGTGGCCCATTACATCAATGGCTGCCAATTCGCGTGGCGGCACATGCTGAAATAAAGCCTGTGCGGCGTCGATGGATGGCATTACCCATTCCGTCATGCGATCATGAATCAGCGGCAGTAATGGCTTATATAAAGTGTCAGATAACTGGCCTCCATTTTTATCGCATAGACGGTACGCGAGACCGCGTTCTATTCGATTGAGTGGGGTAATGCCACAGTTCTTAAGAATTTCGGTAGCCTTGGAAGACCACGGTGAAATCGTACCGGGACGTGGCGTGATCCACGTCAAGTCTTCATGGACTTGGGTTAAGTCAGCGCTCGTTCCGAAACTCAGCAGCTCGCCCACCTTAAGCAATTGATCTTGGCTAAGCGCCGCATTGAGTTCCAGAAAATGCCAGTAGCGGGCTGCGATTTCGCCTAATTCAATCCCCAGTTTGGCAGCTTCATGACGAATTTTTTCGAGGCGGAAAAGTGACAACGTTGCCGTGCTGGGCAACGGAAGAATGATGGGCATGAATGTCTAGAAGCTAATAAAGACGCTATTTTATCTGATTCCTGTAGCGCTTATGCGGAGCCAGGTGCTGTTCAAAAGCCGTGTAAAGAAACATGGAGTTAATTACTCAGCCAACAAAGAGGCCCGCAGAAGCGGGCCTCCAATGAGCAAAAGCAGACAAGCTTTTCAGGGGTTACGTCGACGCGAAACCATGAAACCCACTAAGCCCAATCCCGCTAGCATCATTGCATAGGTTTCAGGCTCAGGAACGGCGGCTATTGTTGAAGAACCGAACGTCAGGCCCACAAATTTTTTCTCCATAAATGCTAACGAAGCCGGCGCAATGGTTGAAGTCAATAATAAATTCTCAAGCGTTACATTCAGTGTGCGTGCAGTGTTCCATGATGAGACGTCCACGGATGCATTCGCAATCCAGTTCCGAGTGGGTGCACCCGATACATTCAGCGGACCGGATGTGGTGATATTGGAAGTTAAATCCACCAATGGCATGGCGTTGTCGAATACCCTAATTTGCCCGCCTAGCTCTGCGGTGCTACCAGCGCCAAGTAATAAATAATCGCCTTTTTCAACTAGACTCACATTGGAAAATGATTGCCCGGTATGCGCCTTCACCTTTAAATTTATAGTGTCATTATTGAATGCGTAGCCCACCCCGTTTAAAGACCTAGCATCGAAGTTAATCGGAGTAAAAAACAAGGTGTCCCCGGCCACACTTGGCTGCCCAAACAAGCCCATAGACGTATCGTCATACGTAAAATCAAAGTTCGTCCCAGTAAGCGTGGTCGAAGCCGCATTCGCGACACCCGACAGTGCTTGACCCAGTAGAACCATCCCAATAGCCAGTTTTTTCACGCGCTTCATAAAGTACTCCTTAATATAATTAAAATAAAATCAATTGCTTAATAAAAAACAGGGAGCAGCTGACGTGAAACTAGCAAGCTGAAATTGATTTGGCGCGAGCTGTCACTCAACCCCACCTCAACTGTGGCGTAAAAATACGCGCAATCCTTGTCGACCCTGTACCTACTCCTCCGCTATACGACTTTTTATCCAGCTTGGACGCAGAGAGGCCCGAGCAATCAGTGCCCAAGCGCGCTTATTCGACATGTACAAGAAAGCACAGCGCCGAACCGGCGTGCGCATGGGAATTATTGAACTTTCGTCCAATAAATTCAGAAATGTGAGTCAGTAATACAGCTCACTTTCGTCTGAGCTACTAGCGATACTGCTATTCACGCGCACTACATACTTTATTTTTTTAATACTTCTTTAATTCTAAAGCTTAAAAATGGGGGGGACACTTAGTTATTTTTATAGTCCCGTATTACTTCTCGAATATTTCCAATATCAGCGTCATTCATATCATTTTTATATTGACCAAGAATCCTCTAGCTAAGCAACGCTACATTTGAGATTGGTAATTCATTTCAATAGGTATGGAGTAATGAATACCAGTTTCATTTTTTTATACCCGCTATCAGTAATGCAGCCGTGCTTAATGCTGTCAGAAAATCGATCAGGCTTGCCAGCAAGGCCAATGGTTAAAGTCACCGTCCGGTTTGGTATTTGTCCTACAGACGCTTAGCCCGAAATCAGGATTAATAAAATGACTTTAAATTAGGCACATCAAATGGCAACCACCACTAACCGTACACTTTGGAAAGGAGCGATTTCATTTGGGTTAGTCCATATCCCGATTGCCCTATACACCGCGACGTCTGAGCAAGCGCTAAACTTTGACTGGCTGGACAAACGCAGTATGGATCCCGTGGGTTATAAGCGCATCAATAAAAAGACCGGCAAGGAAATCGAAAAAGAAAACATCGTAAAAGGGATTGAGTACGAGGACGGTCAATACGTCATTCTGTCTCCTGAAGAGATATCCGCTGCCTATCCCAAAACTACCCAGACCATAGAGATTGAGGCTTTTGTCCCCGCCGCTGATATTCCTTTGCTCTATCTCAACCGACCTTATTACGTAGCTCCCATCAATAAGGGAACGAAAGTGTACGCGCTGTTGCGCGAAATTTTACGTAAGAACGGCAAAGCAGCGATTGCCCGGGTAGTGATCCAGACCAAGCAGCATTTGGCGGCCCTGATGCCGTGCGGGCCCATGCTAGTGTTGTACCTGCTGCGCTGGGAAGACGAAATCCGCAGTTTCGAGCAATTGCCCTTGCCTGAAGAAGGCGTGAAGGCGGCCGGACTGACAGACAAGGAAATTAAAATGGGTGAGCTCTTGGTAGCGGATATGAGTGCGGACTGGAATCCCCAAACATTCAAGGATTCATTCAAGGAACAAATTCTTGATCTGGTTGAAAAGAAAGTCCAGGCAGGGCAAACCGAGTCTGTCACACCGCTTGAAGCCGAAGAAACCTCGGGTCCAAGTGCCACGATCTATGATTTAACCGAATTACTCCAGCGTAGCTTAAATAACAAAGGGGGCAAGGCTGAGGCGGCTAAGCCCGTACCTAAAGCTGATGCAGTCAAAGCAAAGCCCAGGGCCAAAGCGCCGTCTAAACCCTCTGCCAAAAAAAAGGCGGCTTGATCAATGGCCGCTGAAGACGCACTCAAACCCTATAGAGCCAAACGTAACTTTGGAATCACCTCGGAACCCGCAGAGGGCGGGGTAGCCAACGAGGCTGCCCGTTCATTTGTGATTCAAAAACACTGGGCGGCACGGCTGCATTACGATTTTAGATTAGAGATGGATGGCAGTATGAAGAGTTGGGCTGTGCCCAAAGGACCTAGCCTGGACCCACGCGATAAGCGTATGGCGGTGCACGTGGAAGACCATCCCATTTCGTACAATACTTTCGAAGGCGAAATTCCTGCCAAACAGTACGGCGCGGGCAAGGTCATCATTTGGGATAAAGGCATTTGGGTTCCGTTAGGCGATCCGCATCAAGGCTATCAGGACGGTAATTTAAAATTTGAATTACATGGCCACAAATTGCAAGGCAAATGGGCCTTGATCCGCATGAAGGGCAAGGGCGAAAAACAGGAGCCTTGGTTACTAATTAAAGAAAAGGATCCCATCGCCCGTCCGGCGGAAGAGTTTAGTGTGGTGGATGCGCTGCCAGATAGTGTTGCGCAAATAGAGCCTCCACCAGTTCAAAAGCAGAAGCTTCCGGATGCTGCTTTGCCAGTCAACAAGCGGGGGGCGAAAGCAGGCAAGGCAGTGATCCCGGCAACCGCAATCCAAGCGGCTTTACCCGCGATGTTAAAACCTCAGTTAGCGACGCTGGTCGATACTCCGCCGCGGGATGCAGGCGCTTGGGTGTACGAAATCAAGTTTGATGGCTACCGTTTACTCACACGGGTTGAAGGTAAAAAAGTTCAGCTGTGGACGCGCAATGGCAATGACTGGACTTCTAAATTACCTGCGCTCGTGGCTGCGATCACAAAACTGAACCTGGCCTCTGGATGGTTCGACGGTGAGATTGTGGTGCTAAACGAAAAAGGCATTCCAGATTTTCAGGCGCTGCAAAACGCTTTTGATTTAACGCGCACTGACAAAATTGTGTATTACCTTTTCGACGTGCCGTTCTACGATGGCTTTGATTTGCGGGCCGTGCCTTTTATCGAGCGAAAACAATTACTGAGCAAGATATTCAAGCCGTCATCAATAGTGCGTTTTAGCGATACCTTTGATGTGCCGCACCATCAGGTGCAGGAGTCTGCTTGCCGGATGGGCCTGGAAGGGGTGATTGGTAAAAGAAAAACGTCCGGATATGCCTCGCGGAGGTCTCCCGACTGGATCAAGCTCAAATGTACCCAGCGCCAGGAGTTTGTAATTGGAGGCTATACCGATCCGCAAGGGAGCCGTATCGGGATTGGGTCATTATTATTGGGGGTGCATGATGAGCATGGCAAGCTGCATTACAGTGGCAACGTGGGCACCGGCTTTGATAGTAAAACCCTCGCCGATTTAAGGGCGAAGCTGGATGCGCTAGCTCAATCTACTAGCCCTTTTGCAGAAAAAACCGATCACGACCGCAAAGCGCACTGGGTGAAGCCAAGCCTTCTCGCTGAGGTGTCATTTGGCGAATGGACTCAAACGGGAAAAATCCGCCACTCGGTTTTTCACGGACTCAGAACCGACAAAAAAGCCGAAGGCATTATTCGCGAATTACCGGTTCATCTGCGTGCGGATACGCCGGCGCCTACACCGGTTGTCCTCCCCACTGCACTAAAAATTACGCATCCAGAGCGCGTTATTGACACTTCTACCGGGCTCACCAAATTGGATTTGATTCAGTTTTATTCACTCGTCGGCCCGCTTATGATGGAGCATCTAAAAGGCCGACCGGTATCTTTGGTGCGCGCGCCCGACGGCATTTCCGGCCAGTTGTTTTTTCAGAAGCATGTCGAAAAAACTCAGATGTTGGGCATCAAGCTCCTCGATCCTAAACTCGACCCCGATCACGCCGCATTATTGGAAGTGGCTAAACCCGAAGGCTTGCTCTCGGCGGCGCAAATGAATGTGATCGAGTTTCATACCTGGAATGCGGTTAAAACTCTTATCGACAAGCCCGACCGGATGACGTTTGATCTTGATCCCGGTGAGGGTGTTATGTGGTCAACCATGCAAGAGTCTGCTCATCTGGTCCGGGCGTTTCTCACACAATTGGGATTAGTCTCTTTTTTAAAAACCAGTGGCGGCAAGGGGCTGCATGTGGTGGTGCCGCTTAAACGTTCGTACGGCTGGGATACGGTGAAGGATTTTTCCCAGGCGATAGTCCAGCATTTGTCCAATACTCTGCCTCAACGTTTCGTCGCAAAAAGCGGCCCACGCAATCGTGTAGGTAAAATTTTTATAGACTACTTACGCAATGGTTTTGGCGCGACGACTGTGGCGGCTTGGTCGGCTCGCTCGCGCTCCGGTCTTGGCGTTTCCGTTCCTATCGAATGGACAGAGCTGGACGCACTCAGCAGCAGTACGCATTGGACGATAGCGAATATCCAAACACGACTGGAAATTGGCAATCGCCCGTGGAAAGATTATTCAACCTCAATGCAAAGCTTAACGTCAGCGATGAAGGCGCTTGGCTTTTCTACAGCCAAAGTTCAGTAGGTACTTTCTGACACTTAGTCGCGTCTAACGGCTATTGAGGCGAATCGATGATCGTCGTCAAATAGCTCTCAACTCAGCAGAATCGGAGTTAACAACCTTCAGTGATTCTGACTTCTGAAGTGTTTTGCAACCCTATCGAAAGGTAAATCATGGCAACTGCAACTGCAAAAATGAAAGATGCGTGTGACCTGCTTGACGCGGATCATAAGGCGGTCAAAAAAATGTTTATGGAATACGAAGAACTAACGGAAGCCAGCGGCAACAACAAAGAGAAAAAGCGCGTATTGGCAGAAAAAATCTGTATGGAACTGACCGTGCATGCTCAGATTGAGGAAGAGATTTTTTACCCGGCAGTACGCAAGGCCATCAAAGATGAATTGATGATGAATGAGGCCCAAGTCGAGCACACTAGCGCGAAGGAATTGATTGCTCAAATTCAGCAGATGAATCCGAGTGACCCGATGTTTGATGCCAAAGTGACCGTGCTGGGAGAATACATTGATCACCACGTCAAAGAAGAGCGCACCGAAATGTTCCCTAAAGCGCGGGCTACGAAAGTAAATTTAGTAGCCATGCGCGAGACGCTTCAGATGCGTAAGGAAGAACTAATGTCTGAAATGGAAGGAATGGCTGCTTAATTGTCCTTAGTGACTGACATTAAAACGGCGCCATCGGCGCCGTTTTAATGTCAGTCCTATTTTTTGCATGCTAAATACGCTGCTACCCTGTTTAGTCGAAAAAATTCGACTAAACAGAATATTTACAATATTAAAGCTGCTGGGGATGCTCCCGATTCAGCTTGGAGTTGAGTTTATTCAACGCATGTAGATAAGCCTTAGCCGAGGCGACCACAATGTCAGTATCTGCGCCTTGGCCGTTCACGATGCGACCTTCCTTAGCCAGCCGCACGGTGACTTCACCTTGCGAATCGGTGCCGCTGGTGATGTTGTTGACCGAATACAGCAACAGGTCGGCGCCGCTGCTGACGATCGATTCCAGCGCTTTAAAACTCGCGTCGACGGGGCCGGAGCCGTCGCCTTCGGCGCGTTTCTCGGCACCTTCATCGCTGATAATGAGACTTGCGTGTGGCACTTCGCCCGTTTCGGAACAGACTTTGAGCGAGACGAGTTTGAAGCGCTCGTGGTCGGCAGTAATGCCCTCGCTGATCAATGCCTGCAAATCCTCGTCGAAGATTTCGCGCTTTTTATCAGCGAGGTCTTTAAAGCGCGCGAACGCGGCATTCATTGCTTCTTCGCTGTCGAGTACGATGCCCAACTCACCCAGCTTAGTGCGAAAGGCGTTGCGCCCCGAAAGTTTGCCCAGACTCAAGCGGTTCGCCTTCCAACCTACGTCTTCTGCGCGCATGATTTCGTAGGTTTCGCGATGCTTCAACACGCCATCTTGATGGATGCCCGATTCATGCGCGAACGCATTCGCACCGACGATGGCCTTGTTCGGTTGCACAGGGTAGCCGGTGATTGTGGAAACGAGCTTGGACGCAGGCACGATTTGTGTCGCATCGATGCGAGAATCGCAATTGAAAATATCGCGGCGCGTACGCACCGCCATCACGATTTCTTCCAATGAGGCATTGCCAGCGCGTTCACCCAAACCGTTAATCGTGCATTCAACCTGACGTGCACCGTTCATCACGGCGGCAAGCGTGTTCGCAACGGCCATGCCGAGATCATTGTGACAGTGGGTAGACCACACTACTTGGTCGGAATTTGGCACGCGCTCAATGAGTTGCTTCATGCGCTCGCCCCACAAGGCAGGAATGCTATAACCCACCGTGTCGGGCACGTTCAGCGTTTTCGCGCCTGCTTTGATCACTTCGTCAAAGATACGTACCAAAAAATCCAGATCGGAGCGCACAGCATCTTCGGCAGAAAACTCCACGTCATCGGTATATTCCAATGCCAATTTCACCGACTTGATTGCCGCCTCAACCACTTGATCAGGCTGCATGCGAAGCTTCTTTTCCATGTGGATAGCACTGGTGGCAATGAAGGTGTGGATGCGCCCGGACTTGGCGGGTTTGATCGCCTCCCCCGCGGCATGAATGTCACGCTCGTTCGCACGCGCTAGTGAACACACGGTTGAACCAGTAATCGCACTAGCAATCCCGTGGATAGCTGCCGCATCACCGGGGCTCGCGGCGGCAAAGCCAGCTTCGATCACATCCACGCCGAGTTTCTCCAGTTGGCGTGCGATGCGAAGTTTCTCATCCTTGGTCATCGCCGCGCCGGGGCTTTGCTCGCCGTCGCGCAAGGTGGTATCAAATATAAATAAACGGTCGCTCATGGTGTTCTCCATGTGTTCCGACACTCAGTCGGAAATTTCAATTCAAGTTTCCACAGCGTAATTAATATTACTGTGGCCAGCGTACTGCAAGGGAGGGGGATTTTTATGTGCGCGCTACGCGCAGCAGCAGGCCGCCGAACAGGACGTTCGACAAGCCGAGGGATAAAGAGAAGAAGTACTGGGAAGACATGTAGGAATTTTATCTATTTTTTATCTTCAGGCAAGCGTTGTGATGTGGGGATGACTTTTTTGTGCCGCCCGAGCAACATTAATGCGTACACATATCCCGATATACCATAAAGCACAAATACCCCAAACAGCACTTCCGGCGGGCTGGTCGAAATCAGTATGAAAGCCAACACCACCAACAGAATCACAAAGAAGGGAACGCTCTTCCTGAGATTGATTTCCTTGCCACTGTAGTACTTGAAATTGCTCACCATCGTGAGGCCAGCAAACAGCGCAAGAAAAGCAGCGACCCAACGTACATCCTGGCTCTCTACCCGATACTCAACCATTACCCACACGAAGCTTGCGATTAAAGCGGCAGCGGCAGGACTGGGTAGGCCCTGAAAAAAACGTTTATCGGTGGGCGTTTCCAGCTGCGTATTAAACCGCGCCAGCCGCAGCGCCGCGCCGGCGCAATACACAAACGCGGCGATCCAGCCGAACTTGCCCATGCCCTGCAGCGCGAACTCGTACACCACTAATGCCGGGGCCACGCCAAACGACACCATGTCGGAGAGACTATCGTATTCGGCGCCGAACGCACTCTGCGTATGCGTCATACGCGCAACCCGCCCATCGAGGCCATCCAATACCATCGCAATCAAAATCGCAATGGCCGCGTTCTCGAATCGACCATTCATCGCCTGCACGATGGCGTAAAAGCCTGCAAATAATGCACCGGTGGTAAACAGATTTGGCAGCAGGTAAATGCCGCGATCACGCATGCGCGGACGCACGATGTCGGGTTTATTGTGTTTGAAATCGAGCATGGTTATGGGGGCGACTGAGTTACCAGCGAGCCAGTATGGTACGTCCGCCGGTCACTTTTTGCCCAATCGATACTTCGGCACGGGCGTCGGTAGGCAAATACACATCGACACGCGAGCCAAAGCGAATAAAGCCGTAACGCTGGCCGCGCACCAATGGATCGCCGGTGCGCACATAACAAAGAATGCGGCGCGCGATGAGTCCGGCAATCTGCACACATAGCAAGTCACCGCGTGGGTTTTGTATCCACAAGGCATTGCGCTCGTTTTCGGTCGAAGCCTTATCGAAATCGGCGTTCACAAAGCTGCCGGGGGTGTACCAACGGCCTTTGATTTCGCCGTCGATAGGGCTGCGGTTTGAATGCACGTTAATCACATTCATGAACACGCTGATTTTCAGTGCGTCGCGGTCCAGTTGCGGATCGCGCACCTTTTCAACTGCCACGATCCGCCCGTCCGCAGGCGAAATCACCGCATCGACATCGGTGGGCGGTACGCGTGCGGGATCCCTAAAAAACTGCAGCGCGAACAGCGCAAAAATCCACAGCGGAACCGACCACATTCCGACCAGCCAACTTGCAATCAACGCCGTTGAAAAAGCGCCTAGCAGAATAGGCCAGCCCTCGCGGGCAATAATGGGATGGGACATTTAGAAGTCAGCCGTTAAGAGTGCGGAATGGAGCAGAACTGGGAAAGGTGCGTTTCTGTGCCTATCCCCAAGCATGCTTAGTTTTTGCTTTGATCCACAAGCTTGTTCTTGCTGATCCACGGCATCATCGCGCGCAACTTGGCACCCACGACTTCGATCGGATGCTCCGCATTCAGACGGCGGCGCGCGGTCATCTCGGGGTAATTAGTGCGGCCTTCCATGATGAACTGTTTGGCGTAGTTGCCGTTCTGGATGTTATCCAGGCACTCCTTCATCGCGAGCTTAGACTGCGCGTTAATGATCTTGGGGCCGGTTACATACTCGCCGTATTCCGCGTTGTTCGAAATCGAGTAGTTCATGTTGGCGATGCCGCCTTCGTACATGAGGTCCACAATCAGCTTGAGTTCATGCAGGCATTCGAAATAGGCCATTTCTGGCGCATAACCCGCCTCGGTCAAGGTCTCGAACCCTGCTTTCACCAGATCGACGCAACCGCCGCACAACACAGCTTGTTCGCCGAACAGGTCGGTTTCGGTTTCTTCGCGGAATGAGGTTTCAATCACGCCGCCTTTGGTGCCACCGTTCGCCGCCGCATACGACAACGCCAAATCGCGCGCTTTGCCGGATTTATCCTGATATATCGCAATCAAACTCGGCACGCCGCCACCCTGCGTATAGGTCGAGCGCACCAAATGGCCGGGGCCCTTGGGCGCAATCATCACCACATCCAGGTCGGCACGCGGCGTAATCTGGTTGTAGTGCACGTTAAATCCATGCGCAAATGCGAGCGTCGCGCCTTTTTTCAGATTGGGCTCGATGTCTTCGTAATACACCGAGCTCATTAACTCGTCAGGAACCAGGATCATCACGAAATCGGCTTCTTTCACCGCAGCGCCGATTTCTTTAACGTTGGCGCCCGCTTTTTTGGCCTTATCCCACGACGCGCCGCCTTTGCGCAGACCCACGCTGACTTTCACGCCGGAGTCTTTTAGATTGTTCGCGTGTGCATGTCCTTGCGAACCGTAGCCGACGATCGCGACTTTGCGCTTTTTGATTAGGGAGAGGTCAGCGTCTTTGTCGTAATAAACTTTCATGGTGTGTTCCAGATAAAAAATGATAAAAATTAAACTTTTAAGCTGCGATCACCGCGACCTATGCCCGATGCACCGGTGCGTACGGTTTCAATAATGCAAGCGGGATCGATGGCTTCAAGAAAGGCATTGATTTTGGAGCAGGTGCCGGTGAGCTCAATGGTATAAATTGCATCGGTGACATCGATGATACGCCCGCGAAAAATATCCGCAGTGCGTTTCATTTCCTCGCGTCCCGCGCCGACAGCGGCAACTTTAACTAGCATCAATTCACGCTCGATGTGCTGCCCTTCAGACAAATCCATTACCTTGACGACGTCTACCAACTTGTTCAATTGCTTGGTGATCTGTTCAATAATTTCTTCGGATCCGAAAGTGACGATCGTCATGCGCGACAATGTGGCGTCTTCGGTCGGCGCAACGGTCAATGACTCGATGTTGTAGCCTCGCGCGGAAAACAAACCCGCCACACGTGACAACGCGCCGGATTCGTTTTCCATCAGCAGCGAAATAATGTGGCGGCTCATCTCAAAGCTCCTCTGCCAGGATCATTTCGCTCAAGCCTTTGCCGCCTTCCACCATCGGGAACACGTTTTCGTTTTGGTCGGTCTGAAAATCCATGAACACCAGCCGCTCTTTAAGCGCCGGGGAAAACGCCTCTTTTAATGCGCCTTCAACATCTTCAGGCTTGTCGATGCGCATGCCCACATGGCCGTAGGCTTCGGCCAACTTCACAAAGTCAGGTAGCGACTCCATATACGACTCGGAGTAGCGACTGCCGTAAAAAAATTGCTGCCACTGCCGCACCATGCCCATGTAACGATTGTTCAGCGTGATCACTTTGACCGGGATGCGGTATTGCTTGCAGGTGGAGAGCTCCTGAATGCACATTTGAATACTGGATTCACCAGTGATGCACGCCACCTGCGCGTCGGGGAACGCCAACTGCACGCCCATCGCATACGGCAAGCCCACCCCCATCGTGCCCAAGCCGCCAGAGTTGATCCAGCGCCGCGGCTTGTCGAACTTGTAATATTGCGCGGCCCACATTTGGTGCTGGCCGACGTCAGAGGTGACGTAGGCCTCACCCTGCGTCACTTCCCATAGCTTTTCAACCACATATTGCGGTTTGATGATGCTGCCGCTTTGGTTGTACTTTAGGCAGTCTTTCGCGCGCCATAACTCGATTTGCGTCCACCAGGTATTCAATGTGGCCCCTTGGGGGCGCTCGCCTCCCTGACTAAATCCGGCCTGTTTGACTAGTTTGATCAAATCGTCCAGCACCTGCTTCACGTCGCCCACTATTGGCAGGTCGACCTTGACCCGCTTTGAAATGGACGACGGATCGACGTCGATATGAATAATGCGTCGTTGCTCGCGTGCGAAGTGCGCAGGGTTGCCGATAACACGGTCATCAAAACGTGCGCCTACCGCTAGCAGCACATCGCAATGCTGCATCGCCATGTTCGCTTCATAAGTGCCGTGCATGCCGAGCATGCCGAGCGATAATTTGTCAGAGGCGGGAAAGCCACCCAAGCCCATCAAAGTATTGGTGCATGGAAACCCTAATAAGCGCGTCAACTCAGCCAGCTGTGTCGCAGCATCCCCAAGAATGACGCCGCCGCCCGCATAGACCATCGGGCGTTCGGCTTCCAACAGCATTTGCACCGCGCGTTTCAGTTCAGCAGGCAGCGCTTGCGGAGTGGAGGGATAGGAGCGAAGCTCAACCGTGGATGGATATGCAAATTCGGTTAGATGTGCCGTAACGTCTTTAGGGATATCGACCACGACTGGGCCCGGACGACCCGTGGCAGCGATATGGAAAGCCTTCTTCATAGTCGCCGCGAGGTCTTTTACATCCTTCACCAGAAAATTATGTTTTACGCAGGGGCGGGTAATGCCGACGGTATCGACCTCCTGAAATGCATCCAGTCCAATCGCGGGCACCGGGACTTGGCCCGTGATCACCACAATTGGGATGGAATCCATATACGCCGTGGCAATGCCGGTCACGGCATTGGTCACGCCAGGACCCGACGTCACCAGCGCAACACCGACGCGCCCGGTCGAGCGCGCATACGCATCGGCCGCGTGCACCGCTGCCTGCTCGTGACGCACCAGCACATGCTTGAATTTATTTTGCTTGAAAATTGCGTCGTAAATATTGAGTACTGCGCCGCCGGGATAGCCGAATACAAACTCGACGCCCTCTTCGGCCAGGCAACTTACGACGATTTCAGCGCCGGTCATTTCCATGCCAGATATTCCATAAAGAGCGTTAAATCAAATCGTTGATGAACCCCGGAGGGTAAACGGTTTGCCCTATTCCGGTCAAGAAAACTGTCTGACAGTGAAGTACTGCGTGGTGCGCGCAGGGGGCGCGCTGAAGATTCGGTCAGCGCGCCTGACTAATTTTCAAAGCGTCGATTTTTTCGTATGTTGAAACGGATAAACCATCTGCTGCATAAATCCCGTGGGGACGGGATGCCCACCAACACCGCATTACATTCGGAAGGAGGTAAACCCATACGAAGGAAAAGTACACCCCACATCGGCAAAGCTGAATAGCTTGTTACTCGTGGGCGGCCTCACCCAGCGCACGCATAATCACATTGAGCGAGCTGGATGCATTTTCGATCAAGCACACGGTGTTTCCGGCACTGCATACCGTCATAGACTCACCACGCACCGTCCAGCCTTGTGACGGCGACCACCCACGCATCTGCGAAAATAACGATAACAAATCAGTATTGCCCGAGACCATCCGGCGATACCACTGTGCAAATTTGGCTAAGCGTTCCATCATCTCTTGCGGCAGCACACCCGCGGCTTCCATGATGACGCCATCATCACGAAAGCGACACACCGCTACCACACCATCTAACACTAGTATTTTTTTGAGTGACATTCGCGACCTCAGATTGCCTGCAAGGCGCTGAACGTAGCTTCGTAATCAACATCGCGATTCTTGGCGATCACACCGCAATTGCCATTCATCACCACCGACCACTCCAGTCCAACCACTGAAAAACCCTGTAGCGGTTGAAACCCCGTTTGCCCGGTGACCTCTTCCCAACCGCTTGCTTCCATTGCTGCAATCGCCTGATTCGCCACGCATGTGCGCGTCAATAATCCCAGCACTTGCGGTGTAATCTCGTTGCCTTCGCGGATGGTGTGCGCTTGCAACTCGCCTTTATCGGTGTACATAAATGCCGCCATCGCGCCGGGCAAATCCATTAATTTTGTTAAGTCCATATTCTCTCCGCTTCAGTACAACGCTTCATTCACATCGCCGCCGATTTTAGCGTACAGATTGACGAGCAAATCATCGCTAATATCGCCCACTTTGGCACGCATGATCGCCATCACATCATTTAACAGCTCATCGCGATTCTCAATGAAACAAAAATAATTACTGACCACGCATACCGTGACCCGCTTGCCTCGCGTAATCCAGCCTTGCACCGGGCGGCAACCGCAATTTTCGGCAAACGAATCAAAAATTTCCGCTTGCATGTTGACGCTTAATGTATTGCCGCGACATAAAATCGATGCCATGCGGGCAAATTCATCGGTGAGTGCGCCCTCAGAGGTAAAGCGATCGCCGCGATAGGCATATTCGCCCGCCGCAATCACCCCTGGAATTGCCATGAGCTGCTTTACGATATGCATCTCGCCTCCTGTGTTCTTTGAAATAACTATGCCGGGGACGCTGTACAACTCCCCGCTGAGACTGGAATATAGTTCGATCATGACCGACAACGCAATAGCTGCCCCCACCCCCTCGCTCGGCGCGCGCCTCGCCGCGATGATTTATGAATTATTGTTGGTTGTGGCTGTGTTATTTATTGCGGCCTTTGTTTTTATCCGATTGACGGGCGATTCGCAAAGCGGCTGGAAGCAAATTGTTTTTCGGATTTATCTGGTGGGCGTGCTCTTTGGCTACTTCAGCACCTTTTGGATGCGCAGCGGGCAAACACTGGCGATGAAAACCTGGCGCATCCAGCTGGTGAATCGTGAAGGCGCGCTGATTTCATTGCGCCGCGCGAGCCTACGCTTTGTGCTGGCTTTGCTGGGGCTGAGTCTTTTAGGTATTTCGATCATCTGGGCTTGGTTTGATGATGACCGGCAATTTCTCCATGATCGCCTGGCCAAGACCCGGCTGATCCACCTCACCCGGTGAGCTGGATAACCACTCTTGGCGAGGCATTTCAACGTATCGCTCCTCAGCAAATAGTTGCGCTCGATTCTGCAGCGTTTCTGATGGCCAAGACTTTATTGCCGGATGCCTGCGTCCAATTGAGTGCAGCCGATATCCAGCTGGAAGCCTCTGACCAAGTGGCGCTAGTGATCGATGCGCTAAATGATCTTGAGGCTGCCCAGGCGCGCACGCTGCTCGCGCATGTGCGTAATTTCATCGCACCGCGCATTTTTGTGGTCGCGACTACACGATGCCCGTTAGACCGGCTGGCTTTTCTTGCAATTGGATATGAAGTGCTCGGTGTGGACGAAATCGACAATAGCGTGATTTATCATTTTGATCTAAACACCTACAAACAGGTGCCAGACTGGCTCAACGCGCGCCATTGGGCACATCCAGAACGGTGGAAACCTTAGCCCCTACCGGCGTTCGCTGATCATCTAACTCACGGTTTTATGAGCGCTATCGCAGGTTCGTATCAGTTACACTTACCCACACATTTCATCCCTTTTAACGTCTTCACGCCATGGACTTCATCCCCCACAACGACCTTGAACAAGAACTGATTGCTGTCACCAACGGCGAAGCCGAGGCGGAGGCGTTCGTATTGCGCCTGCTTGATCAGCAAGTCTTCATGCCCGTACTCGACGAAAAAGATGCGATTCAGGGCTTTCAGCGCTCCACCCAGGCGCAGCCGTTGATCGTCGCGGACGAGGACGGTGAGCAAGTGCTAGTACTCTTCACCAGCCCCGAGCGCGCCAAGCCTATGGTGGCGGATTTTCCCGATTACAGCGGCGGCATCCTCACAGAATTTTCGTGGCTGTTGCGGCGTATGGACGGCGGTTTTCATATCGCGCTCAACCCAGGCTGGGAAGTAGGGATGGACTTTGACGCCGACACCATCGCGCAACTCATCGCTCAACTGCCGCCGGAAGACGCAGACTGAGTTTTATGCTTGCGCTCGCCGCCTTGGCTGAATTCCGCGCCGCATTGGGTGAGTCCAGCGTGTTCGACGATGTCGCCACGCTCGCGGTTTACAGCCACGACCAAACGCCGAAGCGCGTTACCCCAGCTGCGGTGCTATTTCCGCACCATCACAACCACGTCGAAGCGCTGGTGAAAATTGCGCTCGCGCATCGCATTCCGCTGGTCGCGCGTGGCGCAGGTTCGGGGAACGTCGGCGGTGCATTGCCAGTTGCAAACGGCATTGTGGTGAGCTTCGAATGCATGCAGCGCGTACTTGAATTTGATCCGGACAATCGCCTAATCGTCGTGGAAGCTGGGGTGACCGCCGATAATATCGACTCCCTCGCCCATAAAGCCGGTTTATTTTACCCGCCCGATCCAGGCAGCAGCGCCTATGCCCACATCGGCGGCAATCTAGCAATGAACGCAGCCGGACCGCGCGCAGTGAAGTACGGTGTGACGCGCGATTACGTGCTGGGGCTACGCGCAGTGACCGGCGCGGGCGACAGCATCCGCACCGGCTGCCGCACCAGCAAAGGCGTCACCGGCTACGATCTGACGCGGCTGCTGGTCGGCTCCGAAGGTACGCTCGCGCTGATCACCGAAGCGACGTTGAAATTGTTGCCTGCGCCGGAAGCTATCAGCACGTTGCGCGTTTGTTTTGACAGCAGCCGCCACGCAATCGACGCGGTGAGCCGCGTAATGCGCCAACAGGTGATTCCGTGCGCGCTGGAATTCATGGACCGCCATGCGCTGGCGGCGATCCGCGCCACCGGGACAACCGCCGACCTGCCCCCAGGCACTCAAGCGCTACTGATGGTGGAAGCTGATGGTGTGAGCGTCGAGTTGCCGCGCCAAGTTGCCTCACTCAAATCCGCGCTGGCCGGTGCGGGACTACTGGAACTGCGCGAGAGCTTGGACCGCGAAGACGCTAGCCGCCTGTGGACCGCGCGCAAGTCGCTGTCGCACGCGATCAAACAAATCGCGCCACTTAAGATTAACGAAGACGTCGTCGTGCCTGTCTCAGCGCTTCCCGATTTTGTCGATTTTCTCGAGGGGCTCGGGGCGCGTTATCAGCTTGCCATTGCCTCATTTGGCCATGCGGGCAATGGCAATCTGCACGTCAATCTAATGGTGCATCCAGACGATGCCGACGAAATGGCGCGCGCTGAGCAATGCTTGAATCACCTGATGCAAAAAGTGCTTGAACTAGGCGGCACACTCTCCGGCGAACACGGCATCGGCACCGAGAAGCGCCGCTTCGTGCCCCAGGAAATCGATCCACCTACCTTAGCATTGATGCGACACATCAAGCGACAGTTCGACCCACACGCATTACTCAATCCCGGCAAACTTTTCCCTGACTGAGGTTTACAATCATGCCCAAGCTCATTACAATGCGCGGCTTCGTTGGGGGTATAGCTCAGCTGGGAGAGCGCTTGCATGGCATGCAAGAGGTCAGCGGTTCGATCCCGCTTACCTCCACCAATTGAGCAAATGTGATGCATAAGCTGGGTGTTTTCACCACAACGTCGGGACTCATTCTCGTCATCGTGGGACTGGCTGTAGGGTTTTGGAAAATGTTTGGTCACAGTGACACAGCGCTGTTCTGGCTATCGCTGATACCATTCGGTTTCTTGGGATTGCTGCTCGGGATTACCCTGACGCTGACATCCAAACGCTGACGCAAGTCGGCACAAATAGACGGCTCACACCGTCGTCCAGGTCCCCATCGTCTAGAGGCCTAGGACACTACCCTTTCACGGTAGGTACCGGGGTTCGAATCCCCGTGGGGACGCCAACAACCACTCTGGTTTCGGCAACACGCTTAAGCAATCGCGCGGAAAATTCCGCCTGATACTTCACTTACGCGTTAACTCTACGTTTTTACAATCACACACACCGCTTCTGCGGCAATGCCTTCGCCGCGTCCAGTAAATCCAAGATGCTCGGTCGTCGTCGCTTTCACATTTACGCGCATCGCTGCCACGCTCAAGTCTGCCGCGATGTTCGTGGTCATCGCGGCGATATGCGGCGCCATTTTGGGCGCCTGCGCAATAATCGTCGCGTCGACATTGCCGACCCGCCAGCCAAGCGCCTCAAGTTGGCTAGCGACGTTGCGCAGCAGCGTGCGGCTGTCGATCCCCGCGTAGGCGGGATCGTTATCGGGAAAGTGGCGGCCAATATCGCCCAACCCTGCCGCGCCCAACAGCGCATCGCAAATTGCATGCAGCAACACATCGGCATCGGAGTGGCCGAGCAGACCGCGATCATGCGCAATTTGCACGCCGCCAATAATTAATTTGCGATTTTCCGCAAAGGCGTGCACGTCAAATCCGTGACCAATGCGATATTCGGGCAATGCAGACTCACTCATTCAGAATCTCCAGTATCCGGCTCGCGAATTGCGGGACGCCCCGAGGGGTTTTTAAGATAGCGCTTTCTGCTCCGAACCATAGATATAATGAGTAGACCTACACAACCAAGTACCTGACCCAGAGAACGTGCCATCCAAGCGCTATTCCGTAGCAGTTTTGGCAAGGGCCGCTTGCAATTTATCGAGCTTTATGGCGAGCTCGTTCTGCCCTTTAATGTGATGACGGCCGACGATGTAATCCAGCGTAGTGTAGCTATAAAACACCTTGCCCTTACCATCTTCCCAAACCAGCGCTTTAAGCGGGAAATCTAGCGCTGAATGAGGCGCGGCCACCATGAAGGGCGTGCCACCTTTGGGATCACCAAAGATTGTCAGCGTTGAAAAAGGCATTTTGAGGCCGGCTTTTTCTGCGCCGTCCGCATGATCAATTGCGGCAAATACGGTTAAGCCTCTTTCTTTTAGCGCCGCGTTCAAACGACTAAGCGTTTCTGTACTCGTGTAATTACTGGGATGGGTGATTACGCTCTCATCTTCCCTAGCATGGGCGGTAGATAGGGTGAATCCGAGTAATGCCATCAGAATATATTTCATTGCATTCTCCATGTTTGAGTTTAAAAATTACGAGTAAAAGCTTAAGCACACAGCGCAACACGCGCACGAGCCTGAACAATTCTTCCACTAAACAAATTTAGTATGAACATAACTGCGATCAATAGGGGTTCAATTTGCCCGGAGAGGCCCACATAAGAACTCGCTGGAAGTTCACAAAATGACTATTTTTCGCATCTCAGGCCTCAAACCACCAGGCAATACTAATCTGACTCTCGAGTTCAGTCATTGAGATGCTCCAATATCAAGCTCGCGAGTTGCAGGTCGCGCGGGCGGGTAATTTTAAGGTTGCGGCTATCGGCTTCGACCAGCAGTGGACTCAAACCGAGCTGTTCAATCGCAGATGCTTCATCGGTAATATCCGCGCCCGCTGCAAGCAGCGCGCGTTTCAATAGGCCATAACGAAACATCTGCGGCGTTTGCGCCTGCCACAGCCCGGCGCGTGATTCGGTGGCAGCCACGCGCCCATCGACGTCGGCGCGCTTCAGCGTATCCGCCACCGGCACAGCCAGTAGACCACCGACGGCATCGTGCTGCTCCGCATCGATCAATCGCGATAGTGCTTCAAGTGGCAAACAGGGCCGCGCCGCATCGTGTACCAGCACCCAAGTTTCATCGGCAGTGTCTGCTGCGAGCGCATCCAGGCCATTCAATACTGACTGCGCGCGCGTCTCGCCGCCGCAGCGCAGCACGCGCAGGCGACTCTGCCATTCTGACCAATCAAAACTTTCCCAATACGCATCGTCGGGCGATACCACCACCACAATTAGCGCAATGCGCGACTCCCGCGCCAGCGCCCGCAGCGTATGCGCGATCAACGGCTCGCCAAGCAGCGGCAGGTATTGCTTGGGGCAGTCGCTTTGCATGCGGCTGCCTGCGCCGGCGGCGGGGACTAAAGCAATCATCATTCAGGCGATTTAAGTTGAACTAAGGGCGTAGGAGATTCCGCGCCTATTCAGTGAATGGATTAATCACGTTAACACCCGTGGGTTTGAAATGGCTCGCGTTGCGCGTAATCACCGTGAGCCCGTGTGTGAGTGCCGTCGCCGCGATCAACACATCGGCGCCGTCATGCCCGAGTTGCACCGATAGACGGCCCCAACGGCGCGCAATGGTGGCGGTGACGGGAAGAATCCGGTCGGCGTAAAGACGTGTCAGGCTCTCAAGCCAAGCTGCCAGAGCATCGGCGAACACAGGATCATCGGGACGACGCTTCTCGATACCGCGCTCGATTTCGCCCAGCGTGATCACACTCAGATGCAGACCGTCTTCGTGTTGGCTCGAAATCCATCGAACCACCCTGGCATTCGGCGTCTTTTTTCGTAGCTCGGAAACGATAACGGTATCGAGCAAAAACATCAGAGGTCGATATCCCGCAAACCGAGGCGGCTTGGCGTGTCCGCTGATGCGCCTTCCTTCGGTACCGCAAGCAGATGCGCTACAAAGCCCCGCCCGCTGGCACGCGTGCCTTCGCGCAGCGCGCGGTAACTCGCCTCCGAGAGCACCACCACCGCCTCCTGCCCACGCCGGGTAACGTGCTGCGGCTCGCCCTGCAAAGCCGCCTCGACGACCTGACTAAATTGGGCCTTAGCATCTTGCAGCTGCCATTGGGTTTTACGCATGATTGTCGCCTTGCTGTTTATTGCAACTGGTCAGATTATCTGGTCAGTTGATGTTGGCGTCAAGCTTGGTTAAATCCAAGCAGAAGGTTACTTTCCTTTCAGCAGAAGCAATTTCAAACAGCGCTACTGCGTGCGTTTTTTCGACAACCACTGCGGCATGAACATAGAATCCCGTGCGATATAGGCAGCAATGGCATCTACATCCTCCAGTGCTTCGGGTGACCAGAATACGATTTGCTCAGCCATTTACCTGCCGGTCTTCCGCCTGCGCTTGCGAGAGCGTTCCCTCGGTTTCCGCACGCGCCAGCCCGCGTCGTATGGTAATCCCCCCATTTTTAGCAGCCTCCAGAAGTGGAGTTAAGCGGCTAGCATCAATTTCTGTATGGGCGTGATGCCGCCGAGCGCCATGTTGGGGCGCTCGTTATTGTATGTCCATAGCCAGTGCGTAGCGGATTCCT
>JANLZE010000113.1:0-1471 GCA_031366105.1 Thiobacillaceae bacterium | reverse complement strand
GCGCGTCCCTCTCGAACGCCATGTTAGCCCTGTGTGCGAGGTTAGTAAGGTGTTCCATCTTTGTGATTGAACTGCCAATTGCCACTGACCAGAACGGCCCGAAGATCATCGTCAGGATACGTGGCAGAGTCACCCGCCGTGCGGTCACCGACCTCAAGGTACACAACATCTTCACTTGAACGATTAACGAGTTGGTGGCCGTTGCCTGTGCCCGCTTTGAATCCAGCGCACATGCCCGGATGCAACTGCGTTTCGCCGACATCCGTGACCAGCACAGGATTGCCTTGCAGTACGTAAACAAATTCATCTTGCACTGAATGGGCATGCCGCAACGCAGAGAGAGCCCCCGGCGCAAGGCGTGTGAGATTCACGCCAAGGTTTGAAAGAGAAAACAAATCTCCGAGGGGCTTTTTCTCTCTGCCGATCATGCGGGATGCAAACGGCTCCGGATAAACCGAACGTTTGCTGCGAGAGGGTGCCTCTTCGGCAACGATAGCAACTGGTTTCAAGTTTTCAGTCAATGTGGAGCCTTTCTTTGAAGGGGCTAACGTAAAGTTGAGGGGCTGCCGCGCTTTTCGGCAGTCCCGCTTGAGCATAGGGTTAGGTATCGCTGCTTGTTTCGTGGACATTTTCAAGTGACCCAGGCCAAGTTTCGTGCTGAGGCAGCCCATCAGTAATTTCATACCACGGAGATTTGGAGCCTATCCAGATGTGGCCCTCCGGCTTGTTGGCTGGAGCTTGATCTAGGCCACCCAGGGGAATGCCAATTTTGCTTGGATAGTTGTCGTATGTGCTGATGAGGTTGGATCCACATACTTTGCAAAAGTGCTTCACTACGAACTCGGACGAGTGATACCGCGCGAGAAGTTCCTCGCCCTTTAGCCAAGAGAACTGGCTTGCCTTAATGGTTGCTCTTGTGCGGAAGGCCGCACCATGCCACCGCCTGCATTTGGAGCAATGGCAATTGAAGATAGGGCCAAGCTCCCCACGGATTTCGTATGCGATTCCTTCGCATAGACAACGGCCAGTGAGTAGTTGCATGTGTTCTCCTGATACCTAACGTAAAGTTGAAGGGCGCGCCGCTTTTGGCGCGTCCCTCTCGAACGCCATGTTGGGCATTATTGGCAGTGAGGATCTTTCCAGCAACTGCAGGCACCACTGCTCTCACAAACCGGACGCGCGTTCGATGGGCAGCAATATGTTGGGTTGCTAGCACATCCGCCACATGAGCCGACATAGCCTTGCGGTTTTGCAAGCACTTTCAATACATCGACCTCTTTTGCTTCCTTAACGACCATCTTGTCTACCGCGGCAGCAGGCTTTTTGCTGACGGACGTAGCGGGTTTTTCGGTAACTGTCTTTTGTTCTACGGCGGCAGAAGATGCGAGTGGGTTATTGGGTGATTCACAGGGTGATTTGGTTTGTGATTCAGTTAAGCCACTCCCGGGGTGGCATGAACACGCAGGTTGAC
>JANLZE010000099.1:0-2244 GCA_031366105.1 Thiobacillaceae bacterium | reverse complement strand
GGCCGGTTTCAGTTTACGTAAATTGGAATTCGGTGGTGCTTAGATTGAGGGTCCGCTTGGTGCCAGGAACAGTCAGTCAGAGTGATGCACACGAAGTTCTGCTACTCGGCCTTATGTAGCGCGCTACATAAGGCCGATTATGTAGACTGCTCGATTATGTGGACTCAATCCTGTGGATACGCGCCAACCGCTGATGGGCAGAGGCCGACGCGTATTTTGTTCTCCACATAATCACAATGTCTTTAGGAAGTCGATCAACGAGTCAGGCGCACGGTAGCGCTGGATCCTGACATCCGGTTCATGCAGTCTGGCCAAAGCGCGTTCCTTCATCGTCAGATCGGCCTCGACGTAGTGGTGCGTGGTGGCTGGACTTTCATGGCCAAGCCAGAGCGCGATGATGCTGATGTCGACGCCCGCCTGTAACAGATGCATTGCCGTAGTGTGGCGGATTGTATGTGGCGAGACGTGCTGTTGAAGCAGACGTGGATGCTGCTCCGAGGCCATTCTTACCGCAGCATCAGTCGCTTATTCACATTCGAGCGCGTCATTGCGTTCCCGTCGAGGCTGGGCAGCAAGGTCGATGCCGCCTCGAACTGGCGATTGAATCGTAACCAGGCTCGCACTGCCTTCACAGTCGAATGCCACAGTGGCACGCTCCGCTGCTTTCTGCCCTTGCCGTGGAGATGGACGCAGGCTGCACTGTCATCGAGTACCACGTCGCCAACCTTGACTCCGATGATCTCCGACACGCGCGCCCCGGTGTTGTACATCAGCAGAAACAGTACATGATCCCGTTGGCTCAGCCATGACTCGCCCGGTATGCCGATTACCGCCAGCACCTCCTCGCGCGACAGATAGCCGAACATCGGACGTTCGAACCGCTTTACCGGGACCCCAAAGGCATGTTCTATCACCTGGAGCGATGCCACGTCTCGATGCCCCGCAAATTTCAGGAACGACCGTAGCGCCGCCAATCTAGCATTGCGGCTACGCACGGAATTGTGCCGCTGGCGTTCCAGATGATCGAGGAAGGCGATGATCAATTTCGGTGTGATGTCGGTCAACGCCATTGTCTCTGGCGACTTGCCCAAACGTACCTCGGCAAAGTTGAGGAACAGGACGAAGCCATCCCGATAGACAGCAATGGTCTGCGGGCTAAGCGCCCGTTGCTGGGTCAAGTACTCGGTGAAGTAGGCTTGTACAAGCGCGGCAAATGAGGGGGGTGATTTTGTTTGCTTACTCATCGCAGCCTCCTGCCAGATCAACGTATCGCTCGAACTTACCGCCGGCCAAGTCCATTAGTTCCGGTACGGCCGTCAGATACCAATAGGTGTAGAAGATCTCGGCGTGCCCCATGTAGGTCGACAGCGCCAGCATCATCTGGTCGATGTCGGTGCCATCGGCATGCCAGAGCAACATGCGCCTGACGGCAAAGGTGTGCCTCAAATCATGAAGACGTGGTGCTGCGTGGGCGCCACGATTTACCCAGTTCAGACTATCGCGCAGCATGTTGAAGATGCGATGGGCCTGACGACTGCCGAGAGGTTCACCAAGTTGCCGCCCACGGCTGCTGATCAGGAAGGGCATCTCGGCGATGGTGGCAACATGCCGCGCACGTTGCCGGCGGTATTTCATCAATGCGGCAACCGCAGTTGGGTGAATCGGTAACTGGCGCGACTTGGCGAACTTGGTTTGCCGGATGGTGAGCATTCCACGCTTGAGATCGACATCGTGATCACGCAGATGGATGGCCTCCGAAACCCGCAGACCGGTCGAGGCCATCAGGCCAAACAGGGTTTCATAAGTTGCAGGTCGGATGCTGCCCGGAGGTCCAATCTGGCGGGCAGCTGCGAGCAATTGGACGATTTCCTCATCATGGAAGATGTGTGGGGCGACACGGCCTGCCTCCGGACCGAAGACCGATTCGTCCGGAACTTCGGTCTCCGGTTCGAACTGCTTCAGGTAACGCGCGAAATGGCGAACTCTGGCAAGACGGACAGCCCAAGTTGCCGGTGTTTCATGGTGCCATTTATCATGGCGCGCCCACTCGATCATGAGATCGGCTGTCAGTGGGCCATGGTGATGCTGGGCGGCAACGTAGCGGGCAAACCCGGCCAGCAGCGTGTCCCGCGAACGCAGCTCGAAACCGAGGCGGCGTCGCTCGGCAAGATAGTCGTTGATTCGCTGTTGTAATCCGATGCGAGCACTCATGATGCACTCCCAGGCCACGGCAGGGCGACGCCG
>JANLZE010000066.1:0-2251 GCA_031366105.1 Thiobacillaceae bacterium | reverse complement strand
CGGCGTGGAAGTGCTTACGCTTTTGCGGCTTCGGCTTTCGCCTTCACGTTGAAGCTCTCGCCGCAGCCGCACTCGCTTTCGACGTTGGGATTGTCAAATTTGAACAGCTGCTTGAGCCCTTCGGTGACGAAATCGATACGCGAACCGTCGAGGACCGCCAGACTGTCTGCATCGAGCACCACACAGGCGTTATGCGACTCGAAGGTGTGATCTCCCACGCGTATTTCGTCGGCGATGTCGAAGGTGTGCGCCAGGCCGGAACAGCCGACTTTCTTGACACCGATGCGCAGGGCGATTCCTTTGCTGTGCTTCGCAAGCTGGTATTGAATCTGTTTTGCCGCACTTTCAGTCAATGTAATTGCCATCAGTCAAACTCCAAGGTAGTCACAGCGGTAACCGGGGAAATCCGGGGTCAAATTGTCTTGACCCGACTCTCAATCCGCTGTGTCCGATATTGTTAAACCGCAATCGCGGGCCATTATTTCAATTTCTATAACACAGCATTCAAAGCCTGCAGGAAGTCCTGCACCTTCTTACCTGTGTTGTCCTTGCCGAGGCTGAAGCACACACTAAAGTACGCCATGGCTAATACCAGACTAATTTACTCAACTATACTAATCCCGACTAATTTTGTCAACTTTTATGACGCACCCAAAAATAAACCGCAACACCTTGGAGAGGTTAGGTGTTGGGATGGAAAAAACAGAAAAGTGAGCTTCCCTTTGTGCTCTTCTCTGCTTGGAGCAGTCCTGCGCGGTACCGTTGCTCCATACGCTCAATGAGCGTATAATTGCGCCGACTGCCAACAGTCGGCGCAGGTGCCTTGTCCTGCGAGGCGTGATGGCGCACATGGACTCACGCGATGCCACGCTCACTCAACCGGCGCAACAACATTTCGGCTTCGACAACTGCCACGCCCCCCGAGTCTGATGACATTCGTGCGGCCAGAACCGCAGCGGGTTTGACGCAAACGGAAGCCGGTGACGTGGTGCATGCATCGTTGCGTACTTGGCAGCAGTGGGAGGCCGGGGATCGCAAGATGCACCCCGGACTGTTTGAGCTGTTCAAGCTCAAGATCGGACGAGAAAGACGCAAGCAACAAGCCAGCGACAGAAACAACCAGGAGTAATTTCGGGAGAGTGATGATGGCGGCGCAGAGGGATACCGTGATAAGCAGCAATCTTCCAGGCATCGAAGTGCATGGAAAGTCGATTCGCGTGGTGTTCATGCACAAGGGAGTGCGCCATCGCCACACGCTGGGTATCGAGCCAACCAAGGCAAACCTGAAACATGCTTCTCGCCTTCGCAGCGCCGCCATGTATGCGCTCAAGACAGGGGCCTATGACGAGTCCGAGTTTTTCCCCCATTCGAGGCAAGGCGACCAAGCCGGCACGGCAGGCAAACGTCTCGGCGACCTGTACGAACGGTACTTGCCGCTCAAGGCCGTGGACATCACTGCCGAAACACAGAATCGCTACGAGGTGGCACTGAACGCCTGCTTGAACACCATCGGCAAGAACCGGCTTGCCGATGCGCTTATTCCTGCCGACATCCAACAGTTGCGAGTCGATCTGATCGAGACGCGCGCAGTTTCGACAGTGAATCACTACCTCGCAACATTCGCGGGCTTTCTCTACTGGTGCGAGCAGAACCACTTCTGCGCTGAAGGCTTGGCCAAGAACTGCACGCGCTTCACAAAGAGCAACAAGGACCCGGACCCGTTCACTTATCAGGAATACAACGCGCTGATCACGAAGGGTTGCCTGCACCCGGTGGACGCAGCATCGGTAACGCTCGCATTCTACACAGGTCTGCGGCCAGGCGAGTTATGCGGGCTCGCCGTGGAGGACATTGCCGCCGATCTGAGCAAGCTGACGGTGCGGCGCTCGGTCACGCAATCGCTCACCTTCAAGATTCCGAAGACGAACAAGGAGCGTACCATCCTGCTATTCCCGCCGGCACAAGCTGCACTCAAAGTCCTAATCGAAGATGCACTGACGCGCGATGCG
This sequence comes from Thiobacillaceae bacterium, assembly GCA_031366105.1. GTDB lineage: Bacteria > Pseudomonadota > Gammaproteobacteria > Burkholderiales > Thiobacillaceae > Thiobacillus. The sequence continues at coordinate 242 of JANLZE010000066.1, read as the reverse complement.
ATGGACTTGGAAGTCTGGCTGAATCGTCATGAGTCTCGCGTTGATCGCGCCCGGCTGTTGTTGTCGCCGAAGACGCAAGCACGCAAGACCAACGTGAATGCGTGGTACGTGCCGAGTGCATGGAACACGAAGTGGAGCAACCTGACCCGGCGCGCCGAGGTCCGACATCGCCCGCCTTACCAGACCCGCCACACTTATGCCTGCTGGAACCTCACCGCACGCGGCAACCTGGCCTTCATCGC
>JANLZE010000033.1:0-1229 GCA_031366105.1 Thiobacillaceae bacterium | reverse complement strand
AAGATGACCACCTTCGTGCTGGAAGTAAAAATCCTCCGCGACGAGATGTTTGCCGACCGCGAGGCTGCCACTATGCGGCCAGGTGTTTTCGCCCATGCGCGCGATCAGCTGCTTGGAGGCGGGAAAAATATGCCCGGTGCTGCGCGTCGATAATGGCGAGGGCAATTCCTCGCCGACGGCGCCTTGCACCAGATTCTCGAAGATCAGGAAGAGTCCCTGGCTACGCGGATTCGCGATCAATTGGTAATCGATCAATAATGCGAGTTGCCCTTCATGGCGCAATAGGCGGATGTTCTCGCAGGCATAGGCATATTCGGTCGCATACCATTCGATGATGCGACCGATCTTGCCGCAACTGCAACCCATCTGCTCATTTTCCGAATACTGTCTGCGATAAGTGCCGAATTCGCCATTGTCCGGGTCGTAGCCCACGTGGCTGGCCTGTAGCAGCAGTAAATCCTTGCCGTGATCGGCATAGGGCGCATGCCGGTCGACCGAAACAATGCCGCCCACGCGCCCGTGATTGAACGGGAACGCACCGAAATGCTTGGCAAGCAGAATAATCGGAAAGCCCTGACTTTCGTCTGAGCAGAATGCACGGGAGGGCATGATCTTGCCGGGGCTGAACCCAAGGGAAATACACCAGTTGTAAAGCTTCGGGACGAAACTGCTGTAACACAGCATACGGGCGTCAAGGCGAAAGCTTTGCAACGCGCTGGACACGCTCGCACGATGGGAAAACATGGGTGGAAGACTCTAAAGAAAAAAGACTGTTGTTATAATAACAATCTTTTGCCTTTGACGATACCCACTGGCCCACGCTGGCGATGGGCCTCGACGCGATGCTGCTAATGTGGATGATGAAGAAATATGAGCCGGCTGTGGCGTAAGTCCGCGGCACTGTCATCAAGACGCAGGCAGTGATTGACATGACCAACGCCTATCTGGCCAAATGGCTCGACTGATACGGATTGTCCGCGTCAGTCCTCCTTACCACGACGTGAGCGCGCATGAAAAAAAACACCATGATCTACTCCGGTTTTTATCAGGACACGCACGGCATGACCGTGCTCGGCCGGGTCGTTTTAGACGGCTGGCTGTTTGGCTTTATCCCCGAGTCGGAAGATTGCAAGGGCTGGGAACTGGGGCGCATGCAAGTGCTGATGAACCGTGTCGAGGCAGCCTGAGACCAGCACGGTAATCTGCCGAGTCAGCTGCCGCCCGAACTG
>JANLZE010000012.1:0-2814 GCA_031366105.1 Thiobacillaceae bacterium | reverse complement strand
GGTGTTGCTGGTGATGCCGGTGCTGTATTGGCTGCTGGCAGGCAAAGCAGACGTATCAGCCGGGTAACACACTGTTACAGTTTGGCTGTACTCGGAAATGGCGCAGAAACGCCTGTCGGGCATGATGCAAGCGTGGATTCGAAAACGAATCGCCACATCACGACAAGGAGATGAATCATGCGTACAACCCAACTGACTGCCGGCGCAATTGCCCTGATGACGCTGAGCACGGCTGCGCTGGCAGACCACCAGGATTATTTCAACGACCGTGCACGCGTACTTTCCTCCACACCGATCTATCAGCAGGTGAATGAGCCGCGTCGCGAATGCTGGACCGAAACGGTGGACGGCGGATACAGAAATGAGCCACGCTCCTACGGCGGCGCCCTCATCGGCGGCGTAGTCGGCGGATTGCTGGGTAATACCGTGGGTCGAGGCAATGGCCGTACCGCCGCAGCCGCTGTAGGCGCGGTGACCGGCGCACTGGTGGGTACAACATCAGCAACAATGGCCGCCGTGGTGACGGCGGCTACTATCAGCCGCGCCAGGTAGAGCGTTGCCAGACCCGCGACAACTATCGTCAGGTGGTATCCGGCTACAACGTGGTGTACAGCTACCGCGGCCGCAACATGAGCACCACGCTGCCCTACAATCCGGGCCGCTTCATCGACGTGAACGTGGCTGTTGGGGAAAATCGTGGCGGCTACGGCGGCGACTATCGCGGTGGTTACCGGCAAGTTCGCCAGCACCGCGACTGGAACGACGACAATGACGATTGATGGTTGGCGTCATGGGAATGCCGCTGTCAGAGTGATTAATGTTTGATTCACCGGCACTGCGCATTTTGCGCAGATACGGTGTGTAGAGGTAAAAATTGTCGCTGCTAAAGCTAAAAATTAAATGACCATTCTGACCATTCTTCAGGAGTTGCCTTCATCCTCCGCATCTTACTAATCACTTCTTTGCTCAGGATGGATGGTTTCCATAGTGAGGGTTGGCAGATACCCGCCGGTCGCATATTTGATAGTTCATAATAGCTCGCTAAAGGCCTTAAACCGGCATCTTCATATGCGATGCGTTTAATGATTGTTGCAACTAAGTTTCCTAATGCAGTGCCCATATAGGGGAGTTCATCGTCCTGCCACGAGCATACGTAGGAGGTTACGATTCCGTCCTTCGCATCCCATTCGCCGAGAAGCTCGGGAGCAAATGATTCTGTTACTCCTATACCCACAAGGATGTCTTTAAATAAAGAGTAAGTCGCCGAACTTGCTACACACACGACATCGAGCATTTCGTTCGGATGTTGTGGACCTTCAAATTGATTATCGTTGAGTGATTGAAGTAATTCTAGAGCGCCACCGGCTAGCTTTTCTTTCCATGCGTGGGAATGTGCCAAGATTCCATAAATAGGTAAGCGATGCAATTCGCGATATGGTGTGCCGCTGCGCAATGGTGAAAGTCCTTTAACGATGGCGCAGGTTTCAAATGATTTTCTGAGATGTTGCTTCCGTAATGTAAGTTTGCACTCGAAGGCAGCGACCACACCTGCCGCAAGATAGTGTTTTTTGTCTAGAAGATGTCTTGGATATGAGGGGTGAAGTACTAGTAGTTAGTTTCATCAAAACAATTACGAATCAAGCCACGCCGAGGTCGAACTTGTTCCATCGGAACACGACGGGTGATGCATTGATCTCGGCGATCCCCTTGAGGATGCGGGTCTTCAGTTCATCCTTGGACTTGACCCGGATGTGGCGCAGGAAGGTTCTGGCCATTTTCGAGAAGACGCACTCAATCAGGTTGAGCCATGAGCCATGCTTTGGCGTATGCACGTACTCGAAGCGACCGGGCCGGGTACTGAGATAGGCCATGGTCTCCTTGGAGATGTGAGCCGAATGGTTGTCCAGCACCACGCGGATGATGGCCTCTGGCGGGTAGTGTTCATCGAGTTGTTTGAGTAGCGCGATGAACTCCACGCTGCGATGCCGGTCCTCGACGTTGGCAAAGATGTGCCCCGAGTGCAGATCAATCCCCGCCAGGATCGACACCGTGCCGTGGCGAATGTACTCGTAGTCGCGCCCAACGGCAGATACTTTGCCCGGAACCGGCGGCAAGTCGGGTGCCGTCAGCCCGAGGGCCTGAACGCCTGGCTTCTCATCGACGCTGACGGTATAAATGGGATTGGGGCGTGCGTCGTGCACGGCACCTTCGGTATGGATCGAGACGTCCCGATAGACCATCAGGACCTCCTGCATCTTGCGATCAAACGCCGGGTCGCGCTTTTCCAGGTAGTAGCGAATCTTGTGGGGCTTGATGTCGTTGTCGTCGAGGATGCGCCACACGGTGCTCTTGCCCGCGTTGGCCAGGCGGGCAAAGCCTGCGGCCTCGGCGCGTTCGCAAACAAACCTGGCCAGCGCCGAGATCGACCACAACTCGGCCGCCAGCCCATAATCCTTGGGCTTGGTGCATGCCAGACTGACCACCCAGGCTTTGGCTTCATCGCTGATTTCGGGTTCGTGTGGACGGTGGTATTTATCCTTCAAACCCATCTGCACGCCTGCCGCCAGCGCTTTGTCGATACACTTGTAGATCATTGGACGCCCAACCCCAAGCTGGCGTTGCAGCTCCGTGATCGAAGCGCCATCGGCGTAGCCCAGTAGCACCCGGGCCCGCTCGACCTCCCGGTTGGGCGCCGTCCTCGACCCAGCCAATTCCTTGAGCGTAACCCGCTGAGCCTGTGTGAGCACCAGCGCCGCACGACCAGATTTCCTCGCCATAATCGTCTCCATCAAGCGTTGTGAGTGATTCATGGCG
>JANLZE010000110.1:0-2816 GCA_031366105.1 Thiobacillaceae bacterium | reverse complement strand
GATTACCCGTCTATCGTGCAGTCCTGGCAGCGCAACTGGGAGCGGATCGTCCCGTTCTTCGATTACCCGGCAGAAATCCGCAAGGTGATCTACACCACCAACGCCATCGAGTCGGTCAATATGAGTCTGCGCAAAGTCACCAAAAGCCGAGGCTCATTTCCCAATGACGATGCCTTGATCAAGCTGTATTATCTGGCACTACGCAACATCAGCAAGAAATGGACGATGCCGATTCAGAACTGGAAAGCCGCGTTAAATCGGTTCACGATCATGTTCGATGAGCGGATGCCGCAGCATTAAACGATTTCCCGTTTACACAAAATTCAGGACACCCTCTGCTCGCGTGAAATATGCAGCATGAAAACTTCAAACTTCAACTGGCCGGATCAATAAATAGCCTATTGGGGATTCCGTGATTTGCGTTTTCTTTTCTAGGCCCATGCTTAATTTTCCTCCGTTAGTAGCATTAGTCGCTTAACAAACGCCGACTGCATTCATGGGATGCAAGAATAATTTCAAATCATTCGAGTTCTAAATCTTCGCGTATAGCGTCCACCCCGGCCTGCGCACATGCCTCATCAGTTAAACCGGACGGCGCTCCACTTACTCCCACCCCACCCACAATGTTGCCGGCAATCGTAATGGGAACGCCACCAGGGGATATCATTAATTCGTCTATTTTTGGGACGCTATAGACGCCTTTAAAACGATCTTGGAGGGCCGATGTTGGGCTATTAAATGACATTGCTGTATATGCTTTTTTCTTGCTGATGCCGATTGAAGCGTCCATGGCTAACACATCACTTAATACGACTTGCTCGTGACCGCTGCGGTCGATGACCGTTACGGTAATTTGTACGCCTTCCGTTCTACATTTTTCAATTGCCGCCTTACCAATTCGCAACGCCGCGTTCAAGGACAGTCGCTTTATAGTTACCGTCATCGGCTGTTCGGAAAAAGTAGCGGCGACAACCGATTGCGAGACAGTAAAGGACACCAGACTTACGAAAGCCATTGCGACAGCTCTGCTTTGCATTACCAATGCTCCTCGAAAAATACTGCATAAAGGACATTGAAACTTTAATGCCCGTCATTAATGTTAATAAAGCTCTAAGGAGAAACTTTTCTGGACTAGCCTCCGTTGCGGATATTTTATCTACGGCGTGCCGTGAAAAGATTAATCAATTCACGCATCAGACTACTGTTAGGTTCGCGCAAGGAACTTCAATTTCCTATATCAAAAAGCGTTTATCCGCCGACCTTAAAACATCGTTCCTGCTCGCTCACGGCGCCTGAATCGGTTTCGACAGAGGTGGCTTCGTTCGTATAAAAAGCCGCCTAGACCAATTATTTCTTATTCACCGGCGACTCCGGGTCGAGCAACAGCGCGACCAGATCCTTGATCTGCTTCTCGGTCAGCGCGCCTACCTGGCCGAAGCGCGGCATGGTGGAGCACAGGTTATAAGCCTTGGCGTTAAAAATCTTGCTATAGGTGTATTTTTGTATCTCCAGCGAGTTGCCGCGCTGCGCGCCATATTGGTTGAGGCTGGGGCCGATAGTGCCAAACGACGTTTCCGCCTTCGACAACTGGTGGCAGTTGTAACAGTTGCCGCCGTTCTCAGCGCCCGCCTTGTCGCTCCACATCATGCCACGCCCGTCCTGGGCGATTTTTTCACCGGATTTCCAGTCCCCTAGAAACTTGCCATCGGCGGGGAGTTTGATCGCGGCAAGCTGCGCCTGTTCTAGCGCTTGAACCATGCTGCGCGTGCGCGGGGCAGATTTGGCTAAGTGGTTGCAGGCGGCTTGCACGGTGTCTTCATGCAGTCGCTCTAAGCCTGCGATGCCGCGCGCTTGAAAATCTTGCGTAATAAATGGGGAGGGCGGAAGTTCGCCGAAGCTATCATCCTCCGCTGAAGCCAGCGAAATTGTAGCGGCAATCGTAAACAACAATAATGTGTGTTGTGCTTTCATTTTTTTCTCCTGTTAACGTTTAATGCCCGGACCTTTGTAGACTTGGCCGTTGGCGTTGGCGGTCATATAAGTCAACAGTGCAGTAATGGTGTCGGAGCCGTACTTCGGCTCAGGTAAGCGTTGCTGGCGGAAGCAATCGTTCAGGCGCCACTGCAAGGTCAGTAGGTAGCCGCCCGTCATGCGGTACGCAGGCCAACCCTGGATAGCGCGCATCGGTTCTTCGCCGCGCTTAGTCAGATTCGGCAGCATTTGCGTGCGGATGCGTTTGTCGTCCTGGCTATGACAGCTGGCGCAGGCAAAGTCATACGGGCCGGCGCGATAGTTGAACATATTCATCCCAGTGATATACGCTTTCGCCACCTGAGGTTGCTTGCGCGACACATCGATTTTCATGCCACGCGACTGGCCTGCCACATACGTCACCAGCATCGATGGATCGGGCGTGTAGCCGTCCGTGCTGAATGGTTTTTTGGAGAAATCCGCTTCCGAGAACCCCTGTAAATTGACCATGCAGTACACGATGCGCCGCTCGGCATCCATTACCTTGCCCGCGTCAGCAAAAAAACGAGGCATTTGCACATAAGCGCCTTTGACAACGCCCGGCCCTAAGCCGAGATCGCATTGTTCGAGCGAGACCTGCTTGGGACCCCGCTTTACCTTCCACATTTCCGCACCGGCATCTTCATAAATCTCGGCCGGGTTATTGGCTTCCATCATCTCGCGGAAAGTGTCGAATTCCCTGGTGGTCGCATCGGTCGATTGCGCCGTAGCCCCGAACGACGTTAACAATGCGCAAATCGCACTCATTTCAGATAAACGCTTTTTCATTCTCTTCTCCTCTCGTG
>JANLZE010000106.1:0-1175 GCA_031366105.1 Thiobacillaceae bacterium | reverse complement strand
CGAAGAAATTGTTTGGCCAGCGATCCAGCACCATACGCCCGATTACCTGCAGGGGCACCAGTTCTTCGGGAATCAGCTTGGTTGGGTCGAGGTGATCGAACGGAAATTCGTCCGCCTCCTCCTGCGTGAAAAGCTGCACCGCGAATTCCCATTCGGGGAAATTTCCTGCTTCGATCGCGTCGAACATATCGCGCCGATGAAAATCTTGATCGGCGCCGGCAATCTTCACGGTTTCATCCCAGATGGTGGACTGCAAGCCGAGCTTGGGACGCCAGTGGAATTTGACGAAGGTTGATTTACCGGCGTCGTTAATCAGCCGGAAACTATGCACACCAAAGCCTTCAATCATGCGCAACGAACGCGGTAGAGTGCGATCAGACATAATCCACATCACCATATGCATCGATTCAGGCGTGAGCGAAATAAAATCCCAGAACGTGTCGTGTGCAGTCGACGATTGAGGAAAGCCACGGTCGGGTTCCATCTTTACCGCGTGGACGAGGTCGGGGAATTTAATGGCATCCTGGATAAAGAAAACCGGAATGTTGTTGCCAACCAAATCCCAGTTGCCTTCCTTGGTATAAAACTTGACAGCAAACCCGCGTACGTCCCGTGGGGTGTCGACCGAACCCGCTCCGCCTGCCACTGTCGATATACGAGTAAATACCGGGGTCTTCTCACCTAATTCGGTGAGTACTCTGGCAGTGGTATATTGCTTTAACGAAGCGGTCAGTTCGAAAAATCCATGCAGGCCGGTCCCACGAGCGTGAACAATACGCTCCGGAATACGTTCATGATCGAAATGAGTAATTTTTTCGCGGAGGATGAAATCTTCCAAAAGCGTTGGGCCGAGCGAATTGGCTCTAAGCGAGTTCTGATTATCAGAAAGCGCAACACCCTGGTTCGTGGTGAGCTCGGGGTGCTCTCCACCTGCAATCTGGTGCAGCTCGCCGCCGACAGCTATTAGGCTGTCTGTGTTGAAGATCGAACCCTTTTCCTTTTCCTGTTTCCCAGAACTACTTGATATTATTTCTTTGCTCAAGATTGATCTCCTTAATGAATAACGCTAGCCTATCGGTTAATAAAGGGTGCTGATAAATTATGTGTTATTGGCACTATACGATTTTTAGCAAAAAGTACTGGGTCAAGCGGCTTACATTTATCCAACTGAAGGA
>JANLZE010000023.1:0-1808 GCA_031366105.1 Thiobacillaceae bacterium | reverse complement strand
AGTTCCGGGATCGGTTATGCAACAGCAAAGCTATTCGCCCGAGAGGGTGCCAAGGTCGTCGCCGGCGCGCGACGCCAACTGGAACTTGACGCACTCGTTGAGGAAATCACCCAAGCGGGTGGTCATGCTGTCGCGCTTGCCGGCGATGTCAAAGACGAGGCCTTCGCGAAAGCCTTGGTCGAACTGGCTATAGGACGCTTCGGCGGCCTCGATGTGGCATTTAATAATGCCGGCACGACCGGTGAAATGGGAGCAACGCCTGATGTTTCGCTTTCGGGGTGGGAGGACACGATCCGGACGAATCTGACGAGCGCTTTCCTCGGAGCGAAGTATCAACTTCCCGCGATGCTTGACCGGAACGGCGGGTCCCTGATCTTCACGTCGACATTCGTCGGTTACACCATCGGCCTACCGGGCATGGCAGCCTATGCCGCGAGCAAGGCCGGGCTCATCGGCCTCACGCAGGCGCTCGCCTCTGAGTTTGGCCCCAAGGGTATCAGGGTGAACGCCCTCCTGCCGGGCGGCACGGATACCCCGATGGGCCGGGCGTTCGCCAATACACCGGACACCTTAGCCTTCGTCCAGGGTCTTCACGCCCTGAAGCGTATGGCTTTGCCGGAAGAGATCGCGCAATCGGCCCTCTACCTCGCATCCGATGCATCGAGCTTCACCACCGGTTCGGCGCTGCTTGCTGACGGTGGGGTCTCCATTAATCGCACCTGATTAAGCACAGCCAAAAGACCCATGGAAATCTAGATGTCTGACTATGACCGTATAGCCGAAGCAATTTCTTTCATTGTCAGCCGGGTAAACAGCCAGCCCGGCCTGGAAGAAATTGCGCGGCATTTGCACCTGAGCCCCTTCCACTTCCAGCGTCTGTTCAGCCGCTGGGCCGGCGTGACGCCGAAGAGATTCTTGCAAGTGCTTACGGTGGAGCGCGCCAAGCAATTACTGAGCGAATCGAAACCACTGCTTGAAGTTTCGGACTCCCTGGGGTTGAGCAGCGGTTCGCGTTTGTACGACCACTTCGTTCATCTGGAAGCGGTTACGCCCGGTGAGTACAAAATGGGGGGCGCGGGTTTAACCATTGAATATGGCCTGCACGACACCCCTTTTGGAAAAGCGCTTATTGCCACCACACCCAGAGGTATCTGTAGTTTTGCGTTTCTGGAGCGCATGGAAATCGACGGGCACCTGACTGAGTTACAAAAAAAGTGGCCACATGCGATGGTGCATGAAAATCGTCAACGAACACTTGCGGTTATTAAGGCCATGTTCGGCGAAGAAAAGAAATTGGATCGCCCTGTGTCTTTGCATGTTTCCGGAACGAACTTTCAGATCAATGTGTGGAAAGCATTGTTACAGATACCTCCGGCAACGGTAGCGAGTTATTCCCAAGTGGCAACCGCAATCGGCCATCCGAGTTCTGCGAGAGCCGTGGGGCTGGCGGTAGGCGCAAACCCTGTCGCGTTCCTTATACCCTGCCACCGCGTCATTCAACAAAGCGGCAAGTTGGGCGGGTATCATTGGGGTGAAACCCGGAAACAGGCAATCCATGCATGGGAATCGGCAAGGTATGAGTAGCCTGAGCCATAACAAGGCGCTCAACCTCGCTCCCTTCGGTCGCTGGACGCTGCGCGATGAAGCCGCGCAGCGCCGGTTAGCTCTACGTTAGAGCGCAAGCTGTTTAAGGGCGGCCTCCCAACCTTGGGCTGAGAAACGCCGCGCCTTCTCAGCGTTCTGTTCGGGTGCCCGTGGTTGCCCCGCCCCGCTCGGGGCTTCGGTTGTGGCGGCGGGTGCGCAGGTGG
>JANLZE010000014.1:0-1346 GCA_031366105.1 Thiobacillaceae bacterium | reverse complement strand
GCGCGTCCCCAGAGTGCAGGCGCTGGCATGCCAGCGCAACGGCCGGTCATCGTCATCGACCAGATAGCGCAAGTGACACCGCTGCAACATCCTCTGGCAGTATATGAGCGTCTGCTTGATCAGTTCCGTGATGAGCAGGAGGCGGCGGCATGAATCTCCAACACGAAAGAATGCTGATGCTGTGCGAGTCGCTCAACCTACCGTTTGTGGCCCAGGCCTACCCGGTTGCAGCACAGGACGCCGCGCAGCAGGAGGCGCCCTACAGCGACTTCCTGGAAGGCCTGCTCAAGGCCGAAGCGGCCGGACGCAACGTCAGAAAGCAGAACATGTTAACCCGCTTGGCCGGGTTTCCAGCCATCAAGACATTGGATGACTTCGATTATGAATTTGCCCAAGGTGTGAAGCGCAGCCAGATCGCGGAATTGGCGGGACTGGGCTTTATCGAGCGCAACGAAAATGTCGTACTCGTCGGGCCCAGCGGAGTGGGCAAGACCCACTTGGCGATTGCCTTGGGTTACCGGGCGGCGCAGGCCGGTATCAAGACGCGCTTCACTACTGCGGCTGATCTTTTGCTGACGCTGGTTACCGCGCACACGCAAAACCAACTGAAAAGCGTCATGCACCGGGCCATCAACAGCTATCGCCTGCTCATCATTGACGAAATCGGGTATCTACCGATGAATCGCGAGCAGGCCAATCTGTTCTTCCAGGTGATCGCGGCACGCTACGAAAAAGGCAGCTTGATCGTCACCAGCAACTTGCCGTTCGGCCAATGGGATGCCACTTTCGCCCAGGACGCCACCCTCACCGCTGCGCTACTGGATCGGCTGCTGCATCACGCGCGCATCGTGCCGATAGCTGGCGAGAGCTATCGCCTCAAACATCAGTGTGCCGCAGGAATGGTGAAACCGAAGCGAGAGAAGTTGCTGCCAGCATGAGCAGGAAATATATGACAAGGTAATGGGGGTGTATCAGTTTTAAATCGCTGCTTGATGGAAAACCGTATCAATTTTAAATCGCTGTTGACAGCCATCAGCTATCATGCCGCCAATGCCGCCCAGCGGCTGCGGAAGCAGGGCTTATATGCGAGGGCTGTGTCTGTATTCATCCAGAATAGTCCGTTTGATCAGGCTGAGTTCGTTGGAAAAACCGAGACCGTCGCGTTACCCTCTCCTACCGATTGCAGTCTCCAGATAACGAATGCCGCACTCTGGATATTGAAGAAGATGTACAAACCGCAGGTGTATTACCAGAAAGCCGGGTTGATGCTGTCTGAACTGGTGGCCGAAGGAGGACAGCAGATCGATCTGTTAGGGTACTCTACCTCTGGTAACAGATCTGGCAGG
>JANLZE010000001.1:0-1234 GCA_031366105.1 Thiobacillaceae bacterium | reverse complement strand
CTGGGCCCGCTATCCCGATGTGGATTTCCTTAAAAACATGGATGCCGCGGGCAATGCCTGCCCTTCGCTGCATGTCACCACCGCCGTTTTTTCGGGTATCTGGTTGCATCACCTGCTGCGCCGCTTTGGCGCACCGCTGTGGATACTTCTCGTCAATTGGATGTGGTGTATCGGCATCGTCTATTCCACCATGGCCACCCGCCAGCATGTGGCGGTGGATGTGTTGGCCGGGCTGGCGCTGGGGGTGCTGGCGGCCTATCTGTCATTGCGATATCGCGTGGACGCAGGGGTAATCGGTAAAACCGGGTAGGGTAGGCACCCCTTTGTGCCCACGCGGATTCAAAACCGCGTGAGCAGATAAAATCCCTGCCCACCCTACCCGGCTTTATCTCATCCCACACATCTTAAGAGAACCGGACAGATCAGCCGAGAAGACTTGCCATATCCCATAGCGGGACTATAATTCACCTATGAAGATTGTCTCTGTCAAAATCCTTCGAGAGTTCTGGGTGATTTTTCCGAGCGCAGAGCAGCATTTAAAGGCTTGGGTGGATGAGGTCAAGCAGGCGGACTGGAATCAACCTTCTGACATTAAGGTGAAATACCGCAGCGCCAGCATCCTTAAGAACCGGCGCGTGATCTTCAACATCAAAGGCAATGATTACCGGCTTGTTGTGTCCGTTGCGTATCGGTTTGGTGCCGTCTATATCAAGTTCATTGGCACGCACGCGCAGTACGATGCAATCAATGCCGAAACGATAGAACAGGAGCAATAATCATGGAAATCCGCCCTATTCACACCGCAGAAGACTATAAAGCCGTCATGCGCGAAGTCTCAGCATTTTTCGATAACGAACCAGAGCCTGAATCCCCTGAAGGTGATCGTTTCGAGGTGTTGCTAACCTTGGTTGAAGCCTATGAGGCCAAGCATTTTCCCATTGATCTACCGGACCCGGTTGAAGCGATCAAATTCCGCATGGAACAATCTGGTTTAACGCCAAAAGATTTAGTCCCAATGATCGGACGCCTTAATCGCGTATACGAGGTTCTGAACCGGAAGCGTTCGTTGACACTGCCCATGATTTGGAAACTGCATAATGGACTAGGTATTCCGGCGGAAAGTCTTATTCGTCCGCCAAGCCCATTGCAATCTACTTAACCTAACGAATAGCATTATGCCGTGCGATGAATTATTAAAGCCGGGTAGGGTGGGCACGCCTTTGTGCCCACGCGG
>JANLZE010000152.1:0-3923 GCA_031366105.1 Thiobacillaceae bacterium | reverse complement strand
AGTCAGGGGCAGCCTGCACCGGCCCCGTTCTTATGTGGCGTGAGGGCGGTGCCCCAACAGCGGTGGCTACGGCAAACGTCCGCTCTAACCCGGCGCTCAAGCGGGACGTGCCGCAAGCGGCCCGCCCCTTAGCTCTACGTTAGGCAAACGAAAAACATGCGCCAAAGCAGCCCGCTTGCCCAAATCATCTTCCAACTCTTGTTGGCTATCGCTTACGTCGCATTGATGCGCCAGCTCCTTGCCGTTAGTGTGAGCCTTTGGGGTGAGAGCGCCACGGGTCTTGCCCATGTGTCCCGTATGTTGCTTGCTGTTTCAGCAAATCTCGCGGTGATCTTCTTGCTCAACTACGCCATTGTTCGATCCCATTTCTACAGGCTCGGCTTACTCATCGGTTTAGCCATATTCGGCTACTACTACATTTACAATCCGTATGGTCACAACTACGTACTGGTTTATCTCGGCATACTTCGTAGCCCACCTCATCTGTTTAATATGGCGTTGCTTGTGGTTGCGCCTGCGCTCGTTGGTAAATTAATCGACGCACGGTTTACACCAGGAAATGCAAGTACCGTTGCCTAACACTACGGTCAACCGGACCACCAACCAGCTGCGCTGGTTGGTTCCCTCCGCGCTACGCGCTCCGGTGTCCGGTTACCTTCAACGTTAGGGGCTATTGATTGGGCATCATCTCCGTCATTCGCAATAAGTTCTTCGACTGGTATCGTGGAACCTACGTGCCGCCTCCGGAAAACGATCCCAACAGCCACATTGTTTTTATCGGCCTTGGGTTCTATGTTCAGCCTCCACTTGCTCGCGCCCTTGGTGCTGTCGCCGGCTTCTACCTGCGTCACTGGCAGTGGATGTGGAGCACAATCATCGGCATTATCAGTGTGTATGTTGCGGTTCTTGCGATCAAATAAGCGTTTCTCCAGTCCCATGCCAAATAACACTCCGCTCACCCACAGCAGTGCGAACGCCAAGCATAAAAAAACAGGGCTTTTTATCACCACCACCCCTAACCCGGCGCTCAACCTCGCTCCCTTCGGTCGCTGGACGGCGCTGAAGCGCCGCCGGTTAGCTCTACGTTATGCGACCTTGACGGTTGGGGCCATCTGATGCCGGAGACTGAATCTATGCAGTTGATGCTCGAAGTAGTCATCCTGTTGCTTCTACTCTACCTCGCGTTTCTTAAATCCTATTTCCAGGAAAAAGGTAAGAACGTTGCCACGAAGGAAGACGTCGAGGAAATCACGTCCTTGGTTGAGTCGGTCAAATCGCAGCTCCAGTTCTCTTTACAGGCCAAGCTGAGTTTTAGGGCAGAAGAGCATCAAGCGCTAGTCGACTATTTCTCGAAATACTCGGCGTGGCTGTCAGCCATTACGAACTGGAGCGCCGTGGGCGTCAATAAAGACAATGCCTTTCGATTGGCAGAAATTCGATCGGAACTCGACATACTTCATCGAGATTTTGACCTTGCCGCCGGGAAGTTGGAACTGTTCGTGGAGAATGAAGATATTCAATCCCAGCATGGCCCACTGGTGATTGAGACGCTCAAATTTCAAGGCCACTCACACCAAGCAACCTTCGATATTGAGGCGATTTATCTTGAAACCAATCAGTTGCTCCAAACAACATCACCAGAAACGCAGGCGGAGCGATATAGAGAGCAACTTGGAAAGGAAGGTCGGCTCTACAAGAATTACAGGGAAGAGCAACTGACAATGTATAAAGCTTTGCGGCCACTGGTGCAAAAACAGCAACGTGCCATTTCAAAGCACCTTAGAGCACTGGCAGATGGCTAAAGCACCCGGTCGCATAACCCATCATTCGAGCGGACCTGCGCGAAAAGCCGCGCAGGCCACTCAATTCAGACGTTAGCGCGCTTGCTTTTCCTTTTCATCAAAAGGCCGCACACCATGCAAACCGCACCACACTATTTAAGTCACGCAAGTTCTGGTCGGCGTGTCTGGGCATTGGTGGGTTTAACAAGTGCAGGGGGTACATCAACCGTGCTGCACGGGTTGCGAGAGTCTGTTTTAGCCAAGGGCATTTGTGCCGCGCTGCTTGTGCCTTCGCTCAAGTCTGGTTGCCATGGGCATCGTGGCTTCGGTGGGGTAAAGTCAGTGGCAGTCTGCACTCGCATCAGTCTGGTCGGGCGTGAGGGCGGTGTCCCAACAGCGGTGGCTACGGCAAGCGTTCGCGCTAACCCGGCGCTCAAGCGGGACGTGCCGCAAGCGGCCCGCCCCTTAGCTCTACGTTAGGTGCGACCCAATGGCCGATCGTCGTCCAATTCAGCAAGCGCACGAACGAGCATTTGTCGATCACTTTCTCGATTGGTTCAATCGTGCATATCGCACCGACTTCAAAGTGGTCAGCGAACCGAATCCGCCCGAGGCGATAATCCGTTCATCCAGGACTACCCGCTGGATCGAAGTGAGCACAGCCTTTTGGAACGAGGCTTACGCAAAGGACCTCTACTCTTACGCAACGCCCGGCGAAGAACATAAGCCCGTCGGCCACGGCCCATTTCAAAACATGGACAACGCATTCGCGAGGAATTTTGTGTCCGTCGTCAAAAAGAAACTGGGAAAAAAGTCCTACGTTCCCTCGCGAGACCAGTACGGCCCTGGGTATCTCGTAGTACCCATCAAGTGTCCTTGGTTCGACGGGCAAACAGTCGGTCACATGAAGGATGCGTGGGCAGCATCGACCGTCAACGACCTCGGTTGCTTTCGTAGCGTCTATATTGCGTTCCAATCACAAAATGCAATCAGGTTTTCTCGGTGGCCAACCAAATGACCGCACCTAACACTTCATTCCAGGGGACGCGCCGCGATAAAGCCGCGTCGCGCCCCTGAATTCAAACGTTATGCGTCTTAAAGAATTGGAACCCTACCCCGCTGGATGTGAGCGGACTCATCTCCCGCAAACAAACACTCTGGCCAGAGTGCGGGGCGGATTCCCGGAGTGGTTCGCCACCGCTCCGAAAGGTGGTCAAGAGGAGCAATCCGTTACCGGTCGTAAACCGGGAAAAGACCTCGTAACCACCAACCAACGCCCGTCTAACGGCGGTTGTTGGCGCGTCAACAGCCGCTCCCGCACGGAGAAATCCCATGTTGGAGTTCAAGCTGTCGGTGAGAATCACCGTGAAACAACTCATCAAACTCGGCAAAGTTTTGGTGGTTTTGTTGTTCATGGTGTAGCCACTCACCTTGTAGTACCTGGACGGGGTTGCAAAATCCCGTCCAGCCTTACACCTACGCATAACCCGGCGCTCAACCCCGCTCCCTTCGGTCGCTGGACGGCGCTAAAGCGCCGCCGGTTAGCTCTACGTTAGGCGCCGGAAAACTCGCCCATGTTTGGCTTATTCAAGAAGGAAGCACCGAAAGCGACAAACCGCCTGTTCAGGCTGACGGTGCATATTGTTCGTGGAAGCAATGCCGAAATGCCTGCAAACCTCATCGGTGCGCATGTCCCTATTTTCGTTAGCGCGCTCGATCATGAAGCCGCCGCAATGAAAGCAGTTTCAAGCCTCACCAGTCGAGGCTTTGAGTTCATCGACATCTCGGACCGCCAAATTCATGAGCTCGACCCCACCAAATGGGACGCCTTTGTTAAGCAGGCTTGGCCTGAGTTTATTTCGTATTTTCCACCGCAGAGCAAGGTGCTTAGCGATCTCAACTCTGAGTTTTTCTTTACCGGGCCATTCGCCAGCTATGAATCAGCCGACAACGCCTAACCCGGCGCTCAACCTCGCTCCCTGCGGTCGCTGGACGGCGCTGAAGCGCCGCCGGTTAGCTCTACGTTAGCGCGCTTGCTTTTCCTGCTTATCAAAGGCCGCACACCATGCCAACCGCATCACTCCATTTCAGTCTCGCAAGTTTCGGTCAGTGTGGCTGGGCGTCGGTGGCGGTGGCTGGTGC
>JANLZE010000151.1:0-2292 GCA_031366105.1 Thiobacillaceae bacterium | reverse complement strand
AGTCAGGGGCAGCCTGCACCGGCCCCGTTCTTATGTGGCGTGAGGGCGGTGCCCCAACAGCGGTGGCTACGGCAAACGTCCGCTCTAACCCGGCGCTCAAGCGGGACGTGCCGCAAGCGGCCCGCCCCTTAGCTCTACGTTGGGCGTATTGATCGAGACTATGACAGCGATGAACCCACTAAAAATCTTGGTCGCTTGGGTAGCTGAGGAACACGCTCTTGGAATCCCTTTTGCCCACGGTGCCGTTTTGAGCACTCTCGGAGCAGATGGGACGCCTCACAGCCGAATGCTCGGTGTGTTGTTCGACGCCGCAGGAACACCGCGATTCAATACGTCACCCATGTCACGAAAGGTTCGCGATATCTCCCTTAATAATGCCGCTTCGCTAACCTTTGCATTTCAGAAAAGCATGCGTTCAATTAGCCTAGAAGGATATCTCGAAGCCCTTTCTATGAAGCAATTGGTTACAGACTGGCGCAATCTCGACATTGAGTTTAGGAAAAATTACCTTGTTTTTGGGCACCAAACGGGCAGAGCTATAAAATCGCTCGACGATTTACGCCTGCAGCAATCATCACTACCGCTGGATGCCGAACAGAATTGTCCCCAGAGTTTCATTGGGTACGCCTTCCGGACAGTTCAGCGAATAACATTTTATTCCGTAGCCGAACGAGATTTTGCCACCCATGAAATATTCGAATTTGATCAAGCCGCTGGTGAGTGGAGAAGCAGTCTTAATGCGCCATAGTACGCCCAACATGGCGTTCGAGAGGGACGCGCCAAAAGCGGCGCGCCCCTCAACTTTACGTTAGCGCGCAGAACCGCATGGTCATCAAATTACTTACAGTATTTTTGCTTGTGGCCTCTGCTTATCTTGGCTGGTGGGCACTTTCTGCTGCTTCGTTTTTGTGGCTGCTTCCATCCGTTGTCTTACTTGTTGCAGCCGTGGGCCTTTTCCTAAGAAAGCGCTGGGCTCAATACCTTTGGCATGTCATAGCTTTGGTCGTGGGCTTAACGTGGGTGGTTTCCGTCGTCCGTCTTGCCTTGTCTGGCTGGCCCAACGAGAGTGCGCTAACCACAATTATTTCTTTGGTTCCGGGGCTGTTCTTGGTTACAGTTTGCGCCGGAGGCAGTGCAGTTGTTGCTAAACATTACCGGGGTGCCAAAAATGCGCGCTAACACGGCGGTCAAGTGGGACGCGCCGCAAGCGGCGCGCCCCTTACCTTAGACGTTAGCGCGCTTGCTTTTTCTTCTCACTAAAATGCCGCACACCATGCAAACTGCACCGCACTATTTAAGTCACGCAAGTTCTGGTCAGCGTGTCGGGGCATTGGTGGGTTTAGCAAGTGCATCGGGTACATCAACCGTGCTGCGCGCGTTGTGTGAGTCTGTTTTAGCCAATGGCGTTGGTTCGCGCAGCTTGCCTTCGCTGAAGTCTGGTTGCAATGGGCAGCGTAGCTTCGGTCGGGTGAAGTCAGCGGCAGTCTGCACGGTCATTGGTTTGGTCGGGCGTGAGGGCGGTGTCCAAACTTCGGTGGCTACGGCAAGCGTTCGCTCTAACCTGGCGCTCAAGAGGGACGTGCCGCAAGCGGCCCGCCCCTTAGCTCTACGTTAGCCCTCTTATCACGGAGATCACCATGAACGATCCGCACCTCGTCATCGAGAAGCTCAAACAACTTGCCCGCGAAGCAATGACCGCTTCCACGGAGATCGAGAAAGCCGCGATCTTCGGTGCCGTCCGCGCCTTCGTGAACGACCTTGATGCCGGAGACCCCGGCAACCTTGGAGAGAACATCGAGCGCGCCCGCTGGAGTATCTGCGCCATCCTCGGCTACGACATCACGAACGGGCACGACCAAGACCAGCACTTGTCGTGGTCTCTCGCTGCGCTGGGCGAGCTTGAGCGTGGTTTCAGCCGCGTCTAGCAGTCCCGCCGCCTTCGTGTATGCGTCCGTTGTTCTCACGTCCTTGCCGCTTGGATGGAAAGCTGTTCCTGGTGCCTGTATGTCGAGCCAATACTTGAAATCCTTTGCCGCTTGTACCGCATCGCGTAGCGCGTCTTCTTTTTGCATGTCAGTGTCCTTTCTTCGTGGTTGCCAAAGGTCTAACCCGGCGCTCAACCTCGCTCCCTCCGGTCGCTGGACGGCGCTAAAGCGCCGCCGGTTAGCTCTACGTTAGCGCGCTTGCTTTTCCTGCTTATCAAAGGCCGCACACCATGCCAACCGCATCACTCCATTTCAGTCTCGCAAGTTTCGGTCAGTGTGGCTGGGCGTCGGTGGCGGTGGCTGGTGC
>JANLZE010000122.1:0-1018 GCA_031366105.1 Thiobacillaceae bacterium | reverse complement strand
CAGCAAGCGTTAATCTTGTGGTCGCCAAGGAGAATACTTCATTGAGTTCAGCAGCCGCAGAGAGCTATCGCGCCAGATTCAGAAAGGTGATCGAGTACAGCCTGATGTTCAAAATCGGCGCGGGTGCCGCTCTTTTGCTTGCTGGCGTTGCTGGGGAGTTTGACGCCGTCAATGGCGAACATCTCGCGCCCGATCAACCCCTGCCGGTCGCACAAATAGAGTATCTGGGTGAAGAGGCGGGCGATGTCGCCGGTGAGGCTGGCAACAAATCCGGCAATCGTGGTGAAGTGCGGTTACGTGTCGCCGGACAGGGCGATGAAGGTGACGTGGTCGCGACACACGCGCTCGATGCCACGGCTGGATACGATGCCCTGGGAGTAGGCAAACAGAACAACTTTGAGCAGCATGGCGGGCGGATAGGCGGCAGCGCCGGTTTCGTCGTTGTTGAACCGGGCATCGAAGCCGGATAGATCCAGCTCGTGATCGATGAGGTGATTGAGGGCGTGCTCGAAGCTGCCGGGCAGCAGTTGGTGTTGCAGGTCAACGGCAAGAAATCGGGGGCTGGTGTCGATGGGTTTGTAGCGTGCCTTGTGGTTAGGCCCTCACAAAATCAATGACACGATGTTGATGCAAACGGACGGCTGAGGCAAGATGCGGGAATGATGGTTTTTATCCAGCTTGAGGCGTCAAACGTTAGACCTTTACCCCAGGTATTTACTATGACCTTAAATTTTAAAACTTTAGCTGTACTTTCCGCCGGGCTTTGCTTCGTCCTCGCCAGCATTTGGATGTTCGCACCCAAAATTTTATTAGCCGTTTGGAGTGTTCCATATTCTGAGTCTGTTGGTCTTGTTGCGCGGCGAGGTGCAGCACTATTTGGTGCTATCGGCACAATGTTTTTTGTTGCAAGGAACGCTGAAATTTCATTGGCTCGTTATGGGTTAATAGTTGGTTTTACTTTGGGGTGTGCTGCCCTTGCATCGCTTGGTATCTTTGAGCTTGTTTCTGGTCATGCGGG
>JANLZE010000108.1:0-2703 GCA_031366105.1 Thiobacillaceae bacterium | reverse complement strand
GTTGATTGTTGTCGTCGCCGTGATAGTTATTCTTGTTGTCCTTAAAGCCAAATCTCAAGGTGGCACCGGTGATGAGGTGTGGCCTTTCTATGCCAAGAAACCTCTGTCCCAACCCGAGCAAGTCCTCTATTTCCGGCTTATCCAGGCTTTACCAGAACATATCATTCTCGCGCAGGTTCAACTTTCTCGGTTGCTCGGAGTCAAGAAAGGCAACAACTATCAAGCATGGTCTAACCGCATCAACCGCATGAGCGCTGATTTTGTGGTGTGCAACAAGGATTCAAGCATTGTCGCGGTCATCGAACTTGATGATGCTACGCACCAAAGGAAAGATCGTCAGGTCGCCGACGCCAAAAAAGATAAAGCATTGGCTTCCGCGGGTGTTCGCATGGTGCGCTGGCAGGCAAAGACAATTCCAGATATTGCTGCCATTCAATCAGTGTTCATGCCTAACACTGCGGTCAAGCGGGACGCGCCAAAAGCGGCGCGCCCCTTACCTTGAACGTTAGAAACCATATCGCCATGTCCAAAATTTACGCGATGCTAATTACATATGAATCGCTCAAGAAAGCAGAGCGCGAGATTCGTGAGATAAGCGAAGAAATCAAATCGCTATCTGGCGGCGATTTTAAAATCTCTCTTAGAACATCCGAGTCAATGATGCTGCTGTTCACTTCAGATGTTCCTTCGGTTGATCTAAAGGCCAGAATGAAAGGTCTTGCTTATGGCGAAGTGCGGTACGCACTATTTTCAATAGATCAAATACAAGTCGGATTTCTCGAACAACACGTGATTGATTGGGTGTCACTACGTTCCTGCCAGTCCAAAAAACCATAGCGTAGGCAACCTCATAATTCTTAGCGATAACCGCCAAACCCCTAATCAATATCCGCAATAATCCAGCCATGTTTTCTAACCCATCATTCAAGCGGGACGCGCTAAAGCGCGCCCCTTAATTTAACGTTAGGGCCAACAATGCAAATCCTTCTATCATTCGTGCCTTTCCTTCTAATCCTCGCGCTGTGTGCCGCATACGCAAAGCTAGCTGCACGTATTTTTCGTAGGTCGTCGCTAAGCTGGCGCAACAGCTTTCTATTTGCACTTCTTCTCGGCGTGTTAGCCATTGCGGGGCGCGCCACCTCTGCCGCATTCGGCTACTCTTTGCCACTGGCTCTCGGCCTTTTGGTGGGTCTCACCATCAACCTTTTTCTGGGTGGCTGGTTTTTCGGCGCCCGTGCCACCGACACTCAAGGTCAGTTACTTGGCTGGGGCCGTGGCATGGTGCTATCCGCCATTATGTTTGGGTTGCTAGCAGTCACCATAGTTGCACTCATGGGTGTTATTCATGTCCTCACTCCGTTGGCACAGCCCTAACATGGCGTTCGAGAAGGACGCGCCAAAAGCGGCGCGCCCCTCAACTTTACGTTAGACCTGAAACAATCATCACCGGAGAGGAAAATGATAAAAGACCTACACACTTTACCCGCTAATTTACCGGTTCCAGTAGATGATGGCGCATGCGACCATTTACTGGGGAGTACCTTACCTTCGGTCTCCCTGACTAGCACCACAGGGAAGGCCGTTGATCTCAGCACTTATGCGGGAACACTGGTTATTTATTTCTACCCGATGCTGGGTCGTCCCGATAGCCCGCCTCTCATCGGCTGGAATGATATACCCGGTGCCAGGGGATGCACCCCGCAAACATGTGCCTTTCGCGATTCCCACGCCGAGTTGAAGCAGCTTGGTGTAGAGGTGTTTGGTGTGAGCGCACAACATTTGGAAGAACAACAAGAAGCCCATGCAAAACTACACCTCCCCTTTGCGTTGCTCAATGACGGACAACTTGCTTTAGCTCAAGCGCTGAAATTGCCAACATTTGAGTATGCGGGCAAACGCTTGATAAAGCGGTTAACAATCATTGCAACGGGTGGCCTTATTCGGAAGGCTTTCTATCCGGTATTCCCGCCTAATGATAATGCGCGTGAGGTCATCGCATGGCTTACGGCACAACAGGTCTAACCCTGCATTCGAGAGGGACTGCGCAAAAGCGCGCAGCCCCTCAATTTGAACGTTAGGTTTCTGGGAACCGTTATCCATGTTCCAAACTCTTGAAGGTGGGTGTCTCTGCGGAGCGGTGCAATATCGCATCAGTGTCCAGCCGCTTGACGCAGGTTACTGTCACTGTCGGCTTTGCCAGCGATCCAGCGGCGCGCCAACACTCGCGTGGCTGACCGTGTTGGTTCGTGGTTTTTCCTACACGAAAGGGTGTCCAACAATTTTCCATTCAAGCTCGCATAGTCAAAGAGAGTTCTGTGGTGCCTGTGGCACTCAGATCGCTTTTCGTCGGTCGGCATCCCCCAAAACCGTGGACGTAACGCTGGCTAGTCTTCACGACCCTTCGCAAATGGCTCCGCAGTATCACATCTGGAGGCAAAGCAAGGTTGCTTGGTTCGAGACTACAGATTCACTACCACGCTATGAAGACGCTGGCCCTGATAACCACGAAACCTAACATTGCGTTCGAGAGGGACGCGCCAAAAGCGGTGCGCCCCTCAACTTTACGTTAGAGCGCAAGCTGTTTAAGGGCGGCCTCCCAACCTTGGGCTGAGAAACGCCGCGCCTTCTCAGCGTTCTGTTCGGGTGCCCGTGGTTGCCCCGCCCCGCTCGGGGCTTCGGTTGTGGCGGCGGGTGCGCAGGTGG
>JANLZE010000105.1:0-1708 GCA_031366105.1 Thiobacillaceae bacterium | reverse complement strand
GATAGAATCTCTTCGATGTGCGTACGGTTGCGGCGAAAGATAACCAAGGTTGCGATAAGAGCCACAACGAAACTTGCAATTGCGCCGATGTATAGAACCTGAGCCTCAGCGGAAGATAGGCCAACGGTCGTCAGTAAAGTGAGGAGAAGCCCAATACCTCCGGCTGACAAAGTAAGAAGGCTTTTGTCATGCTCCAACGACGTATTGAACCAAGCATTGACACTCGCTGCGTAGTATTCAACGCGCTTCTGATTTTCGATTTCTTCCTGTGTCATGGCATGTGGTTTCTAACGTAAAAGTAAGGGGCTGCGCGCTTTTGCGCAGTCCCGCTTGACTGCCGGGTTAGACCTCGACACGATCACCCCTAGTGCTTGGATGAGAAACAACCAAAAAGTGAACGTCAGCGGACGATTCATTTATAAACTGATGTGGGATGCTTGGTGCTACCTCCAAGCCTTGCCCTTCTTTTATAGTCACGCGCTCACCATTTATTTTGATCGTAGCGCAACCACTCAAAATAAAAAAGAATTGGCGCGCGTTCACATGATAGTGGCGTACCTCACTTGCACCGGGTGGAACACGTTCAGCGATAACTGACATGTCGGCGCGTTTTACGAAGTGCCAGCCGTCACACACCTCACCCCATATGTAATGTTCAGCAGAAGAGCGGTCTATTGGTTGCATAGAGGTCTAACGTAAAGTTGAGGGGCGCCGCGCTTCTGCGGCGTCCCGCTCGAACGTAGTGTTAGGGTTGTAATTTAGCCCAACCATTTTGCAATAGTTATTTATGATATTTTTTCCCATCATAATGAAGCTTATATCGCAATGGTTCACCGGTTTTTTTTCCGTCATCGCGTGAGATAGTCTCTGTCACCAACAAGTCTTTATATCCGTTTGTTGATGCTGTATAAACGCTAAGTGAATAGCCTCTATTTTCATAAAGCGACTCTTCTGGAGCGTTTGCACCAGTACAACGTGATTGTCCTTCTTGTATATAACTCCAAGAGGAAATATAAAAATCTTCTAAAATCGGCTTAATTTCTTTGCCGTCTTGAACAAATAGTGTGCGGACGGGACCAGACCCACCATCGCCACAGCCTTGACTGTAACTATTCGTTACGTCGAGTCCGAAGGCTCTGACGCCAGGTGCAATGTCGTAACGAGCTGTATCAATCCTGAAGCTATTTGCTCCAACAGTCATTGCAGCATCTTCCTGTATAGCTCCCTTATAGATTGCAACGATCCTTAGTTTTATGGTGTCAACCAAAACAACAATCAACCGCTTTTCATATTCAACACCATCATCGTAAGCAAAGATGGCGATGGTTTTTGAGTTGTCTTTAGGCCAAACCTTGCATACGCCAGCAATTATCACGCCGCCATTCTCAGCACTTGGATACATATGATCTTTGGGATATGAGAAATCACTAACGTCCAGATGCTTTCCAACAAGATTGATTATAGATTTGTCGCAGCGATTTTTTTCTGAGTCAGTTTGTCCATAAGCAGATTGGTCAATTCCAAAACAAATAAAGGCAACAGTAAAAACAATTATTCTTATCATCGATAATGTTCCTCTTGTTTACCCTAACGAATGAAAGGGACTTCCCCGTCCCGAGGCTGCGGCGAAGTTGCCGCGAACGGCATCAAAAGTGCCATGATGGAATTTCTCGATTTCATCAACACCACCAGGAGGGGAAAGTCATGA
>JANLZE010000091.1:0-2233 GCA_031366105.1 Thiobacillaceae bacterium | reverse complement strand
CCGCTAAATTATTCTCTATTGATAAGCTCAGTCCCACCATTTTTTTCTTTCAGCTCAAAGACTCGATCATTGGTAAAAATTAAGCCGCTCATCATCGTTGCCCTCCAACGGAGGCTTTTCGGTGGATTTACTTCTAGTACCGTTGGTTGATATTTCATTGCGTCTTTGGAGTTTGGTCCACGCATGGTGATATTCAACTTGGAACGAACTGAAGCGCTTCCACTGACGTGATTGACCATCGGATTCCAGTCCTTCCAATGATCAAAATCGGTAAGCACCTGCCAAACTTTGTCTATAGGTGCTGAAATTTGAATTGCTGCTCGTAGTTCTCTCATGCGTGCCTCCGTGGAAGTTGGTACTCAATGCTATGTTGATGGGTTTGCGCCCTAACGTTGTTTTAACCGGCGCAGGCCACGATGTAACAGGAAACGGTGTGCCGTATCACCGCGTCCGGTTGAAAACAGTGTTAGGCCCGATGCGGCTACTCGAACACAGGCCGCATGAAAGAACGCTCATAACTAATAAAACACTTCGTTTCTTCGTAGTAACGCATAGCGGCTTGGCATTCTGGATCATTGGCCGCTTTAGTACGATATGTTTCATAGGCCGCAAGCGAAGGAAACGAAAACAAGGCAAGAGCTATGTTATTAGCACCTTCGTGAGGCATGAAGTAGCCGTGATGTTTGCCACCGAACTTCCCAACCAGTGGTATCCACATCTTTCCGTAAGCCTCAAACTCCTTGAGCTTGAAGGGATCGACCACATAGCGAAGATAGCAAGTAATCAAAGTATTCTCCCGAAGGGCCTAACGTTAAATTAAGGGGCAGCGAAGCTGTCCCGCTTGAATGAGAGGTTAGAACTCATGGCGGTCTGCACCTACGACAACCCGGCGATGATGGCGCGGGAATGCTGGCAAGACGGAAAATTGATTTGCCACTATGACGCACGGCTATTGGCACCGTTCGCAAAGCACCCGATCCCGCCAGATCGGTTCTTCTTCGGCGCGAACGTGGGGCCGTGGAAGCTCGGGCAGATGGATGGTGATCCATTGGCAATTACAGGATGAGTTCTAACGTGAAGCTAAGGGGCTGCGCGCTTTTGCGCAGTCCCGCTTGAGCGCAGGGTTAGAGCGCAAACTACACCTCAACCTTGAAGCCCAGCTCAACATCGCAGCCTGCCTGCCCACCCCGAATGCCCCAATTTTCATTCGTAATTTCTCTGAGAAGAATTTTTACATGGTCTTTGGGGATGCCAAGCGGCTCAAGATTGTTTACGATTGCCTTATACAGATTTCGCTTCGCTTCAAGTGAGCGGCCAGCAAATGCATCAATACTGATGTGCGTATAAAAATCCGGCTTTGCACGAGCTGGCGGGTACGCGAAGCGGTGAGGTTCGTGCACGATGAGGCGAACGTTTTTGTCACCTGGCAGTATTTTGAATGCCTCACGCAAAGCCATGTGAACTGCCTCCATGAGAGCAACCTCTTGCTCTTGTGTATATTGCCGCCGCACTTCGATTAAGACACTTGGCATTTCTGCTCCTTTGGTGGTTTGCGCTCTAACGTAAAGCTAAGGGGCGCCGCGCTTTTGCGGCGTCCCGCTTGAGCGCCGGGTTAGAAGCCATTTTTCTTTATGCGCCAATTTTGCACGAGCAGCATGAGCACGCCTAATGTGATTGAAATATCGGCAACATTGAAGATACCCGTTCGTAGCGAACCAATGCCCAAGTTAATAAAATCTACAACGTAGCCGCCATGTGTGAATCGGTCAATCAGGTTACTTACTCCACCGGCCAAGATAAGGGTGAGGGCGAGAATGAATGATGGGCGAGCGACCCGGATGAGAAGCACATAGCCGAGCAACGCCAAGAGTAGCGCGCTGACACCCAGGCGTAATGCTGCGAGACGCCAAGACTTCGGTGCAGATTCCCCCAAACTTAAGAACGCTCCCTCGTTGTGGGCGACTTGCAAGCGAACAGTGTCTGCGAGAAAAGACAACGCCTGTGCTTTGGGGAGATTTGATTCAGCATAGGTCTTGGTGGATTGGTCGCAACCAACACAAGCCACAAGTACGAACAATATGAGCAATATGCGTTTAACTATATTCATGACAGTGTGCCCTATGGCTTCTAACGTAGAAGTGAGGGGCTGGCCGCCGACAAAACTTTGCCGGAGCCCTGATTATTCAAATTGCCACGAGCCATCGAGAAGCCACTTATCGGCCAGTCCCACTCG
>JANLZE010000007.1:0-236200 GCA_031366105.1 Thiobacillaceae bacterium | reverse complement strand
CTTTTTTTTTGCCATAGTTGGCATCACTAGTCTTCATGGAGGGGGATCAGATGTCTCAACGAAAGGAGTCCGACATGAATGCTACTACCGTTGCCGTTGACCTTGCAAAGAGCGTATTTCAACTGGCCGTCGCTGATTCACAGTGGCGAGTAGTGGAAACCACCGCCTTACGCGTACGCAGTTCGAACGCTGGTTTGTAAACCGCGATGTCTCCCTGGTGGTAATGGAAGCCTGCGGCTCCGCCCATCATTGGGCACGTTATCTGTTGGTTAGGCGACACTGCAGTGATGGCCGATGAGCTAAGCGTTCACGCTTGCCCCGGCCAGCATGGGGCGCGGGTCGTAGAAGCCGCGAACGGACAAGATCTGTCCGTTTACGACATGAATGTGCTCCGCGAATGGAATTGGTCCGAAGGTCGTGTCGATGCTGAGGATCGCGACACAGTGCTCGCCGTCAACGACGAGGCGAAGCACTTCGATGTCTTTGACGATCTTCGCGAATGACTCCAAGGCTTGAACGAACGCATCGGCGCCGCGATAGGTATTCATTGGGAATACCCCGATCACGTCTGGATGTAGGGAAAGGTCCGTCGGGTCATTTCGGCGAACCGCATCGATGTACTTCTGGACCACCCCGATCACTTCATCCCTCATGCGAGTTCTCCGAGTATGAGAAACAACCACTTGCACTACAGCTTGCGAGCGTCTGGCCGCGGAACTTGTGTTGCCTAACGTAATATAGACGGCAGCAACATTAGCGCGTTACGCCGTCTATATCAACTGTCGTTTGTAACCCAATTAAATTCATTCGCTGTAGCCCAGGCGCTTATTTTAGTCAGGCCTAAAATTTAGCGGATGGAAGCTAAATTTGTTTTCTCAGGATTCACCCAAGTTACTCAGCCCCTTGAGTACTGAAATTCGGGTACGTCATCACTCTGCGCCTTGGAACGGGTGGCGTGGAATATTGAAATATTAAGCTCTGATGATAAAGGCTCTACTTGGAGCTTTTAATTTTATTATCTGTGTCAGTAGTTTTTCACTAACTTGTCACAAATTTCATTTTATGTGTCACCAGACAACAATTTATACGTCCAGATTACGCACGCCCAACGCATTACTTTCAATAAACGCACGCCGGGGTTCGACTTCATCGCCCATCAGCGTGACGAAGGTTAGATCAGCAGAAATCACATCTTCGATTTGCACGCGCATTAAGCGCCGCACTTTGGGGTCCATGGTGGTTTCCCACAACTGGCTGGGGTTCATTTCGCCTAGGCCTTTGTAGCGCTGGATGCTCATGCCGCGTTTGACTTCTGCTAGCAGCCAATCCATCGCTTCGCGGAAGCTTTGAACTGACGCATCTTTTTCGCCGCGTTTAATTTTGGCGCCGAGGCCAACCAGATCGCGCAGCAGGTCGCCGACTTTAACCAGTTGCGCGTAGTCGCCGGACTCGAGCAGATCGGCTTCGAGAAAGCTGATGTGGACATTGCCATGGCTTTGGCGCGTGATGCGCAGACGATGGCTATCGATATCGCTCTGGTATTCGGCAGCGACTACGTAGCGTTGCTCATCTAGCGCGGCGCCGAGGCTGGCTTCGCTCAGCATCGCGGCGCCGCTGTCGGCCAGGCTCAGGCGCGGAATACGCATCAGGGCTTGCAGCACTTCGGCAGGCAGCATGCGGCCAAGGCGCGTACTGACTGCTTCGGCAAGGAAGTATTCGCGCGCCAACGTGGCTAATGCGTCACCGCTTATCGGCATCGCGCCGTCCATCGGCGTGAGTTCGGCGTCTTTCATCGCCTCGACCATCAGGTGTTCTTTGAACTCGTGCTCGTCTTTGATATAGCGCTCGCTGCGGCCGTGCTTGACCTTGTACAGCGGCGGCTGGGCGATGTAGATATGGCCGCGCTCGACCAGTTCGGGCATCTGGCGATAGAAAAACGTCAGCAGTAGCGTGCGGATATGCGCGCCGTCGACGTCGGCGTCGGTCATGATGATGATGCGGTGATAACGCAGCTTGTCGGCGTTGTAATCGTCCTTGCCAATGCTGGTGCCTAAAGCTGTAATCAGCGTGGCGATTTCCTGGCTGCTAATCACCTTGTCGAACCGCGCGCGTTCGACGTTTAAAATTTTGCCCTTCAAAGGCAGAATCGCCTGGAATTTGCGATCACGCCCTTGCTTGGCGGAGCCGCCGGCGGAATCACCCTCGACCAGATAAATTTCACACAAGGCCGGGTCTTTTTCCTGGCAATCGGCGAGCTTGCCGGGTAAACCGAGGCCGTCCATCACGCCTTTGCGGCGGGTGATTTCACGCGCTTTGCGCGCAGCTTCGCGTGCGCGTGCGGCGTCCAGAATTTTGCCGACCAGAATTTTGGCGTCACTGGGATTCTCAAGCAGAAACTCGGACAGCTTCTGCCCGACCACTTCCTGCACTACCGGCTGCACTTCAGAAGACACCAGCTTGTCTTTGGTCTGCGACGAAAATTTTGGTTCGGGGACTTTGACCGAGAGCACGCAGGTGAGGCCTTCGCGCATGTCGTCGCCGGTGGTTTCTACCTTGGCTTTTTTTGCCAGCTCGTTTTCTTCGATGTATTTGTTCAGTACCCGCGTCATTGCCATGCGCAGGCCAGTCAAGTGGCTGCCGCCGTCGCGTTGCGGAATGTTGTTGGTGAAGCACTGCACCACTTCGGAGTAGCTGTCGTTCCACTGCATCGCGACTTCGACGGTCATGCCGTCCTTTTCGCCGACCGCGTGAAAAATCTTCGGATGCAATACGCTTTTGGCTTTGTTCATGTATTCGACAAAGCCTTTGACGCCGCCGGAATGCGCGTAGTTTTCGCTTTTGCCGGTGCGGTGGTCGGCCAGCTCGATCTTGACGCCGTTATTTAAAAACGACAGTTCGCGAATGCGCTTAGCCAGGATGTCGTAGTGGTATTCGATCAGGCCGAAGGTTTCGATGCTGGCCATGAAATGCACTTCGGTGCCTTTACGCTCGGTGTCGCCAAGTATCTGAACCGGGCCGGTGATCACGCCGTGCGCAAAATCCAGTTGATGCGCGACGCCATTGCGCCATACCTTGACCTTGAGCCAGTCTGATAACGCGTTCACCACCGATACCCCCACGCCGTGCAAGCCCCCCGAAACCTTGTACGAGTTCTGATCAAACTTGCCGCCCGCGTGGAGTTCGGTCATTACAATCTCGAGCGCGCTGCGCTTGAATTCGTCGTCATCTTTTATATCGGTTGGAATACCGCGGCCGTTGTCCAGCACCGACACCGAATTATCGGGATGAATAATCACCTTGATGTCATCGCAATAACCGCCTAACGCTTCGTCAATTGCGTTATCCAGCACTTCGAACACCATGTGATGCAAGCCGGTGCCGTCGGAGGTATCGCCGATGTACATGCCGGGGCGTTTTCTGACGGCGTCGAGGCCTTTGAGAATGCGGATACTGGAGGAATCGTAATTGTCTGCCATGGGTCTTTCCGGTTGATGACTGATTTAAAAACTGAGTCTTCGCTCAGATGCGCATCGGCATCACGACGTATTTAAATCCAGCTTCGCTCTCACTGGTTAACAGCATGCTGCTATTGGCGTCCGCGAGTGACAGCGTGATGCCTTCGGCGCCTAATGCACCCAACCCGTCGAGCAGATAAGTGACGTTAAAACCCACATCAATGGGTTCGCCCGCATATTGCACTTCTATTTCATCGGCGGCTTCTTCCTGCTCGTTGTTGTTGCAAATAATGCCGAGCGTGTTTTCGCTCATCACCAGCCGCACGCCGCGGAATTTTTCATTCGACAAAATCGACGCGCGCTGCAGCGCCTGCATCACGGTCTGGCGATTTGCTTTTAATTGCCGTGGCTGATTCTGCGGAATCACACGCTGATAATCGGGGAATTTTCCGTCCACTACTTTTGAAACCAGTTCGGTATGCGGCAGCCGGATGGTGACTTGGTTGGCACCGATCTGCAGGCTTACTGGATCTTCGACATCACTCAGCAACTTGACCAGTTCCTGTACCGTCTTGCGCGGGATAATCACTTCACGTAACGGGGTGGTTTCGGTTTCCAGCGTGGTTTCTGCATAGCTCAAGCGGTGCCCATCGGTCGCCACCACTCGCAGTGTTTTACCGTCTAATACCAGCAACATGCCATTCAAGTAGTAGCGAATGTCTTGGCTTGCCATCGCGAATTGCACCAGCTGCAATAAGCGTTTCAGCGTTTTTTGCGGCAGTTTGATTTCGTCGCCAAGGCCTGCTGCGGTTTCCATTCTGGGAAAATCAGCCGCAGGCAACGTTTGTAAGGTGAAGCGGGATTTGCCTGCGCTCACCACAACTTGTTTGTCTTTGGTATCGAGCTTCAGTTTGGCCGCGTCTGGCAAGGCACGCACGATATCAAATAACTTGCGAGCCGCCACAGTAATGGCAAAGTCCTCCCCGTTGCCGCTGTCACTGAGTTGCGTACTAACCTGTAATTCAAGGTCAGTCGCCAACAGCGTAAGCATGCCGTCTTTTTTCTCCAGCAACAGATTAGACAAAATAGGCAGCGTGTGTCGGCGTTCCACTACACCCACGGTTGCGCTCAGTGGCGCAAGGAGCGCGTTGCGGTCTGTTTGTATTAATAGCATTTATATATTCCTTAAAGTAGTAATTAAGGCGGTGGCTTGTTGAGGATAAGCAGAATTTGTTTTGGTAAACATAGTATTGCCGGTTATTTTGTCTGTGGGTAAGCCGCCTGGCATAGGGTAAAAAGCAGGATAACTTGCTGGCGTTTTAAACCAGACTCAAGTTATCCACATTTGATCCCTAGCCCGTCAGCGTTTGTAATAACACTAAATAGTCGCGTCCTATCTCAACATGGGTTTCACGTAATTCAACGACTTTGCGGCACGCATGCAATACCGTGGTGTGATCGCGTCCGCCAAACGACTCACCAATTTCGGGCAAGCTTTGATTGGTCAATTCTTTTGCTAGCGCCATCGCAATCTGACGCGGCCGGGCAAGATTGCGCGTGCGGGTTTTGGAATACATGTCGGCGACTTTGATTTTGTAAAAGTCGGCGACGGTTTTTTGGATGTTTTCGACCGAGACCATGCGCGAAGTCGATGCGATCAGGTCGCGCAAGGCTTCTTTAGCCAGTTCCAACGTAATGGGCTTTTCATGAAAGCGCGAAAACGCGATCACGCGTTTTAACGAGCCTTCCAGTTCGCGTACATTCGAACGCACTTGTTTGGCTATAAAAAATGCAACGTTTTCATCGAGTTTGGCGTTTTCGAGCGCGGCTTTGGAGAGCAGAATGGCCACGCGCATTTCCAGTTCGGGCGGCTCCACCGCAACGGTTAGTCCCCAAGCGAAGCGGGACTTCAATCTATCGTCCAAGCCGTTTATTTCTTTGGGGAAAGTGTCACAAGTGATGACAATTTGTTTTTTGTTTTCGATTAACGAATTAAACGCATAGAAAAACTCTTCCTGACTGCGGTCTTTTTTGGCTAAAAACTGAATGTCGTCGACCAGTAGCAGATCCAGCGACATATAACGTCGCTTGAAATCGTCAAACTGTTTGTTCAGATAGGCTTTCACCACATCGTCTACGTAATCGGTGGCATGGATGTAGCTGATGCGGGCACCCGGATTGGCTTCGCGCACGGTATTGCCAATCGCCTGCAGCAAATGGGTTTTGCCGAGCCCGACGCCACCATAGATAAAGAGCGGGTTATAGGCCTGCCCCGGATTTTCTGCGATCTGCAACGAGGCTGCGCGTGCCAGCTGATTAGCGCGACCGGAGACGAAATTATCAAAATTGAAGCTGGCGTTAATGCGCATGCCAGACGCGGGCGCGCGTCGATCTTGTGGGGCAGGGGTCGCCAATGGGGCGACGATTTCAGGTGCGGTAGCCGTTTTAGGCGCGGCGGGCTTTTTGCCCAGCGCATAACTAATCGATACCGGGTGAGCAAAATGCTCCTTGGCCCACCCATCAATATGATCAGCAAACTTCTCACGCACCCAATCCATCACAAAATGGTTGGGGGCAAGGATATGGACATGCGTATCCGACTCATCAAAGACCAGCGGTTTAATCCAAGTACTGAATTGTTGCTGGGTCAAACTGGCGCGAAAGCGCGCTTGGCAAATATCCCAGAATGAATTCATTGTGATGTCGGGGGTAGGGGTAATTAGCATGGTTTAGGAGGGGGATGTTACGCTGCTTCGCTCAGGTTATCCACAGGTAATACGACATGCAGATTGCGGTGTGTCCGGTGGGTTATGACCTGCCAAGCTTGACACTTTAGGGTATGCCGCGCTTAAATACGCGGTTTTTCACCCATTTACTTATGTTGGTCCATTGGCTCAGCATTTTCGGAAAGGATACTCATGAAACGTACTTACCAACCCTCGACCGTTCGCCGTAAACGTACCCACGGCTTTCGCGCCCGCATGAAAACCAAAGGGGGACGAGCCATTATTAATGCGCGTCGTGCCAAAGGTCGTGAGCGCCTCGCAGTTTAGGCTCCGTCTCGGTCTAAAGATTGATCGACCCGCTTGATCAGCTTGCTGCTGCCTCACTCGATCAACCTCGCCCCGCATCATTTCCGCGTGAGTCGCGCTTACTCAAACCCGAGGAATTCGAGCGCGTTTTTAAAGAAAATGAACGCGCCCGCACAGATAGCCTGCTGGTGATGGTACGGCCCAACGCGCTCGGGCAGGCGCGTTTGGGAATGATTGTGGCTAAACGCCTGCTGCCCCGAGCGGTAGATCGAAATCGGGTCAAGCGCTGCGTACGCGAAGCCTTTCGTAGGCAACGGCATCATTTGCCAGCCTGTGATTTTGTGGTGCGACTGATCTCCAAACCCGTAGCCGGAAAAGTAGCCAGCGATCTTGCCCGCGCGCTGACAAGAGCCGGGCAGCGTGCGCTGTCCAAATGGCCGCCTCCACCCCTTACTGAATAGACTCTTATGGAAAACCAGCGACTGATACTTTTTGTAGTTTTCTCATTCACGCTGTTATTACTATGGGAGTCGTGGCAGTCTAAACATGAGGTACCGCCTCCGCCCGGCCCCGCTGTCAGCCAATCCAGTTCGGCGCCTACGCCGAGCCAGGCCCTGAATGTTCCCGCCACCTCGGCAGCACCCGTTTCCGCAACGCTCGCGCATGGTCAGCGCGCGGTAGTTGAAACCGATGTACTTCGCGCGGAAATAGACAGCACCGGTGGGGATATACGGACTTTGCAGCTGTTGGCTTATCGCGAAACGCAGGATAAAACCAAAACACAACCGCTATTCGAAGACAGTAATAGCCGCGCTTATGTCGCTCAAAACGGGTTAATTGGACCGGGATTACCCACCCATCGCAGCATTTTCCAACTCAATCCAGGTACTTATCGTTTAATTAATGGGGCTGAACGATTAGACGTGCCCTTGGTTTGGACGGATCCGACCACAGGCGTACGCGTCGAAAAAACCTACACCTTCACGCGTGGCAGTTATCAGGTGAATTTAAAAACTCGCGTGATCAATGGCGGCACACAAGCCATTGAACTCACCCCGTATTTTCAGTTCACCCGTAATGGCGGAGCCCCTGCGGGCGAGTCTAAGCTGATCAATGCCTATACCGGCCCCGTTTTTTATACCGACGCGAAAAAATTTCAGAAAGTCGCGTTTAAAAAAATCAGTGAAGGCAAAGCCGACTTCGAAAAAACCAGCAACGACGGCTGGGTCGGCATGATGCAACATCACTTTGTAGCGGCCTGGTTGCCCAAAGCCGGCGATAAACGCGAGTTTTATACCAAGGCGCAAGGCGACGATTTGTTTACTGCGGGCGTCATCCTGGCCGAAGGCAAACTCTTGCCCGGCCAAGAAAAAACTATCAACGTGCCGCTTTATGCCGGGCCACAGCTTCAAAGCGTGTTGGAAAAGACCGCGCCTGGGCTTGACTTGACGCGTGACTACGGCTGGCTTACGCCGCTTGCCTATCCGATCTTCTGGGCGCTTAAACAAATTGAAAAGCTCGTTGGAAACTGGGGCTGGGCCATCATCCTGCTAACCATTTTCATCAAACTTGCGCTCTATCCCTTGTCCGCCGCAGGCTACAAGTCGATGGCGAAAATGAAAAAACTCACGCCGCGCCTGCAACGCCTGAAAGAAATCCATGGCGACGATCGCCAGAAATTGCATCAGTCCATGGCAGAAATGTACAAAACCGAGAAGATCAACCCGCTAGGCGGTTGTCTGCCGATCCTGATCCAGATCCCCGTCTTTATCGCGCTATATTGGGTGCTGCTCGCCGCGGTCGAAATGCGCGGCGCGCCGTGGGTGGGTTGGATCACCGACCTCACCGCGCCCGACCCGTATTACATCTTGCCGATATTGATGGGCATCACCTCAGTGCTGCAGGTCAAACTCAACCCGCAGCCAATGGACCCCATGCAGGCCAAAATCATGATGATTATGCCGATTGGATTTACCGTGATGTTTGTGTTCTTTCCAGCTGGGCTCGTGCTGTACTGGGTGGTCAACAACATCCTCTCGATTGCGCAGCAGTGGGCGATTAACAAGCAAGTGGGGGATGGCCCTACAAAACCTGCTAGAGCCTGAGATCTGTAGCATAGGCGAGCAAAGTCAGCCCCCATTCATTTGCGCCTAGTGGTGATCGTCTTCGCGTTGGTGGCGCACCGCAAGCACAGTCACCGTTTCGGCGTCTTCCACTTCAAACAGCGCGACATAACCGCCACTCCCAAAACTAATCACCAGTTCCCGTAAGAACGGGTTTTCGGGGGAGGCCTTGCGACAACTGAACGGGAAGGTTTGCAAAGCCTCAATCGCTTGGCCGATCACCCCCCGCGCGCGCTCTGCCGCAGCCAAATCCTGCTCCGCCATAAAATCAAACAAGCGTTGCAAATCCTCAGCTGCAGCAGACGCAAAGCGGACTTGATAGCTCACGCGTCACTGGCTCCCTGTTTGGCTCTCGCCTTGGCGAGCGATGCATCCAAGCGCATAAGCATTTCGTCTGACGAAACGTAATGGCCGGACTGTCGTGCGGCTTCACGCGCAACTAGCCCGCGTGCGATGAATTCTCGTTGCGCCCCACGGCGCTCGATATTCAAGCGCACCGCTTCCAGCACAAAGCCCGATAAAGTTTCGCCTTCATGCAAAACTGATTCTGCCGCCGCGCGCAGCGCGCTATCCACCCGCAAAGGTGGCAAAGTGGCGTTTTTCATGGCATCTCCTTTGGCATCGCAAATGCGATGCAGTGTAGCTGCTGCCAACCCTGGAAGCAAGTCATCTTGTTCACCACATTGTTAGCCATAGCGAAAGCTTGGCTATTGGCCGGGCGATGCGTTGCGGCGGGTTGGGGGCAAAATGGGACGAGTGTCCCCGTAAGCTTGCGACGCTGAGGCTACAATCCGCCTTCCATTCCTTAGCCTGTGCCGCCATGTCTTCCTCTGATCTAATCGCCGCCATCGCCACTGCGCCCGGACGCGGCGGTGTGGGCGTGGTAAGGGTGTCGGGCGCGTATATCACGGGGTTGGCGACAGCGATTCTTGGGCGCCTACCCGTGCCACGACATGCTACGTTCTGTCGGTTTGTGGACGCCGATGGCGCGACGCTGGACGAGGGCATCGCGTTGTATTTTGCGGCGCCGCATTCATTCACCGGCGAGGCCGTGCTGGAGTTGCAGGGGCACGGCGGACCGCAGGTGCTGAATCTGATTTTGCAGCGCTGCGTGGAATTAGGCGCGCGGCTGGCCGAGCCGGGCGAATTCACGCGACGCGCTTATCTGAACGGCAAACTCGATCTGGCGCAGGCGGAAGCGGTGGCGGACTTGATCGATGCGCAAAGCGTAGCGGCGGCGCGCTCGGCAGTGCGTTCGTTGTCGGGCGAGTTTTCGCAGCGGATTACCACGCTGGTCGATGAGCTGATCCGGTTGCGGATGCTGGTAGAGGCGACGCTGGATTTTCCCGATGAAGAAATCGATTTTTTGCAGCAGGCCGATGCATCTGGGCGGCTGGATAGACTGGAGGCGAGCTTGCAGGCAGTACGCGCGCAGGCCAAGCAGGGCGCGCTGTTGCGCGAAGGCTTGACGGTGGTGTTGATAGGTCAGCCGAACGTGGGTAAGTCGAGTTTGCTCAATCGGCTGGCAGGTTACGAGGCGGCGATTGTGACGGCGACCGCGGGCACCACGCGCGACACGGTGCGCGAGGCCATCCAGATCGAGGGCGTGCCGCTGCATATTGTCGACACCGCAGGGTTGCGCGACACCGAAGATGCGATCGAACAAATGGGCATTGCGCGCACTTGGGCTGCGGTCGAAAAAGCCGACGTGGCACTATTGTTGGTGGATACAGCGCACGGCCTCGGCGCGCATGAGGCGGGGACTTTGGCGCGTTTACCGGCGATCCCGCGCGTGACGATACACAACAAAATAGACGTATCCGGCGAGGCAGCGCGTGTGGCTGGCGACGAGGTGTGGCTCTCGGCTAAATCCGGCGCGGGGCTGGATTTTCTGCAGCAAAAATTATTGGCGCTGGCGGGGTGGCAGGCGGCAGGCGAAGGCGCCTTCATGGCGCGCACACGGCATTTGCAGGCGTTGGAGCGAGCAGCAAAACATATCGCTCAGGCGAGAAGCACTAGCACGCAGCTGGAATTTTTTGCAGAAGAGCTGCGCTTGGCGCAAGCGGCGTTGTCAGAAATTACGGGCGAATTCAGCGCAGACGATTTACTCGGTGAAATTTTCAGTCGATTCTGTATTGGCAAATAAGGCCTTCGCAGATGCGAAGGCCTTAGCTCACTAACTTCAGACGATTAAATTATCGGCCCATTGAACCCCGAGTAGTTCCAGTGCCAGATGGCGTTTGGCCCGTTCCGGGCTGGCGGGTTCCGGATTCGCCCATTCCCGGTTGGCCCATTCCAGATGGACTCGCGCCGGAATGGGTCGCACCTGAGGTATTTCCGCCAGACTGATTACTCATTCTCGAACGTGTACCCGTTCCGGGCTGGCGCGTCCCAGATTCACCCATCCCCGGCTGCCCCATTCCGGGTTGACCTGCACCAGTCGTGGGCCCACTGTCACCTCGCACCGAGTTTGCGCCGGACTGATCTGGCATTCCACTTCCCGAGCGTGCATCACGGTCGTCGGGGCTTACGGCGCCTGCCGAGCTGCCGTAGGTAGAACCTGAGCTCTTGTGCGAATGCATTTTAGACTGCTTCGAGTGCTTTTTCTTCGAGTGCTTAGTTGTGCCCGCTTTGCTGCCGGACGAGGTCTCGCTATCCATAGAGCCGTTTACAGAACCCGATCCTGTGGTCGAATTCATATTCGATCCTGTATTAGACGAGTCCAAAGCCAGCTTCATATTCATACCGCTGACATCGGCGAGCTTGTCGAACTTTACGTCAGGGCTGGAGGCGTAAGCCATTGATGCCCCCGACAAAGAAATTAACAAAACGGTAAGTAGTTTGCTCATGAAATCGCTCCTAAGTTATAAAAAGTGAGTCGAACATCCGCATATCTGCAGATACCCACCCGCTGACACATTAAATATGAAGCGTAATAGATAGCGTATAGGACAGGCATGGGAGTGCGTGTAGGAAGCGACGGTCTTGCTGATGGGGTAAATCCGGATAAATTCACAGGGGCAAACTGTATGCACCCCCGTTAAAAGGAGTACGTTTTAAAGTTTTGCAGCCCCTCCAACACTAAACCGCGCGGCTGCAATGGCCGCTTCGCTCGCGTCACTGTGTGTTAGCCACCATCGAAGCTCGGACAGAAGTAGCAGATCACTCATCACCTCGAGCGGGAATCCCTGGCGCCCATCACGTGTATGCGAAATGAGTTGGTCCAAATACGCATCCATATCCGGGTCCAACCAGCGCTCGCCTAACTCACTGGCGATGCGTGGAAACTGCGCTTCTAGCGGGCTCATAGACATGGTCGGACTCCAGTCAAGTATGATTCCACTATAGTCTTTTTTGCTGTGTTGATGAACCCTTCGCTCGCTTCTCCACCCACCGCTCCTGGCCCTGCCCCGCTCAACTGGCGCGGGATCGCCACTGAGATTAAAAGCCATCGTCGCGATTTGCTGCGCGCCAATTTAATTGCTTTTTTGGCGGTCGTGGCGTCCGTGCCGGTACCCTTGTTGTTGCCGCTGATGGTCGATGAAGTGCTGCTCAAACACCCCGGCAAACTGGTGGCATGGATCGGATCGATATTTCCGCTGGCGTGGCATGGCCCGGTGCTCTTTATTGGCGCGGCGCTATTGCTCACGGTGGGATTGCGACTCACCTCAATTTTGCTCAACGTGTGGCAGGGCCGCACGTTTTCGTTGATCGCCAAAGACGTGGTATTTAGCATTCGCGCGCGCATGTTGTCGCGGCTGTCGCGCATAGCGCTGTCGGAGTTTGAAACGATGGGCTCGGGTCGCGTCACGTCATTGTTTGTGACTGACCTGAACGCGATCGACAGCTTTCTCGGATCGTCGATTTCGGGATTTGTGGTGGCGGTGCTGACCTTGGTCGGTGTGGGTGGGGTGCTGTTTTGGATGCACTGGCAACTGGCGCTATTCATCCTGTTGTTAAACCCCGTGGTGATCCTGTTTTCGACCAAACTCGCCAAGCGCGTGAAGGATTTGAAGAAGCATGAAAATCGCGCGTTCGAACATTTTCAGGAGGCGCTAACCGAGACGCTGGATGCGCTGACGCAAATCCGCGCGATGAATCGCGAGCAGCATTATCTGGCGCGCGTCACCGACCGTGCCGCGGACATTCGCCAACACGCCGCCGCGTTTGCGTGGAAGTCGGATGCGATGAGCCGGATATCGTTCTTTGTGTTTCTGGCGGGCTTCGATGCGTTTCGCGCGGGCGCGATGTTGATAGTGGTGTTTTCGAATCTGAGCGTGGGCGAAATGCTGGCGGTGTTTGGTTACCTCTGGTTCATGATGACGCCGGTGCAGGATTTGGTCGGCATGCAGTACGCTGGGTTTGCCGCCAATGCCGCGCTCGCGCGTATTAATGCGCTGCTGAATTTGCACAGCGAGCCGCAACATCCCGCGCTGCGCAATCCGTTTGTGGCGGGGCACACTGTGGGCGTGTCGTTGCGCAACGTTAGCTTTGCGTACGCCGACGGCGAAATCATTCTGGACGACGTGAGCCTGGACGTGAGGCCGGGCGAAAAAGTCGCGCTGGTCGGCGCCTCCGGCGGCGGTAAATCCACGCTGGTGCAAGCCTTGCTGGGACTGTATCCAGTGAAGTCCGGACAGATTGTGTACGGCGACGTGCCGGTGAGCGAAATCGGTTGGGAAGCGGTGCGCGAGCACGTGGGCGTGGTGCTGCAACACCCGGTGCTGTTCAACGACAGCGTGCGCGCCAACCTGGCGTTAGGCCGCGACGTGGACGATGCGGTGCTGTGGCGCGCGTTGGGCATCGCGCAATTGCACGACATTGTCGCGGACCTGCCCAGTGGTCTCGATACCCGCGTCGGGCGGCAAGGCGTGCGGTTGTCTGGCGGCCAGCGTCAGCGACTGGCAATCGCACGGATGATCGTCGCCAACCCGCGTGTGGTGATCCTGGATGAGGCCACCTCTGCGCTCGATACCGATACTGAGCGTCGCTTGCATCACGAGCTGAACGATTTTCTGAACGGTCGCACCACGCTAATCATCGCGCATCGCCTCTCGGCCGTGCGCCAGGCCGACCGTATTCTGGTGTTCGAAAATGGCCGGGTGGTGGAGGCAGGCGATCACGACGCGCTAATGGAACGCGGCGGGCTGTATCACAAGCTTTATCACCACGCTTGATTTAAATCCTCGCCACTAGGGCAGGCGTAGTAGGAGAGCAACGGTGAATTACAACCTGGAAGGAAAGGTCTTTCGCTCCGTAACGAACACTCAAAACGGTGAGGTCGGAGTCGAAACCGTTTTTTACTATCGACAAAAGGGTGAGTTGGTGTGGGCCGAATATCGCGGTGGCACGATAGTCATCGGCCACCTGATTGCCCGGGTGCTGGAAAATGGTCAGCTGGACATGAGGTACCACCACCTGAATAACCGCGGGGAGTTCATGCTGGGCAAGTGCCTATCAACACCGGAAGTGCTGCCTGATGGCAGATTGAAATTCAAGGAATCGTGGCAGTGGCTGTCCGGCGATGGGTCAGCAGGCTATTCAGAGATTGAGGAAATTCAGGCAGTTTAATAACAGGCTCAAGCGGAATGAGTGGTTTGTCGTTTCCTCCGCTACTTCAAATCCTCCGCTACTTCAAATCACACTAGCGCACCGCCAATACGAGTGCCAATAAAATAGGTCGCCAACCCCGCGCCGCCGCCGATAGCTAACATGCGCAGACCGCTACGCCACGCGCGGCGGCCGGTGAAGAGGCTGAGCGTGGCGCCCACCGCAAACAAGCCTAGCCCGGTCAGCGCCATTGAGTACATCAGCGTATGCGAGCCCCAGGCGAGCAAAAAGGGCAGCAATGGCAGCGCCGCACCCACGGTGAACGACACAAACGACGATAGCGCCGCAGCCCACGGCGAGCCCAGTTCATCGGGGTTCAAGCCAAGCTCTTCTCGTGCGAGCGTATCGAGCGCGCGTTCCGGATCCTGCATCAAGGTGTCCGCCACGCGTCGCGCCTCTTCGGGCTGCATGCCTTTGGCGACGTAAATCAGCGCGAGTTCGGCGGCTTCTTCCTGCGGGTATTGCTCAAGCTCGTCGCGCTCCAGGCCAATCTGGTACTCGAACATTTCGCGTTGCGAACGCACAGACACATATTCGCCCGCGGCCATTGAAAACGCGCCAGCCAATAGTCCCGCCACGCCGGTCAACACAATAATCGAAGGATTGGCGGCGGCGCCTGCCACGCCGTAAATCAGCGCGGCGTTGGACACGAGGCCGTCGTTCACGCCGAACACCGCGGCGCGCAAGGTGTTGCCGGACGCGCCGTTTTGATGCCGTTTGCCGATCTCTTCGCGCGTGGTGGGCATCGGGTGCGGGCGAGTGGCTGACGCGTACAAGACCATGCCGCGCACTTTCATCGCCGCCAGAATGCCACGCATTGCGCGGGGTTTGAACAGGCGCGTTAACGCGCCGACAAGACGCGTGCGCAGATCAGGGTTAAAGCGGGTGGGGACGGGCTCGCCGCGCTTGTGCATTTCTGCAATCCACATCTGCGCCTGATCCTCTGCCGCGCTGGCGAGTTCTTCAAACAGGCCAGCACGTGCGGTGCCCGCCTCGCATTGGGCAACGACGCGATAAAGCCACGCGGAGGCCATTTCTTCGCGCCAGGCTTCTTGCGCTTGGCCTGGGGACTTGGGAAGGGGGGTACTCATAACCGGGGTCGTGCTAAAAACACCATGATGCCAGATGTGGCAAGCCTCGCAAGAATCAGGGCATCACGTGATCGATGACAACTTTGACATCGCGGGTGTTATTGCTGATTACCGGGCTCATGCCCTGCAGATCGCCGCTTTGCGGCATCGCATTGCCCGATTTTGAAATACGCGCGACGACGCGCACCTGAGGAAAGCTGGAGAGCTTCATCGCAGGCATCATCGCCATCGCATCGTCCATGCTAAAGCTCATCGGTAAATCTTTCACCTGGCGATTGATAATCGCAAGCGGCATCGGCGGGCCTTCCGCTGCACGCGCATAGATGAATACGGTGTCGGTTGGGCTGGCTTTTCCAGCAAGACCGGGCATCAGGGTAACGCTGCCAGTGAGTCGAGCCGGCGCACCTGCTACCGTTGTTACCGCAGCATTCTGCGAAGCGGGGGGCGTTTGGGCCATCGGGGCAACAGGCGCTGCATCACCCCGCGCGAGCGCTTTCGCCTCGTCCACGTTGGCTTGAATAATCAGCCGCTTACGTCCCGCGTCGGGGGGCATCAAGCTCAACATTTTTTCCCAGTGTTTGACTGCGCCGGCAAAATTTTTCTGATCGAATTCTGCGGTACCCGCGAGGTAAAGCGCCTTCTGGCTGGTGGGGTCGAGTTTGAGCGCCTGTTCGACTAACCGGGTCGGTTTGCCTTGCATGTGCGTTTCGGTCGACATTGCTAACGTGCCCGCGTAGTCCGCCAGTAATGAGGCATCAGGCGGCAGCAACGCAACGGCTTTTTCGAGCGCTTTGCTGGCGTCGCCAAAGCGCTGCATCACGATGTAAGAACGCCCTAACAACACCCAGCCATTGCCGTCGTTCGGCTCTTTGTCCAAGCGCTGCACCAGTCGCTCCGCCATGTGGGGCATGAGCTCCGTTAACGACCCCGCAGGCGGTTTTGTCTCAGCCGCGGCGGGTGCGGGCGCAGTATTCGCCGGTGCAGGCGGGGCTTCAGTCGGCGCTTGCACCATTTGCGGATAAGGCAATACAAAGGCCTGTGGCTGTCCAAGTTGCAGATAGAGTACTGCCGCGGCGGCAGGCAATACGATCGCCAGCGTGATCGCTAACGGCCAGTCGGCCCGCGCAGGAGGCGTCGCTGCTTGCTGGGTAGAGGCATGTTGCAGCACGCGACGTTCGAGTTCGCGGCGACTTTGTTCGTATTGATCCGCGTCGAGCACGCCGTTGGCAAGGTCGGCTTCGAGTTCGGCGAATTGCTGCTGATAGAGCGAAATATTTTCGTCGGCAGCATCGGTGGCTGGCGCGTTAGTATTGCGTCGCAACAGCGGCGCCAAAATGAATATCAGCGCGCCAAGGGTCAGCAAGATTGCGATCATCCAAAAAGTGGTCATGCGTGATCTCCAGCGTTGACGTTAAGCGCCGCATTAACGCGAGCACGCTCTTCTTTCGTTAAGGGGGTGTCGACTATCTCTTGCTTTCGACGTTTGACGCGCAGGTACAGTGCAATGCCGCCAATCAACAGCAGCGCGAATGGCCCGAACCAGAGCAACATCGTGGTGGACCTAACGGGTGGGCGGTAAAGCACAAAATCGCCATAGCGCTGCACCAGAAAATCCACAATCTCTTGATCTTTTTTGCCTGCAACAATCATCGCGCGAATTTCGCGGCGCAAGTCTTCAGCGAGCCCCGAGTTGGAATCGGCGAGGGATTGATTTTGGCAGACCAGGCAGCGCAGCTCTTCGGCAAGCTTGATCATCCGTTGCTCGACGGCGGCGTTGACAGGTGGGGGGGTGTCCTGGCTATAGGTTGGCAATGAAAACAACACCAGTAATAACGCGATGAGACGGTTCATTTTTGCAGCTCCCTCACTAGCGGCAAAATTTTGCTCGCCAACGCTTCCTCGGTAAGCGGACCAATTTGCTTGTAGCGGATGACGCCTTTGCGGTCGATTACGAAGGTTTCAGGCACGCCGTAAACGCCAAAATCAATCCCGACACGTCCCGCCTTGTCAAAAGCCGTCGCGGTGTAGGGATTGCCTCTATCGCGTAACCACCCCAGCCCGTCTTCGCGCTTGTCTTTGTAATCCAGTCCATATATCGGCACGATGCCCGCACGCGCCAGCTCGACCAGCAACGGATGCTCCTCGCGACACGCCGCGCACCACGACGCCCACACGTTCAGTAACCACACCTTGCCGAGCATTTCTTTGCTGGCGAAGATTTGTTCCGGTGCTTGCAATTGCGGCAGACTAAAAATCGGGGCGGATTTACCGATCAGCGGCGACGGCACTT
Organism: Thiobacillaceae bacterium; assembly: GCA_031366105.1. Taxonomy (GTDB): domain Bacteria; phylum Pseudomonadota; class Gammaproteobacteria; order Burkholderiales; family Thiobacillaceae; genus Thiobacillus. The sequence goes on along the minus strand of JANLZE010000007.1, from coordinate 218,599 downwards.
CGCTGGGTTTTAATTTGAGGCCAAGTCCTAAAAAAACCGCGAGGATAATAAAAACGCCGAGCGGCCAAGCGTAGCGCATCATGAACGGCTGGTCTCGGTGACTAAGGCCGCACGCGTTACTTTGGGCGCGGCAGCAATTTTTTGCTGCGCGCGCGCGCCCAAGCGATAGCGGCGGTCACTTACGGCGAATATTCCCCCTAGCGCCATCAGCATACATCCGGCCCAAATCCAGTCGATAAAGGGCTTGTAGTACACGCGCACGCTCCAGGCGTTGCCGCTGACCGGCTCGCCTAACGAGACGTAGAGATCACGGAACAAGCCCACGTCAATGGCGGCTTCGGTTTGGGTGCCCGAGACAAAATACGCGCGCTTTTCCGGATGCATTTCGCGAATGACGGTGCCATTTTTGCTGACTTCAATCAGCCCACGCCACGCGCGATAATTAGGCCCCGGCACATCGGTGACCCCATTAAACTTAAACCGGTAGTCGGCAATGGTGACGGTGTCGCCGACGTTCATGCGGACGTCTTTTTCGGTTTGGAAGCCCTTCACCACGGTGACGCCAATGATAAAGACCGCAACGCCCAGGTGGGCCAATTGCATGCCGATATAGCTACGCGGTAATGCGCCCAATTTCGCAAAAAAACTCCCCGGCGTACGCGTCAGTCTGTCGCGTAACCCCACCAGACCTGCAGCAATCAACCATGCCGCGAGCAAAAACCCGATGCTGATTAGGGGCGTCCACTTACCGAGCACAAAGGGCAGCACCAGCCCGGTCACTACGGCCGCTGCAAACGCCCAGCGCAAACGCACGGCTAATTCGGGCAGGCTGGTTTTTTTCCAGCGCGCCAGCGGGCCAATTCCCATCAAAAATATCGCGGGGATCATCAGCGGTACAAACACCGAATCGAAATACGGCGGCCCGACCGAAATTTTGCCCATGCCTAACGCGTCGAGAAATAGCGGGTAGAGCGTGCCGAGCAGTACCGAGGTCGCAGCGACAGCGAGCAGGATGTTGTTGGACAGTAAAAACGATTCTCGAGACACGAGCTCGAAGCTTCCGCCCAATCCAATTTTGGGGGCGCGCCAGGCAAAAAGCACGAGCGAGGTGCCGATGACGATCACCAAAAACGCCAGAATAAAAATGCCGCGCGCAGGGTCAGTCGCAAACGCGTGGACCGAGGTCAGTACGCCGGAGCGAACTAAAAATGTGCCGAGTAAGCTCAATGAAAACGCGCCAATTGCGAGCAACACTGTCCAGCTTTTGAAGCTGTCGCGCTTTTCAGTTACCGCCAGCGAGTGGATCAGCGCGGTGCCTAATAGCCACGGCATAAACGACGCATTCTCGACCGGGTCCCAGAACCACCAGCCGCCCCAGCCCAGTTCGTAGTATGCCCAGCCACTGCCGAGCGCAATGCCGATGGTGAGAAATATCCACGCGACGGTGGTCCATGGGCGCGACCAGCGTGCCCAAGTCGCATCGAGCTTGCCGCCGAGCAACGCTGAAATCGCGAACGCAAAGGCGACCGAAAAGCCGACATAGCCCATATACAACATGGGCGGATGGATCACGAGGCCCGGGTCTTGTAACAACGGATTCAGATCGCGACCGTCGAGCGGCACGGGGATGAGGCGCTCGAACGGATTGGAGGTAAGCAGCATGAATAGCAGAAACCCCAGGCTGACGAAGCCCATCACGCCGAGTACTCGCGCCATCATGTCGGCGGGTAAGTGGCGGCTGAAGTAGCTGACCGCCACGCTCCAGATACCGAGTATCAGCGTCCATAACAGCAGCGAGCCTTCGTGCCCGCCCCAAATCGCGGCGAACTGAAACGCAGAGGGCAACTTCGAGTTGGAGTGCATCGCAACATAGAGCACCGAGAAATCGTTATGTAAGAACGCATAAGCGAGGCAGCTAAACGCGGTTAACACTAGCAAAAATTGCGCGCGCGCTGCGGGCCGGGCGACCGCCATCCACGATGTATTACCGCGCGCGGCGCCCCAGATGGGGAACAGGAATTGCACCGCGGAGACCAGCAGCGCGAGAATGAGGGCGAAATTACCTAGCTCCGGAATCATTGATACTGGCCTGAACGGGGTGCGTCACTTGAGGTGACGGCGGTCTTTTTAATCGGCGCTTTGGCGTCATTCATGGCCTTGGTGACTTCGGGCGGCATGTAGTTCTCGTCATGCTTCGCCAACACTTCGGCGGCCTGGAATACGCCATTCTCGCCCAGCTTGCCTTGTGCCACGACGCCTTTGCCTTCGCGAAATAAATCTGGCGCGATGCCTTTGTAGACCACGTTTATTTTGTTCACCATATCGGTGACGACAAAGTGCATGGTCAAGCCATCGTCATCGCGGTGCAATGAGCCTTTTTCCACCATTCCGCCGAGTCGAAATGTGCGCTCAAGCGGCGCCTCCTTGGCCATAATTTGCGAAGGGCTGAAGAAGAACACGATATTGCCCTGGAACGCGTTGAGGATGAGCGCGGTGGCGATGCCAATGGCAGAGAGCCCGAGCGCGATAAAAGCGAATTTCTTTTGCCGAGGTTTCATAAATTTCCTTGAGATGCAGCCTGTTCAACGCGAGCTCGGCGTTGGAATAACGCCTTTCTTCTACGTTGCAACGCGACTATTTCAAACGCCATAAAAGCGAAGGTGACTCCGTAGGAGCCCCACACATAGAAGCCGTAGCCGCCCATCGCCAAAAAATCGGACAATGCGCTCATGGGGCTTCTCCTAGCAATTCTCCCACCCATGCGGTATGACGTTCGCGTTCGAGAATCTCGCTGCGCACGCGCGCCAACACCGCCGCGATTGAATACATCCAGAAGGCGAGCGCCATCACCACCATGCCGGTCAACATAGTGGCCGCCATGCTCGATGCGCTTGTTACATTTACAGACGCGCCTTGATGCAGCGTATTCCACCATTTCACCGAAAAATAAATAATCGGCACATTCACCACGCCGACCAACGCGAGGAGTGCGCCGGCGCGATCGGCGCGGCGGGGGTCGTCTATCGCGGCTTGCAGTGATATGAATCCGATATACAAGAACAGCAGTATTAATTCTGACGTGAGCCGGGCGTCCCATACCCACCACGCCCCCCAGGTGGGCTTGCCCCATAGCGCGCCAGTCCACAACGCGATAAACGTAAACATCGCGCCGGTGGGGGCTAAAGCCGTTGCCATCATCGACGACAAACGGGTATTAAAAATTAATCCCAACCCGGCATAAGCCGCCATCACCAGATAGATCACCATAGACATCCACGCGGCTGGCACATGGATGAAGATAATGCGATAAGCCTCGCCCTGCTGGGCATCGGTGGGGGCCACCACAAATCCGATATACAAGCCGACCACGGTCAATAGTGCGGCCAGCCCGGCGAACCAGGGGATCAAGCGGCCCGCTACCGCATAGAAACTTTTAGGTGCGGAATATTTGAATAGATTCAGTTTAAACCCCATTGCCCGACATTATTCCAGTGAAATCTGCAGCGCCGCGGCGATGACCCAAGGCGTAAACGCGAGGCTCAAAATCAGCAGCGCTCCCAAAATCGACATATGCGCCTGTGCGCCCAGGCCTGCTGTTGTCGCCTCTACTGCGCCCGCGCCAAAAATCAGCACGGGAATATATAGTGGGAGTACTAACAGTGCGACCAACGCCCCGCCCCCCCGGAGCCCTACCGTTAATGCGGCGCCAATCGCACCTATCATGCTTAACAGCGGGGTGCCAAGCAGCAGTGACAGCAACAATACACCTATCGCCTGGGGGCCCAGATCGAACTGCAACGCAAGCATCGGCGAAATCAACACCAGTGGCAAACCGGTCGATAGCCAGTGCGCGGTGATCTTACCGAATACCAATACTGGCAAGGATCGCGGCGATAACAGCATTTGCTCGAGCGTGCCATCCTGATAATCGCTGGAAAACATTCGACCCAACGCCAGCATCGAGGCTAACAGCGCCGCGACCCAGATCACGCCGGGTGCCATCGCGCTTAGCATGGCGCGCTCGGGCCCGACGCCCAGTGGAAAGAGGCTTACGACAATGACAAAAAAGATCAGCGTGGTTAGCACGTCCGAGCGCCGCCGCAATGCCAGCGTCATATCGCGCCGCAGCATGGACATCCAGGTTGAAATCACGCGAGCTCACTCAAACCTAAATGCACCGATTTTGTAACAGCCGAGACTTTAAGCGGCTGATGTGTAGTCACCACCGCCATACCGCCCTGCGCCAGATGCTGGTCGAGCATTTTTTCCACGAGCGCCACACCGACTGTATCCAGTGCGGCAAGTGGCTCATCCAATAGCCACAAGGGACTTTTACTCACGAGTAGGCGAGTCAATGCAACTCTACGGCGTTGTCCCTGTGATAACACTTTTGTTTGCAAATCTTCCTTACCCGCCAGCCCCATCGCCTCCAAGCCGCGACAGGCTTCGGCTTCGCTTATTGGCTGATGGATGAGGGCGGCAGCGATGCGCAAATTTTCAACGGCAGTTAGTTCGTCTTTGATCGCATTTTGATGGCCTAGATATGCCACCGCCGCCAAAAAAGTGTCGCGCTCTGAACGCAGAGACCGATTTTGCCAAAGAATTTCACCCTGCTCCGGGGCGCTTAGTCCGCACAGCATCCGTAATAAACTTGTTTTGCCGCACCCGTTAGGGCCTTGAACGTGGAGCATTTCCCCCGGTTGCACGAGAAAACTGATGCCGGAAAATAACGTGCGCGGGCCTTTTACGCAGCTCAAATCGTTCACCCCCAGCATCGGCCTATCGGCATTACGCAGGTAAAAGCCCAGCAACCCTCGACGGGCTGCGGGCTATAGAACGGATTCGTTTCAATCATTGCCATGTTCTAACTGCTATAAATAACAGGGGTGGGTAGCGAAAGCGACCCACCCCCTTAGTGTTAATACACAAGCCTATAGATCAAGGCGGTGTGTATTCGTACGCCGTAGGATCAGGACAAACGGCGGGTTTAACCGCAGGCTTCTGCGCGATCCAGGCATTTTGTATGGCCTGCATTTCTGCGATCATATCGTCGCCCGGCAATATCCAGGGCCCAAACTTATGACGCGCCGCTGAATATTTTGCCGGATAAGCCAAATTGCCCGACAGCTTGCCGGTCGCAGGATCTCTACGCGGATAATACGACTCATACCCTGCGTCTAGTTGCGCCACTTTAAGCAGCCAGTTGGGGGCGCAATCGGACGGTCGCACATACAACCAGTCGTTAATATTCTCGGCACGTATTGGCCGTGGCTGGTCCAAGATGTAGGCCATAGAGTCCCATGCATCTTGGGTGCTTATTTGGTGTTTAAGCGCAGGATCCGGGTTGGTATCACTTGGATTGGCCCATCCAAAGGGCATATTGCCTTTAATGAATCCAACGGCCGTGCGTAAACGGAACATGCCCGCACCATCATTAAAGCTATGATCGCCCCAAACCGCCGGATAGATGTATTTCTTCCCGTCCGCATCCCATATGCCTTCACCCGTGTACCCGTGACAGCTGGCACAATTGTTTTCATATACGCCTTTTCCGCGTATCGGGTCTGCCGGACGTGGTGGTGACAGCTCGCTTACTTTGACGTTACTAGTACCTTGAGTGATGGTCTTCCAATCGGCTACTTTTATGCCCGTGGCTAGCCATTCCATGTATGCCACCATAGACAACATTTCACGGCTGTCGTCGGGCAGCTTGGTGCCATTCATAGAACGCATCGTGCAATCATGAATCCGGTTTTTCATGGTCAGGAACACATTGCTACGCGCTGACCATGTGCCCGTCCCGGCGTATTTTTTCACGACGACGGCCCAAGGTTGTCCGTAAGCCGCCCTTCCCACTTCAAGATGACAATTGGAGCAGGACAATTGGTTTCCCACATAAGATTGCGACAATCCACTTTCTGGCCCGAGGTATTTATACGTCTCCTCAAGAATTTGTTTGCCGTAGCGAATCATATCTCCGTTCACATCGCCCACGGGTGGAAGCGTCGCCTCGTCCGGCGCAACGTAAGGGTAAGTGATCCCCCCGTCCGGACTCCACCACTCTGCGGGGTACGGTGATGTCGTGGCGGCTTGTGCTGTGCCTGCGCCAAGCAGCAATACCCACAGGCTGAAAAATTTACCGATTAGATGTCTCATGACTAGTCCCCTTTTCAGCAGATAGCTAAAAGCATTTGCACACGTACTTCTGACCCAGAAGTTCACAACCGGCCCGCTCACCGGGCGAATCATGGCTTCACCCATGTAGTCGAGGCCATGGTGAAGGGTGCTGACATGCCGGTATTGAGCCAGGCATCAAGCACATCATTACCCACAAGATTTAAGGTGGGGTTCAATTGTGTGTTCGCCACGCTCAGGAACTGAATGTATTCCCAACTGGTTACTTGATACATCAGGTCGATCGTCGCCCGGGTTGCGCCAGAAGGCACGTTCATCGCAAAGTCGTCGGCATATTTGAAAATCCCGCCATGGTCCGGATTCCCATACTGAGTGTCGGGTACCGGCGTTGCGTTGCGTCGCTCTGACTCATCAGCGCTCATGCCATAGGGTGGAATGCGATTGTCACTGATGATGTAATTGTTGAGGATGAAATGCAGCGTCTTTTCGTAGCTATCGTCAGATCTGGCGGCGAGTTGGCCCAGCGTAGTTTTGACGTTTCCCGTCATGCGATCAAAACTCAAAGCAAGATTAGTTGGCTTGCCCATGGCGAGAAGTTTTCTCGCCCATTTTGAGGTCATCCCGCCCTGAACTTCGTAAATGCGGGTGTTGGCGCCGTTAAGGTCAAGAAGGGTATTTACGGTTAGAGGCGCACCTCTGTGGCTCACTGTGATCGGGCCATACTTACCGTCTTCACGTACCAACGCACCATTAGCGTCGTACCACTTGATGTTGAGCCACATACGACGGCCTTCCGGGTAGCCGGAGATCAACTTGTGACCAGTGAGGTTTACGACGCGCAGGGTATTGCCACTGACTTTGAGGCTCGCGGCTTGACGAAGATTATTTTCAGCGCGCAGCATGCCCGCGTTCATTGCATCTTTTTGTTGGGTCGTCAGTCCATTGCCGGTTTTTAATTTGCCTTTGTCGTTCAAATAAATAATGGCTTTAGGGGTCCAGTTATTGCCCCCTGTTAAGTCATGCAATGCCATGTCTTTACGCATTTTGGGCTTATTGTGAATCGTGCTGCTGGCCCGTGCGCCTGCGGGTTGGCCGACCTCTGGGTCTTCAAAAATGGGAGACATATGGCAGGTCTGGCATGTAAACGTGCGGACCATACCATCTTCGTAATTACCGCCGTTACCCGCGAGCAAGGCTTTCTCGTAAGCCGCTTTCACCGCGCCTGCCTGAAGTTCGGTTGGCAGCGTCAGATAGTCCGAGACTTTGAATGTGGGCCACTTACTCGATTTGTGCTCGCTATAAGTCCGCTCAACCACGCCATAAGCATAAGGCGGGTTTTTAAATGCGGCTTTGCCGGTTACAGGGGACCCTGGTACGCCGCTGAATTGCCCCGACAGCAACTGCTCGATTGCGCCATTATTATGCGCGAGGTCGCCGGTGACCGGATTCGAGACATCGTGGCAAGTACCGCACAATTCTGGGGTACGGTGGTATTTGGATTTGAGCGAGGGATGTTTAGTGACGGCATCGGCATACGGTCCCAACTTGTCGACCCCGCCCCACATCACATAATTTCCCGCGCCATAAAAGCCGGTGGCCGGGGTTTTTTGGTCATTAGCGATGAAAGGATAGTTTTGGACACCCTTGTGTTCGGAGCTATCCGGGTTAGTCAATCGGTGGCAAGTTTCACACTCAACCCCGTTACTGTCCCGGTTGGCGTGCAGCGCCGAACCGTCGGTGGGAACCGAACGTCCCGCCAGCCATGCGTTTGAGGTATGGCAACGCAGACAGACGTCACCTGCGCCATCAAAATCCTGTTCGGCAACCGCCAGCGCACCCCAAAATAACGGGTCTCGCGCCGCCTGCGACATCATGCTGCCCTGCCAGTTGTGACCCGCTTCAACTTTGGTGTTGTAGTTGGCATGGCACCACGTGCATTGTTTGGCCGGGTCTAGACTCAAGCGAGATTTGCTTGACTCCCCGGGGGTGATAGGACTCAGCACTTCGCCAGGTTGAGTCCCGGGCATTTGTGCATCAGTGGGAACGGTAGTCGCGGCAAATGTAACGCCGTAAGACAGTGTGAGTACAAAGGCCACAGCGAGGGCGGCTGTCATTTTCATTGTAAAAATCCTCTCTAAAAACTCCAATTCTTTGATCACCAAACCCAGTCATCAAAGCGCTCGTAACACACGCCAAAAAAGCTAGCAAGTCGTAAAGCATTCGTCGTAAGTAAGAGTCGTCCGACAGCAGCCCTTCACACATAATAAACTGAGTTAATGAGATTTCGACACTTTTGATGAAATTATTTTGTTGTTTTGGGGAACTTTTTGCAATTGCGAGGCAAAGCACCCCCTGCGATTGATCTTCAGAAGGGCAATTCAGTAGGCCGATAACTTGGCTAAAGTTAATAATGGGATTTAATTCAGGGGTTACTATCAGTTAGCGCGAGGCCGGTCTGAAGTGATCGGTTTCGATCAAACAGCTAAGCGCCGATATTGAATCGCTTCGGCGATGTGGGGCGCGGTGACGCCGGGACTACCGGCCAGATCTGCAATGGTGCGGGAGAGTTTAAGAATGCGGTGATAAGCGCGCGCCGATAGACTTAGGCGACCTATGGCTTGCTTCAGCAGATTTTCGCCGCTGGCGTCGATCGCGCAGTGCAGTTCGATCTCCTTGGTGGACAGCGCGGCGTTGGACTTTCCTTGCCGGGTGGTTTGTAGGTCGCGCGCAGTCTGAACCCGAGGCCGGATGGCAGCGCTGGTTTCGCCGACCGCGGCTTGGGTCAGCTCGCTCTCGGATAAGGCGGGCACTTCAATTTGAATATCGATGCGATCCAGCAAGGGGCCGGAAATGCGCGCTCTATAACGCGCAACCTGGTCTGGCGAGCAACGGCATTTATTATTGCGATGGCCCAGATAACCACAAGGGCACGGATTCATCGCCGCGACGAGCTGGAAGCGCGCCGGAAAGTCCGCCTGGCGCGCCGCGCGCGAGATGGTGATGCGCCCGGTCTCTAACGGCTCGCGCAATACTTCAAGTACTTGGCGAGAGAATTCGGGCAGCTCGTCGAGAAACAATACACCATGGTGGGCCAGCGATATTTCGCCTGGCCGGGGATTACCGCCGCTGTGAGTTATATTAATTACAGCGACTGAAAATACGTAATTACCCAGCTTATATGGCACTATATCCTCTATAAAAGACGACTGCGTGATATTCAATAATGCGACTGGATTGAGAAAACGCTAAATGACGCGACTGGATTTAAATCGACCTGTACGCGAATTAAAAACGAGCCGCCGATGCTTAACTGGCCGCGTCTCCTTATGGCTAAGGGGAACTGCATCCTTCGAGTCATCCCTGGAGCGGGATTGGTTAATCGCGCTTGATTTTGACCCGTCCATTCAATTGATCCGCGAGCAGCCTTTTTCGATCCATTACGAGTTCGAAGGTAAAACGCGGCGCTATACACCTGACGTTCTGACTGAATCCATGTCGCCACACGGACAGATCATGACGACGGTCTACGAAGTAAAGCCATTGGAAGAATTGCGTAGTGAATGGAAGCGATATAAGCCACGTTTCCGAGCTGCTGTAAGACACTGTCGGTCTCGGGGCTGGCGCTTCAAAATCGTGACGGAGCGAGAAATCCGCACACCCTTCGTCTATAACGCGAAGTTTCTACGACGCTACCGCGGAATCAAAGCTCAGCCTCTTATAGCGCAGCAGCTTCTGTATACCCTGAAGGCGCTGGGTGAAACAACTCCCCAAGCGTTGCTAGCCGCAGCTTATCTGCCCATGGAAAATCAGATGGCTGCCATTCCTGAGTTATGGCGATTGGTCTGCGCCCGTCAGATTATGGTTTTATTGTACGAGCCTTTAACCATGAAATCGCCGATCTGGCAGCCAGAAAGTTGAGATGGCAGGCATATCTAAATCCTTCTTTAAAGCTGAGCCAGGGCAAATCGTTCGATTTGGCGAAAGGATATACAGAATTACGCACTTGATGTCGATCAACAGTGTTTTAGCGGTCGATATAGAAACCAATGAAAGCCGCCGCCTGCACGTCGATGAGATCGGTCCCGCCTCGGTGGAGCACACTCCGGAAGAGGCGAGAATAGATAACAAACACCGTGACCTTGCTCTGTACAGTGATGAGGAGTGGGCTGAGGCGCAGCGGCGATTCCAGGCAATCAAGCCATTATTGGAAAATCCGATTCGTACCCGAGAGGATGCTGAAAGGATCGCCCAAAGGCATGGTATTCATGCGGCTACATTGTATAAGTGGTTAAAGCTATATCAGGAATATGGTCATGTTTCGGCCTTAGTTGCGGCTAAGCGCGGACGTAAGAGCGGCACAAAGCTATTGGCCTCGCCGCAGGAAAAGGTTATTGAGTCCGCCATAGAAGATATCTTCTTAAGCAAGCAGCGGCATAAGGCCCCAGATGTTATTGAAGAAGTGCATCGCAGATGTCGCCTTGCGAAAATAGAAGCTCCTCATGCGAATACGGTTAGAAATCGGCTTGCTATGTTGCGGCCTGCTGAAACCTTACGACGTCGTGGGTTCAAAGAAGCTGCGAGAAACAAATACGCGCCAATACTAGGGCAGTTTCCCGGCGCAGACTATCCATTTTCTATAGTGCAGGTCGATCATACCGAGGCCGATATTATCCTCGTGGATGAAACACACCGTAAACCCATAGGCAGACCGTGGCTGACCTTGGCCATCGATGTTTTTAGCCGAATGATTGCGGGAATCTACATTACATATGAAAAACCAAGTGCCACATCGGTGGGGATGTGTCTAGCGCAAGCCATATGCCCTAAGCGCGAGTACTTAGCAGAACTCGATGTCAGCGGTGAGTGGAGCGTCTGGGGCGTAATGAGCACAATCCACACGGACAACGCGAAGGAATTTCGTGGCGCAGTACTTGATCGGGCATGCGATGAGTACTCTATTGATTTGCAATGGCGCCCCGTAATGCTTCCCCACTTTGGTGGCCATATTGAACGGCTGATGGGGACCATGGCTAATGAAATTAGAAAACTTCCAGGAACCACTTTTTCTAATCCAAGCCAACGCAAAGGGTATAACTCAGAAGGGCATTCGGCCCTAACAATAAAAGAGTTCGAGCGGCATATTGTTGAGTTTATTGTCAACGTTTATCACCAGCGGGTACATTCACAAATCGGCATGCCGCCCCGTCGTAAGTGGGAGATTGGGGTGTTGGGTGATGGCGATGTAATTGGCACGGGCGTTATGCCAATTCCTGAAGACCCCTTACGTATCCGGTTGGATTTCATGCCCTATTTCGAGCGCTCAGTACAGCAATATGGTGTGCAGATTGATGGGATTACCTATTACGACAAAGTCCTTGACCCATACATTAGTGCACCTGATCCGGACAACCCAAAGGCAAAGCGCAGTTTTCTAATCCGGCGCGATCCGCGCGATATCAGTAAGGTCTATTTCTTCGACCCTACGGATAGCCGTTACGTCCCACTTCCTTACCGCAATATTGGTCATCCAGTGATGAGCGCATGGGAATTGCGCGAAGTTCAGCAGAAACTGAAGGCACAAGGCATGCGTCATGTCGATGAGCATATGATTTTTGAAGCACTGGATCGTATGCGTGTGCGCGTTGAGGAGGCTAAACATAAAACAAAAGCGGCACGACGCCAAGCAACCCGCACCCCTGTTGTCCCCCCACCCAAAACTCCATCTATCTCTCTTCCCACACAGGACCAAACTCTGTCGAGCGGGAGTCCGGCGGCCGTATCCGTAGAGGACGATCCCTTTGCCCAGCCAATCCTTCCCTTTGACGAGATTTCAGTTTCTCGATGAAGCCCTACGAGCATTTAGAGCCCGAAGTTGCCGAAGCGTTGACATTGCCAACGCCCGAGCGACTTGAATTCTGTCGGACGGATCGGTGGGTGGGTTACACGCGGGCATTACACATCTTGAAACAGTTGGATCAATTGCTGGTTTATCCAAAAACTCTGCGCATGCCCAATCTTTTGATTGTGGGCAGAAGCGGAAATGGAAAAAGCTCAATTCTTGAGTATTTCGCGCATCGGCATCCAGTGCAGATTACGCCAACAGGTAGTCCGATTGCTCCCCTGTTGCAAATCCAGATGCCGGACACACCGGACGAAACCGAATTATGGTCAAGTATGCTTTGGTCATTGGGAATATCTCATCGGGAAAAAGACCCCGCTCATATCAAGAAGCGCCAAGTCAAATCTACTCTTCAATATGCTCAAGTTCGATTGTTGGTCATCGATGAATTCAACAATCTTACTAATGCTGGAAAGAAAGCCGCTGACCTATTGGCGGCGATTAAGGGCCTTAGTAATGATTTAAAAATTTCGATTGTCGCTGCGGGTACCCAGGCCGCCATTAACGCCTTAAATTCTGATCCACAAATGAAATCCCGTTTTGAGCCAGCCGCCTTAGACCGCTGGAAGCTTGATAGCGAGTATCTAAGGTTCTTGGCGAGCTATGAAAAATTGTTACCCTTGGCGGAGGTATCAGGGCTGGCCTCTCGACAGCTTGCGCCTGCGATTTATGGGATGAGTGGCGACACCATCGGCGCCACGGTGAAACTACTCAAAAATGCCGCCTGTTGTGCGATTGAAATGGGCCAGGAACGCATAGATGAAAAAGTTTTAAAGAATCTCAGTTGGACCAAACCGGGTGAGTGGGACGACATTGCACGCCGTGTATGAGGTCCCGACACCTTGGCTGTTTCGGCCTGAAGCGATTGATGGAGAAATCCTAAGTTCATACCTGTGCCGTATCGCCCGCGCAAATGGAGTGAGCCCTTCTCGATTCTATTCATTTCACTTTCCAGGATTCCCGGTTTGGAACAGAGACATTGATCGGAGCGCTTCCGACATATTCATTAGTGAAATTGCAGTTCGTTGCGATACCAGTAAAGCTGCCATTGGCGCAATGATGCTGCGCAGCTTTGAGTCTTCATTCCATCATTCAGAGCCTACGAGGCATAAAACAGTCATTGGGCTCTCGCCTTGGATCAATGCTGCAGGGGTCTATCACCGCACACGCAAAGGCTTTGCCATGCAGTATTGTCCGCATTGCATGGTCTTAAATCATGCCTACAAAACAATCTGGCGACTTTCGTTTGTGACGGTATGCGAGCTCCACCATCGTCCTCTTTTGGATTGTTGCCCTCACTGCGGCGCGCAAATTGTATTTCACCGTAATGAGGTATTTCACGCGAATTGCCATCGATGTGGCATGTCATTGTTAAAAATGTCACAGGTCATCGTTGATGATGATGACCTACGTGTTCGATTAGAGCTTCAAACCAAGTTACTTGGAGCTGTCCAGAAAAGAAAAATATTAGTGGGTGGTGAAACGCTCACATCTCGCGAGCTGTTTATGGGCTTGGCAATTCTCATGCGTGCGGTAAAGGCAAAGCTTCGATTAAAGCGTGGTCATCAACCTCCATTGTCCGCACCCTATGCAAATTGCCCCACTGTGCAAATAGAACTGCTTCGAGTTCCCGGCAGAGCGCGTCAATGCCACTTATTGGCAGATATGCTGAATGACTGGCCAAACCAGTTCCTCGGGTTTGCTGTCGCGCACCACCTGACGCAAACGGCCTTTAAAAAAGAGGAGTGTCCCATATGGCTGCACCGTGTCGTATCGATGCTTCCGACCGGTACTACTTGGTCGAAGACCGTCAGGGAAGCGCCTATTCGAAAGATATTACGCAGTTTGCATCGGCATAAATATGCCGACTGGCGCACAGAACGAGCCAAGCTATTGCTCCAAGGGGCGAAGGTTCGAATATGAGTATTGATCCCAAGTACGGTCGATATTGCGATGAATGCGGCCGGATCATTACTAAGGCTCACCGAGTTTCTGAGGGCAACGACTACTGCGGGATCTGCTACCCGCGTGTTTTTGTTTCGAAACCTTGTACGAATTGTGGCGGCTCAGCCCGGGTCCATCGGCTGGCTCCAGGACCGCCGGTCTGTGGTTCGTGTAGATGTAACGGACGTATCTGCGTCAGGTGTGAAAAGCCGATCATCAAGGCTGGGATGATCAGCGCTGGCAAACCGGTGTGTCCCTCCTGCGTACCGCACTTTAAGCCTGCGTCGCATTGCACTGCCTGCGGCACACTAAGCTCAAGACTATCGGCTATGCCTTCTGCGGGAATTTTTGAAAAAATCTGTGGATCTTGTCGAAACAAAATCACGCATAAAACCTGTTACGTTTGCCGAAAATATCGAAAAGTGGCCGGCGTCACGCCCAAAGGCAAACCATTTTGCCCCACATGCCAACCGGGCACTTTAATGTCACATCTCTGTCCGGACTGCGGAACGGTTGTACCTGGCAGTGGTAATTCAAAGTGTCGTCCATGCACAAATCGGTTACAGCTCTACCGCGAAGTTGAATTAACAACGCTGATACTCACAGGAGATTGGGCAAAGACGCTTTACCGTCAATTCGCTGAGTGGCTATACAACCGGCAATCAGATAGCCCAAATTTGATGAAAGTGTTACGTGCACATCAAACTTTTTTTGAGCGTATCGATACTGAGTTTTTCCACGTAGCGCAGGTATCTCCGGCAGCACTATTGCAAACGTTTGGCACAGCTGGACTGCGAAAGCATTTATTGGTGACGCGTTTTTTAGCGATATGTCTTTCGTTGGTTATTACACCCGAGGATAAAGCTGAAAATGCCGACTTGGATAGAATTCGGACCAAGCTAATAGAAAACAAAAAACAGCCTTGGGGAGAAATACTCAGCGGATATGCTGCGTCGCTTCTGAGCGCCGAAGTCTCAATACGTACGCGACGCATGTATGTGGCAACTGCGGAAGCATTTTGCCAGTTCGCAAAACCTTCGAATGCGCCTTGGCCAGAGGACATGACACGTCAATTTCTCCATAAGAAGCCAGGCCTGCGCGCGAATCTATCTAAATTCGTGGGGTACTGCAGGCGAGCCTATAACTGGGAGGTTACAATGCCGCCGCATGGCCATGACCGTGTCAAACTCAGTGCCTCTCCGAGGACGGTGCCCCACCTGCAAAAGCTGCTGCAAGAAGTCGCTAAAGAAGGGCTCGACAAGGTGAGTCATGTAACGTTGGCACGCATTATCGCGAAATCTCTTGGCTTCCCGATCAAAACATTTCTAGGGGTGTCCTCCCTCCCTTTACGTAGAGACTTGAATAGGATCATATTAGATGTAGAGGGTGAGCCCGTGGTTATTCCTCCTGAGTTGGAGGATATTGTCCGCGCGTTCATCGCCCGCATTGATTTGGAGCAGGTACTTTAGGCGGGTTGAGCTTGCGTGTAAGAGTGGCATTGACGGTTAGGCTTCTTAGATTACCGTATGAATATCAACTCTGAGAGGGCATCATCAATGACTACATTGCCTTATTACATAAGTGAGTTGTAATGATATGTCCGAGCTGCGGAGCTACCGAACTTGTTCCCGACACACGAGATATCCCATATGTCTACAAGGGAGAAAGTGCCAACATCCCGGCAGTAACGGGTGAATATTGTCCAGCTTGCGGCGAATGTGTTTTGGACGGCGAACACGGCGACCGATATAGCGAACTCATTGAGCAATTTCAGCGTAAAGTGAATTCTGCCTAGGCGGGGCCGACCACATCGCCTTGCAACATCTGATGGCGATGCGTTTGTCCTTTACGCGGACACAAAATATCCTCCACTGCCGCGAGAAGTGTCGACGCCACTGATGGCGAGTACGGCGCCGCTCCATTCCTCCGGGTAATAGTACAGGACTCTAGAGTCCCGTTTCTGCGCTATGCCGCGACTAGATTTAACTCTCAACGCCACTACCGAACTTTGGCCGGTTGCTAGGCTCCTCTAGACGTTCAAATCCCCTCCGTTTTTCTTATGCCAGGCGCTTGTTTTGCTTGCTAAATACACGCGCTTTGTTATGATTACAGTGTAATCATTATGAGGGGAATTTCGTGCCAATCAGCAATAGAGCCAAAACGGTGAAGAGCCTAACAAAAGGGCGGGCGCGGCAGGTGGCGGACGCTCAATTCATGTATCGCAAGAAGATGCGGAACGAGGGCTATCAACGGCTCCAAGAATGGGTGCCAAAAGACACCATGACGCACTTGAAAGCGATCTGCGAGATACTTGGCGCTTCTCGCAGAGATGTGCTGGAGCGCTTGGTCAGTGAGGCCCGAGGCGGACACATAGAACTAGAGAGGGAAGTGACATGACGACGGAAAGCAAGATCGAGTGGACCGAGATGACGTGGAACCCGACCGTGGGTTGCACGAAGGTGTCTCCGGGGTGCAAAAACTGTTATGCAGAAAAGATGGCAGAACGGCTGCAAGCAATGGGAGCGCCCGGGTACGAGAACGGCTTCAAACTGACCATGCTCGCCAATCGCCTCGAAGATCCGCTCAAGAGGAAGAAACCTACGGTCTACTTCGTTAACTCAATGTCTGATCTGTTTCACGAAGATATTCCTTTTGAGTTCATCGACCAGGTTTTCAATACCATCCGTAAAGCCGAATGGCATACATTCCAGATTCTTACAAAGCGGGCTGATCGGCTGGCCAAGTATTTTGGGAGAAAGAAGGCGCCCGCCAATGCTTGGTTAGGCGTATCGGTAGAGGACAAGAAGTACGGATTGCCGCGTATCGATCAACTCAGAAAAGTAAAGGCGTCTGTCCGATTTCTGTCAGTCGAGCCTCTGCTTGAAGAAGTCGGCGAGCTAAATTTGATTGGCATTCATTGGGTTATTGTTGGCGGAGAGTCTGGTCCCAAGGCGCGGCTAATGCGACCGGAATGGGTGGAGTCTGTTCAGCAGCAATGCGAAGAGCAAGGCGCAGCCTTTTTCTTCAAGCAGTGGGGTGGCTGGGGAGCCGACGGGAAGAGGCGAGCCAAAAAATATAATGGTCGCGAGCTCAAGGGCCGTACGTACGATGAGATGCCAGCGGCAATCTAGTCAAAAACTCAATGGCTAGTAGTAAGTACTCGTGGAAGAACGGACCTGACGTAATCCAGCAGCACAGCATTGCCAAGCATCGCATTCTTGAATCTTACCTGGCGGCATATTTCCAGACATTGGTTGGTGGTCAGCCTCGCGATGAATTCAAGCTGACGCTCGTTGATGGCTTTGCCGGCGGCGGCCTCTACACGCACGAAGACACCGGCGAGCTCATAAAAGGCTCGCCGCTTATTTTGCTGCAAGCTGAACGAGACGCTGAGTTTCTAATTAACCAAGGCCGAACAAAGCCCGTGCGACTGGATGTCAGTCACTTCTTCATTGAAGCAACTCGCGATGCTTATTTGCACTTGGACCGGACACTACGAAGTGAAGGGTATGGCGCGCGCATCGGTGGGAACATTCACCTTCGTCATGCGAAGTTTGAAGATGAGGCTTCCTCCATCATCGACTACATCAAGAAAAAGAGCCCGAGAAATGGGCGGTCTATATTTGTTCTGGACCAGTTCGGCTATTCAGCCGTACCGACATCTTTGATCAACAAGATTCTTCATACGCTGCCTGGAGCAGAAATTGTTCTGACGTTTGCTGTCGACTCTTTTCTCAACTACGCCAATGAGAAAAACTTTACACGCGGCCTGAAGCAAATGGAGATTCCGAACGTGCTTGCCGGACGATCTCTACGTGAGATAAAGGCATCCGAGCGTGATTGGCGACTATTCATCCAGGCCAGTCTCTACAAGGAGCTTGTTGGGCACTGTGGCGCGAAACACTACACACCCTTTTTTGTACGTAACAAGAAGGGGCATGGAGATTACTGGCTGATACACCTTTCGCAACATCATCGAGCACGTGATGTCATGACGCAGGTGCACTGGCAGAATCAGAACTACTTCATTCACTATGGCGGAGCGGGGCTAAACATGTTCAACGTGCTTGGTTATGATCCAGAGCATGACTCAAGTCACCACCAGCAAGGTGTGCTTGGATTTGAATTTGATAATTTAGCCAAGGACAACAGCATAA
Source organism: Thiobacillaceae bacterium (assembly GCA_031366105.1). GTDB lineage: Bacteria > Pseudomonadota > Gammaproteobacteria > Burkholderiales > Thiobacillaceae > Thiobacillus. The sequence goes on along the minus strand of JANLZE010000007.1, from coordinate 200,464 downwards.
GTGCCTTGATGGATCAAGTACCTAAGGTTATTTATGCCCATGAAGAAGGGCTCAATTACAGCGTGCTGTTTGCTACGACATGCAATGAGTCCCCAGCATCAAGCGAGATTTATCAAGAGGCACTTATCCAATTAGCCAATCACAAGGTGATTGAGATTGTTGGCGTGGACGGCGAAAAACGAAAGCCGTCAAAACAACTCAAGGCAACAGACCAAATCATCGCACCTAGCCAAAGAAGCTTGTTCTTCTTTACCTGAGGCGTTACGCAGAGTTTCCTTAAGCGCCGAGGACGTGTTGATGAAAGACTTGCGACGAATAATCGTTCATCGCACGACGCGAGCTTATGTAGATTTTTCTACATCCTTGTTGGGTAGCCTAAACCCTAGAAACCCAAGCGTAGTTTTGCGGTCCAACCGTTCGAACAGTTGGACCAAAGCGGCCGGCCTCTCGGCTACGGCGTTTTTGCGAGCGCTCGAAAGTCGAAAATACCTTCCCTTTCTAATACAAACTTTTACTCAGTAGGATGATATACCGCTGCGCTTAACTTCCTGTGGAAAACATGTCGCTTTGAGCCGTCTCGGGTGTTGTGACAGTGCCTTGCTGAATTCCACCGATTCTTTTCTTGTCGAGCATTTGGAACAAGTGGTCTGCCGCTTTCTTTGACAGCTTTACCGCCGAGGCGGACGGATTACTGACTGCAAAGAAGAGCACAAACAAAGGGGCGCCATGCTCGGGAAGGAATTTGGGGGTGCTCACCCCCCCTTTGAATACTGACATCAAACGCTGGTGTACGTAGGTAGCTATTTCTGCCGGAGATGCGGTTCGCACGATGGTGGGCTCGCAATCTCCATCCAACAGAGAATCCTGCTTCGAGGTCTCGTAGAAAACCTGCCGCCACTCAGGAGTTCCAAGAACTTTGTCGAGTACTGCAGCCTTGCCTTCGTCTATCCGGTTGAAGTTGCGCGCTGCTTGGCGATACACGGCACTCAGAGGGAAGAGATACCAGACATCAAGTCCTTGGGTGTTCGCTATGCGCTGAAGCGTTTCCCACTCTACAGCCATGCCATAGGGATCTAAAAACAGGACGCCCCTAGTTTTCCGCCAGTTAATCTGTTCGATGATCTGTCGAAGAGCGGAATTGGCGTCATCATGGTAGATCGAAATCTTGGTGGTTGGCGCACTGGAATCTAACGTTTGCAGTTCGGTAACGTGTTTGCTGTTTACGTCGACAAGATGAACTTGATGAAATGCCGGTTGAGTATCCACGGCGATCTTTGCCGAGCCTTTTACGGCAAGGCGTTCTCCCCCGTTTATTTTAATGTCGCAAATGCCCGTGCCGGCGAAAGCATCTATGTACACGCGATCAAACGGGTACTCCGGCATGGGCTGTTTCTGAAGGGCAGTATTGAAGAAGGTTAGATAGCGCTCCAGCAGATCTAGTTTGATGAGTGTCCATCTGCCGCCAAACTCATGTTTTATCATACGAACGCTCATCGGGTTACTGAGACTACTTGGCGGTGATAAGTCCAATCCCTTTGGGTCCGTTCAAGATTGGGTCTCGAATACCGCCACGCTTCTCGTCAAGGTGATTGAAGGGCTTGAATGCGCCCGGGCAATGCTCGCGAACCTTGGACACCACGCCGAGTGCGTTCGCATTCTCACGCACAAGTTTGGCTATCCATTCCTCGAGTGCGATGCTATCGGCATCCACAGAAAATGCAAGGTATTGAAAGGCTCCTGAAGTTTGAAGTTCGCTTGTCGTAGGTGCGTGGAGGCGTCGTTGTACCTCCATGACGTAGCCAGTCCCCATTGTTGTTGTGACTTAAGAAACATTACTCCGCGCACATGGGCCTTCGGCTTGGGCAAGGCTTGGTTTTCGCGGACGCGAAACTGTTAGCTTTGGAGTTAGACAACTATCTACCGGGATTATCTTTCGCGGGAAGGCGGCTTAATTCTAGCCTCCTCGACCTTGTTTGATGTTGCCTGTGCAGATGGGTTTGCCATACTGCGCACTGAAGGAGGAGACAACCCTAATTCAGCTACGACAGCTTTTTTGCGATCTTCAGGCGGTACGCCTCGTCCGTCGACATGCGCTTCATGTTTTCGAGAATCTGAGATTGCCACTTCGCTTCCTCGCTCGAGAGGTGCCGCTCCACTGGCTTGTCGGTGGTTGGCTTCTGAAAGTGATCCTGCTCTACGGTGCTGTTCAAGTGCGTTGCTGAGTCGTTCCTTGATTTGTTCAAGATTACCCTCCTATCTAAGTACGTTTAAATGACCCATCCTAATAGCAAGGAGGGATTGAGTCTGTCCCGATGATCAAATATCAGTAATTCAACGGCCTCGCCAAAACGCTTATATACCCCTTCCAAGCTATCGGGTAAGCCGCTCTGAATGTTGCTCATTACGTTGATACTTGTTGCACCACGCCCCATCTCCTCAAAGCCTTGGAGCGTGTTAAATAATGAATTCTCAGGCTTGGATTCGGCTGCCGTGTTCTCCGCGGCACTGTAACCTCCCGCCGAATGAGCGCTCATCACGCTTATATTGATCGATAAACGTTCTCGGTTCTGCCTGGACTGCTCTCGAAACCGCATCCACAACCCACGCACGGTCAGGCTGTACGTAACCATTAAGATGGATTGGTTCAAGCATTATTTTGTTCTCACCCATCGAGCGATTACTCCACCGTCAGGCCGACGTATGATGAAAAACGCGGATTCTCGGGGCAATTTTTTCCTGTAACGTACGCATCCCGATACGCATGTCGTACTCGGTTTGGAGGTTCAACCAGAAGCGCGGTTCCATATTAAAAAATAATCCCAAACGCAACGCGGTATCGACAGTAATGGGCCGCGATCCATGCACCAATTCGCTGATCCGGCTTGGAGATACATCGATGTCTGCTGCGAGCCGACGGGCTGTGATGCCCATGGGCTTCATAAAGTCTTTCAAGATTATTTCGCCGGGATGGATTTCGTCAAGTAATCCTGCCATTATTTACTCCTAGTAATTGTTTTCAACCTTTATGCGTTCCATGCCACACAAAGCACACCGCTATTGGTCATTTTGGTGCGGAGACGGCGGCTAGACGGCTTTAAATTTTGCTTGAGAGGAACCCAAGCCCGCTTGCTTCAAGTCTTCCCAACTATACGGTCCATTTATAATTAATCAATGTGTTTTATTCGATATAGCAGACAGATGGATAATATTGGGCATACACCGCACTACGTTGGTGATGATATTGAAATATTTATTCGCTGACCTAGAATTAGGTGATTGTCACGATATGCAAGAATCTGGTATGAAGACTGAGCGAATAGAGATTGTGGCCGAGCCGGTACTTAAAACGAAACTTGAAATGGAAGCAAACAACCTCGATATAGCAGGTGCATTTAGTGATGAAGAAATGGAGTTGGCAAAACTTACCGCCGTGCTAAAGGCAGCGACCAGGGAAGCCCACCGTGATTTGTCCCATGCTGTGGATGAGGTTACTAAGATAGTGGCCGATTTGCGGCGCTAATTCATCAAAACATGATTGATACGATACGCGCACAGAAACGTCGTCAACAAGTTATTAAGGTCAACACTAAACTGATGGCCTCCGGACGTAATGCCATGTCAGCCGACATGAGCATGGAAGAATGGGTTCCTGTGGTAGATGTGGATACAAACCAAACGACGTGGTTTCCTCGAGACCTATTCGATGAATACCAACGATTACGCTTTACTGATGAAGGCGTGCCATAACGCCTTAACAAAAAACCCTACATTTGTATTCATGTAAACGGAAAATGTAAATTTACAATTGCGATAAGCAGTCATTAGTAACACCGTGGTCACATACGGCTCGATGAATCACCCAATCCCCAGGCCACCTGATCCCATTAGCAATTTTAACGGTCTACTGATATTTAGATGTGGCTCTCCATATCCATGGTGGCACTGGATCACTATCTGCCCATAGTCCGACTTTGTCATTCTTGGCTGACTCCTCTGCAGCGCTGTAGCTCAAGCGGTCATTAGTGCTCTGCTCGTTTTGATATTTCTTGTAGTGCCAGCCACAACCACGTCGAATCTGTTCCAGGCTCATATCCCGTTCGTCAACTAAAACTGTTCCAATGATTCTTCCATAGCGATCCAGTTTTTTCCAGTCTATTTGCGCCGCGCGCCCATAGGCCAAATCGGACAAGCTATTCTTACAGAACTGTCCAAAAGCTTGGCCCTTCTCAGGGCTATCAATGCCACTCAAACGAATTTTGAACTGCACTTCGGTGGCATCAACAATGGTAAGCGTATCGCCATCACTGATGCCCGTCACACGGCCCATTAAAATCTCAGCGTGGGTCGTGGACATCATAGTCAGAATGATGCCGAAAGCTGCCATGGCGGTTTTGGAATAAAACGTGAGCTTTTCCATAGCTGTTTTCGCTTCTTGTGATCTCGTTTAGTCACCGATCAATTCTGAACTCGAGAAATTGCGGTGTTTTGTGACTAGCTGACTTGCGCGCCTCTAACTTAATTGGTTTATGTACATGTACGCAAAGACGATAGTTCTTTTCCCCGAATATCGCTTCGTAATTTTTACGACAGGCTTCGGATCATTTTGCCAGAGATGGATACTAAATTCGTAGATAGTTCCATGTTAACCGTTGGCGTTAGTCGTCAAATATAAATCCCGCTATAGCGGCCTAGCAACCGCTGGGATGCGTGTAATCGCATGTGCTACAAGTCAAGCGACTTTCGAAATTTTCTGTAGAAGGGTGTCGTCTAAGAAAACGTAATAAAAAAACGTTAAGCCAAGCGTCATCATTCTGTCATTCCCCGCCATCAGCATGAGTGCCGCCTTCGTTACTTGTGCTACTTATGCCCCTCACCGCCACCGGCATGGCCTATCTTCCCGATGGCCTCTGCGACACCTTACCGCCGCAAACGCCTTATCCCCTATGGCTGACGATGGTGATTTTCTTAGGTGTGTTTGCTCTATTGCAATGGGCGTGGGGCGAAGCACGCGACACCTGGATCGAGCGGCTGGTCATCCATCAAGCTACCGTCAAACCTGCGACGGCGTTGATCCAGATCGTCACCCCCGATGCGAACGCCCGGCCGGTCGCCGCCAGTATCAAGGCACCCGGCGGCGGGCTCAATATCCTGAATGGCTGCGAAAGTACGGAAGTCATGTTCCTACTGGTAGCCGCCTTCGCCGCGGTGCGCTTAGGCTGGCGACAGAAACTGGTCGGCCTGGCGCTAGGACTGATACTGGTCTTCGCCCTTAACCAGGCGCGTATCCTCGCCTTGTTTTACGCCTATCGCAATGAACGCACCCTGTTCGATCTGCTGCACACCTCTGTCCTCCCTGCGGTATTGATCGCGGCGGTTGCGCTGTATTTCTATGCCGTCCTCCACCACAGCCGCACCCGTCTGGCCTAGCCCAAGCGGGTTTGCGCTGGCGCTGATTGTTACTTTCACGCTCACTTTGGTACTCGCCTGGGCTTGGGGGCAAACGCTGGTTAACGCTCTGCTGCCAACCACGCATGCATTGTTAGGCTGGTTCGATGACCGCTTCAGCATTCTGTTTCTTGGTATCGACCACGACCGTCAGGATACTGTGGTTCGGTTGCGGGTGAGCATTGCCACAATCTTTGTTATGGGTGGCCAGGTCATTGCACCCCAGCCAAACGGCTGGATGGAAGTCACCACCACAATCGGCGCGATGCTCCAGCCACTGGTGATCGCCCCAGCGATCGCCGGCGCGCTACCCGGCCGTCCTGCTGTACGCTTGATGCGATTGGTCATTGCGATATCGCTCGCGCTCGGTTTTCTGGTCATCGACCTGCCGCTCACCCTGTACGCCTATGTCTGGGATATGTTGATTGACAACTTGGACCCGAATCGATTCTCACTGCTGCTAGCTTGGCACGAGTTCTTGCACGCGGGTGGACGCCTAGGGATGGGAATACTGTTGGGACTGCTGGCAATCAGCGCAGCCAGTTCGACCTGCTCACCAAAAAAAACGACATGAGCGCTGCAATCAACACAGTCATGCGGGACAGCTCGCACTCAGTTTGGGTCGGAAGGCCATTCGGCTCATAAACAACCCGGATGTATCCCGATTATCCGTCATCATAAGTACGTAGCCTGCATTGGGTTTGCTCGACCAGACCAATAGAAACAGGGAGACCCTATGTCCATCACCCGATGTGCCGTCATCGCCTTTATTTCTTTAACGCTCTCTGGCTTTTCGTGGGCCGTCAACCCCCCGGAAACACCAACAATTTCAGAATTCATCGTGCGTTACCAGAACAGCGACCAGGCGCAAGCTGCCGCAGCCTTGTCTGGCGCGCAGCGCGCCATGGACATGGGCGCACGTGTCGGTGAAAGCCTCGCGCACGTTCGAGCAACCAAAGAGGGAAATCATATGCTGCGCGCTGGCCGCAAGCTAACCCGCGCGGAGGCTTGGGAGTTGGCAACCCGAATGGTCCAGGCGGGCGGCGTGGAATCCGCCCACCCTGTTGACCCAGACTTCGATGCTCGGCCACCGGCCCGGCCGCCCATCAAGTGAGTGGGGGAGCAATCATGAAAAAGCTTCAATCGAAATCCGTCAACGGAACGCTGGCCTTGGTGTGCGTTTTTTTTGCCACAGCCGCACACTCCGCTGAAACAGCCAAGCCGACTGCACCTCAACCATCTAAGCAAAGGCACTTCATTCCAACACCGTCGCTCGAAGATGTGGAAAGCCGCATAAGGAATATGGCAGAGGTCGAGATCATTACAGTCGCGCTCACTACGCGCAATGCGGAGCATCCAAAAGCGTTGAGCAAAGAATGGCAACAACGAATTATCGAGGCAACGGGTTTACAGCTTACATATATGCAAGGAGCCAGCGGAGATACGCACATTTTTAAGCTACCCAAAAAAAAGATACCTGCCGAGGCCGAGGAAGTTGCCGCTCGAATTCGGGCCCTCCCAGGGATACTTTTTGCGGAGCCTGAATCGATAGCACCGGGATATAATTTTGCTGTGCCTACTGATCCACTTTACTCGACTTCCCAATGGAACTTGAAGAGTGCGGGCGGCGGTGCGAATCTGCCACCGGCTTGGGACATCACCACGGGCAAGAACACCTTGGTTGTGGCGGTCATTGATTCAGGCGTGTTGACCACGCATCCGGAGCTTTCCGGGCGGCTTCTTTCCGGTTATGACTTCATCAGCGATCCGGTACGCGCCAATGACGGCAACGGCAGGGACGCAAATCCCGGTGATCCGGGTAACTGGGTTGCCGCAGAGGAGGCTACGCCAGGTTGCTCGGTGAGTAATTCCGATTGGCATGGCACCCGAGTTGCCAGTATCGTGGCAGCCAACGCCAACAACGGTATTGGCATAGCGGGTGTGGATTGGCAGGCCAAGATATTGCCTGTTCGGATAACCGGAAAATGTGTAGGTCCCGCTGGTCAATACACTGACACCGACTTGATAGATGCTGTTCGCTGGGCTGCAGGCCTAACTGTGTCAGGGAACACAAACCCCAGCCCTGCAAAAGTCATCAACCTCAGCGTGGGCCGTCCCAGCCCCTGTCCAATAGGAATTCAGACCGCGATCGATGATGCCCGCAAGAAGGGAGCGGTGGTCATCGCCGCCGTGGGCAACACCGAAGGCGCCAGTGCTTTACAGAACTCCCCGGCTAATTGCAACAGGGTCATCCGGGTCGCGGCGGTGGATCAAAAGGGAGGATTGGCACCGTACAGCAACCAAGGTGAGGCGGCTAGTCTGAGCGCACCCGGAGGAAGCTTTACTGATTTGCTTGAACTCAAAATGGCAGCGGATGGCGGCGTCACCACGCCGCTGAATGACGGCGTTATTAAGGGCGATATGGTAGGCACCAGCTTTGCGGCTCCGCACGTCGCCGGCGTCGCTGCGCTGATGCTGGCAGCCAAGCCAAAAATAAGCCCTCCCGGGGTTAGCGTGTTATTGGCTAACACCACGCGGAATTTCCCGACCAACACTTCTTACGATTGCGACAACATTACCTGCGGCACGGGGATTCTGGACGCGGGCAACGCAGTCAAGGCCGCCCGCGCAACCAAAGCCGGCGGCATTTACCACACCGCTGCCGTGAAATCTGACGGCACAGTGGTCGCCTGGGGATACAACGGTAATGGCCAATTAGGTGGGGGGGAAGCATTGGGCTTGGTGCGCGCCTATCCCGGAACGCCCATTGCCAGCTTGAGCAATATGCGCGACGTCGCCACCGGGGGCTACCATACAGCGGCAAGTAAAGGGGATGGAACGGTGTGGGGCTGGGGCTACAACGGCAAAGGTCAGTTGGGTAACGGCACCCTTATCGACGCAACAAATCCCGTGCAAGCCTCGGGCCTCACTAATGTGATCGCCGTTGCTGGCGGCGACGACCACACCCTCGCCCTTAAAGCCGATGGCACGGTATGGGCCTGGGGCTACAACTTCTTTGGGCAACTGGGGCGGGCACCGTTCAACTTCACCGATTCCAGCACGCCCGTGCAGGTATACGGACTCACGGACGTGATCGCCATCGCCGGGGCGGGCAAACGCTCCCTCGCCCTTAAAAAAGACGGCACCGTGTGGGCCTGGGGAGCAGAGTCCAACGTCACCGCGGACAACAGCGCCACGGTCTATTCGGCGCCAATTCAAGTAGCGGGTTTGGCCGACGTAGTTGCTATCGCCGCCGGCGGGGATTCCACTACGGGCAGCAACGTAGAAGTGAGCATGGCATTAACCTGGGATGGCAAGGTCTTCACTTGGGGCTACAACAGTTCCGGTCAACTGGGTCTGGGTCATACCACCACCAAGTTCTTGCCAAAGGAAGTAACCAGTTTGCCTAAACCGGCGGTGTCCATCAGTACCAGCGGCATGCATACCCTGGCGGTTTTGGAAGATGGCAGCCAGTGGGCGTGGGGCTCAAATAGCGGCGGGATGTTGGGAGATGGTACGACCACCTCTCGCTCGAGCCCGGTCCAGGTAGTAGGCTCCATGACGAAAGTGATAGACATCACCGCGGCTCGCTTCCATACCTTGGCGCTTCACGGTGATCTGTCCGTACATGCCTGGGGAAACAACAGCGGTGGGCAGTTGGGCGAGGGAACTCAGACCGCCCGTACCACACCGCAGTTAGTGCATGGGGCAGGCAATGCCGGTTTTTATAATGCGGGTTATGCCACCAGCACTCGTGCTGATATGGGGATAGTCCTTAGTGATAGCCCCGATCCAGCGCTAACCGGCGCCAACCTCACTTACGATCTGCAACTCATCAACTACGGGCCGGACACCGCCACAGGAGTTAGCGCGGTATTGTCTTTACCCAGTCAGGCCACATTTGTTTCCGCCACGTCTGGGTGCAGCTATGCGAATGCTTCGGTGACCTGCACGCTTACCAGCCTCAATAGCGCCGCGAATGCCGCTTTCCAGGTTGTGGTGAAGCCCACTTCGGCGGCGACACTGAATGCCACCGCCAGCGTTTCTTCCGGAATATATGACCCGGCTACTTCCAACAATGTCGCCGGGACGAGCACGGTGGCGAGTGCTCCCGCTTCCACTGACGGTGATGTTCCTCTCCCTGCGTGGGCGCTGGTACTTCTCGGGGCTGGCTTACTTAAGACATTGCGGGGGCATCAGCTTAGGGCAAGTAGCTAACGATATGGGTGGCAATGTCCGCGCGGCTACGCGCCAAAAAGCCGCTGGTTTGGCTTTATTAGCCTTGTCGCTACTTTAATTCGCGAACATCTCATTGGCTGTTAAACCAATACATCATGAATTGCAAACCACCGCTTGAACTCTATCGGCACACAAAGCCAGGTAAGCAGTTCTCCTATTCTAGAAGAGAGGGGTTATTTCAAGTTATCACGCTGCGATCAAACGCTTTGCTTTAGGCTGCGACAGGACTCGAATCTCCTCCAGTGCTTCAAGGCGCTGTTTCAGAGCCTCGGGCCGAAACTTCTTGGTTAGCCTACCTAGTCGTGGTATTACTTGGACGATCTCGAATTCGCCCCCACCTAGCCAGTTCGTGGTCTCGGTAACGCCGCCTGGCTCGTTACCGGCAACTACGCGCTGCAACCTCGGCAGTAAAAAATCAAGGACTGTCTGAGTATTGCGCTCAGCGATCACCCATCTGCGCCGCATCTTATGTGCGACTGCAGCGGTTGTCCCACTGCCACCGAATATATCAACCACCAATTCATCTGGGTTCGTCGCAACGTGAATGATCCGCTCCAATAATGATTCAGGCTTAGGGGTATCGAATACTTCACACTTGGGAAACATAGCCATTAAGTGCCGCTTTGCATCGTCATTCGTTCCTGTGTCTGCCGCGCCCCACACTGTGAATGGAACGAGTCCTCTGAGTTGATGTTCGAACAACTTCAAACGCGGCGAGCCATCACCGCCTTTAGGAAACCAGATTCGACCATCGGCAAGCAAATCCAGGTAGGTTTGTTGGGTAGCGTACCAAGAACGACCACGTGGGGGACTGAGCACTTGCCCGGTCGGCGTAACGATGTCGTACTGTTGTGCTCTGCGATAGCCAGGCGCGGTAAAGGGCGCATCGGACCAAGGACCACGCGGGTCGTTATCACGGTTCTGCAATCGGGCATCATCTTTTACTAGCAAGTTCCGAGAAGTCTTCCACTTCTTCGGGCCGCTTGGAGCGTATACCAAAATTGTATCGTGGTTTGACGAGAAGGCAGCTCGGGAGTCGCGAGTTGTTTTCTTTTGCCACACAACTGATGCAACAAATGCGCCCTCTCCGAAGACTTCATCCATCACCGAACGAGCACGGTGTACTTCGTTATCGTCAAGGTGTACCCAAATGCTGGCATCCTCTGCGAGGAAGGGCCGCAGCGCCGTAAGACGGTCGCGAATCATGCTTAGCCACATCGATCTTTGCATGGTGTCATTGTACTGACGGAAATTCACCTGAGTGTTGAACGGCGGGTCAATGTACACGAGTCGAACCCCGCCATCCAGGACGGTGGTTTGCGTCGCCAGCGCCTCAAGTACGTCCAAGCCATCACCGATAGCAAGCACATTCGCACGAGCTTTCAGAGGGGGGGCGGTGAGCCGCTCAAATTTTAGCGGCGTAAGCAGCCTCTGATCAGTCGGTTGCACCCACTCGTAGCTCACTTCCCCCGATGCTTTAAGCAGCAGATCTTTGTTCGGCCAAATGAGCTGAATGTTAGACATATGAACCCCAAGGCTACGGCAGTTACGAGCAACGCTGTATTATCGGCCATTGGCATGATAATCAAAAGAGCAAAGACTATGACGCTGCCCGCTTTGGACATGCCGTCTGATGTACAGCATACAACTACGGCCGACTTGAAGCCGATCAAGCCCTTCATCAGGTGGGCAGGTGGAAAGTCTCGATTACTCCCCCGCATCCTTCCGTATGTGCCCACTAGCATCAAGAACTACTACGAACCATTTCTTGGAGGGGGGGCTGTCTTTCTTGCATGCGCTGCCCGCGTATCCGGTCGCTCACATCTCGCAGATCTCAATGAGCATCTCGTAGCAGCTTGGGTTGCGATGAAAGACCACCAATCGGAGCTCCGCCCGTTATTGGACTGGTATCTGAAAAACGACTCAAAGGAGTTCTACTATGAAGTCCGTTCAACCACCGCCCCCTCTTGTCTAGTGGAGAAGGCTGCACGCTTTCTCTACCTGAACGGGGTTTCCTGGAATCACCTATGGCGCGAAAACTCTCGGACCGGGGCCATGAATGTGCCTTGGGGTGACCGTCGCTACAAGGGCATTGATGACATCACGATGAAGACCTTCGGTGCCATTTTAGCCAAGGCAGACATAGTTGCCGCTGACTTCCGCGCAGTACTTGAAGGCGCAACTCATGGAGACTTTGTCTACCTTGATCCGCCATATTTGCCTGTATTCACTCGGCCGGATATTGAGAAAGAACCCACCGCTAAATTTAACAAGTACACGGCCAAGACTTTTGAGATGTCAGATCTAATTGAGCTTGCAGAGATCTGTTCTGAGCTATCTAGGCGAGGAGTGCAATGGGTAATGTCCAACCGCGACACCGCATCGGTTCATTCCCTTTTTCCCGATGCCGAAATCGTCAGATTTACGACCCACCGTTCGCTAGCTGCACAGAGTTGTCGGGAGGTTGAAGCACACCAATCCCCGGAAGCAATCATAATCGGGAGAATCTAAATGGCTGCGCAGCCTGTCGAATGGGTACTGGTTATTTATTATGGTCCATCAGCGCATCGCGCAACCTACGGGCGGCTGGGAAACACAAAATATACAAAGGACTACATTCAGCTTTCGAAGAAAACGGATTTCCTTGACGCAGTGAGGCGTCTCTTCCCTGTTACGGCAGGTGAAGTGGGCTCCGTGCCACTTACATATAAGTGGCCAACAGGAACGACGCTAGGCACACTTGTCTTCAATTCCGCGGATCGCCCACACCTGAAATGGGAAACCAGCCTTGGAGCCCCAAAAGCGTGGAAAATGTCGATATCCCCGAGCGATGCTCTGGCAGAGACAATTCCAGGCGATCCGACCCACACAGATTTTGAGGCGGCTGAGAACGAGTTGGCAATGCTTGCAAGACGAGGTGCTGGTCAGCCATATTTGATGGCTATCAAGCTGCACGATGAGCCAACGACATTGCATCTACGTGCTTATTTAAGAGGGCCAAGTGTCGCATATGCTTGGGCTGACCTTAACATCGTGCCATCCCCTATTAAGGAACTCGCTTCCAAAACATCACAGGGTTCGGCGCTTGCGTGGGAAACCTTCGCCAGCGGAGGCGTAGTACCAAGTGTTGTAGTCGAGCAGTCCCTTTCAGGGCTCGAATCTTCAGACAATCCTGTTGCTGTACTAAATGGACTGGACACCGACATCGGTCGCGGACTCGCCGCCTATCTTCGCCGTCCCGGATACGGACTGTTTTTTGATTCCGCCAAGAACCACAACGCATGGATACAGCCCACTCCTGTCTCAGAAAAACTGGCTACATCTGTTAGCGTATTCCTTGAAACTCTAGATGCAAGGTACCCGGCGACCGCAGAAGGGGATGCTGCGGCGGAAGCTACTGACCCTGATCCCAGCGAAGTTGAAGCGTTTCGGAAACAAATTGAGGGTAAAAGCTATAGCGTGGCCGACTCAAGCGCCACGATTAAAACGCGTGGGAGCGCTCAGAGGGCATTCGCTAATGCAGTCAAGTCCAATTACGAATACCGATGTGCAATTACCGGAATTGAGTCCAGAGACTTTCTTGTTGCGTCGCACATCGTTCCGTGGAGCAAAGACCAAAGTATTCGGCTAGATCCTTCTAATGGTGTCTGCCTCTCGCTGCTTATGGACCGCGCATTTGAGAAGGGGCATTTGCTAATTGAGGACGACCTCACGATCCGAATCAATTGGGTCAAGGTCGGAAAAGACTTTGTGCTTAGACGTCAGCTTGAACCGTACGATGGACAAAAGTTGACTCACCCAAAGGCAGAGGCTCCGCAACCAGAATACCTTCAGCGACGTCGTGCACTTGTTGCTACAGCTAGCTAACGTTTCACATTTCGTCGCCCTTTTCTTTTTTCTCTCAGCTTACATAGTCCGCTTTGCCATGCCCGAGCGACTGCAACGAATCGGAGGTTCGGGTCCGAAAGATCGCGGGCTGTCGTTGTGCCACAGGTCACATTGGCACAGTGGGCACACACATGCGGTCCCACGCGTAATGAGCGCCGACCATTCTGGAGTATGGGTCCTAAAACCGGCCAAGAGACAGTAAAGAAAGCGATGATGGCTGCGTTCAACCAATGTAATCCGAGCCATACTGAATACGAAATATTTAAGCCCTGAAGATTAAAGGCTCCACTTGGAGCCTTTGTTTCACTAATTGTGTCAGTAGTTTTTCACTAACTTGTCACAAATTTCATTTGTTGTGTCACCCGCACCAAGATCAGCTGGTAGCAGCCGATCACCTAAAATGAGGGGGAGTCGAGGTCATGTCGTCGACTTCGTCATCATCATCGGGAAGTTCGGCGCAAATTATGGTGAGCGTTTTTCCATAGTCGCCGAGACCAACAACTTCCTCAGTTGCATCAATTTCCTCATCAACGCGAAACCAAGCGAGCATGTCTGCTTCGTCATCCTCTCGCTTGGCACCGGTGATGTTGCTTTCAGTTTGATTGAAATCTCGTGTCAGGGAGTCCCGTGCTAGCACGGAGCCCTTTAGCGGGTGTTTAAAACCACTGATTCCGCGCATCGCGCGCGAGGCGAAACAGTAATCCACAGATGCCCCGGTACTGACAACCACTGCAACAGCAGCGTCTGTTAGCTCGGCGTATCGAATCGCCGAAGCTGTCAATGATGTTTGGCAACGATCGGCTAATTTTTCTATTGCTGTGAAACCATCCGAATATTTGCCCGCTTCAAGCTCGAACAGGTGGGAAGGCATTAACAAACCGGAGGCGAAGTGGTCAGCCTCTAGCTCAATTTGATCCCGCGAACCAAAACCTGCCTGAGACTCGTGAGTTAGTTTACCTCCACTAAAAACTTGTTCTGGATGACCGGCAAGGAAAAAATGGCCCAACTCGTGCGCAATACTGAAACGCTGGAAGCCGCTGCTCTTGATATGTGTTGCATAGCAGATCGCGAAGTTGTCCCCGACTCGCAGAAGCATGCCTGACACCCCTTTTACGGTATTTGGCTTTGCTTCTACTAAAATGTCATGGCTCTTTGCGAGTGCCATTAGGTTGATAGGTAGTTCGAGCTTCTCGTCTCGAACTAATTTTTCCGCATGTTGGGTGGCATCCCGGAGCCGGTTGTCGAACATAGTCACTCCTTAGGCTGATTCTTTTCCAGCATCTTTTTAATCATCGCTTGGGCAAACTCCTTGTCCACATCAGTCAGATTCTGTACATCGCGGTACAGAGCATCGGCGGCCAATGGCATTCCTATATGGTCGTCTGAACGGCCAAGTAAATAGTCCGTCGTGACCTCAAGTGCGTTTGCCAGCCGTCGGAGGTTGTCAAACGACGGTTTGCGTGTGCCTTCAGGATTCTCAAAATGTGAAATAGACGTGGATGGGAGCCCACTTTTATCCGCCAATTGGGCTTGCGTCAACCCACGGAGTCGCTCGCGGGCGTCGCGCAGTCGTTCTGCAAACAGTTTTCTGCCAAATTCTTCCATTTGTCGCCTATTGTAATATTCACTTGACGTTATCGACATGTACGCCTAGAATTTAATCCATCAAGTACGTATTGTCATTATCGACAACTTAGTTTAGCACGGGGCTGAGCTCCGAGAAAGGTCTATATGCATCGCGATGCCCAAGTAGCACTGTTCGTGACAAAGAAAAAGCAGATGGTTGTTGAGCTGCTCGACCGACTTTGCAAGCAGATTGAAATTACTGAGGCACAGTATCAATCTGCAAAGGCTAGATACGAAGCCGTTGGCTCGTGGCTGTCCGAGTCAAAGTCTCCATATTTGGATCGGGTACAAATCTATCCGCAAGGGTCTGTCGCCCTTGGAACAACGATCAAGCCCATTGCCAGAAATGAGTTCGATGTGGACTTAGTGTGTCACCTGCCTACTTTGCCGCATACATCCGATCCCCGGGCCGTCAAAGCCCTCATTGGCAGTCGCCTGAAGGAGCACACCACTTACGATGGCATGCTTGAAGAAAAGCAACGATGCTGGCGTATCAACTATGCCAACCTATTTCATCTAGACATCACGCCATCTATAGGCAATCCACGGTGTCACCAGGGCGGGGAGTTGGTGCCAGACAGGGCATTACAGCAGTGGAAGCCCACAAACTCCAAAGGTTACATTGGCAAATTTGACCAATATGCCCAGATCAGACCGCGCTTCTACCAAGCAGAGACAAGTTTTGTTGTAGCGCGCGCAGATGTTACCCCACTCCCTGAGCCAACCATGTCAAAGCCTTTTCTGAAGCGCATAGTTCAAGTGCTGAAACGTCACCGCGATCAGCTGTTTGTGGGTAGCCTTCGTGCAGACTTGGCACCAATCTCCGTCATCATTACTACGCTTGCAGGATGGGCTTATAAAGAGTGCGCGACCCAACAGGTTCACGCCAATGCCTTCGACTTTATAACCGCCGTCATTCGTAAGATGCCAACATTCATTCATATCGAAATGCGTTCAGGGCGGCAACACTTCACTGTTGAAAACGAAACAACTTCAGGGGAGAATTTTGCTGACAAATGGAACAAGGACACGCGTCTAGCTATGGCTTTTTTCGAGTGGCACAAGGATGCTCTCACGTCGGTAGAGTCATTGCTAGAGATTGAAGGAAAAGATCAATTTGCCAAAAACTTGGCCAACAAATTTGGCGCAAGTAAGGAACATGTCCGGGAGATTTTGGCAGACATTACCAATCCCATTGGGCAAGCCCGATCCTATGGCCTGCTCGCTGTCGCCCCAGTAATTGGATTGATCACCTCGCCAGCGTATGGAGCGGTGACTGTGCGGAATAATACATTTTTTGGGCGATAGGGCATTATTTATAATGGCGAAAACCCTTAGTCCTGAGCAGCAATGGTTAAGGCTCAAATCCAGCCAAATTTGCCATGGTCACGGGCAGGTACGACGAGGTGAATTGATCTGGGAATTTGACGCAAGGCCAAGCCCCCTCTGTCGCTCTTATCACCTGCGAATTCGTTTCAAAAATTACGGATTACCTGAGGTAACTGTACTGAGTCCAGATCTTAATGATCTGGCACCTGGAAGATACTTGCCACATGTGTATTCGACAAAACCCGTTCGCTTGTGTCTGTACTTTCCAAGTCACAACGAATGGACACTCGATAAATCAATAGCCGAAACCATCGTGCCTTGGGTATATATGTGGCTAGCATATTTCGAGAATTGGCTTGCTACCGACGAGTGGCTAGGGGGTGGTAAGCACCCAGGAGAAGAAGATGCAGAGAAGTAAACGACGAATTCTCGCGTTAGATGGGGGGGGTATCAAGGGTGCGTTTGCAGCCGCTTTTTTGGAGACAATAGAAGAGGCTACAGGCAAACGCATTGCCGACCACTTTGATTTGATTGCCGGAACCTCAACGGGTGGCATCATTGCGATTGGCTTGGGCATTGGCATGTCGGCCAAAGAGATCATGCAGTTTTATGTTAATGATGGCCCACGCATTTTTGACCAGCAAAATCCACTTGACCAAAATGGTGTATTTTTAAGGTTGACCGGTTGGTATAGTCGGCACCTAAAAATCGGTAAACAGCTAGCTATCCCCAAATATGATCCATTACAGTTGAAAAAAGCTTTGGAGCGTGCGTTTCAATCCAAACGTTTGGGGGACAGCACTGTTCGACTTGTTATACCAGCTTATCATGCCGACAATGAGGACGTTTATGTGTTTAAGACCAAACACCATCCTCGACTGCAAGCAGACTGGAAAGAAAGTGCTGTCAACGTCGCCCTAGCTACAGCGGCGGCACCCACATACTTTCAGGCACACCCAATGCCAAGCGGTGCACCATTGATTGATGGCGGAATTTGGGCAAACAACCCAGCAGGTTTGGCGGCCGTGGAAGCAAGGAGCATTCTTGGTTGGAAAGATGATGATCTTTTCATCGTGCGACTAGGATGCACTGAAGAGGTGTTGGACATTCCCCAGGAGTCAGGATATGCAGGACTCTTGCTGAAATCTACGGCACTTTTTATGCAGGGGCAATCACGCGGCGCTGATGGAACAGCCAAGCTGTTGTCAGACCACCGGCAAGAGTCGCCACGATTTTTCCCGTTTCAACCAAAAGTACCCATTGGGAAATTCACGCTTGATGGTGTTGGGATGATTGACCGCCTTCGTGGCCTTGGTGCAGCTCATGGTCGTGAGGCACTGCCTCTATTCGAGAAGTATTTTCTACATGAAAAAGCGGAGCCTTTTGTTCCGTTCTCTGCCACCTCGGCCAAGTAGTCATCAAGTTTCGATTCGTACCTTAACCTAAGATAGGTTAGTTTGAAAAACTGGCACTTATTTTCTCCAGACGGGGAGTAGGAAAGTCGTTCCTGCCACCTGCTTGTTGAACCAGTATCTTGGCACATCGATATCAAGTATGCGTAGCGTACTCAGTCCAAATGACTCGCAAATTCCCGTCGAGGCCAGGCTGTGCGGCGACCTGCATAGGCCTCATTCAATTTCTCCTTATCCTGGGGCGCCCAGCAAGACGAAACTTCGTAACAATGGTGCAAACGCTAGAGATACTTCCTAGCTGACTCAATTCATTATCATCCGGATAAAAATCGCCTAACCGAGTCGATATCCAGATTCGTGCTACCTCGCGACTCATAAGCATGTTTATAACAGGCCGTAATGACGCCTTGCCGGCTGAGCAAATGGTTTAGGGGTGGTTTCAAATTTATGCCGCTTTTTTCTACAATAATTTCCAACGCAGCAGTGATGATTTCGGCAGCATTGCCATTAATGTTCGAGAGTAGGGGTGAACGGTAGCCACCTTCTTTTCCTCGGCATTCAATCTCAATCCAGTAGTGAGTCTCGGCATTGATCTTTAACTCCACCACTAGTGCACTTCGATACCTGCAGTTTTTTAAATTGTCGGCGTCGTATTCTGCAAGGCGCCATCCTCTACGGGGGCGATAACCATATTTGCGGGATTCATCATCGATAAAGCTCCAACACTCGTGGCTACCCCGGCGAAGGTGCTTTCCGGGTATCGGACAGGGAAACGGCTTCATGGAAGTGATGAATTGTTTATTGGTTAGTGATTCGAATACATCCATAATTTGCTCAAAGCGTTTTTCCGGCTGCCTATTGATGAGTTCGGCTACGCCTTGGACGTTGGTGTCCTGTTGATGCGTATGTTCACCAGTCGAAACCTTACTGCCGGGTAGGGGCGGCGGAGGCGGCCCGCCACGTTCCATATATCGTTGGCTTGACATCTTCTCAAGTTTCACTTTTCTGGGAGGATTTATCCAATAAAATTCGGTAGCACTCATATATGTCGCTTGCGATGCAGCATTTGCATCGTGTTCGCCATCGATTACTGTATCTGGATTACTAAGGACACCTTCGGGGGTGTTTTGGTAAGGTTCGATGCCTTCTACATTCGTTTGAGTCGCACCAGTCCGACCACTATTGAAGCGCTCGTATCCAATGTCTGGGATGTAGTCTGGCCAAGTGCTTGCGACTATCTCTGTGACGAGGAATTTTTGATGTTCAGTGTTGGTCCCTTCTTCGTTTTTATATTTCCAGCTTCGCAGCTGGAAGCCACGTACATTTAGAAATAATTTCTCCGATGTAGGCTTGAACGGAATCTGAGCGCTTGCATACCAAGGAGCTTGATCTCGTCCGCCGCGATCTTGGAGACTTTTCGAGTAAATCGACTGGGCGCATGCTTTTGCAAATGGGTCAAAATAATATAAGGCCAGGAGCTCAGCGAATTTATCCGGCACGCGCGTTTGTAAAACAATATTCCACTGCCCAGATGATTCGATTTCGGTTTTCAGACCAGACCTCAAGTCCAATAAGCAAATGACATCCTCCAGCCGCTCCGGCCATGGCCCATTGCAGAATGCCTTCGCAAGTTCTGTATGACATGCGTAAAACGCTTTGAATATGGACATGCGGGGTATGACGTAGGTGATGCCTGGGCGTTTAATAACTAGAGTTCTAGAGCGCGGTGGGTAAGGCGCAATTGAGTATTCGTACTTATTCAAAAGCCAGTGTGGCGCATCTGTCCAGCCGGGCGGGGGTGGAGCCAGTTCCCCTAAAGTTATTTCCGTTCCCTCTTGGCCGCCGTTGAGAAATTCAAGTCGCTTGCGCCTGGTAGGCAATTCGCCCACCCTGACTTTGTTATGAAAGACGGCACCTATGTATAGTAAGGGAAGGGTACCAACCAGTACCAATGGATTAACTGGCAACACTTCTACGATCGGATCCCGCCCCCTCCTTTGACCGAGGGCCTGAAGCAATTTTTCTCCTGTTAATGAACCGAGTTCTGATATTTCTGTGAAAGGAAGTTTTTGCAGAATTACCGAAACGGATGTGGAACGTGTGCCAAGGTGAGGTATCCGAAATTCATCAATCCATTTGATAAACCAAAGGGCACCGTCGTCGGGGAATTCGTTTATTTTTTCTTGACCGCTGGACATAAGGCTTCCTTATAAGGGAGGCCATAATTTAATCCAGTAGCTTAATAAAATGTAGAGTCGCGTTTAAAGATGGAATTAACAGCCGCCACCCACCAAGGCCACCGCCGAGGCCGTGTGATGCGGAGACCGAAACGGGCGGCGCATCCAGTGCTCGGTGCGAAACGCATTATTCAGGGACTGCACCGCGGCCGCTTCCAGCGCTTCGTCCTCGTTCATCGCAGGCAAAATGCCCGGAAAGCGCGCCGCCAACATGGATTTGCCGGTGCCGGGCGGCCCACTCATCAATATCGAGTGCCCCCCTGCCGCCGCGACTTCAAGCGCGCGCTTCACTGAGGCTTGGCCCTTTACCTCAGAAAAATCAGAGTACTCAGGCAGGTGCGTGGCAACCTCTGGCAGTGGGATCGCCAACGCGCCTTGCCCGCCCAACCACGCGCAGACTTCCAGCAAACTGGTCGCTGCCCACACCTCTGCGCCTGCAGCAAGTTTGGCTTCGATAGCCGAAGCGGCTGGCAACACTAGATGACGCTTAGCGGCGCGCGTGGCTAAAGCCATCGCCAAGGCTCCACGCACCGGGCGCAACTCGCCCGTTAACGCCAGCTCGCCGGCGAATTCGCAGGTTTGGAACTTGTCTTTTGGGATCTGTCCCGAGGCTGCCAGAATGGCCAACGCAATGGGCAAATCAAAACGCCCGGATTCTTTGGGCAAATCGGCAGGGGCGAGGTTGACGGTGATGCGGCGCGCCGGAAATTCGTAACGCGCATTTTGTATTGCTGCTCGAACCCGGTCGCGTGCCTCTTTGACTTCGGTTTCGGGTAGCCCTACCAGGGTGAACGCAGGCAAACCATTAGCCAGATGCGCCTCCACGACCACTTCAGGCGCATCCATACCCGAGAGCGCCCGGCTTTTTACAACAGCAATCGCCACGCCGTCGCGTTACGGTGTGCTGGGCTGTTTTTTTTCCAGCTGGGCCAGGCGAGCTTCTAATAATGTCAGCTTTTCGCGGGTACGCGCTAACACCTCAGTCTGTACGTCGAACTCTTCGCGGCTCACCATATCCAGCTTCGTCAGCATGGAGGTCAGCCCGGCCTTGACATTGTTTTCAATATCTTTGGCGGGCGACTGCTTCAGCACTTCGCCCAGTTTGTGAGCAATGTTATTGATAAAGTCGGCGGGAGGAAATGAGGAATCAGGCTTCATGCAAGCTCCTTGAAAATGGCTTGCAATAGTGTACCAAGCTTATTCAAATTGCCTCACGCACGAACTTAGTGCATAGAGTTAGACAATGCACCAAGTAAGCGCCTTACTGGGGGATGCTGACACGCGTGATGATATAATCCTATTGATTTTATTGAATATTTTGATTGGCACGGCCCATGCTCATGTCCGAAGGAGTGCACGGGTAGCACACAAACATTGCGGAGAAATTAAATGAAAATGATCAAACTTGAATACTTTTTAATCCTGGCGGGTGTGATCTTAGCTCCAGCTAGCGTGATGGCAGCGGATGCCACTCCTGCCGCGCCGGAAAGCCCTCATACCTTTACCGCTAATGTGGGGGTGTATAGCCAATATATTTTTCGTGGTTTGACACAGACTAACGAAGATCCCGCTATTCAGGGGGGCATGGATTACTCGCACGCCAGTGGCTTTTACGCAGGCGTTTGGGCCTCTAATATTAGCTGGTTGCGCGACAACGGTTCTTACAAATCAAGCGGAAGCGCAGAGATTGATCTGTATGGCGGCTATAAACATAGTTTTGGACCGGTAGGCATCGATGTCGGTTATTTGAAGTATTGGTATCCGGGCGATGTCACCGCGGGTTTTATCAAAGCGGATACGGACGAGCTTTACGCAGCAGCGAGCTGGAAATGGTTCACGGTGAAATACTCGCATAGCCTAGGCGATACCTTTGGGGTTCGCGATGCTTCCGGAACCTATTACGTGGATTTATCCGCTTCCGTTCCGGTAGGTGAGACCGGCCTGACTTTAGGCGCGCATTACGGCATTCAAAAATATTCCGGTCGCGATTCAGCATTGCCGGTGGGCATGAATAACGACAAAGCCTATTCGTATAACGACTGGAAAATCAGCGCAGCCTATGACCTAGGGAAGATCGGCCCCAAACTAACGGGTACGACCATCGGTGTGCAATACACCGATACCAGTAGCGTCAATAATTTCGGTTACGGCAGCGTCGCCCAAGGGGGCGTATATCCGAAGAACATCGCGGATAGTCAAGTGACGGTATGGGTGCAAAAAGTATTTTGACCCTATAACGGCAACTAATTGAAGGGGCGGGCTTTCCGCTCAATCCTAACCCTCGGGAGATCACATGAAATTCGTAACGGCAATTATCAAGCCGTTCAAACTCGACGAAGTGCGCGAAGCATTATCTGCTATCGGCGTAACGGGTTTGACGGTGACAGAAGTAAAAGGCTTTGGCCGCCAAAAAGGCCACACCGAACTGTATCGCGGTGCAGAGTATGTGGTCGATTTTCTGCCCAAAGTGAAGATTGATGTGGCGATCAAAGCTGAGTTGCTCGAGCGAGTGATCGAAGCGATCGAGAAATCTGCGAATACCGGCAAGATCGGCGACGGCAAAATTTTTGTGTTCAATCTGGAACAGGTAGTGCGTATCCGCACTGGCGAAGCCGGACCCGAGGCGTTGTGAGGAGATCATGATGAAACTATTTTTGAAGAAGACCCTCGCCTCGTTAGGCTTGACATTGGCGTTGCTAACCCCGGGCTTAACGCAAGCGGAAGAGGCGCCTGTTGTAGCGCCTGCCGCCGAAGCCGTCGCCACTCCAGCCACGGCCACTACGCCAGAAGTTGCGCCTGCTACGGCGGCTCCCGCATCTGCAGCGGCTCCCGCACTCGCGGCAGCTGCTCCGGCACCGGTTCCCAACAAGGGTGATACGTCGTGGATGCTGGTCTCGACCCTCCTGGTGATCATGATGTCGATTCCGGGCCTGGCGCTGTTTTATGGCGGACTGGTGCGCAGCAAAAACATGCTATCGATTTTGATGCAGGTATTTTCGATTTTTGGGCTGATCATCGTGCTGTGGGCCGTTTATGGCTACTCGCTGACGTTCACCGAGGGCAATGCGTTCTTTGGCGGATTTGACCGGCTCTTTCTGAAAGGCATCTTTAATCCTGTCGACGGCAGCGTGGCGAATGCGGCCACGTTTAGCAAAGGCGTGGTGATTCCCGAGTTTGCGTTTGTTGCTTTCCAGGCGACGTTCGCGGCGATTACGGTCGCGCTAACCGTTGGCGCATTTGCCGAACGCATGAAGTTCTCGGCGGTGCTGATTTTCTCGGTACTGTGGTTTACCTTCGCTTACATCCCCATCGCGCATATGGTCTGGTTCTGGACCGGCCCTGATGCAATCAAGGATGCGGCATCTCTCGCCAGTGAAACAGCCAAGGCAGGCTGGCTATTCCAAAAAGGCGCGCTGGACTTTGCGGGCGGCACCGTGGTGCACATTAATGCCGGTATTGCCGGTCTGGTCGGTGCCATTGTGATTGGCAAGCGTATCGGCTACGGCCGTGAGGCATTTACCCCTCACAGCCTGACGATGACGATGATCGGCGCCTCATTACTGTGGGTCGGCTGGTTTGGTTTCAATGCTGGGTCTGCGCTGGAAGCAGGCGGCACCGCGACGCTGGCTTTCATCAATACCTTAAACGCGACGGCCGCTGCAGCCATGACCTGGATCCTCGCGGAATGGATGCTGAAAGGCAAACCTTCGATGCTAGGCGCAGCTTCTGGTGCGGTAGCAGGACTGGTTGCAATCACTCCTGCCTGCGGTTGGGTTGGTGTGGGTGGCGCGTTGGCGATCGGTGCACTGGCAGGTGTGGTTTGTCTGTGGGGTGTTACGGGCCTTAAGAAATTGCTGGGCACGGATGATGCGCTGGATGTGTTCGGCATACACGGCATAGGCGGTATTTTGGGTGCGCTGCTGACCGGGGTATTCAACTCGTGGTCGCTGGGTGGCACGGGGATAATCGACTACGTCAAAAACGTGCCGGTCGATGGTCCTGGTATCAGCGCCCAAGTGTGGATACAAGCGCAAGCAGTACTCACCTCGCTGATCTGGTCTGGTGTGGTCGCGTTCATCGTGTTCAAACTGATCGACATGACCATGGGTCTGCGTGTGGCTGAAGAAGAAGAGCGCGAAGGCTTGGACGTGGCGAGTCACGGCGAGCGGGCTTACAACACCTAAGCCTTACCCGGAAGCAAAACACGAAGTAAAACTAAGGGCACCCGAGGGTGCCCTTTTTTTATTACTTTAATCAAGGCTTAAACTTAATAGCCTGCCTCGCGAACAGCAATCTTTAGGGTTTTATAGTCCGCTTGTTTATCGACGACAAAACCGGCAAGTCTACTGAGAAAGACTTTCTGCATGGTTAGAATCACTTGTGGACTGAGCGCAACGGCCGCGTTAGCGATTTTATTCTGTTCGCTCTCCGCTAGGTGAGTGCTAGACATCAAGCTGAAGCCGGGCGTTGCAGGTAAGGGATACCAAACCTCGTGAGTGCCCTTGGCGATGACTTCCTTGACTAACTTGGTGCCTATAGCCCCGGCTTGAGCATAGCCATTTTCCATGGCGAGCACCACATCTTCCTGGGTTTTAAGATTGAGAAACTCTACTTCCTGTTTATTCTGTTTCAACACGTAACGTCCCATCACATCGGGCCACGAGGCTTTTTCGGCCATGGCGACTGTCTTCACAGTTGCGCCTTTAAGACGTACCAACGCACCTGTAATCGGGTCTTTTACCCGAGCAATAGGCACGTAGCCATTGTCCAGCACGTCAATAGCGACAGTGGGGGGTACGAAATAGAGATCGAGGCGGCCTTTTTCCAAGGAACGGGTAACGCTTTTAATAGTACGAAACATCGTGAGCTTGGCCTCAAGGCCCACAGCGCCTGCCAACGCCAAGGTGAAAGGCATGATCGCAGTACGCAGTTCATCTAACGGTAAATCGGCGGTACCGGTTCCGGGGAAAACGCCTATCGTCAGGTCAGACTCTCCTGCATAAGCCATTAACGGCAACAACGAAGCGGCAGGGATTAGCGTTAAACCAGTTAAAAAATTTCTTCTATTCATATCGAATCCTTATCTGATGAGGGAATACCTCGACACTTAGCGGCCTTATGTTTGCAAAAGTTTAGGATGGGGCTGCACAGGGGCCTTACGGGTGATATTTAAAGCAGTTTTAAAGCTTGCGTGAGATGTGGGTGGATCATCATTTTTGACGAGTTTTGTTAAAAGCGCCGCTTTTCGGTAGTCTTCGGACTGAGTATTGTTTGGTCCGCCAAGCGCAGCTCCTGGTGGGTGAAGCGGCTCAGCTATAAGTGGCTGATCGTCGATGGGCCTTGCTGGGTCGATAAGCCTCAATACTCAAAATGCCGTGTTAATTTTGCAAACCCATTATTCTCTAGCGCCCATGCACTTCAGTCCTGACACTTTTCGCGCTTGGCCTCACAAGCGTATTACCTTGCTGGGCATGTCCGGCGTGGGCAAAACACATATTTCCGCGATGCTGCGCGCGCATGACTGGTTTCATTTTTCGGGCGATTACCGTATCGGTACGCGTTATTTGGACGAACCCATCCTCGATTTGATCAAGCAGCAGGCAATGCAGACGCCGTTTTTACGCGACTTGCTGCGGCGCGACTGGATCGATATCAAGAACAACATCAAGGTGCATGACTTGGGCCCGGTGCTATCGTTTATCGGCAAGCTCGGCGGACCGGCTTGGGAAGGTTTATCGCTTGAGGAATTCAGCCGACGTCAGGCTTTGTATCGCGCAGGCGAAATTGCAGCGATGAAGGATGTGCCGGAATTCATCCGCAAGGGCCGCGAAATTTATGGCTATCCGCATTTCGTCAATGATGTGGGCGGTAGCTTGTGCGAGCTTGACGAGCCGGGCGTGGTGGAACTGCTGGCCGAGCACACTTTGATTCTTTACATTCAGACGACGACGCGTGAAGAAGAAGACACGCTGATCCGTCGCGCCCAGTCTGACCCCAAGCCTTTGTATTATCGACCGGCGTTTCTGGCCGAAAATTTGCCGGTTTATCTGCAGCAAAAAGGTCTGTCGTATGTGGCCGAAATTGAGCCTGATGACTTTACCCGCTGGATTTTCCCGCGCTTGTTTCATTCGCGCTTGCCGCGCTATGAGGCGATAGCCCGGCCACATGGTTACACCGTCACCTCGCAAGAAATCGCCACCGTCAAAGATGAGCGGGATTTTCTGACGCTGATCGAAACTGCTATCGCGCGCAAACACTCGCCTGGCAATCCCCCTGTGGCGACTGCATCTGAACCGGAATCGGAGGGCCGCAATGCCGCTAGTCGCGCATAAGCCCTTGCCGGCTTTCGAGCGCCTACGCCAGCAAGGCATGGTGGTGCATACGACCGAGCGCGCAGCGCATCAACACATCCGCGAGCTGCATATCGGCTTGCTGAACATGATGCCGGATGCCGCGCTGGAAGCGACCGAGCGCCAGTTCCTGCGGCTGGTCGGTGAGTCCAATCCGATTGCGCAGTTTTATGTGCATCCGTTCACCTTGCCGGCCTTGCCCCGCGGTCCTGCGGCCCGCGCGCACATTGACGCGTTCTACGAATCGTTTGATGCGCTACGGGCATCAGGGCTAGATGCGCTGATCATCACCGGCGCCAATGTCACGCACGCCAATCTCGCCGACGAGCCTTTCTGGCAGCCACTGATCGAAGTGATCGATTGGGCTTGGGATAACGTAACTTCGACGCTCTGTTCGTGCCTCGCCACCCACGCGGTGATGCAGTTTCGCCATCAGCAAACCCGAATTCAGCAACCGGCCAAAATCTGGGGCGTGTTTCCGCATCGCGTCGTAGCACCCGCTCATCCGCTGGTGATGGACGTCAACACGCGTTTTGACGTACCACATTCGCGCTGGAACGATGTGTCGCGCGCGCAGTTCGATCAAGCTGGCGTACGCGTACTGGTGGAGTCTGAAACGGCGGGCGTGCATTTAGCCGTGAGCGCCGACGGCTTGCGCACGGTTTTTTTTCAGGGCCATCCGGAGTACGACACGGTGTCGCTACTAAAAGAATACAAGCGCGACCTTTTGCTGGCGGCGCAGCAAAAACAGCCGCAGTGGCCGCCATTCCCGTCCGGCTATTTCAACCCGCAGGCGCAGGCGGTATTGCGAGAATATACGCACCGCGTGCAAGGCGGCGAGACGCTCGTGTTTCCCGAATCCCTGTTACTGCCGCAACTCGATAACACTTGGCACGATACCGCCGAAGCGGTGATCGGCAACTGGGTGGGCTGCGTGTATCAAGTGACGCACGGCGAGCGACATTTGCCGTTCATGTCGGGGGTCGATCCCCATAATCCCTTAGGAATACAGTTTTGAACCGCGCGGAGTTAAAGGTCGACGAGGCCCAGGCAAGCGTGCAAATGAGCGGCGATTGGGTGGTGCACAACCCCGATATGGTCACCCCCCCGGCGCGGCCTGCAGGCAAGATCACGAAGGTGGATGGCGGCGGATTGACGGGGCTCGACACCGCAGGGGCTTGGCTATTACTGAACCTGATGTCGGAGTCGGAATCAGCACCGCAACTCGAGCTCGTTAATTTCACACCGCAACATTCGTCGATTATGCAGCTCGTTACCGAGCATTTTGCAGCCACCCAAATGAACGCTACGCCGAGCGCGCTGACGTTTCGTGCGCAACTCGGGCGGGGGATGATCACGTTCGGTAAGCACATCAGCGGGCTGCTGGATTTTGTGGGTCGATTAACATTTGAACTTGCCGCGCTGGTGCGTCGTCCCGATCATTTTCGCTGGCGCGAGCTGGGTGCGCAGGTACAGTCCATTTTCGTCAACGCGATTCCGATTTCGATGGCGCTGATATTTTTGCTCGGCGTAGTGTTCGCATATTTGATGGGCGTGCAAGCCAAAAAATATGGCGCCAATATTTTTGTGGTGGATGGTGTCGCGGCGGCCATCTGCCGTGAGCTGTCGCCGGTGATTATTGCCATTCTGGTGGCAGGCCGCACAGGTGCGGCGATCACCGCGCAGCTCGGCACAATGAAAGTCACCGAAGAGATTGATGCGATTACCACCTTGGGTTTATCACCCTA
Organism: Thiobacillaceae bacterium; assembly: GCA_031366105.1. Lineage (GTDB taxonomy): Bacteria > Pseudomonadota > Gammaproteobacteria > Burkholderiales > Thiobacillaceae > Thiobacillus. The sequence goes on along the minus strand of JANLZE010000007.1, from coordinate 172,190 downwards.
CGCTGTGCTGGTCGTGCCGCGGTTAATCGCGCTGGTCATTGCGTTGCCGCTGCTGGTATTTTTGGGTGACATCACCGGCTTGCTCGGCGGCATGGTCGTGGCGCAACAACAGCTGGATATTTCAGGGTCGGTATTTCTGGATCGCTTAAGCAGCGCGCTGGATATCCATACGCTGCTGGTCGGCATCGGCAAAGCGCCTGTGTTTGCAATTTTTATTGGGCTAATCGCAAGCCGTATGGGGTTTGCGGCCAAGCGCGATGCGCAAAGTGTCGGCGTAAATACCACCTCGACGGTGGTGCAGAGCATCGTCGCGGTGATTATTCTGAATGCGATTTTTGCCATTATTTTTGTGCAGCTGGATATCTAATGACCGAGACCGTCATTGAGGTTCGCGATATCAACACCACGCTGGGTGGCAAGGTCATTCATCAAGGGGTGAGTCTGGACGTGCGGCGCGGGGAAGTGATTGCGCTCATCGGCGGTAGCGGAACGGGCAAGTCAGTGCTGCTACGCGAAATTATCGGTTTGCTGGAACCGGGCTCGGGTAGCGTGAAGGTGCTAGGTGAGGCGGTTTGGGACCTTCCCGCCGAGCGCCTGGGCGCATTGCGAACCCGTTTTGGCGTGCTGTTTCAGGATGGCGCGTTATTCTCATCCATGACCGTTGAGCAAAATGTGGCTACGCCATTGCGCGAGCACACCCAATTACCGCTACGCGAATGCTTGCAGTTGGCGCGCTTGAAACTGGCAATGGCGGGGCTACCGCCGGATGTGGCGACCAAGCAGCCGAGCGAATTGTCGGGAGGCATGCGCAAGCGCGTCGCGCTGGCACGGGCGCTGGCACTCGATCCTGAACTGCTGTTTCTCGATGAGCCGACTTCGGGACTCGACCCGATTTCTGCGCGCGCGTTCGACCATCTGATTCGCTTATTGTCCGACAGCTTGGGGCTCACGGTCTTTCTGGTTACGCACGACTTGGATACACTGCTTTCTATTATCGATCGCGTTATCGTGCTGGCAGACGGACGGGTTTTAGGCGAAGGATCGATCGAGAAATTGAGACAAATTGATGACCCATGGCTGACTGAGTATTTTTCGTCGCGGCCGCAGAAAGAAGGACTGAATGGAAGCTGAAGGTCGTTACACCCTGGTAGGGACGATGGTACTGATCACCTTTGCACTATTGGCCGTGGCGCTGGTATGGGTTGCGGGCGGAGCGGACTATGCGTCGTACCAAACGTATACGATTTATTTTCGCCATCAGTCTATGGACGGACTGGCCGTGGGCAGCCCAGTCAAAATGCGTGGGATCAAAGTGGGCGAGGTCGAGAGCTATCGCTTTGTACTCGGTGCGCAAGAAGCGGTCAGTGTGCGTGTCAAAATCGATGCTGGCGTGCCGGTGCGCAGGAGCGCCAATGCTTATGTCAAACGAAACATCGTCACCAGCATTGCCGCTATCGAAATCACCAATCGCGACAATGTCAGTCCGATGTTGACCCAAGTCGCTCAGGGTGAACGCTATCCGGTGATTAGCGAAGGCAGTTCCGATCTCGACAAGGTAGCCGTTGCGCTCACTAATCTGGCGCTTAACGGCGCAAAAGTGTTGGAGCGGATAAACGCTTTGTTGTCCGACAAAAATCAGTTCGCACTCAGCCAAACTTTAAAGAATTTGAATGACTTAACCGGCGATTTGGCCGCTAACAAACAAAGCATACAAGCGGCGTTGAAAGGGATTAAGGACGCAACCGATCAAGTGAGTAAAGCCAGCGATAGCGTCAGCCACGCGGCTGCTGGCTCGGAAGCCAGTATCCATGCGGTCGGGCAAGACGCTTCCAAGGCGCTCAAAGAGGCCACCGTACTGATGACAAACCTCCAAAAAGAATCCGCTTTGATCTCCACCCAGCTACAGGATTTAACCGAGACCACCACGCTTGAGTTAACCAATGTCAGCCGCGATGTTCGTGGCGGCGCGGATGCATTGGGCACCGCGAGCAAGCGGCTGTCCAACCCGCGAGCTGCGCTGTTTGGCGCCGGCAAAAAATCACTCGGGCCCGGAGAAAAATGAGCATGAAAAAACTATTGCCCGTACTTACCCTACTGCTAGGCGGCTGCTCGCTGCTGAATGGTAGCAATACCCCGCCGGTGGTGAATTACGTGTTGGAAGATAAACCGGTGACCGGCCAAGCTGCTGCGCCAGCTGATCCGCGCGCGTTATTAGTGCTGGACACGACGGTGACCTCTTTTTATGACGATGAAAGTCTGGTGTTCAGCAGCACGCCGGGCACACGCAGTCAGTATCAATATGCGCGCTGGACCGAGCGCCCCGGTAAGCGTTTTGCCGATTTATTGCGCGCCCGCCTGGAGGCCCAGAGTGGGTTTGCGACGGTGATGATGGCAGGCGGTCAGGTGCGCGGAGAGTTGTTGCTGGACACGGAGTTGACCGAGTTTTATCACGACGCCTCGACTTCGCCGGGCAGCGTGCGGGTGGTGCTCCGCGCTGAATTAATCGACATGAAAACGCATAATTTGGTGAACCGTAAATGGTTTGAGCGACGCGTACCCGTGCCAAGTTACGATGCAGCCGGGGCCGCCCAGGGTTTTAATCAGGCGAGCAGTGGCATACTGGATGATGTCGTGGTCTGGCTCGCCGCCCTGCCCAAATAACCCACGTATAGCCTTATCCCCTCACGCATAAAGGAGACGCGTCATGAAATTTTTGCTCGCAACCGTTTTGATGTGCGCAGTGACAGGCTTGGCTCATGCCGAGAAGTCGCAGAAGTTTGGTGATTTGGAAATTCATTACAACGCGTTAACCACCAACGAACTGTTACCTGAAGTGGCGCGGGCATACAAAATCGAACGCAGCAAAACGCGCGGTTTGCTGACCATTTCGGTGTTAAAGAAAAACAATAAGGGCCTATCGATGCCCGTGGCCGCAAAAATCTCGCTATTTGCGACCAATTTAACCCAGCAACTGAGCCAGCTGACGATGCGCGAAATCAAGGAAGGCACGGCAGTGTATTACCTCGCCGAGTTTCGGGTCGCGCCACCGGATACCTTGACCTTTAATGGGGAGGTTGAAGTTGCGGGTAGCCCTAAGCATGAAGTCAAATTCAGCCAGGCCTTTTATAAATAAGCGACTCGATTAGGCGAAGCAGCCTCGATTCGGGACGAACGAAGCTCGCTAAGAGGCTTGCAAATAAGCTTTATAAGCCAGGTTTACCAGTCCCCACACGCCAAACCCTGCCACCAACGACCCCGCAGCACGTCGCACCCAGATGCGTTGGATGAACGGCTGTATCTGCTGTGCAAACAGCGCCATGCCGAGTAGATTTGGTAGTGTCCCAAGCCCAAACGTCAGCATCAATGCTGCGCCGGAAACGGCGCTACCCGTCGCCAGCGCCGACACCAGCACCGAATACACCAAGCCGCACGGCAACCAACCCCACGCCATGCCGGCAATGAGCGCGCGTGGGGTGGTCGTGACGGGAATCAATTTTTGAAATAGCGGTTTGACGCGGCACCAGATCACGCCGCCCGCGCGCTCGAACACCAACACGCTTGTCGATAGACCGGCCAGATAGAGGCCAAGCAGAATCATCACGATTTGCGCCAGACCATACAGCACCATTTGCACAGGTAAGAAATTCGCGAGTGCCAGGGCGCTACCTAGCGCGCCCGCCAATCCGCCAAAGAGGGTGTACGACATTACCCGGCCCGCGTTGTATGCGAGATGTAGCCGAAACGGGGGCGTGCTGCCGTCGGGCCGAAACGAGAACGCCGCGACAATCCCCCCGCACATCCCCGCGCAATGCACGCCGCCTAATAGCCCGGCGAGTAACGCGGCGAATAGCGAAAACTCAATCACTGTCGTTTGTTACATCGCTTTGACTTGGGCTATTTCGCGGACCGACACTACGCGAGTGTACGCGGCCCGCTAACCAGACCAGTAGCAACACCGGCACGCCGAGCAACGCGGTGGCGTTGAAGAACGCGGCGTAACCCCACGCGTCCACGGCCACGCCCGAAAACCCGGCAATGAACTTGGGCAGCAACAGCATGATCGAGCTATACAGCGCGTATTGCGTGGCCGAATAGGTGACGTTGACGAGACTCGACAGATAGGCCACAAATGCAGCGCTGGCGATCCCGGAGGCAAGATTGTCCGCCGACACGGTAAAAATTAGCGCTTGCACATCGTGCCCACGTCCGGCCAGCCACGCGAACAGCACATTGGTCGCGGCGGACAACACCGCCCCCAGCATCAGCACGCGCAGGTTGCCAAAACGCATACTCAACAGCCCACCGATCCACGCGCCTGCAATCGTCATAATCACGCCATAAACCTTTGAAACCGTCGCGACTTCGCTTTTGGTGTAGCCCATGTCTACGTAAAACGGGTTGGCCATGATACCCATCACCACATCCGAAATCCTATATGTGGCAATCAATGCCAGCAATGTGAGCGCTTGCCAACGGTAACGCTTAAAGAAATCAACAAAGGGGCTGATCACCGCGTCGACGAACCAGCGCGCCACCCCGGAAATGCCACCTTCAATTTTGACTGCGGCAATATAGACGTCTGGTTCGCGGATGATCAGCGTAGCAATCACCCCGACCGACATCGCTACCGCCATGAACAGATACGCAGTTTGCCAAGGCCCATGTTCGTATGTTGCCTCAGAAATATCCACGCTCGCCGCAATCCACAACACGCCCGCAGAAGCCACGATCATCGCGAGGCGGTAGCCGGTTTGATAAGTCGCTGCCATCGCCGCCTGCCATTCGGCTTTTACCGCTTCGATGCGGTAGGCGTCGAGTGCGATGTCCTGCGTGGCCGACGCAAACGCGACCAGAATCGCAAACTGCGCAATGCGCGTCAGATCCTGCGCGGGGTCGGTCAATGCCATGCCCACCAGCCCGGCGATGACGCCTAATTGCGCAAACAGCAACCACGACCGGCGTCGCCCCATCAGCCGAGTCAGGATCGGTAACGGCAGCCGATCCACCAGCGGCGACCATACCCACTTAAAGCCGTAAGCCAGCCCGATCCAGCTCAGATAGCCGATGGTCGCGCGGTCAATACCCGCCTCGCGCAGCCAGAATGACAAGGTGCCGAGTACCAGCAATAAAGGCAGTCCGGCCGAAAAACCCAGGAACAACATGCCGAGTACGCGGGGTTGGGTGTAGACCTTGAGGGCGTTTAGCCAGGGGTGAGATGTCATGCGTAGGCTCAAGTGAAGGAAACGATGGATAAGTATAGAGGCAGAGCACTTACCATAAGACATTCTAAGTTCTGATTGCGTGAAGCGGCGCGCGCGTTGGCGACAGACTTTAAACACGCCACGGAAGCTATGACCCGACATCCTTTCCTCGGACGGTGAGGCGACCTCGAAGGGACCCGCGAACTGATGCTGCACCGAAATTATTTGGCTCCCCTACCGGGTCAATAGCGAGGCCGTCGAAATTCTGCAAATCTGGCACGTTGCGCAAAAGCGCTTTCATTGAACATTGCGCCTGGGATAAGATGCCGCCATGAGTCAGCCAACAGCGAAGGTCGCCATTTTCAATAAGCCCGCCTACCCGGTAAGTGAAGCCGCATACATTCTGAACCTTCCCCCAGCCAGGGTTAAAGCCTGGAGCTTTGATCAAACGCGTCTGGACGATGACAAAGTGCGTTCCAAAGCGGTCATTCGAGCGGCTGACTCGAGTAACAGATTGCTGTCGTTTGCCAATCTGTGCGAGCTCCACGTTCTGGCCGCGATTCGGCGTGTCCATCTGGTCAGCCTGTCAAAAGTGCGTGACAGTGTCGAATACGTACGCCTCCAACTCGGCGCAGACCGGCCACTCATTGATCGGGAATTTAGCACTAACGGAATTGATCTTTTTGTCGAACACGCCAGTAAACTACTGAATGTATCGCGCCAGGGACAAGAGGCGCTGCGTGACGAGTTTGAAATCGCACTTACCCGCATTGAACGCAACAATCAAGGCAACCCGATCAAGCTGTTCCCTTACAGTCGCACTTCAGATCACACCGCCACACAGCCAAAATCCGTAGTGATTGATCCGCGTCTGTCATTCGGACGCCCTGTTCTGACACAAGCCGCTGTGCCCACCGAAGTGATTTTCGATCGCTTTCAGGCCGGCGATTCGCTGGAAGATATGGCGCTAGACTACAGCGTTGACAAAAAAGAAATCGAAGAAGCCCTCCGCTTCGAACAGCGCCGCGCCGCCTGAACCGGTCACTTTATTTATTGACCGCTGCGCCTGGAGCCGCCTTTTAGGCGAAGCGCTGAACAAGATCGGCGCGAACTATATTGCTCACCACCAGCGTTTTGCTCCCGCCGCGCCCGACGAAGAATGGCTGGCAGTCGCGGGTCAAGAAGCCTGGATCGTGCTCACCCGCGACAAACGCATACGCCGCCGACCGGCCGAGCTTGACGCGTTCCGCGAGCATAAAGTCATCGTCTTTGTACTCGCAGCAGGTAACGCTTCGGCTGCCGAAACCGCCGACCTCGTTTCGCGTCAGTACGAAAAAATCCTGCGCCTTGCAAAGCAAGCCATTCAAATTCAAGTAAGCGTGGATTTTTTCCTGCTGCGTTTGCGGGTGACGACGGGCAACAGCGAAGTCAGCGCCTGATAACGCTCGAACAAAAACGCCACGCGCTCGGCGTCGGATTTGAAGCCGGTTTTGCCGTAAGCCTTGTCTACCGCTGCGTCGAGTTTTTGGTGAGTACGCACCAAGATGGGCGGCATGGTGAGCGGGTCGTAGAGGTCGGCGAGCGTGGCGTCGGGGAATTGCGCGCGGGCGTCGAGCACGGCTTGTGCGGCGGTTTCGATTCTTTCGCGTTGGGTGTCGGTGGGTGGATTGGGCCAAGGGAAGTTGTTGTAGACGATGTGGGCTGAGTAGCGATAGCGGCTTTCCAATCGTCCCGCCACGTAACGTATCCAGGCGTTGTGCATGGTGGAGGACAGCACACCGAAATGGTAGGGCGTGGCGTCGGGGACGATTTTCACCAGGTTGCTGCAAAAGGTTTCTGGCGACTCGAAGCCCATAGGGATGAAATGGCGGCGTTCGGAAGACACTTCGGGAATGATGATGTAGTTGCCCGAAGGCATGTTTTCCACATGAAAACGCGTCGGCGTTTTTGCGAGCTTGCGCGTGGGCGCGCTCTTGCTCGCCAACCGTGAGCGCTTGACCGCTTCCACCCGCGACATCGCTTCCGGCATTTGTCGCAAATCGTTCGGTGGACAATCGCCCAGCCATAAACACCAGCGCTCGTAGCCATTCAGAAATTCATCCGCGCCCAGCCAGCGGCGAAAGTGCTTGGCCGCCTTTGGCTCGCGGCTCAAGAATTCGTCACGCGCTTCGGTGTTGAACAGGTAGTTTCCGTCGTCGATGGGTTTGTTGCCGATGCCGATCTCCGGAACATTGCAAATCGGTGTGGAGCGCCGCGTCAGCACCACATCCGGTGCATCCACCAAATACGGATTGATATTCGCAACAGCCACCGCATGCGGTTCGCCGCGAATGTCTTCGTATTCGTAAATCGTTTTCTTTTCCACATCGAATGCGCCGAAGCCGATGATGACGCAGTGCACCGCAGCCATGCCGCGTGCTTCGTTGCTCCACTGAAAGGTGCGATGGGCGAAGTGGATGTGCATGCCTTTGCTCAACAGCCAACTCCATAGCACGCCCACTTGCTCGCCCTGGCTGATGCTGTTGGTGGAGACGAAGGCGGCACGCGCCCTCACCCCCGACCCCGTTCCCTGAGGGAGAGGGGAGGAAAGATACCGTGCGGCCTTCACGTACCAGGCGGCGACAAAGTCCAGCAGGCCGCCGCCGCCGATGCCATCGAATACCTGGCGCGTTTCTTCGCGTTGCGCGTCGCTCATGTATTTGGCACCGACGAAGGGCGGATTGCCGAACACATAGCTCGCTTGTTCCGCCGGCAGCACATCGTTCCAATCCAGCGTCAGCGCATTGCCGTGATGAATATGCGGCGTGCGCTTAAGCGGGATGCGGGCGAAGTACATGCCGAATTCTTCCGACACGCGCAGGTTCATCTGGTGATCCATCAGCCACAGCGCGACTTGCGCGATCTGGGCGGGAAATTCTTCGATCTCGATGCCGTAGAACTGATCGACGTCGATCTGGATTTGCTGGTGAATGTCGAGAAAGCGCGAGCCGGGGCCTTGGTACACGGTGCGCAGGACTTCGAGTTCCAGCGCGCGCAGTTCGCGGTAGGCGATGACCAGAAAATTGCCGCAGCCGCAGGCAGGGTCGAAGAAGGTGAGCGTGCGCAGCTTTTTGTGGAACTCGAATAACTTGTTTTTGTGGCTGCGCACGCGCTGGAACTCGGCCCACAGTTCGTCGAGGAACAGCGGCTTGATGAGCTTGAGGATGTTTTCCTCGCTGGTGTAGTGCGCGCCGAGGTTGCGCCGGGCCTTGCCGTCCATGATGCTTTGAAACAGCGCGCCGAAAATGGCGGGCGAGATCGCGCTCCAATCCAGCGCGCAGCAATCGAGTAGGGCGTCGCGCATGGCGGAATCGAAAGCGGCGATGGACAGGGTTTCCTCGAACAGCTTGCCGTTCACATACGGAAAGGCGGCAAGCTGCTCGTCGATATTTTTGGAGCGCGTGTCTTCCTGGGTATTGAGCACCTGAAAAAACTGCGCGAGTTGCGGCCCGAGATCGGAACCGTCCGCTGCGGTGCGCTCGTCGAGCCAGATGCGGAAACTGCCGGCGGGCTGGAAGATGCCGGTGTCCTCGGCGAACAGACAGAACAGCAGGCGCACCAGCAGAACTTCCAGCGCATGGCCTGCGTAACCGCTGGCCTTGAGCCGGTCGTGCAGGCGGCCCATGCGCTCGGCGGCCTTGATGTTGACCGGGTTTTGCGGCGCGATGACCTGGGTGCGGTAACCGGCGACGAAGCCGAAGTGCTTGATGTGCTTGTGCAGGTCGGCGAGCTTGAACGCGGTTTCGGTATTGTCTTCCAGATCGTAGAGCCGAAAGCGCTCAAAGTCGGACACGAGGATGTAGCGCGGCAGATCGCGCTCAATGATGCCGTCGAAATAATCGGCGGCCTGCGCAAAAGCCCGATCAAGGTCGGCGCCGCGGCTCTTGTGCTCGATCAGCAGCATGCCTTTCCAGAAGGCGTCGATGCGGCCGTGCTTGAGCTTCTCGCCCGCGCGGGTCATGGCGACCTGCTTCTCGAAAATGGCGACGCGCTTGCGCCCGATGCCGAACACGGCGAAAAAATCGTTCCAGAAGCTTTGCGCCTCGGCGCGCTCGGATGCCTCGTCTGCCCACTCGCGCGAGAAGTCGAGGGCGCGGCTGCGGATTTCGTTCCAGCTAAGCGGCATGGCTACAAAGTGTAGCCGTAATCGACAATCAGTGGCGAGTGATCAGAGAAGCGCTGTTCCTTGTATACAGTTGCCGCTTTGGCCGTAGCGGCGATGCCCGGCGTGGCGATCTGGTAGTCGATGCGCCACCCTACATTTTTTGCCCAGGACTGGCCGCGGTTGCTCCACCAGGTGTAGGCGTCGCCGGTGGCGTCGGGGCACAGGCGGCGGTGCACGTCGACCCAACCGAGTTGGTCGAAAATTTGGGTCATCCAGGCGCGTTCTTCGGGCAAGAATCCGGAATTTTTCTGGTTGGATTTCCAGTTTTTTAAATCGATTTCTTTGTGTGCGATATTCCAGTCGCCACATAAAATAATTTCGCGTCCACAATTCACCAGGTGTTGCAAATGCGGCAGGAAACGTTTTAGAAAACTGAATTTAACCAGTTGGCGTTCTTCCGAGCTGGAGCCGGACGGCAGATACAGCGACACGACTGAGAGATTGCCGAACTGCGCTTCGAGATAGCGGCCTTCGCTGTCGATGTCGGCGATGCCCAAGCCTTCGATTAAGACATCGGGCTGTCTGCGCGCATAAATCCCCACGCCGCTGTAGCCTTTTTTTTCTGCACAATGAAAATAGCCGTGAAACTCACCGGGTTGCAGCATCTCGCGCGACAGGTCGGTGATTTGTGCTTTGAGTTCTTGCAGGCACACGACATCGGCATCTTGGCTGGCGAGCCACGGAAAAAATCCCTTGCTCGCTGCAGAGCGGATGCCATTGAGGTTGGCCGATATAATTCGCATCAATTCACATTCAAGAAAAGTCAAAAATGGCCGATTATAGAACCGAGTTCCTGACATTCGCGATCGCGTCGCAAGTGCTGCGTTTTGGCGCATTTACAACCAAAGCAGGGCGGCTTTCTCCGTATTTTTTTAATGCGGGCTTGTTTAACGACGGCGATAAGCTGCGTCGATTGGGCGAATTTTACGCCAAAGCGATTGTCGATTCGGGCATTGCGTTCGATGTGCTGTTTGGCCCGGCGTACAAGGGCATTCCGCTGGTGGCGTCGATTGCGATCGCGCTAGCGGGAATGGGGCGCAACGTGCCATTTGCGTTCAACCGCAAGGAGGCCAAAGACCATGGCGAAGGTGGCACGGTCGTTGGCGCGGCACTCGCGGGCCGGGTGTTGATTGTGGACGATGTAATTTCGGCGGGCACGTCGGTGCGCGAATCGGTGGAGTTGATTCGCGCCAATGGCGCAGAAGCCGCAGGAGTGCTCATCGCATTAGACCGAATGGAACGCGGTAGCGGAACGAGTTCTGCCGTGCAGGAAGTAAGAGACCGCTACGGTATGGCGGTGGTAGCAGTAGCTACATTGGATGATTTATTGGAGTTGCTAAAACATGATTCGAGTCGCAAACAGGAATTACAGCAAGTGGCAAATTATCGTGCTGAGTACGGGGTTTAGCCTGGGTTTATTGTTGATGGGGATGTCGTTGGCACACGCGGGGATGTACCGCTGGGTAGACAGCACCGGACATGTGCAATACGGCGACACTTTGCCCGCCACTTATCAAAAGAGTGGTGCAGCCGAGCTGAATAAGCAGGGCCAGGTTATTAAACGGACGGCCTCTGCAACTGAGCGTGATGCAGAGGCGGCAAGTAAAGCCGAACAAGCCAAACTCAAAGTGATCAGCGATGAGCAGACGCGTCTGGATCGGGCGCTGACGTCTACCTACACGACCGAAGCCGAGATAGATCTGGCGCGCGACCGTGCATTGGCACACCACGAGCTGGCGATTAAAGGCGCGGAAACACGGACTAAAGCGGTGGAGGCTAACCTCAAGGATTTACAGGCACGCGCCGCCAGCATCACCCGCTTGAAAAAACCGGTGCCCCCCAATTTGCAAATGCAACTCGCGCAAAGCGAGAAAGAAAGCCTGGAATTAAAACGCTCCACGCTGCAAAACGAACAAGCGATGATCAAAGTGCGTGAAAAATACGCGGCAGACAAACAGCGTTTTAAGAGCTTGCTTGCCAAAACGCCCTGAACGCTAGTTCAGGTAGCATGCGCGTTTGAACTCTGATTCAGCGCGCATGAAATACCTCAAGTCCGAATTTCCTATTGCATTAGCCCTGTTGGTTTTAGGGCTGGGCTTCGCGTTGGAGCATGGCGCGATTGCGCACGGCGGCTTGGCGCTGTGGGGATTGTTGCTGGTCATTCTGGCTGCGATTATCGGTGTCGCTTTCCGCATCAGCCACCATGCCGAAGTGCTGGCGTTGCGCTGGGGCGAACCTTACGGCACGCTGATTCTCACGCTGGCTGCGGTGTCGGTCGAAGTAGTGATTCTGGTGGTGTTACTGCAAGGGGCACCCAACCCCACGCTGGCGCGCGATACGGTGTTCGCCGCGATCATGTTCGATATCAACGGCATTCTCGGTGCGGCGGCGATTATCGGCGGCATTAAGCACGGCTCGCCTAAATACAATCTTTCGTCGGCCAACTCTTTCGTTGCAATGTTGATTGTGGCGATTGGCGTCGGCATGTTTATTCCCGACTTTGTGCCCGATGCGCAATGGAAAATTTACTCGGCGTTTTCGGTCGGCGTGATGGCGGTAATGTACTTGGCTTTTTTGCGTTTGCAGACGGTCGAACATCGCGATTTTTTTGAGCATAACGCCGCGTCCGATGAAGAGGCGCATAGCCCCACGTGTAAGCCGGCGGTAAATATCGGCATTATGGTGGGGGCGATCGCGCTGGTTGGCGTGTTGTCAGAAGTGTTGTCTGTACTGCTGGACGCGGGACTTGCAGGCAGTGGCTTACCCAAATCGATACCCGCGGTGCTAGTGGCGCTGATCTCGGCGAGCCCGGAAATTTTAACCGCGATGAATGCGGCCAAGAACGACCGATTACAGACCACGGTGAATATCGCGCTAGGCGCGTCGCTCGCGACCGTATTGCTCACGCTGCCGGTCATTGAAGGCATGGCGCTGTTTAACGGGGAACGCATCGAAATGGCGTTAACCCCGATCCAGGGCGGCATGTTATTGCTGACGCTGCTGGCGGTGATGAATAACCTGCACGACGGCGAGACTAATGCGATCGAAGGGATTAGTCACTTTGCGTTGTTTGCGGCGTTTGTCGCGCTGGTGATGATGGGGCTGGTGTAGTGCTCACCAGCCCGCCATCACAATAACTAAGGGGCCAGTTTCGCCTTCAGCAAATCATTCACTTGCTGCGGATTGGCCTTGCCTTTGGTTGCGCGCATGATTTGTCCGATCAACGCGTTGAATGCTTTTTCTTTTCCGGCGCGATATTCCTCCACCGATTTGGAATTGGCTGCCATCACCTCGTCGATGATTCTTTCCAACTCGCCGCTGTCTGACATCTGCTTCAAACCACGTGATTCAATCACTGCATCCGCGTCGCCTTCGCCCGCCCACATTGCCTCAAATACCTGCTTCGCGAGTTTGCCCGACAACGTGCCGTCCTGAACACGCTTTAAGAGACCCGCGAGTTGCGCGGCGCTAATGTGGCTGTCCGCAATGTCGAGATCGTTGCGATTGAGCGTGGCGGAGAGCTCGCCGCTTACCCAGTTGGCCGCGAGCTTCGCATCATTGCCCAGTGCGTTGACCACGGCTTCGAAATAAGCAGCGATGGCCTGAGACGCGGTGAGCAGATTCGCGTCGTACACGCTCAAACCGAGTTCGGTCACGAAGCGTTGGCGGCGCGCCTCCGGTAACTCGGGCATCTCCGCGCGCACGCGTTCTATCCACGCCTCGCTGATCACCACCGGCAGTAAATCGGGGTCGGGAAAATAGCGGTAATCGTGCGCGTCTTCCTTGCTGCGCATCATGCGCGTTTCGCCGCTGTCGGGGTCGAACAGCACGGTGGCCTGTACCACGCGGCCACCGTCTTCAATGGTCTCGATTTGCCAGCGAGCCTCGTAATTGATCGCCTGCTCCAAAAAGCGAAACGAGTTCAGGTTTTTGATTTCGCGGCGTGTTCCAAGTTGATCGGAACCCTGCGGGCGCACCGAGACGTTGGCGTCGACGCGAAAGCTGCCTTCCTGCATGTTGCCGTCGCAGATGCCGATCCAGGTCACCAATGCATGCAGCGCGCGCGCATACGCGACGGCTTCGGCGGCGGAGCGCATGTCGGGCTCGGAGACGATTTCGAGCAACGGCGTGCCGGCGCGATTCAGATCGATGCCGGTCATACCTTCAAAATCTTCGTGCAGCGATTTGCCGGCATCTTCTTCCAGATGCGCGCGCGTGACGCGCACGGTTTTTTCTGCATCGCCAACCTGAATCGTTAATGCGCCGCCTTCGACAATTGGGATCGCCAACTGGCTGATCTGGTAGCCCTTGGGTAGGTCGGGATAGAAATAATTCTTGCGGTCAAATACGTTATGGCGATTGATGTTTGCGCCCAGCGCCAGCCCTAACTTAATCGCGCGCTCGACCGCGCCGCGATTCAATACCGGCAACACGCCGGGCAGCGCGATGTCTACCGCGCTCGCCTGGGTATTGGGTGCCGCGCCGTAGGCGATGCTGCTACCGGAAAATATCTTGGAGTTTGTGGAAAGCTGGGTGTGGACTTCCAGACCGATGACGATTTCCCACTGCATTTAGATGCCCTCCGGCGCGCGGCTGTGCCAGTTGGTGACGCGTTGATATTGGTGCGCAACATTGAGCATTTTGGCCTCGGCAAAATAATTGCCGACCAGCTGTAAACCAATGGGCAAGCCTTTCCTGTCGAAGCCGCACGGCAGCGACATGCCAGGCAGGCCCGCAAGATTGGCGGGGATGGTGTAGAGATCGTTCAAATACATCGATACTGGGTCGTCGGCTTTTTCGCCCAATTTAAATGCAGTGCCGGGCGCGGTGGGGCCGAGAATCATGTCGCAGCTTTTGAACGCTTCGGTAAAGTCATTGGCGATCAGGCGGCGAATTTTCTGCGCTTGCAGGTAGTACGCATCGTAATAACCGTGGCTCAACACATACGCGCCGATCAGAATGCGGCGCTTGACCTCGTCGCCGAAGCCTTGCGACCGGGTTTTGGAATACATGTCGTTCAGATCGGTGTACTCGGGCGCGCGATAGCCGTAGCGCACGCCGTCGAAGCGCGAGAGATTGCTCGACGCTTCTGCGGGCGCGAGCACGTAGTACACCGGGATCGCGAGTTGCGAATTGGGCAAAGCCACTTCGACCGGAATCGCGCCAAGCTTTTTAAGTTCGCCGATGGCTGCTTCCACAGCAGCGGCGACTTCGCTGTTGAGACCCTCGGCAAAAAATTCGCGCGGGAGGCCCACACGCACCCCCGCCAGCGGCTGTTCCAAATCGCGGTTGTAATCTTCCTTCTCGCGCTCGAGACTGGTCGAATCATTGGGGTCGAAGCCAGTCATCACATTCAACAGCAGCGCGCAGTCTTCGGCGGATTTCGCCATCGGTCCGGCTTGATCCAACGATGACGCAAACGCAATCATACCGAAGCGAGAGACGAGACCATAAGTCGGTTTAAGGCCGGTGATGCCGCACAGCGCCGCAGGCTGGCGGATCGAGCCGCCGGTGTCAGTACCGGTCGCGGCCGGGGCCATGCGCGCTGCAACGCACGCCGCCGCGCCGCCGGATGAACCGCCCGGCACATAGGCGGTATTCCACGGGTTTTTCACCGCGCCGAAATAGGAGGTTTCGTTGGACGATCCCATCGCGAACTCGTCCATATTGGTTTTGCCCAAAGACGGCATGCCCGCGGCCTTGAAGCGCTTAATCACATGCGCGTCATACGGCGCTATAAAGTTGTGCAACATTTTGGAGCCGCAGCTGGTGAGCCAGCCTTCAGTGCAAAAAATATCTTTGTGGGCTATGGGCACGCCGGTGAGCGGCCCAGCCTGGCCGTTAGCGCGCATTTGATCGGCCAAGGTCGCTTCGGCCAGCGTTTTGTCTGCATCTACGGTGATAAATGCATTCAGCACGGGGTTGAGCGCTTCAATACGGGTCAGCCAGGATTGGCAGAGCTCCCGGCTGGACACGCGTTTATCGGCCAGCATCGCGGCCAGCATTTTGAGGCTGCTTTCCATCATGGTTTACTCAATCACCTTGGGCACCAGGTACAGATTGCGCTCCACTGCTGGCGCAATCTGCTGAAAGGTGACGTGGCGGTCAGTTTCGGTGACGACATCGTCGCGCAGCCGTTGCGACACATCCTGCGCGTGGGCCATCGGGTTGATGTCGCGTGTGTCGACTGCCTGCATGGTGGCAATCAACTCAAAAATGGCGTTAAGGCGGGTTTGCGAGACATCAGCTTCGGCGTCGCTGATTTCGATGCGGGCGAGACGCGCAATGCGTTTGACGTCGTCCGGACTTAGGGACATGGAACCACCTGAAGGCTTACTTGTATGAAGCGCGTTAGGTTATCATAGCCGCTTGTTTTTTCTCCATTTGGCCGCCTGTTGCGGGCGGTTGGGTACGCTATGTTCAAGTTTCTAGGCAGTTACTTTTCGACCGACCTTGCCATCGATCTCGGGACGGCTAATACATTGATCTATGTCCGCGACCGCGGCATCGTACTAAACGAACCTTCGGTGGTCTCGATTCGCACCGATCCCCAAGGCACCGGCAAAAAAACGGTGCAGGCCGTGGGGCTCGAAGCCAAGGCGATGTTGGGTCGAACTCCGGGTAATTTGCAAGCGATACGCCCCATGAAAGATGGCGTGATCGCCGACTTCACCGTCACCGAGCAAATGCTCAAATTTTTTATCAAAAAAGTACACGACACGCGGATGTTTCGCCCCAGCCCGCGCATCATTATTTGCGTGCCTTGCGGGTCTACTCAGGTGGAGCGACGCGCGATTCGGGAATCGGCGATTGGCGCTGGCGCGCGCCAGGTGTTTTTGATCGAAGAGCCGATGGCGGCAGCGATTGGGGCCGGTATGCCGGTGGCGGAGGCGACCGGCTCGATGGTCGTCGACATCGGCGGTGGCACCACCGAAGTCGGCGTGATTTCGTTGGGCGGCGTGGTGTACGCGAGCTCGGTGCGCGTCGGCGGCGACCGCATGGACGATGCGATCATCAATTACATCCGCCGCAATTACGGCATGCTGATTGGCGAGGCAACCGCAGAGAAGATTAAAAAGCAGATGGGCTCGGCGTTCCCCGGCGCCGAGGTGCAGGAAATGGAAATCAAGGGCCGCAGCCTCGCCGAAGGCGTGCCGCGTAGCTTTAATGTATCCAGCAACGAAGTGCTCGAAGCGCTGACCGAGCCGTTGAACGCGATTGTCAGTGCAGTTAAACAGGCGCTGGAGCAAACCCCGCCCGAGCTGGGTTCCGACATCGCCGAAAAAGGCATGGTGTTGACCGGCGGCGGCGCGTTATTGCGCGACCTCGACCGCTTGCTGATGGAAGAAACCGGCCTACCTGTGATCGTGGCCGATGATCCGCTCACTTGCGTGGTGCGCGGTTCCGGCATGGCGCTGGAAAACATGGATAAATTGTCTACGGTATTCACTTACGAATAAGCGGCGACGCTTATTGCGCGAATCATTTTGAAGAGCTTGGTTTTAATGCGCAATGTACAGATGAATGGCCCGGGAGTCTGAATGCCAATGCCGGGTCAGCTCATGTTTGCGCGGGGCCTCAGCCCCACCTCGCGCCTTATTTTCTGGTTAGTCATCAGCTTCAGTCTGGCGTTCATGGATGTGCGTCTAGGCGCGTTGGATATGCTGCGCGCCGGAATTTCGGGCGCGTTGCAACCGGTTCAACGCGTGGTACTCATTCCATTTGACGTGGCGGGGGAAGTGAGTGGATTTCTGATGCGCCATCGCGAGATGCAGCTAGAGCGCGACCGTTTGTTGGATGAACGCACCCGACTCAACCAGGCCTTGTTTGCCTCCCGCGACCTCCAACGCGCCAATACCGAACTCAGCAGTTTGCTAGGACTCGCCCGCAGCTATACCCACGCTACCGTCGCGGCAAATATTTTGTACCAGGGGCAAGATTGGTTCAGTCGGCGCATCACGATAGACCGGGGCACCTCTTCAGGCCTGCGAGCGGGTTTGCCGGTGGTGGACGCCCAAGGTTTGGTGGGGCAGTTGACGCGCGTTTTTCCCGGCTCCAGTGAAGTGACGCTAATCAACAATACCGACCAGCTCACGCCGGTATTTATTCAGCGCACTGGCCAACGGGTCTTGGCTTCCGGCAGCAATGGAACGGATCAGTTGGAACTCAAATTTATGCCCACCCACGGCGACATTAAGCCTGGCGATATCTTACTCACCTCAGGACTTGATAAAGTGTATCCACCGGGTTTACCCGTCGCGACCGTCATCCGTGTCACACGGCCAGATAGCAGCCCTTATGCACGAGTGGAATGCGTGCCTGTCGCGGGTGTGAACCGCGACCGCATTCTGTTGGTTATTCCCGTTCCGGCCACCTCACCCAAGCCATGATGCCCTCGCGTGAGGTTCGGCAAGAATCGAATGTCGGCTGGGTGCGCATCGCCTTGACGCTCATTGTTGCGATCCTGTTAAAACAAATTCCCTGGCAGGGGTGGTGGCTGATTATGCGCCCCGATTTTGTACTGATTGGGGTCTTGTTCTGGGCGCTGCATCGGCCTTCGCGTATGGGTATGACAGTCGCGTTTTTACTGGGGTTATTAAGCGACTTCCAGGATGGCGTGGTATTTGGTCAGCATGCGAGCGCTTATGTGCTGGGCGTGTACGCGGTGCAATATTTTCGTTTGCGCTTTCTGCAATTTGATGCGCTGCAACAGTCTGCGCAGATGCTACCTATTTTAATTTTGGTGCAATTTGTGGTGCTGGTAGCGGGGTGGTTATCGACCCGTCCACCGCTGGGCATCAATATTCTGTTACCCGCGTTAAGTGGCGTCGTGGTGTGGTATCTGCTCGCACTTATCCCGCAGGCACTGCATGGCAAAAAAGCTACGCGTCAGTGAGTCGGGAGTTTATGAGTTTTTCGTTACACCCTGATCAGTCATGATGAAACGGGGTTTTCAGTTAAAGAATCTCGATCAGGAATTGGCCCAATTCCAGGCGCGGGTGATTGTGGGCGCCGTGTTCGTGTTGGTGTTGGCAGGCATATTGATGGGGCGGCTTTTTTACCTGCAGGTAATACAGCAGCAACACTATCATTTGCTGGCCGAAAATAATCGCATTGCGTTGGTGCCGGTCGCGCCTAATCGCGGCTTGATCGTCGACCGCAATGAGCGGATTCTGGCGGAAAATTATTCAGCGTATACGGTGGAAATCGTCGTGGACAAGGTTCGCAATATTAAGAAGATTATTGCGGACATTGGACAGCTGATTGAGATCACACCCGCCCAAATACGGCATTTTCGTAAACTCCAAGCGGAGTCCCACGAGTTTGAAACAGTGCCGCTTAAAAGCAAACTCACCGATCAAGAAGTCGCTATCCTCGCCGCGAATCATTATCGCCTGCCCGGTGTAGAAGTGAAATCGCGGCTGTTTCGCAACTATCAGGCCGGCCCCGGCATGGCCCATGTCGTCGGGTTTATTGGCCGCATCAACGATGCTGATTTGAAGCGACTGCGGGCGGCTAAACTAGGCCAAAGCTACGCGGGCAGTACGCATATTGGCAAGGTTGGGCTAGAACAAAGCTACGAGAAAGTGCTGCATGGCCGCGCCGGTTTTGAGCAAATGGAGACCGATTCTGGCGGGCGCTCGATCCGCATACTCTCGCGTATTGCGCCGGTATCCGGCAGCGATGTGAAGCTGTATCTAGATGCAAAGCTGCAAGAGATCGCGGAGCAAGCGTTTGGGGATTTTCGCGGCAGCCTGGTTGCGCTCGACCCCAAAACGGGAGGCGTGCTGGCATTGGTAAGCCGACCGGGGTTTGATCCCAATCTGTTTGTCGACGGCATCGACGCGGACACCTGGAAGGAGCTGAACGGATCGCCTGAATTCCCAATGGTGAATCGCGCGTTACGCGGCATTTATCCTCCGGGTTCCACGATCAAACCATTCATGGCGCTGGCCGGCCTGGAACTGGGATTTCGTACCGCGAGCGATACTATTTCTGATCCGGGATATTACAGCTTGCCGGGCAGCAGCCACCGCTATCGCGACTGGAAAAAACAAGGGCACGGCGCGGTCGACATGCATAAAGCGGTGGTGCAATCGTGCGATACCTATTTCTACCGGCTGGCGGTCGATATGGGCATCGATAAAACGCATGATTTTCTGGCCCGGTTTGGTTTTGGCAGCAAATCCGGGATCGACTTGCAAGGCGAGGCGACCGGCCTGTTGCCGTCCAAAGAATGGAAAATGCAGCGCTATAAAAAACCCTGGCTGCTTGGGGAGACCGTGATCGCGGGCATTGGGCAGGGTTATCATTTGACCACGCCGCTCCAACTCGCGACCGCCACCGCGATGCTGGCGAATGGGGGTCGGCGCATCGAGCCCAAATTGGTCCAAGCGATACGAGATCCGGTAACGCGTCGCTGGGTCGCGCAGCCGGTGGCGGTGCGCGAGCAAGTGGCATTGCAACCGGCGCATCTGGAAATGGTGCGTCAGGCGATGGCCGATGTGCTCAAGCCCGGCGGCACCGCTTCGGCCGCTGCGGCAGGCGCCCCGTACGCAATCGCAGGCAAAACCGGCACCGCCCAAGTGGTGGGGATTAAACAGAATGCAAAATACGACGCGAAAAATATATTGAAACAACACCGTGATCACGCGCTATTTATTGCGTTCGCCCCGGCTGAAGCGCCGACCATTGCGGTGGCGGTGCTGGTAGAAAACGGAGGTCACGGCGGCTCAACCGCCGCGCCCATCGCACGTGCAGTGTTTGATTATTATTTGTTGGGCAAGCTGCCGGTAGTCAAGCATAAGGAGATCGCGATTGAGTCCGCGGCGGATTAGCTACCGATTTAAAAGCATCTTCAAACATCTGGACGGGATTTTGGTCGCGCTCGTGTGTTGTGTGTTGATTATCAGTGCGACGGTAGTGTTTAGCGCCTCCGGCCAGAGCACCGCGCGTTTGAGCGGGCATCTGATGAACATGGCGCTCGCGCTGGGAATCATGGTGATTATGGCGAATATTCCGCCCCATCTACTGGCGCGGGTGGGCCCGGTTTTGTACGGGGTGGGGCTGATACTTCTATTGGGTGTGGCGCTGTTTGGCGAGGTGCGCAACGGCGCGCGCCGCTGGATTTATCTCGGCTTTGCGTTTCAGCCGTCCGAACTGTTAAAGCTGGCGTTGCCGCTGATGATGGCGTGGTATTTTCAGCGTAACGAGGCGATTTTGGGATGGAAGCACCACGCCATCGGCGCGCTGCTATTGCTGCTGCCCTTTTTGCTGATTATGCGTCAGCCCGATCTGGGTACCGCGATGTTGATCGGCGCGTCGGGATTTTATCTGCTGTTTTTTGCCGGGCTGTCGTGGAAAATTATCGTGGGAGGGGGCACGCTGGCGCTGGCTAGTTTGCCACTGGTTTGGAATGTGATGCACGATTATCAGCGCCAGCGAGTGATGACCTTGCTTGACCCGAGCTCTGATCCGCTGGGCGCGGGCTATCACATTATTCAATCCAGCATTGCGATAGGCTCGGGCGGCTTTCTGGGCGATGGCTGGATGAAGGGCACGCAAAATCAGCTGGATTTTATTCCTGAGCGCACCACCGACTTTATTTTTGCGGTATTTGGCGAAGAGTTCGGCTATGTCGGCGCGTTGGTCTTAATGATTTTATATATGGGGATTGTCGCGCGCGGCCTGGTGATCGCGGCGCGCGCTTCAACCCTATTCGGCCGATTGATGGCCGGGACCATTAGCCTAAACTTTTTTACCTATGTGTTCGTCAATATGGGCATGGTCTCCGGCGTATTGCCGGTGGTGGGGGTACCGCTGCCGCTGATGAGTTATGGCGGCACTGCGATGATTACGCTGTTGTTAGGCTTGGGAATGGTGATGAGCGTGGGAACCCACCGGCAGCTGAACAAATCCTGACCATTTTGACAGGAGTAAAATAGACGGATGAACACAAAATTAGCAGGCGTGCTCAGCGTAAGCGTAATGTGGTTGGCGGCGTGCTCCAGCACACCGCCCGTCACCAGCCACAAATCTCCTCCTACCGCCACCTCTCCCAAACCCTTGCCGCCGGTGACCGCCGCCAAAAAAAGCGGCGGCTATTATCTGGATGACGGACCCGAGGCCAATCCGCCCGCCAATCTGGATGAGATACCCGACGCCATCCCGCGCCGCGAACCGCTGCATCGGTATGCCAACCGTGCCTATAGTGCGCTGGGGAATACCTATGTGCCCGACACGACTCTTTCTACCTATCAGCAAGAGGGCTTGGCTTCGTGGTATGGCAAACGCTTCCATGGCAAAAAAACCGCTTCTGGCGAGTTATATGACATGTATGGCATGACCGCCGCGCATCCCACCTTGCCGATTCCCAGCTACGTGCGGGTGACCTGTTTGGCGAATGGCAAGTCGGTGATTGTTCGCATTAATGATCGCGGTCCGTTCAGCAAAAATCGTTTGATAGATTTATCGTACGCGGCTGCGCACAAGCTGAGCTATCTAGGCGCAGGCAGTACACGGGTGCGCGTGGAAAGCATCGACCCGTCGCAATATGATGTGGGCGGCGTGGCATTAGACAGCGGCATTTATTTGCAACTCGGTGCGTTTCGCACAGAGGAAAAAGCCCAAAAACTCAGCGAGAAGGTGCGGTCGACTATTGAAGCGCCCCTCCCGCCGGTGCACGTGGTGGTCGTCGATAAATTGCACCGCGTCACGCTGGGCCCCTACGCCAGCGACGCAGACGCTGAACTGGATAGCGTCCGCCTCCAACAAAATATGGGTATGACGTCGATCAAGCTCACGCGCTAGTTGCCGCCTTTTCAAATTGTTTAGAAAGTAAATCACGTGAAATTTTGGTTATGCCTTTGGTTGGTTTTGTTCGCGTTGCCTTTGGAGGCGGCACCGACTACACCCCTTGTTGCTGCACGCGCATGGGTACTGATGGATCAACCGACTGGTCAAACCCTCGCTTCAGGCAACCCCGACATTCAGCTTGCGCCAGCGTCGCTCACTAAATTGATGACGGCTTATCTACTCTTCACCGATCTGCAGAATAAAAAGTTGGCATTGGGCAACACTCTAACTGTGCCTGCGAGCGCATTGAAAACCGAGGGCGCGAGCATTTTTTTAACCCAGGGAGAATCGGTCAATGTGGGGGTGTTGTTGGAAGGGATGTTGGTACAGTCGGCCACTGACGCCGCCTTAACGTTGGTGACGGCCGTCGCACCTACCGAGGCTGATTTTGTTGAGCGTATGAATCGCGAAGCCGCGCGTCTAGGCATGACCCGCACCAAATTTTTGAATGCAACAGGCTTCGATCAGCCTGACCAGGTTTCAACGGCGCGCGACCTGGCACTGTTGGCGCGCGCCCTCCAGCAGCAGTTTCCTCAGTATCAACACTATTTTGTGCAGAAAGAATTCCAGCACAAAAACATCACCTTTTATAACAACAACCGTCTACTGTGGCTTGATAGCAGTGCCGAGGGACTGAAGACCGGGTCAAGTCCGCGCGCGGGGTTTTCGCTTGTGGCCGCTGCGCGTCGGGGGGAGCAACGTCGCATTGCGGTCGTGCTAGGGGCGACCTCCGATGCCAGACGGGTTCAAGGCGCCCAGAACTTACTTAATTACGGGTTTGAAAACTTCGACAGCGCCCGGCTTTATCACGCGGGGCAACTCATCAAGAGTGTGAAGCTGTATCGCGGCCTCCGTGAGTCGGTCAATATCGGGTTCGGCCAAGACCTGGATTTACTGGTGGCTAAGGGCGCGGTTCCCCGAATAAAAGCGCAGGTGCTAACCCAACAACCTGTATTGGCCCCAGTGCGTCGTGGGCAGCCGCTGGGCAAATTGCGTCTTAGTCTGGATGGCGCCATTCTGGGCGAGTATCCGTTGGTGGCCATGCACGATGTAGAGGTGGCAGGCCTTGTGGGGCGGGGCCTGGATTCGATCAAATTGTTTTTTGCGAAATGACCGTTTATTTAAACGGCGCGTACATGCCGCTTGCGGAAGCCCGCATCCCGGTGCTGGATCGCGGCTTTATTTTTGGCGACGGCGTGTACGAATTTATCCCGGTGTATTCGCGCAAGCCGTTTAGGATTAATGAACATCTAGGCCGCTTGCAGGCAAGTCTCGACGGTATCCGGCTGCTGAATCCCCTTGCTACAGATGCATGGCGCGAACATATTGCCACGTTGATTGCAGCACACGATTTTGACGATCAAGCCGTGTACATCCAGGTGACGCGGGGGGTCGCGCCGCGTGACTCGGCTTTTCCGACCGATGCGGTGCCCACGGTGTTTATGATGGTCAGCCCTTTGCTTACGCCGACTGCGGCACTGAAGGCTAGCGGCGTGTGTGCGACCACCGCGGTGGACAACCGTTGGTTGCGTTGCGACATTAAAGCTGTCTCATTGCTACCCAATGTGTTGCTGCGCCAAGAAGCGGTAGACGCGGGGTGCGCGGAGACCGTGTTGCTGCGCGATGGATTTTTGACCGAAGGTACCGCGAGTAATATTTTTGTGGTGCAAGCGTGCGTATTGCTCACGCCGCCCAAGTCAAATTTGATGCTGCCGGGTATCACTTACGACGTGGTGCTGGAACTGGCGGCGCAGCATCGCATGGCGCATCAAGTGCGCCCCATTTCTGAGTCAGAAGTACGCGCAGCAGATGAGCTATGGATGACGTCTTCTCCTAAAGAAGTGTTGGCAATTGTGCAACTCGATGGGCAACAGGTGGGGAACGGACGGCCCGGCCCGCTCGCGCTGCAGATGGACGCGTACTACCAGCAATACAAAACGCAGGTGATGCGCAAATGACCGACGATGGCGTTACGCTGCTCGAATTTCCGACTGATTTTCCGGTCAAGATCATGGGCGAGGCGCGCGCTGATTTTGTGCAGACGATGGTTCAACTGGTGCAACGTCATGCGCCCGATTTCAACGCCGATACTGTCGAAACGCGAGCGTCCAGTAATGGTAAATATCTCAGCATCACCTGCACGATACGCGCCACCTCCAAAGCGCAGCTGGATGCGCTGTATCAGGAAATCACCGCGCATCCGTGGGTGAATATGGCATTGTGAGGGTTACGGATCAGGGGTCAGACAGCAATCAGGTCATCATCAAACATCTGGGCCGGGTTGAATATGAGCCGACCTGGCGCGCGATGCAGGCGTTCACTGCGGCGCGCACACCCAATACGCCGGATGAGTTATGGCTGTTGGAACACCCGCCGGTGTACACGCTGGGTCAGGCGGGCAAAGCCGAACACTTGATACGCGGCACCGCTATTCCGTTGATTCGTATCGACCGCGGGGGACAAATTACCTATCACGGCCCCGGTCAACTAGTGCTCTACACGCTGGTGGATTTGCGCCGACGCGGCTATGGCATCCGCGAATTGGTAAGCCGGATGGAGCAAGCGGTCATCGACCTGCTGGCCGAGCAAGGTGTTGTGGGGGAGCGTCGCAGCGGCGCGCCCGGCGTGTATGTCAACCATGCGAAAATAGCTGCGCTAGGTTTACGAGTCAAACAAGGCTGTACCTACCATGGCTTAGCGCTGAATGTGGACATGGACTTAACGCCGTTTGATGGCATTAATCCCTGTGGTTTTCCTGGCCTTGCGATTACCCAATGCACAGAGGTAACCCCGTTTTTAACGCTGCCTTACGCAGAGCAAGCACTCACACGCCATATGACGCGCGCGATTTATACTTGACTGATTTAGTCAAGTATTAGTATCCTGTCAGCCTAGATTTCTGGAGTTCCCATGAGCACCCCGACCCTCCCCACCGATCCCAAATTACTGATGCGTTCGATTATTCAGCGCATCGCCACTGGCCCGGACTTATCCAAAGACATTAGCCGCTTGGAAGCGCATTTAGGCACCAAGGCGATTATCGACAATCACATCGACCCGATCCAGGTCGGCATTTTCTTCATTGCGCTGCGTATGAAACGCGAAACGCTGGACGAGAATCGCGGTGCGCTGGATGCCGTACTCGAAACCACGTTGCGCGTCACCGCACCGGTGGATGAAGTCGTGGATATCGGCGACCCGTACGACGGCTACACGCGTTGCCTGCCCGCCGCGCCTTTTCTTGGCCCATTGCTGGCCGAGCTTGGCGTGCATGTCGTGAGCCACGGTCTCGACAAGGTCGGGCCCAAATACGGCGTCACGGTACGTCACATTCTGCAAGCTGCCGGCGTGCCGGTAGATTTGTCGCCCGCCGACGCAGCTGCACGTTTGGGCGACCCGAGCTTGGGCTGGACCTATATCGACCAGGCGCAATCGAACCCCGGCATGCATAACCTGATTACGCTGCGCTCGCAAATGGTCAAGCGCCAAGTGTTGACTACGGTTGAGGTATTGTCCAAACCCATCGTCGGTAAGCAGTGCACGCACTTTGTGACCGGCTACGTACACAAACCCTACCCCCCGATTTATGCCGACCTCGCGCGCGTTGCCGGGTTCGACAGCGCCTGCATTATTCGCGGCGTGGAAGGCGGCGTGATCCCGAGTCTACGTCAGACCGGCAAGTATTTTTATTACCACGACAAAGGCGCCGAACTCGAGGCCACGATTGATCCCATTGATTTAGGTATCGAACAAACTTCGCGCGCGGTGCCGCTACCCGGCAGTGTCGCGGGAGCCGAAGGCGAAGACGAAATCGTCGCCGCCATCGACATCAACGCCACCGCCCGCGCGGCCGCCGAAGCTGGTATTCAGGCACTGAAGGGGATGCACGGTGCCACCTATGATTCGCTAGTGTTGGCGGGTTCCATCGTGCTACATCACGTCGGTAAAGCCCCCAACATCGCCCGCGCCGCCGCGCAAATCCGTACGGTGCTCGATTCGGGCAAAGCTGCGGCACGGGTGCGCTGATGAGCGGCTATGTGGCGATCGCAACGGAGAATGAACTCCAGCCGGCGCAGATGAAACGCGTGGTCGTGGATGGCAAACGCTTATTACTGTGCAATGCCAGCGGCACGCATTACGTCGTCGATGAAATGTGCAGCCACGAGGATTACTCGCTGTATTTGGGCTGCATCAAGGACGGCAAGATCAAATGCTCATTGCACGGCAGCTATTTTGATTTGGTGACCGGGCAACCTACCTGCGATCCTGCTGATGAACCGATACAGACCTATTCGGTGAAAATTGAAGCCGGGCAGGTTTGGGTGCAGGTCTGAGGTTGAATTAAGCATCTCTGTGGTGCTTAAGTGAAACGCGGCGGACCTTGATTCCAATACCCGTCAGAAAGAGGCGCCAGTACCGAAGCACGCTTTCTGTGAAGGAATATAAGGGTAGTACTGTACCGTCAAAAAGCACTACTCTGACCTCGGTCCGAACCGTGGGTTCGAGGTGAATTTCTCCGTGACTGTTTGAGTAGACGTTCATATACTTGGCTGTACCTAAGCGGACCGCCCTAGTAGTTGGCATTCGTACCATTTTGGTTTTGCGAGATCGTAGGACGAAATGTTTCGATGAGTTTGCAACTTCTGCGACAGCAATAAGCACCGGCTCCTTGTTCCATAGATCGTGGAATGGCTTCTTATGCGGGTCATGGATATGGCCCATATGTTCGAGGCAGAAGTCACGCATTGAGTGTGCAGTAACGCAGAAGTTAAAGAAGTGATCGGACTTATGGACCGGGCTCTCAGAGTGAAAAGCGCGGTAGGACTCTCTCTCAAGCTTCCTATAGAGCGCAGACGGAGATGAGAGGGAGCGGGTCAGGGGCACTTAGGACGCCTAACGTGGCAGGAACGGCCTGCGCGGCTTTTCACATAGGCCCGCTCGACTGTAATGTTAGGTTTGTGACCTACGCATACCAAATGCAATCTACTCATCAAGTTGACTTCCTCTCAAGTCAGAAAGGTAGTCTTTGAGCCAGCGGTTCTTGGCAAGCGTGAAGTCGATAAACCAATCATCGTCATCCCGATGTGCTTCGCTTAATCCAAAGAACAAGGCGGGATATGTGTACAAGATACCTCCCGCAATTGAAGCTTGATTAAAACTGGGATGGTCCTCGTCGCAGTCCTTGTTATCGACAGCTTTAGCTCGATAAGATGTCGCGCTCCCACGCGACCACCTTTCTCCAAATGCTTCTGCAGCCTCCTTGGAGGCGAACCGTTGCGGAATGTGTTCGGTCGCGAGTCGTGTCGTGGGATAGCTTGAAATTTCCTTGCATAGTTGTTCGAGTTCGGTGTTGAGCGCTTCGAGTTTCACGGTGCGTCTCTTCGCCAGCCAATTAAGGTAAGCGTTTCTTAAGGCGCTAATTACGCCGATAACGACGAGGACCGTTATGCCAACGATAAGCAAAGTATTAGAGGCCATTGGAGAAAACCTAACTATTTCTTAAGTCGCTCATTCTTGAGCAATCCACGAATCGCCCGCTCAATCTCCGGATGATCGAATTCGCGTCCGCCCATCGCGCGGTAAACCACGCGGCCCTGTTGATCTACGATAAAGCTCGCGGGCAGACCCAGCACGCCCCACGCATGGGCGACTTTGCTGTTGGGGTCGAACAGGATAGGGAAATTAGGCGAGGGGTCCACTTGCGCGGTAAACACAAACACCCGCTCGGGATCTTCCTGCTGATTGATTCCCAAAATCACAAACGGCTGGTCTTTCAGGCGCTGCGACAGGCGCTCCATCGAAGGCATTTCACGACGGCAGGGCGGACACCAGGTTGCCCAGAAGTTGACCAGCACCACTTTGCCACGGTAGTCCGATAGTCGATGCGGTTTGCCGTCCAGGTCGGGCAAGCTGAAATCTTTTGCGGCTTTCGCGGGCTTCAGCGCAGTGAGGGTATGGCTCATTTCGGGCAGCGGCGGTGCTGCCGAAACCGCCCCTGCGATGCCCAGCATCGCGCACAGTAATAGCGAATTAAGGCGCCGGGACTGGCTGCTGCGCGGGTGCGCAGATAAGATTTTTGAGCGTGCTGGTGTAGTGCTTGCCATGATGCCTCCACGAATAAATCAGATCGAAATGCGACTCGGGCGGCAGACGCACCGTGGTAAAGCCCTGCGCCCAGTCACCCGTGTCAAACGTCATCGCAGCAGGCAGAATCGACCAGCCAAAATCCGAGCCCTGTTTTTTCCAGTCGGCGAGCCATTGGATTTTGGTTTTGAGTGGATGCTTTTTGCCATCGGCAGTCACGTAGCGCCAGTCGGCGACCCGATACGAAAGTTCGCCCCCGGAATGGTTCTGCACCACCGAGCCGAACACGCAATACGGCGCCATGCCATCGACCACGGACTGTGGCAAGCCGCGCGAGGTATACAGCGCTTTCACCAAATCCGGTAGCAGTTGGATGAGCTCGAGACTGAAACCGCGATCCACTTGTTTCCATGACAACAGCCCGCTTTCAGGATCGCGGTGCTGCGTCAGTTCGGCGGCTTGCGCGATACTGGGCAGCAGGATTAGCAGAGCAGGTATCAATGCGCGATGGGTTTTCATCAAGCGATTCTAGCGCGCGGCGGATCGCAGGCCAACTCGGTTAAAATTGCGTCTTTAGCAGAGGTCGTCATGGCGGATCCTATCCAGCACAAAGGCGCGGCGAAAACCGCGCGCATTCCGATCAAGATCGTGCCGCAACCACGCCAGCGTTTGCCACCGTGGATACGCGCGAAGTCGCCGAACGTGCCCAACGTCGCGCGACTGAAAGGCATTTTGCGCGAAGCGAATTTGCACACCGTGTGCGAAGAAGCGTCGTGCCCCAATCTGGGCGAGTGCTTCGGCCACGGCACAGCGACGTTCATGATTCTGGGCGATCTGTGCACGCGCCGCTGCCCCTTCTGCGATGTGGGTCACGGCACGCCTTTGCCGCCCGATGTTGACGAGCCGCGCCATCTGGGCGAAACCATCGCGCTGATGGCGCTGAAATATGTGGTCATCACCAGCGTCGACCGCGACGACCTGCGCGACGGCGGCGCTGCGCATTTCATCGCATGCATCCGCGCCGTGCGCGAACTGTCGCCCGCGACCCGCATCGAAATTCTGACGCCGGATTTTCGCGGCCGCCACGTTCGCGCGCTGGACATTCTCGACACCGCGCCACCGGATGTGATGAACCACAACCTGGAAACCGTGCCCCGCCTGTACAAGGCGGCGCGCCCGGGCGCTGATTACGCGCATTCGCTAAGACTTCTGCAAGATTTCAAAGCCCGTCATCCCGACGTGCCGACCAAATCCGGTCTGATGCTGGGCTTAGGCGAAGAAGACGACGAAATCCTACAAGTGATGCGCGACCTGCGCGCGCACGGCGTGGACATGCTGACGCTCGGACAATACCTGCAACCTTCGCAACACCACCTGCCGGTGTTGCGCTTTGTCACGCCCGAACGCTTCGCGCAATTCGAAGAAGAAGCTTACGCAATGGGATTCAAACACGCGGCCTGCGGGCCGATGGTGCGCTCGAGCTATCACGCTGACCAGCAGGCGGCTGGTGTTGGCCACGCGGTCTGAGGCAAATAACAGGTAGGTTTTTAAGCTACGTCTAGGTCATTCCGGGAAGCCGATCGCGAGTTAGCCCTGTTGACGGCTTCGGGGACGACTGCTGCCGTAAAATACCTTTGATAATCCAGAACCACCGGTCCAAACCATGGACTCAAGTCTTGCATCGTCAACGGAGCTCAACAACCATGTCAATCTCAACCGCAATGTTGAACGGTAGGGAAGCCATTCCCACAGCTGAGCGTGCATGCTTGCCGCACTCACCAAATACCTCTACCAGCAGGTCCGAACCCCCATTGATTACTTTTGGATGATCCGTGAAATCCGGATCAGAATTGACCATCCCAAAAACCTTCACTATACGTTTTACTTTCTTTAATTCGCCCAGCTCTGCCTTTAGTACCGCCAGTTGATTGATCATCGTCACACGGGCCGCCTCGTAGCCTACATCGACCGCGAGTTGTCCGGGTTTAGAGCCGAGCTTCCCTCGGATGAATGAACCATTTTCCAACCGTGGACCGTTCCCAGACAGATACATGAGCTTACCAACTCGCACAGCAGGAACGAAGTTGGCTATTGGCTGAACGGGGGGTGATAACACGATACCGAGTATTTCAAGGTTTTTATCGGGATCCACCTGAGGGCAGCCCTTTTGCTCGGTATAGGTACTCGCCTCAGTTGGAGTATCCGCCACGGCGTCTCGTGCGGCCAGCAGCATACTTGAACTTCCAACAGCTAATGAGAACAGAGTAGCAGCAATGTAATTGCAAAACCCCTTTGTATGTTTCATGATTATTTTGTCTCCTTCAAATTAATTGGTGGTTAAGAAAGATTCGACAATTTGCTTAGGCCGGACAATTTGCTTAGTCCGCATTAACAAGTATAGGCCCAGCGTTCTTTAAAACCAGGAGCCAGTATTCATTTGAGATATTATCTGAGGCGAAATCCGTGTGATTTTCCCTCATCCTAAGTAACAGCCCCGCGTTCAGTAGATATCCTGGTTTTATGTTGTTGCTCAAAAGCGCCGCATAGTCCGCCCCAATTACGGGTCGGCTTAGAAACTAACTTCATCATTTCTTTGTTGCGAATCCAATTGATTATCTGAGGTGGTGTAACACCGTACCATCAACGATGAGTGTACCTCCCTCAAGCCCAGAGTGAAGCTGCTGCACGGTAATGTTCCCCAGGCGTTGCCATCATCGCGTGGGGCCAGCACGAGATCTGCGAGCGTTTTCAGTAAGCCAGATTAGGCGCCAGCCAGCGTTCGGCTTCTTCCATGCTCCAGCTTTTACGCCGTGCATAATCGGCGACTTGATCTTTTTCCAGCTTGGCGACGGCAAAATATTGGCTGTCGGGATGCGACAAATAAAACCCAGAGACTGCGGCGGCGGGCCACATCGCGAAATTTTCGGTGATTGCCACGCCGGTATTCTCGGTGGCGTTCAGCAGCTCGAACAGCGCGCCTTTTTCGCTGTGCTCGGGGCAAGCGGGGTAGCCGGGGGCGGGGCGGATGCCTTGGTATTTTTCGGCGATCAGGTCTTCGTTAGTGAGCGCTTCCTGCTGGATATAGCCCCAGTATTCCTTGCGTACGCGTCGGTGCAGGTGCTCGGCGAAGGCTTCGGCGAGGCGGTCGCATAGCGATTTGAACAGGATCGCGTTGTAGTCGTCGTGCGCGGCTTCGAAGGCTTTGGCGCGTTCGTCCTCGCCGATGCCGGTGGTCACGACAAATGCGCCCAGGTAGTCGGCGCGGCCGGTGTCTTTGGGCGCGACGAAATCGGAGAGACACAGGTTGGGGCGGCCTTCGGGTTTTTTCGTTTGCTGGCGCAGGTTGTGCCAGGTCATCAATACTTCCGTACGCGACTCGTCGGCATAGAGCTCGATGTCATCGTCGTTGACGGTGTTGGCTGGAAATAAACCAAACACGGCGCGCGCTTCGATCCAGTTCTCGGCGATCATGGTTTTCAGCATGACCTGCGCGTCGTTGAAGAGCTTGGTCGCTTCTACGCCGACCACTTCGTCGCTGAGGATTTTGGGGTACTTGCCGTGCAGCTCCCATGCGGCGAAAAACGGCGTCCAGTCGATCAGCTCGGCGAGCTTCGCTAACTCGTAATTTTTTAGCACCTGCACGCCGAGTTGTTTGGGCACTGGCGGCGTGTAGCTCGCCCAATCGATAACAAATTTGTTCGCGCGCGCCTCAGCGAGCTTCAGGCGCACGGTGTCGGATTTATGTTTGGCATGCCGCTCGCGGGTTAACGCGTAATCGGCTTTGACCTCGGCGACAAACGCATCACGCAGATCGTTCGAGAGCAGTTGCGTACAGACGCCGACCGCGCGTGAAGCGTCTTTTACGTAGACCACTGGGTGTTGGTAATTCGGCTCGATCTTCACCGCGGTATGTGCCAACGACGTGGTCGCGCCACCGATCAACAGTGGGAGCGTAAAACCTTGCCGCTGCATTTCCTTGGCGACGTGCGCCATCTCTTCCAGCGACGGCGTGATCAACCCTGACAGGCCGATGATGTCGGCGTTGTGTTCACGCGCCGCGTCGAGAATTTTTTGCGCGGGCACCATAACGCCCAGATCGACAATCTCGTAGCCGTTGCAACCGAGCACGACGCCGACGATATTTTTGCCGATGTCGTGCACGTCGCCCTTGACCGTGGCCATGATGATTTTGCCGGCGCTCTGGTTATCGCCGGCCTGCTTGTCGGCTTCGATGAAGGGCAGCAAATGCGCGACCGACTGCTTCATCACGCGCGCGGATTTCACCACCTGCGGCAGAAACATTTTGCCCGCGCCAAACAGGTCGCCGACCACGTTCATGCCCGCCATCAACGGGCCTTCAATCACATGCAGCGGTCGCTCGGATTGCAGGCGCGCTTCCTCGGTGTCCTCAACAATATATTGCGTGTTGCCCTGGACCAAGGCATAAGACAGCCGCTCATTAACCGGCAATTGCCGCCAGGATAAATCCTCGACGCGTACGGTTGCGCCGCCTTTTACGTTCTCGGCAAATGCCACCAGCCGCTCGGTCGAGTCTTCACGGCGGTTGAGTAGCACGTCCTCGACGCGTTCTTTCAATTCCGGGTCGAGATTGGCATACACGCCGAGTTGCCCGGCGTTGACGATGCCCATGTCCATCCCGGCTTGAATCGCGTGATACAGAAACGCGGTATGAATCGCTTCGCGCACCGCATCGTTGCCGCGAAACGAGAAGCTCACGTTCGATACGCCGCCGGAGATATGCGCATGCGGCAGGTTCTGGCGGATCCAGCGCGTGGCTTCGATGAAGTCCACTGCGTAGTTGGCGTGCTCTTCGATGCCGGTGGCGACGGCAAAAATATTCGGATCGAAAATGATGTCTTCGGCCGGAAAGCCGACGGTTTCAGTTAGCAGCTTGTACGCGCGCGCGCAGATTTCGGTTTTGCGCGCGTAGGTGTCGGCTTGGCCCACCTCATCAAACGCCATCACCACCACCGCCGCGCCATAGCGCCGGCACAGCTTGGCGCGCTCGATGAATTCGGCTTCGCCTTCCTTCATGGAGATGGAATTGACGATGCCCTTGCCCTGGATGCATTTGAGCCCGGCTTCGATCACGCTCCATTTGCTGGAGTCGATCATGATCGGCACGCGCGAAATGTCCGGTTCAGACGCGATCAGCAACAGAAAGCGCACCATCGCTGCCTCGGCGTCGAGCATGCCTTCGTCCATGTTGATGTCGATGATTTGCGCGCCGTTTTCGACCTGCTGACGTGCCACGTCGAGCGCTTTGTCGTATTCGCCGTTCAGAATCAGTCGCGCAAAAGCCTTGGAGCCGGTGACGTTGGTGCGTTCGCCGACGTTGACGAATAACGAATCCTTGCCCACGTTGAACGGCTCGAGGCCGGACAGCCGCATTGCCGGTTCGATCACCGGCGGCACGCGCGGGGCGACGCCCTCTACCGCCTTCGCAATCGCGGCGATATGCGCGGGCGAGCTGCCGCAGCAGCCGCCGACGATGTTCAGCAGCCCGGAGCGTGTCCATTCGCCGATATGTGCGGCCATCTCCGGGCCTTCCATGTCGTATTCGCCAAACGCGTTCGGCAGGCCGGCGTTGGGGTGCGCGGAAATGAAGCAATCTGCCTTGCCCGACAACTCGCTGATGTACTGGCGCAGTAAATCGGGTCCGAGTGCGCAGTTCAAACCAATTGCCAAGGGCTTCGCATGGCGCACCGAATTCCAGAACGCTTCGCCGACCTGGCCCGAGAGCGTGCGGCCGGACGCGTCGGTGATGGTGCCGGAAATCATCACCGGCAAGCGCAAGCTGTGCAGCTCAAAATATTCCTCAATCGCAAACAGCGCGGCCTTCGCGTTGAGCGTGTCGAATATGGTTTCGACCATCAGAATATCCACGCCGCCTTTGACCAGACCGTCGATGGCTTCCAGATAGGCGACGCGCAGCTGGTCAAAGGTCACATTGCGAAAACCGGGGTCGTTCACGTCGGGTGAAATGGTCGCGGTGCGTGAGGTTGGCCCCAGCACGCCGGCGACAAAGCGCGGCTTATCGGGCGTCTTAGCAGTCCACTCGTCGGCGGCTGCGCGCGCCAGTTTTGCCGCCGCCACGTTCAATTCATGCACCAGAAATTCCATGTGGTAATCCGCCATGGAAATCGAGGTCGCGTTAAAGCTGTTGGTCTCGAGAATATCCGCGCCCGCTTCCAGGTATTTGCCGTGAATTTCCTGGATGATCGCGGGCTGGGTCAGGCACAACAAATCGTTGTTGCCCTTGACGTCGTGCGCAAAATCCGCAAAACGCTCGCCGCGATAATCCGCTTCATCCAGCTTGTAAGCCTGGATCATCGTCCCCATTGCGCCGTCCAGAATCAGAATGCGTTGAGACAGCAAGGTTTGCAGCGTGGAGGTGGCGGGCATGTCGCGGTGCAGCACGAAAAACGAACATTATAATTTGTTACGCTCGACCGCCGCTTCAGGCCAGGCAAATCTTGCCGTTTTAACTGTGTCGCTTAGTATGAGAACGACAGATTTTATTGGAGGCGTATGAAACATCTTACTCCCGACGAAGCGCACGCGTTTTTGTTGCGTCATCCAGAAGCGATTTTTGTCGACTGCCGTTCCGAAATCGAATATCTGTTTGTCGGGCATCCGCTTGGCGCAATCCATATTGCTTGGCAAGACAGCCCGGACTGGGATGTAAACCCGGATTTTTTGGGTCACGCGCGCAAGGCTGCGTCGGTGGATCGGCCGGTGGTGCTGATTTGCCGCTCAGGACGGCGCTCGCTGGAGGCGGGGCGCTATCTGGAAAAATATGGTTTTCCTGAGGTGTACAACGTGCTGAATGGCTTCGAAGGCGACATGGACGAAGCGCGCCATCGCGGCACCAAGAATGGCTGGAAGTTTGATGGGCTGCCGTGGGAGCAGACTTGACGCGGATCTGACCCGCTCCATTGGTCATAAAAACCCACCAATCAGCTTTTTCTGATATAGTCCGCCCCGTTGTGCATACAGTAGTTGGGCAGGCGCATGCCGTGCCCCGGGACTGTTCTCACAGCCCCATCGTCTTCGACCTCATGCTCTGTTAGCGAGCTTCTTATGGTTGGCGCCGATGTGATCGACGCGACCCGTTGTGTGCTGATTCAGCGCATTTAAACCCCGGTTCGTATTTTCAGGCCAAAGCCCGACGCTTGCGTTCAGGCGGCCAAATGTTGCGCATGCGTGCGCATTAAAAAGGTATTGTCATGAGCTTTTCCGAACTGGGTCTAGACCCTCTTATCCTTAAATCCGTGCTGGCTGCAGGCTACGACACCGCAACCCCGGTGCAGGCGCAGGCGATTCCGGCCGCGATCACTGGCGCTGATTTGCTGGTTTCGTCCCACACGGGCAGCGGCAAGACCGCTGCGTTTCTGTTGCCGTCGCTGCAGCGTCTGCTGAAAGAATCCACAGGCCGCGGTATGGGCCCGCGCGTGTTAGTACTCACCCCTACACGCGAACTCGCGCTGCAGGTAGAAAAAGCCGCAATGACCTATGGTAACGAATTGCGCCGTTTTCGCACCGCCTGTCTGGTAGGCGGCTCGCCTTATGGCTTGCAGCTGAAGCGCTTGAGCCAGCCCGTAGACGTCGTCGTCGCAACCCCGGGCCGTTTGATCGACCATCTGGAGCGCGGCAAGATTGATTTCTCGCGCCTCGAAGTGCTGGTGCTGGACGAAGCCGATCGTATGCTGGACATGGGCTTTGTAGACGACATCAAAATGATTGCAAAACGTTGCCCGGACACGCGGCAAACGCTGTTGTTCTCGGCCACGCTCGACGGCGTGGTGGGCAATTTAGCGCGCGAGTTGACCAAAAACGCGCAACGCATCGAGATCGCTGCGGTGGCCAAGCAGGATGCGAAGATCGAACAGCGCATGCTGTTTGCCGACAACATGGACCATAAATCCCGCATGCTCGACGCACTGTTGCGCGACGTTGATATGCATCAGGCGCTGGTGTTTGCGTCGACCAAGCGTAGCACCGAAGAAATTTCGGATATGTTGTCGGAGAGCGGCTTTGCCTCCGACGCGCTGCACGGCGACATGCAGCAAGGCCAACGTAACCGCGCGTTACAGCGTCTGCGCGAAGGCCGCACCCGCGTGCTGGTCGCGACCGACGTCGCCGCGCGCGGCATCGATGTGGCCGGTATCAGTCACGTGATCAATTTTGACCTGCCGCGTCAGGCCGAAGACTATGTGCACCGTATCGGTCGTACTGGCCGTGCCGGGCGTACCGGGATCGCGGTGAGTTTTGCCGGGATGCGCGAAGTTGGTTTGGTGCGCAACATCGAGCGCTATACCGGCAACAGCATCGAGGTCCACACGCTTCCGGGCCTTGAGCCCACGCAGCGTCCGTCGGCCGGGCGCGCCCCGTCCAATGGCCGTCCGCGCGGCAATAGCAGCCCACGCGGTAGCTACGGCGACAAGCCCAGTTATGGCGACAAGCGGGGCGCGGGTGCGCGCGACGACAATCGTGGTAACCGCGCTTATGGCGACAAGCCCAGCTACGGTGACAGCCGCGGCAACAGCGCCCGGCCGCAACGTGCTGATGCGCCGCGTACGCCGTTTGGTGATCGCCCTCCACGCAACGATGCACCGCGTGCCACGTACGGTGATCGTCCACGTAGCGGCGCGCCGCGTACCGCTTATGCTGATCGCCCGCCGCGTAGCGAAGGCTATGTGGGTGGTGCTGAGCGCACGCCTCGTCCGGATGTGGATGGCAATCGTATCGACTACGTCGAGAAAAAATCTTTTGCGGACAAGCGTCCCGCTTCGGCCAACGGCAATCGTAGCGAGGGCAATCGTAGCGAGGGCAATCGCGGCGCAAAACCTGCGGCACCGCGTAGCTACGGCGACCGCCCGCCCCGCGCAGCAGCAGGCGTGCGGGGACGTTTCAAGGACTGACCTCGCAGCCTTACAAAGCGAGCTAGTCTGAACCAGGGGTGTTTCACGTGAAACACCCCTTTTTTTATTTATGGCTGCCGCATAATGGGCGCACCCTAACGCACTTCAACGCAAACCATGCCTGATTACGGCAACGCGCCGCGCGCTTCAAGTACCACACTCATCCCCAAGATTTTGTGGCACTGGATCACCGAGCGTGGGCTGCGAGTCGAGACTGGCGACCAGACTTTGGCACGCTATCAGGCATTGATGAGCGCGGACTTAGACGAAGTGGAAACGATCATCCCGGCTGACGGCAGTCTGCTGATCGTACTGCATCCCGGCGCGTCGCCTTCGAACAGCCTGCAGGCATTGCTGGTTGCGGACTTGTCGGCAGCAATCGAGGCGCCGGGCAGGATGCATGAACTGCTGGTGGATTACGGGGGCGCAGCCGGGCGGGATTTGGCGGCGGTGGCCGCAACCGCTGGCCTGAGCATGGCCGAAGCGATAGCCTTGCACAGCGCCGCGACCTACCGGGTGCAATTCATGGGGTTTCAGCCGGGGTTCGCGTATCTGGCGGGCACACCGCCCGGACTGCACCAACCGCGGCTGTCTCGCCCCCGCACGCAGATTCCTGCAGGCAGTCTGGCGGTTGGCGGGACCTATACTGGCATCTATCCGGCTGCCGGGCCGGGCGGCTGGAACCTGATCGGCCGTGTCGAAGCAAAATTATTTGATCCACACCGCGAACCGCCGGCCTTGTTGATGCCCGGCGATGAGGTGCGCTTCGTGGCCTTATGACTTCTCCGCCCCTGATCGAAGTGCTGCGGGCCGGACTTTGTGATCTGGTGATGGATGACGGTCGCTATGGATACACACATTTGGGCGTGCCGATCGGCGGCGCGGCGGACGCGTTGGCGCTGCGCTGGGCGAACCGGCTGGTCGGCAATGCCGACGACGCGGCCGGACTTGAAATCACGCTGAAAGGGCCTTTGCTGGCATTTCCTCAAGGTGGCGCGGTTGCGTTGTCAGGCGCGCCGTTTGCTGCGTCGCGCAGTAGTGGTGATGCTGTGGTGTGGAACGAAACCCTGGTCATGGCGCCGGATGAGCAGCTGGATATTGGTGCGGTATCCTCGGGTTGCCGCTGCTGGCTGGCGGTGCAGGGCGGCATACAAGTGCCTGAGGTAATGCGCCGCCGTAGCACGTTTCTGCCCGCCGGATTTGGTGGACTGGACGGGCGGGCGTTAAGGGCTAGCGACCAGCTCGCGCTGGGCGAAGCCTCAGTCGCGCCGCGCGTGTTACGCATCGAGCCACCCTCTACAAATGAGACAGCGCCATTGCGCGTCGTCCCCGGCCCGCAGGCAGCGCATTTTACCGATGCTGGATTAGCCGCTTTCTTCAATTCGGGTTATCGCGTCGACAGCGCATCCGACCGGCGCGGCGTGCGTTTGCATGGCGCGCCGGTGGCGGTGGCCACGCAGGACGACATCGCGACGCAGGCCGTATTGCCCGGCGCAATCCAGATTCCGCCCGACGGTCAGCCGATTATTCTGGGTTGGGACGGACCGGTGACAGGCGGCTATCCGGTGATCGCCGGGTTGGTTTCCGCCGATCTGGCGCGCCTGGCGCAATTAAAGCCCGGCGACACGGTGCGCTTTGCGACGATGACCGTGGAGTCGGCGCGCACGCTGGCGCGCAACCGGGATGTCGAGGTGATGGATGGATATTAACGCCGACATCGGCGAGGGCTACGACGATGCAGGCTTGATGCCGTATCTGACGCGCGCATCGATTGCTTGCGGCGGCCACACGGGCGATGCGCGCAGCATGGGCGCGGCACTGACGCTCGCGGCGGAATACGGCGTCGCGGTCGGCGCGCACCCCAGTTATCCGGATAGAGCGGGCTTTGGCCGGCGCGAATGGGCGGCCACGCCCGAGCAAATAGCGCAATGGGTCACCCAACAGATCGAAGCGCTGGCCGAGATTGCAGCAAGCAAGGGCATGCGGCTCGCACACATCAAACCGCATGGCGCGCTGTACAACGCCGCGGCACAGCACGAAGCCATTGCCGCGGCGATGGCGCAGGCGGTTATGGAGTGGGACGCCAGCCTGATTTTGTTGGGACTGTCGGGCTCGCGTCTGACCGAGTCCGGTAGAGCTGCCGGATTGAAAGTTATGGAAGAAGTTTTTGCCGACCGCCGTTACCAGTCGGATGGGCAGTTGGTTTCACGTGAAACATCGGGTGCACTGATCACAGACCCTGGGATTGCTGCTGAACAAGCTTATGCGCTGGCCCGCGACCAGCCCATCGTCGCGCTGGACGGCAATCCGTTGCGGTTAGCTGCGGATACGCTCTGCCTGCATGGCGACACCCCGGGCGCAACCGGGATGGCGCGCGCCGTCGTAGAGGCGCTGAATAGAGGATAATGCCGCCCTTTATGTTTTGTAATTTTGCTAATTTTAGGAACACCGATGGACGTCCCGGCTCGTTACCTTATATTCCATGCCGCACTGATCCTGCTGATTGGGCTCCTTGCCGGTATACCGTACGGGAAGGCAATTCTAAATAAAAAATCAGAGTCATTGATTCATGCCTGGCGGGTGGCCCATGGTGCTTTGGCGCTAGGGGCTGCGCTAATGATTGCTTTGGCAGCGATACTCTCCTCGTTGCAGGTCGCGCCCCTTGTTAAGCAATCCTTGTCTTTAGCTTTCATAGTTTCGGGGTATGGGTTTGCTTTTGCTCTTGTCGCCGGCCCTTTGGTAGGCGCCCGCGGCCTGAGTTTCAAGGGCTCAATTTCAGCCAAGGCAGTTTATGCAGGGAACATTGTCGGCGCGGGAGGTTCTCTGGTAGGCACGTTTATCTTGCTATATGCCACGTTCGTATCTCTATAAGCAGAACACTCGAGATGTGATGTACCACGCCTTGCAGCGCTGTTAAACCAAAAAATAAGTGCGCCTTTATATGTGTAATGGCGCCTCTTTTACGAGAAATTATGCCACTCCTAACTTTTGACCGCCTCGAACTCGCCTACGGCCACTGGCCACTGCTCGACGGGGCTTCGCTCGTGATCGAAGCGGGCGAGCGCATCGGCTTGATCGGCCGAAACGGCACCGGCAAATCCAGCCTGCTGAAGATCATCGCCGGCATCAATCCGCCGGATGCGGGCGACGTGTGGCGCAAACCCGCGTTGAAGATGGCGTATGTGCCGCAGGAGCCACAGTTTGAGCCCGGCCATACGGTGTTTGAGGCCGTGGCCGAGGGCGTGGGTGCGGCGCAGAAACTACTGGCCGAATACCATGCCGTGGCGCACGCGATGGCGGAGGGCGATGAGACGGTTTACGCCGATTTCGAGCGACTGTCGCATGAACTTGAGTTGGCCGACGCCTGGCGGCTCAACAGCCGGGTCGAGGAAACGATGCAGCGCCTGGGGCTGGACGCCGACCGCGTAGTAGACACCCTGTCAGGTGGGCTAAAAAAACGCGTGGCGCTGGCGCGTGCGCTGGTCACCGAGCCGGAATTGCTGCTGCTGGACGAGCCTACCAACCACCTTGACTTTAGCGCGATCGACTGGCTCGAAAGCCTACTGCTCGACTTCAAGGGCGCGTTGTTGTTCATCACCCACGACCGGCGCTTTCTGGATAACGTCGCCAACCGCATTATCGAGCTTGATCGCGGCCAGTTACGCGAATATAGCGGCAATTTCACCGCATATCAGGCCAAGAAAGCCGAACAACTGGAAATCGAGGCGGTGCACAACCGCAAGTTCGACAAATTCTGGAAACAGGAAGAAGTCTGGATACGCAAAGGTGTGCAGGCCCGACGCTGCCGCGACGAAGGCCGGGTACGTCGGCTGGAAGCCTTGCGTCTCACACGTGAAGCGCGCATGGGCCGCACCGGACAGGTCGGTTTTCAGATCGACTCGGGCGAACGCTCGGGCAAGATCGTCACCGAGATGGAAAACATCAGCTACGGCTACGGCGACCGCACCCTCATCCGCGACTTTACCGGTACCTTGCTACGTGGCGACAAGCTGGGCTTACTCGGGCCGAACGGCGCAGGCAAAACCACGCTGATCCGCTTGATCCTGGGCGAATTGCAGCCGCAATCCGGCAAGGTCAAACAAGGCACCAAGCTCGAAGTCGCGTATTTTGATCAGTTCCGCAACCAGCTTAACGATGAAGCCACGCTAATCGACACGATTGCGCCCGGCTCGGACTTTGTCGAAATCGGTGGGCAGCGCAAGCACGTGATCAGCTATCTGGAGGATTTCCTGTTTCCTGCTGAGCGCTCGCGCGCCAAGGTCGGCGCGTTGTCGGGCGGCGAGCGCAATCGCTTGCTGCTAGCCCGACTGTTCGCGCGTCCGGCGAATTTGCTAGTGCTCGACGAGCCGACCAACGATCTGGATATCGACACGCTGGAATTGCTGGAGCAATTGCTGCAGGATTATAGCGGCACCGTGCTGATCGTCTCGCACGATCGGACATTCCTCGATAACGTGGTGACGCAGTCGGTGGTATTCGAGGGCGACGGCAAACTCACTGAAATCGTCGGTGGGTATGCGGACTGGTTGGCGTGGAAAAAAAGCCAGCAAGCCGTGCCGAGTGCCCCCGTCCAATCAGCAAAAACTGCTGCGCCAAAACCGGCGGCGAAAGCCAAACTCAGTTTCAAGGACGCGCGCGAACTGGAAACGCTGCCCGCCCGTATCGCGACGCTGGAAGCCGAACAGGCGCAGATTGCCGCGCGGCTAGCGGATCCCAAGCTGTATCAAAGCGCGCCAACCGAGGCGGTAGCGCTAAACGCGCGCTCCGAAACCCTGGACGCGGAGTTGCTTGAACTGCTGGCACGTTGGGAGTCGCTGGAGGCGCGACAGTCTTAATTTGTAGCTTTGTAGCGTGGTCATCAAAAGGCGTTCGCTATCGTTTCACGTGAAACATTGTGACCTGAACAGGTAGAATGGCGACCATGAAGTTCCCCGAAAAATTCGATGTGATCGTCGTCGGCGGCGGTCATGCGGGCACCGAGGCCGCGCTGGCGGCGGCTCGCATGGGCGTAAAAACGCTGTTGCTGTCGCATAACATCGAAACCCTGGGCGCGATGTCGTGCAATCCGTCGATAGGCGGCATCGGCAAGGGGCATCTGGTCAAGGAAGTCGACGCACTGGGCGGCGTGATGGCGATTGCTTCCGACGCAGCTGGGATTCAATTCCGCACCCTGAATGCGTCCAAAGGCCCGGCGGTGCGCGCCACCCGCGCACAGGCTGATCGGCTGTTGTACAAAGCCGCAATCCGTCATCGGCTGGAAAACCAGCCAAATCTGACGCTGTTTCAGCAAGCGGTGGACGATCTGGTGCTCGAAGGCGAGCGCGTCGCGGGCGTCAAAACCCAGCTTGGTATCGTGTTCGAGGCGCGCGCGGTGGTGCTGACCACGGGTACGTTTCTGGCCGGATTGATCCACGTCGGGCTGGAAAATTATCAGGCCGGGCGCATGGG
This sequence comes from Thiobacillaceae bacterium, assembly GCA_031366105.1. GTDB lineage: Bacteria > Pseudomonadota > Gammaproteobacteria > Burkholderiales > Thiobacillaceae > Thiobacillus. The sequence continues at coordinate 129,432 of JANLZE010000007.1, read as the reverse complement.
CGACCCGCCCGCGACCAGTCTGGCTGCGCGGTTGCGCGAATTGAGCCTGCCGGTGGGGCGACTCAAAACCGGCACCCCGCCGCGCATCGACGGCCGCACCATCGATTACAGCAAAACGCAGATCCAGCCGGGCGATACGCCTGAACCGGTGTTTTCGTTCATGGGCGACGGCGCGATGCATCCCGAGCAGCGCCCCTGCTGGATTACCCATACCAACGCCGCAACTCACGACATCATACGCAGCGGCCTGGACCGTTCGCCCATGTATACGGGGGTGATTGAGGGCGTGGGGCCACGCTATTGCCCGTCGATCGAAGACAAGATCACGCGCTTTGCGGATAAAGATTCACACCAGATTTTTTTAGAGCCTGAGGGACTGACCACCCACGAGGTTTACCCCAACGGCATTTCCACCTCGCTGCCGTTCGATGTGCAGTTGCGCATCGTGCGCTCGATCCCCGGCCTGGAAAATGCGCACATCCTGCGCCCCGGTTACGCGATCGAATACGATTATTACGACCCGCGCAATCTCAAGTCATCGCTAGAAACAAAATCGATCCACGGCCTCTTTTTCGCGGGGCAGATCAACGGCACCACCGGCTATGAAGAAGCCGCCGCGCAAGGCCTGCTGGCTGGCATGAACGCCGGTTTGCAGATCAAGGACTTGGCGGGCTGGTGCCCGGCGCGACATGAAGCGTATCTCGGCGTGTTGGTTGATGACCTGATTACGCGTGGCGTATCCGAACCCTACCGCATGTTCACCAGCCGCGCCGAATACCGCTTGCAATTACGCGAAGACAACGCCGACCTGCGCCTGACGGAAAAGGGGCGGGAGTTGGGCGTAGTCGATGACGTGCGCTGGGATGCGTTTAACCGCAAGCGCGACGCGGTTTCACGTGAAACAGCGCGCCTGAAAGCCGCCTGGGTCAATCCCGTCACGCTGCCGCCGGAAGCCGCCACGCGTTTGATCGGTCAACCCATCGACCACGAATACAGCCTGTTTGAATTGCTGCGCCGTCCCAACGTGAGTTACGCGCAGGTGCTGAGCCTGCCCTGCGGCGCGGGTGGCGACGCAACGGACCCGCGCGTCGTAGAGCAAGTCGAAATCGCCGCCAAATATCAGGGCTACATCGACCGCCAGAACGACGAAGTCGACAAACAGCGCGGCCAGGAAACGTTGAAACTACCGCTCGATCTGGATTACAGCCAGTTAACGGGCCTCTCCATGGAAGTCCGCCAGCGTCTGCAGCAAGCCCGCCCCGAAACACTCGGCCAAGCCGCGCGCCTGCAGGGCATCACACCTGCCGCGATTTCGGTACTGATGGTCTATGCCAAGCGCGGATTTGCACTGGACAAGAAAAGCGCATGACCGAGCAGGTATTGTTAGCTTTAGAGGAGCAACTGGCAGCGGGAGTCAGCGCGCTTGGATTGGCATTGCCGCCAGTGGATCAGCATCGACTGCTGACTTACCTGGCGTTGTTGGACAAATGGAATCGCGTATACAACCTCACTGCGGTGCGCGAAACTGAGCGGATGGTGAGCCATCACTTACTCGATTCGTTAGCCATTGTGCCGTATGTGGGAACAGGGCGGCGTGTATTGGATGTAGGCAGCGGTGGGGGTTTGCCCGGCATCCCGTTGGCGATTGCCCGTTCTGATCTGCAAGTAACGCTGATCGACAGCGTCGCGAAGAAAACCGCTTTTCTGCTGCAGGCGAAGGCGGAACTGAGGCTGGACAATGTCTCCGTCGTGACCGGCCGCGTGGAAACACATCTGGACTCCTTAGGATTCGACTTCATCACCTCCCGCGCATTTTCCGACCTGGAGGAATTCGTCACGCTGCCCCGGCATCTGCTCGCACCGGGTGGCTGCTGGCTGGCGATGAAGGGCTTGTACCCGCACGAAGAAATCGCCCAGTTACCAAACTGGGTAAGGCTAAGTGCGGAGCATGTGCTTACTATCCCCGGACTCGATGCCACCCGTCATCTCATTGTTCTGGAACCCTCACCATGAGCCGCATACTAGCAATCGCCAACCAAAAGGGCGGGGTCGGCAAGACCACCACCGCTGTGAATCTCGCCGCGAGCCTGGCCGCGCTCGGGCAACGCGTATTGCTCGCCGACCTCGATCCGCAAGGCAACGCCACGATGGGCTCGGGCATCGAAAAACGCAGCGCGCTGCCGACGGTGTATCAGATTTTGCTCAATCAAGTGAGCGTCGCCGACGCACGCATGCATTCGAAAGCTGGCGCGTTCGACGTGATTCCGGCGAACCGCGAACTGGCCGGCGCCGAGATCGATCTGGTATCGCTGGAGCAGCGCGATTTACGACTGAAAGCTGCCCTCGCGCAGGTGGATGCCGAATACGATTTCATCCTGATGGACTGCCCGCCGACCTTGAATCTGCTCACCGTCAACGCCTTCGCTGCCGCGCAGACCGTGCTGATTCCAATGCAGTGCGAGTATTACGCGCTGGAAGGCCTGACCGATCTGGTCGCGACGATCAAGAAGGTCAAACAACGGCTGAATCCCGGCATCCAGATCGAGGGCCTGCTGCGCGTGATGTTTGACCCGCGCAGCACGCTGGCGCAACAGGTGTCGGATCAGCTCAAGCAGCATTTTGGCGACAAGGTCTACGACACCGTGATTCCGCGCAATGTGCGGTTGGCCGAAGCGCCGAGTCACGGGTTGCCGGTGCTGGCCTACGACCGCCAGTGCAAAGGCGCCAAGGCTTATATGGAACTGGCGGAAGAAACGCTCAAACGCGCAGGCATCACTGTGGAGGAAACCGTCTGATGGCTAAACTCAAGGGGCTCGGCCGCGGCCTCGACGCGCTGCTCGGCGGAGAAGACAGCGCCGCGCCACCGCAAGGCGAACTGCGCATGCTGGCGGTTGGCAAGCTCAAGCCCGGCAAATACCAGCCGCGCACGCAAATGGACGCGGCGGCGTTGCAGGAACTCGCCGATTCGATTCGCGTACAGGGTTTGATGCAGCCAATACTGGTGCGTGAATTGGAGGCGGGCGGCTTCGAGATCATCGCCGGTGAACGCCGCTGGCGCGCAGCCCAGCTGGCGAATCTCGTCGAAGTGCCAGTGCTGGTGCGTGAAGTTGCCGACGATGCGGTGGCCGCGATGGCGCTGATCGAGAACATCCAGCGCGAAGACCTGAATCCGCTGGAAGAAGCCACCGGCATCAAGCGGCTGATCGACGAATTCGGCATGACCCATCAAACCGCCGCCAGCGCCGTCGGCCGCTCCCGTACCGCGGTCTCGAATCTGCTGCGGCTACTGAATCTGGGCAAATCTACTCAAACCATGCTGATGGACGGCCGGCTGGACATGGGCCACGCGCGTGCGTTGCTGCCGCTGTCCGCCGGTCAGCAATCCGAAGCCGCGCACGAGATCGTCCGCCGAGGCCTGTCGGTACGCGAAGCCGAGGCGTTGGCGGCACGGCTGCTCAAGCCCAAAGCCACCAGCGCGGCCAAACCTGACCGCGATGTCACGCGCCTCGCTGAGGAACTCGCCGACAGACTGGGGGCCGGGGTCAACTTGCGCGCAAACAAAAAAGGGCGTGGCACGTTGAGCATCCAGTTCGCCAGCCTCGATCAGCTCGATGGCATCTTGAAGCGGATACGCTAGCCATACCACAAACTTTACAATGCAAAGCAACAAACATTACAATTGACAGGAATATCCTTACAATCAAGAGCGCATGAAGGTAGATTTAGTCCGCTTACGAAGATGGGCAACCAAGGCTGTGATAGCGGAAGGCAAACATCTGTCGCAGGCGCTTTGCGCTGAATTTGGGGTTTCTCGCGCCACCGCGGCCGCGCATTTAAAAAAACTCGTAGAAGGTGGATGGCTAACGTCGTCGGGTGGTACGCGTCCCACCTACGGTCCCGGCCGAAATCGGGAAATCCTGATGACCTACCCTCTACCCGGCATCACCGAAGACCTGATTTGGCAGAATGATTTTCGTCCCTGGTTCGATTTGTCTAAAAATGTCGCGGCTATCCTCGATTATGGATTCACCGAGATCATGAACAATGCCAATGACCATTCTGAGGGCCAGACGGTGGCAGTGGTTGTGGGGGTACGTGATGAAATCGTGAGCCTTTTCGTGTTGGACGACGGCGTGGGTATCTTTGAAAAGATATCCAAAGCGTTAAATTTACCGGATCGGCGCGTGGCAATTCTGGAGTTATCCAAAGGCAAATTCACTACTGATCCGGCGAATCACTCCGGACAGGGTATTTTCTTTACTTCGAGAATGTTTGACCAGTTTCAGATTGAGGCCAATGGCTTACGCTACGATCACGATGCACAGCAAACCGATGACTGGTTTTGGGAAATGGACCGCCCTGAATCAGGCACGTTTATATATATGCGTATCGCAGTGAATAGCCAATGCACGATAAAAACCGTGTTTGACCGGTTTAGTGGGGATGAAGATTATGGCTTTGATAAAACCATCGTGCCCGTCAAATTGGCTCGAATCGGAGAAGGGACGCTGGTATCACGCTCGGAGGCAAAGCGCTTGGTGGCCCGTTTTGAGAGATTTAAGATCGTGTGTCTGGATTTCGCGGGAATTGAGGAAATCGGCCAAGCCTTCGCGGACGAAGTTTTCCGGGTTTTTCAAAACGCACACCCCGCAATTACGCTTGTAACTATTAATACTACGACTGCTGTCCGCCAAATGATCACGGGAGCGCGGCCTGGTGTCGGTAACAAATTATTAGGGGCGTAATTTCAATGTCTACCCACTTAGGTGTTTGCTTAGGCTCTCGTGATTAGGTATGATGCCGGGCGCATGTTGACGGCTCCATCAAAAGTGGCGTGGGTGCAGGCAGGGTTGGCGCCGTCACTTTCGATAGTCGCATTTGTTATGGCTGGAGGTGCCGCAGCGCTGGCAGTTTTCTACGGCGTAGCAACAGCGCTGGTCGCAAGCTTATTGATGGTGTGGCGAGAGCGCTCCACTCTGCGCCACCCTGAGTGGGACGGGCGCAAACTGTTCGGCGTATTCATTCTCTCTGGCCTGGAGCGCTGGATAGCGATAATCCTGATGTTGGGAATCGGATTTGGCGTATTAAAGCTCACGCCATTGCCCCTATTGCTGGGCTTGGCGCTGGCGCAAACCGCCTGGTTGGCCGCAGTGTTTGTGGGCCGAAACAATACGAAGCGTCACTAAAAATGTAGGCGAGTTTTGAATGCGGTGTTTGCAGTGGCAAGAGAGCGCGCATCCAAAATTCACTTTATGAAACATGGTTGGTTATGTCTGCAGAAGCGCATACCTCTAGCGAGTACATCAAGCATCACCTGCAAAATCTGACCTACGGTCAACACGCCGATGGCACGTGGGGCGTGGCGCATAGCGCTGCCGAAGCCAAAGCGATGGGCTTTTGGGCGATCAATTTGGACAGCATGGGTTTTGCGATTGGTCTGGGATTATTATTCCTGCTCATTTTCCGCAGCGCGGCCAAAAAAGCCACGACCGGCGTGCCGTCGGGTTTGCAAAACTTCGTCGAGATGGTGATCGAGTTTATCGATACCTCGGTGCGCGGTTCTTTCTCGCATAAAAACGCGCTGGTCGCGCCGCTGGCAATGACGGTGTTTATCTGGGTGTTCCTGATGAACTTCATGGATTTGTTGCCGGTAGATTGGTTGCCGCATGCGGCGACGCTGGCAGGCATACCCTTCATGAAGGTCGTGCCCTCAACTGACCCCAATATCACCTTCGGTTTGTCGCTGTCGATCTTTTTCCTGGTGCTGTATTACAGCGTGAAGATGAAAGGCGCTGGCGGCTTTTTCTCCGAACTGGCATTTCAACCTTTCCCCAAATTTCTGTTTCCGGTCAATCTGCTACTTGAAGGCGTGGGCCTGATCGCGAAGCCGATTTCGCTGGCGCTGCGGCTATTCGGCAATATGTACGCGGGCGAGATGATCTTTATTCTGATTGCATTGATGTTCGGTGGCCCGCTGATTCTGGCGTTGTTCGGAGGCGTGCTGCAATGGGCATGGGCGGTGTTCCATATCCTGATCATCACGCTGCAGGCGTTTATTTTCATGACCTTGACCATCGTCTATCTCGACATGGCACACGCGGAACATCATTAAGCTTTCAACCGTTTTTAGCATTGTTTTAAATTTAATCTTTGACACAGGAGTAACAAAATGACTGAAGTACAAGCAACGTTGTTCATTGCAGGTGCGCTAATGATGGGTTTAGGCGCGCTGGGCGCAGCAATCGGGATCGGCATCCTGGGTGGTCGCTTTCTCGAAGGCGTCGCGCGTCAGCCTGAGCTCACACCGATGCTGCGTACCCAGTTCTTCATCGTGATGGGCCTGGTCGACGCGGTGCCGATGATCGCGGTGGGTCTGGCGATGTACGTGCTGTTCGCCGTCGCCGGTTAATGACGCGTCACCTACATAACCCTGAAGCTTAAGGTGCGGATATGAACTTCAACGCAACTTTGATCGGTCAGTCGATTACGTTCATCTTTTTTGTGTGGTTTTGCATGAAGATGATCTGGCCGCCGATTATGAACGCGCTCGAGTCGCGCAAAAAACTGATTGCCGACGGCCTCGCTGCAGCGGACCGCGGCAAGCATTCGCTGGAATTGGCCGCAAAACAGGCCGCCGACAACATGCGCGATGCGAAGACGCAGGCCGCCGAAGTGCTGGCGCAAGCTGAAAAGCGCGCCGCGCAAATGGTCGACGAGGCCAAGACCGCTGCGAAGGAAGAAGGCGAGCGCCAATTGGCCGCAGCCCAAGCCAATATCGCGCAGGAAACCAACCGCGCACGCGAAAGCCTGCGCGAACAGGTGGCTGCATTGGCCGTGTCGGGCGCAGAAAAAATCCTGCGGCGCGAAGTTAATGCACAGACGCACGCTGACCTACTCGGTCAATTGAAAGCCGAGCTCTAAGCCATGAGCGAACTGTCTACGCTCGCTCGCCCTTACGCCGAAGCGGTTTTCCGCCTGGCGCAAAGCGAGGGCGATTTGACTGGCTGGTCGGATCGCGTGCAAATCTTGGCGATGATCGCCGTTGATCCGCAGGCGGCGAATTTGATTGCCGATCCGTCGATTGCGCCGCATCAAGTTGCTGGCTTGATGGTCGCGGTCGCAGGCGCAAACCTGGGCGAGCACGGCGCCAACTTCGTCAAGTTGCTCGCAGAAAATGGCCGACTCGCGGTATTGCCCGAAATCGCCGCCCAGTTTGAAACGCTGAAGGCGAGTGCTGAAGGCGTGGTCGAAGCGACCATTACCAGCGCACAAGAACTGACCCAGGCGCAAATTGATGATCTGGTGGCGGGGCTGAAGCGCAAATTTAATCGCGCAGTCAACGTCAGCGTCGCGGTCGATGCCAGCCTGATCGGCGGCGCGGTGATCGCGGTCGGCGACCAGGTGATCGACGGCTCAGTCAAAGGTCGGCTGGAGCGGATGTCGTTCGCGCTGCAGGACTAACAAGCTTAACTATTCGGAACCCAAGGTTCGGAGAAAAAAATGCAATTGAATCCAAGCGAAATCAGCGAACTGATTAAAGCCAAGATCGAAAACTTCGGTGTCGGCAGCGAGCTACGCACCCAGGGCACGATCGTTTCGGTCACCGACGGTATCGTCCGCATCCACGGCCTGTCGGATGTGATGTCGGGCGAGATGGTCGAAATGCCGGGCAATACTTTTGGCGTTGCGCTGAACCTCGAGCGCGACTCGGTCGGCGTGGTGGTGCTGGGCGATTATGAGCACATCAAGGAAGGCGACGTTGCCAAATGCACCGGCCGCATTTTGGAAGTGCCGGTGGGTACTGGCATGCTTGGTCGTGTGGTCAACGCGCTCGGCCAGCCCATCGACGGCAAGGGCCCGATTGCGGCGAGCCAGACGATGCCGATCGAGCGCATCGCGCCGGGCGTGATTGAACGCAAATCGGTCGACCAGCCGGTGCAAACCGGTTTGAAATCGATTGACGCGATGGTGCCGATCGGCCGCGGCCAGCGCGAACTGATCATTGGCGACCGCCAGACCGGCAAGACTGCGGTCGCGATTGACGCGATCATCAACCAAAAAAATACCGGCGTGAAATGCATTTACGTCGCTATCGGCCAGAAGGCTTCGTCGGTCGCCAACGTGGTGCGCAAGCTGGAAGAGCACGGCGCGATGGCGCACACCATCGTCGTCGCCGCGACCGCGGCGGACGCAGCGGCGATGCAGTTCATCGCCCCCTACTCCGGCTGCACCATGGGCGAATACTTCCGCGATCTGGGCGAAGACGCGCTGATTATTTATGACGATTTGACCAAGCAGGCCTGGGCCTACCGCCAGATATCTCTGCTGTTGCGCCGCCCACCGGGCCGCGAAGCCTACCCCGGCGACGTGTTCTATTTGCACTCGCGTCTGTTGGAGCGCGCCGCACGGGTGAACGCCGATTACGTCGAAAAAATTACCGGCGGCGCGGTCAAAGGCAAAACCGGTTCACTGACTGCATTGCCGATTATCGAAACGCAGGCTGGCGACGTGTCCGCGTTCGTGCCGACCAACGTGATTTCGATTACCGACGGCCAAATTTTCCTCGAGACCGATTTGTTCAACGCCGGTATCCGTCCCGCCATCAACGCCGGTTTGTCGGTGTCGCGCGTCGGCGGCGCGGCGCAGACCAAGGTCGTTAAAAAGCTCGGCGGCGGCGTGCGTCTAGCGCTGGCGCAGTATCGCGAGCTGGCGGCGTTTGCGCAGTTCGCATCCGACCTGGACGAAGCGACGCGCAAGCAGCTGGAGCGCGGCCGTCGCGTGACTGAATTGATGAAGCAGGCGCAGTATTCGCCGATGTCGGTGTCGCAAATGGGTTTGACCTTATTTGCGGTGAACAAGGGCTATATGGACGATGTGGAAATCAACAAAATTCTGCCGTTCGAGTCCGCGCTGATGGCGTTCATGAAATCCAAGTACGCGACCATCATGGACACGATTGAAACTACCGGCAATCTGGACGACGCCACTGAAAAAGCCCTGACGGCTGCGGTGGATGACTTCAAGAAAACCGGCGTGTATTGATCGAGGCATAACGAGATGGCTGCCGGAAAAGAGATACGGACCAAGATCAAGAGCGTAGAAAATACGCGCAAGATTACCAAGGCAATGGAAATGGTCGCCGCGTCCAAAATGCGTAAAGCGCAAGAGCGGATGAAGGCGGCGCGCCCGTATGCGGAGAAAATCGCGCAAGTGGCCACTCACCTCGCCTACGCGCATACTGAATATAAGCACCCGTTCGTGATCCCGCGTACTATTAAACGCGTCGGTCTGATCGTGGTGACGTCCGACAAAGGCTTGTGCGGTGGCTTGAATACCAACGTGCTGCGTCTGGTCGTCACGCAAATGAAACAATGGGAAGCGGCTGGCGTGGGCATCGATATCACCGCGCTGGGCAACAAGGGTTTTGGCTTCATGCAGCGCCTCGGCGCCAACATCCAATCGCATCTGACAGGCATGGGCGACGCACCACATCTGGATAAGTTGATCGGCCCGGTCAAGGTCATGCTCGATGCCTACATGGCGGGCAACATCGACGCGCTGTATATCGTTTACAACCGCTTCATCAACACCATGAAGCAGGAGCCGATGCTGACCCAATTGCTGCCGCTGGCGCAACTCGAAGACGCGGGTGAGGCCAGCTTGACCACACACTGGGACTATATCTACGAGCCCGACGCCAAGCCGGTGGTCGACGCGATGTTGATGCGTTATATCGAATCGCTGGTGTATCAGGGCGTGGCGGAAAATATCGCGTCCGAGCAATCGGCGCGCATGGTGGCGATGAAATCCGCGTCGGACAACGCCAAGGACGTGATCGGCGAACTGAAACTGATCTACAACAAAACCCGGCAGGCCGCGATTACCAAAGAGCTCTCCGAGATCGTCGCGGGCGCGGCAGCGGTTTAAGCATTTAATGAATTTAATTTTTAGGATAGAAGCATGAGCAACGGAAAAATTGTTCAGATCATCGGTGCCGTGGTCGACGTGGAATTCTCCCGCGACTCCATGCCCCGCGTGTTTGAAGCGCTGAAAATGCAAACCCCGGAACTGACGCTGGAAGTGCAGCAGCAACTGGGCGACGGCATAGTGCGCGCGATTGCGATGGGCACAACGGACGGTCTTCGCCGCGGCATGGAAGTGCTCGCGACAGGTAACCCGATTTTGGTGCCGGTCGGCCAGGCCACGCTCGGCCGCATCATGAACGTGCTCGGCGAGCCGATCGATGAAATGGGCCCGGTCACCACCGATACGCACATGCCCATCCACCGCAAGCCGCCGGCGTATGCCGACCAAGCCAGCTCGGTCGAAATTCTGGAAACCGGCATCAAGGTGATTGACCTGATTATGCCCATCGCCAAGGGCGGCAAAGTCGGCCTGTTCGGCGGCGCGGGCGTCGGCAAGACCGTGACGCTGATGGAGCTGATTCGTAACATCGCGGTCGCGCACAGCGGTTTCTCGGTGTTTGCAGGCGTGGGTGAACGCACCCGCGAAGGCAACGACTTCTACCACGAGATGAAAGAAGGCGGCGTGCTCGACAAAGTCGCGCTGGTCTACGGCCAAATGAACGAGCCGCCGGGAAACCGTCTGCGTGTCGCGCTGACCGGCCTGACCATGGCCGAGTATTTCCGCGACGAAGGCCGCGACGTGCTGCTGTTCGTCGATAACATCTATCGCTACACGCTGGCCGGTACCGAAGTGTCTGCGCTGCTGGGCCGCATGCCGTCCGCAGTGGGCTATCAGCCCACGCTGGCCGACGAAATGGGCCGCCTGCAGGAGCGCATCACCTCCACCCGCACCGGCTCGATCACCTCGTTCCAGGCCGTGTACGTGCCTGCCGACGACTTGACCGACCCGTCGCCCGCGACCACCTTCGCCCACTTGGACGCGACGCTGGTGTTGTCGCGCCAAGTCGCCGAGTTGGGGATTTACCCCGCGGTGGACCCGCTCGATTCGACCTCGCGTATTCTTGATCCGCAAGTCGTGGGCGAGGAGCACTACAACGTCGCCCGCGCCGTGCAAGGTACATTGCAACGCTACAAGGAACTGCGCGACATTATCGCGATTCTGGGCATGGACGAGCTGTCGCCGGAAGACAAACTCTCGGTCACGCGCGCACGTAAGATTCAGCGCTTTCTGTCACAGCCGTTCTTCGTCGCCGAAGTCTTCACCGGCGCGCCGGGCAAATACGTGTCGCTGAAAGAAACCATCGCCGGTTTCAAGGCAATTGTCGAAGGCGAGTACGATCACCTGCCCGAGCAGGCGTTTTACATGGTCGGCGGCATCGAAGAAGCGGTCGAAAAAGCGAAAACGATTCAGTAATTAGGATTTAGGAGCCAGTATCTTGGGGGTTGGGCGCGTCGAAGCCCCTGCCCCTAACGCCTAGTTCCTAGCCCCACGAGGTTTAAAAATGGCCATGACATTACACGTCAACATTGTCAGCGCGGAACAACTGCTCTACTCCGGCACCGCCGAAGTCGTGATTGCGCCCGGCGCGCGCGGTGAATTGGGCATCTATCCCCGTCATACGCCGCTGCTAACCACGCTCAAACCTGGCTCAGTGCGCATCAAGGTGCCGAATCAGGCTGAAGAAGAAGTCATCTACGTTTCCGGCGGAATCCTCGAAGTGCAACCGCATATCGTCACCATCCTGTCCGACTCCGCAATTCGTGGTGGCGATCTGGATGAAGCGAAGGCGCTCGAAGCCAAGCGCGCGGCCGAAGAGGCGATGAAAAACAAGGCCGCGACGATGGATTATGCGCAGGCGCAGGTCGAGCTGGCTCAAGCTATCGCCCAGTTGGCGGCAATTAAAAAGTTACGTAAGTTGAGTTGACGCAATGACATCAATAAAAAGGCAACCTTCGCGGTTGCCTTTTTATTGATCGTTTCGGCTAGTGCCTTTCCGGTATCACGCGAGAATGCGCATCGCAAATTTCTTTGATCGAAGCGGAAACGTCTCGGGTAAATCCAATTTTCGGGTACGCACAAAACAACGAGAACGATTGCTCGTGACATAAGCGATGCCACAGATGTTCGAGATGGACAGTAGCGCCCGTATTCCCGCGTGCCCATAGCAGGGCCACCATTTCACCAAAGGCGCGGACTCGGCGATTATTCCCTTTAGCGCGCTTCAATATGTCAGTAACAAACGCTTTGAAGAAATCTTCGTCAGGCCAGCCCATCACCATGAATTTGGATAAGGTTTCCTCAGCATCTAACGCCAGGTACTGATCACTACGAATTGCCGTAGCAACATCAATATTGCGACCGGAAAGACGCTCGCTTAAAGATGCGAGATGTTGCGGCGTGGCAATCACGACTACGCCATCTCCTGCTATGATTCCTCCTGCCACAAACCCTTCGAGGGAATCAAGAAACACCCCTTCGTCCTGATAAATTTGAACTAGATGCTCACAAGGTGAAATTTCACCCCAAAAGACATCAGACTCATTTATTAACGGTTTTGTAATTTCCACGTTGTGCATAGCTAATCCTTTGCGTCTCACTTAATTATCCAGTCTACTCTCTTGCACCAAAACTTTTAGGCCAATCGCGCCGAGTTTTTGAGTAGGACTGGATGAATGCGCTTATCCCCGAATCACCCCCTGCAGGGGCACTTCTATAATTAAACCGGCCTCAAAGCCTTATACTTGGCGCGCGATTTGCTGGCACTAAAGTCAGTGAAAATGATGCTGGTCTCCAATCCAACCTAGAAGCTATAGATGCTTGAAATTCTGATTCTCGCTGCGGGGAAAGGCACCCGTATGCGTTCCGATTTACCTAAAGTGCTGCACCCGCTGGCGGGCAAGCCTTTACTTGCCCACGTGGTGGACGCGACCCACTCATTGGGGGCAGCCCAGATATGCGTGGTATATGGTTTTGGCGGTGAGGCGGTGCCGCAAGCCCATACTGGCGACAAGTTAACGTTTGTGCTTCAAGCTGAACAGCTGGGTACCGGCCACGCAGTGATGCAGGCGCTCCCGCAGCTCTCGGATGATGGGGTGACATTGGTGCTTTATGGCGATGTGCCGCTCATCCGCACCGCCACTTTACGCCCGCTGGTGGAGGCCGCCCACTCAGGCAAACTGGGGTTGCTAACGGTCACTCTTCCGCAGCCCGATGGCTATGGACGTATCGTGCGTGACAATGGAAAAGTCTCGCGTATTGTTGAACACAAGGATGCGAGCCCAGCCGAACGCGTAATTACGGAGGTCAATACCGGCATTCTCGCCGTGGCCACGAGCCACCTTAAAAAATGGATAGCGGAGTTAAAGAACGACAATGCTCAGGGTGAGTATTACCTGACAGACATCATCGCGCTGGCAGTGCGCGATGATGTGACGATAGAGACGCACCAACCTACGTTTGCGCGGGAGGTGATGGGCGTAAACAGCAAAGCGCAACTGGCCGAACTAGAACGTATTCTGCAGAACCAGCTTGCCCAGCAACTACTGGAGGCAGGGGTTACGCTGATGGACCCGGCCCGGCTGGACGTGCGAGGCACGCTGATATGCGGACGTGATGTGCAAATTGACGTGAATTGCGTATTTGAAGGATATGTGAAACTGGGAGACGGCGTGAAAGTGGGCGCTAACTGCGTGTTACGTAATGTGGAAATTGCATCAGGCACGCGGCTTGATGCATTTACATTAATTGACGAAGCCGAAGTCGGAGAAGATGTCCGACTAGGCCCGTTCACGCGCATTCGTCCCGGCACCAAGCTCGCGCGCGAGGTCCACGTCGGCAACTTCGTCGAAATCAAAAACAGCCAGATTGATGTCGGTTCTAAAATTGGCCACTTGTCGTACATCGGCGATACCACTATGGGCAAAAATGTGAATATTGGCGCCGGCACCATAACTTGCAATTACGATGGCGCCAACAAGCACCGCACGGTGATCGAAGACGACGTATTTATCGGGTCGGATACGCAATTGGTCGCGCCGGTTACGGTGGGCAAAGGCGCTACGCTAGGGGCAGGCACTACCCTCACCAAGGATGCTCTTGCCGATGAGCTGACGCTGTCCCGGTCCAAGCAGCAAACGATTCAAGGCTGGAAGCGGCCAACCAAACACCAAAAAGGGAGTTAAGGCATGTGTGGCATTGTCGGCGCGGTTGCGCAACGTAACGTCGTTCCTATTCTGCTCGAAGGCCTGCGGCGGCTAGAGTATCGCGGCTACGATTCGGCCGGTTTGGTTACCGTCAACGGTGGACTCAAGCGTGTGCGCAGTGTGGGCCGGGTCGCCTCGCTAACAGCCGAATGCGCTGCTCAGCACGCGCACGGCCATCTCGGTATTGCCCACACGCGTTGGGCCACGCACGGCGCGCCGTCACAGGCCAATGCCCACCCGCACGTCAGTGCCGGGCTTGCGGTAGTGCATAACGGCATTATTGAAAACCACGAGGCATTGCGTACTCGACTGACGGGGCTGGGGTTTACCTTCACCTCAGAGACTGACACCGAGGTGATTGTTCATCTGATCGAATTGCATTTTCGCCAATCACACGACTTGCTGGCCGCCACGCGTTTAGCGGTCGCCGAGTTGGCGGGCGCCTATGCGATCGGCGTGGTGAGCGAAGACTCGCCCAATCAACTGATCTGCGCACGCAAAGGCAGCCCCTTGCTGATTGGGCTGGGCATCGAAGAAAATTTCATTGCCTCCGATGTGTCAGCGCTGCTGCCGGTGACCCAGCGCGTGATTTATCTCGAAGAAGGCGATGTCGCGCAGATTGGCTTGTTGTCAGTTAAGGTATTTAACACGGCCGGGCAAGCCGTCGAGCGCAGCATCCACATTTCCGAACTGTCTGCCGACATGGCCGAACTCGGCGCCTACCGACATTTCATGCAAAAAGAAATCCACGAACAACCGCGTGCGCTGGCCGATACCTTGGCTGTCGCGATTGCGCAAAACAGCGTGCAGCCGGAATGGTTTGGATTTGATGCGGCCGAAGTGCTGGGTCAGGTTAAAGCCGTGACTTTCCTTGCTTGTGGTACTAGCTATCATGCGGCAAAAGTCGCGACCTACTGGCTGGAAGAAATTGCGGGCATCCCCGCGCAGGCAGAAATCGCCAGTGAATACCGTTACCGCACGTCTGTGCCCAATCCGGATGCGCTGATCGTCACCATATCGCAATCGGGAGAAACCGCTGATACCTTGGCCGCACTGAACCATGCCAAATCGTTGGGCCAGGATAAAACGCTGACGATCTGCAACGTGCCCGAGTCCGCGCTAACGCGCCAATCTCGCCTCAAATTTCTTACGCGTGCTGGCCCTGAAATCGGGGTTGCGTCCACCAAAGCGTTCACCACGCAACTCGCAGGCTTATTTTTGTTGACCTTGGTGCTAGCCAAATTGCGCGGCCACCTGACCCCTGCACAAGAAACCGAGCATCTGACAGCGCTGAGAAGTTTGCCCAAAAAATGCCAGGAAGCGTTGGCGCTGGAACCCCATATCGAGTCCTGGGCGCAGCGTTTCGTCAATAAACATCACGCGCTCTTTTTGGGCCGCGGCGCACACTATCCCATCGCACTCGAAGGTGCGTTAAAACTCAAAGAAATTTCCTACATCCACGCCGAGGCCTACCCTGCAGGCGAACTCAAACACGGCCCGCTCGCGCTAGTAGATAAAGATATGCCGGTTATCACGATTGCGCCAAATGACCAACTGATAGAAAAATTGAAATCCAATTTACAAGAAGTTCGTGCGCGCGGCGGCGAGCTGTATGTGATTGCCGATGGCGACGTGCATATCGATGAATCAGAGTTTGTCCACGTCATCAAACTGCCCGGCGGACATAACGGTCCGTTGTCACCCATACTCCACACCATCCCGTTGCAACTGTTGTCGTATCATGCCGCATTGCAAAAAGGTACCGATGTAGACAAGCCTAGGAATTTAGCTAAATCCGTAACCGTTGAGTAAAATTAAATCACCAGCTAACAAAGCTTAGTACGATCCAACTTTTACCCAATAGTATTTACTTCAACTAGGAGATTGAATATGAATATGACTTTAAGCCTCGCCCCGATCGTATCGTTAATCGCTGGCATTCTGATTCTGGTGGTGCCACGCCTCTTAAACTTCATCGTGGCAATATATTTAATCATTATTGGTTTGATCGGCTTGTTCGGCGTGGGTGGGTTTCATATCAAGTAATAGACTTAAGAGACTCAAGCTCGCGCTGCCTGCTCCGTGGTCAGCAGTTGAGAAAGGTTTTAGGGGATGGTGGCCAGGAGTGGAATCGAACCACCGACACGCGGATTTTCAATCCGCTGCTCTACCGACTGAGCTACCTGGCCATTGACGGGAAGGGTGTAATTTTTAAAATTGCCCCTGCCGAAAGACCGCGCATTTAACCGCACTCGGGCGGTTAAGTCAATGAAGAAGCAGGTTATGGACGGTGATTGCTATACGTTCCACGAAAGATGTAGCAAGCAAAATTAAAACGGAAGCAGTGATCGATCCAAATTAAAAAAGCCTCGCGTCTGCGAGGCTTTTTTTGAAGCGATTAGGACTTAGAAACCGCCCATACCACCCATGCCGCCCATATCACCGCCACCGCCCATCGGCATTGAGGGTTTGTCTTCCGGCAGCTCGGTCACCATGCAATCGGTTGTCAGCATCAGACTCGCGATCGACGCTGCATTTTGCAGTGCAACGCGTGTGACTTTAGTCGGATCGAGCACGCCCATTGCAACCATGTCACCGTATTCGCCGTTGCCCGCGTTGTAGCCAAAGTTGCCTTTGCCTTCCAACACTTTGTTCACGACAACTGAAGCTTCTTCGCCGCAGTTTTTGACGATTTGACGCAAGGGCTCTTCAATCGCACGTAGTACGATTTTCACGCCTGCATCCTGATCGAGGTTAGCGCCTTTGACTGCAGCAGCCGCCGCGCGTGCGCGCAACAGTGCCACGCCGCCGCCGGGGACGATGCCTTCTTCAACTGCTGCGCGGGTTGCGTGCAGCGCGTCTTCGACGCGGGCTTTTTTCTCTTTCATCTCGACTTCGGTCGATGCGCCGACCTTGATGATCGCGACACCGCCAGCCAGTTTGGCTTTGCGCTCTTGCAGCTTTTCTTTGTCGTAGTCAGAGGTCGCTTCATCGCTCTGCTTGTTGATCATCGCGACACGGCCTTTGATCGATTCGGCATCACCGGCACCGTCAATAATGGTCGTGTTTTCTTTGCCGATTTCAACGCGCTTGGCACGACCGAGGTCGGTCAATTGCGCTTTTTCCAGCGACAAGCCAACTTCTTCTGCGATCACGGTGCCGCCGGTGAGGATGGCCATGTCTTCCAGCATTGCTTTGCGACGATCACCGAAACCCGGTGCCTTCACTGCGCAGGTTTTCAGAATGCCGCGGATGTTGTTTACCACCAAAGTTGCCAGCGCTTCGCCATCGACATCTTCTGCGACGATCATCAGCGGCTTGCCGGCTTTAGCGACTTGCTCAAGTACCGGCAGCAGGTCGCGGATGTTGGAGATTTTTTTGTCGTACAACAGGATGAACGGATCTTCGAGGATCGCCATCTGCTTGTCGGGATTGTTGATAAAGTAAGGGCTCAAGTAGCCACGATCAAACTGCATACCTTCGACCACATCCAACTCGTTTTCCAGACCCGAGCTGTCTTCAACGGTGATCACGCCTTCTTTGCCGACCTTGTCCATCGCAGCGGCGATGATGTCGCCAATCGATGCATCCGAGTTGGCCGAAATCGCGCCGACTTGGGCGATCTCTTTGCTGCTTGCGCAAGGTACCGACATGTTCTTCAGCTCGGCGACAATGGCAATCACAGCCTTGTCGATGCCGCGCTTCAGGTCCATCGGGTTCATGCCGGCGGCGACATATTTCATGCCTTCGTTAACAATCGATTGCGCCAATACAGTTGCTGTTGTGGTGCCGTCACCGGCGACATCGGAAGTCTTGGAAGCGACTTCTTTCACCATCTGCGCGCCCATGTTCTCGAGCTTGTCTTTCAGCTCGATTTCCTTGGCGACGGACACGCCGTCCTTGGTGACGGTGGGGGCGCCGAACGAACGGTCAAGCACCACATTGCGGCCTTTCGGGCCCAGGGTCACTTTAACGGCATCAGCCAGAATATTGACGCCTGCCACCATGCGGTGACGGGCGGAATCGCCAAAACGTACGTCTTTTGCAGCCATGTTTTACTCCTAAACTATTTTGAACAGTATGCGTTGGGGTGGGATTACTTCTCGACCACGCCCATGATGTCTTCTTCGCGCATCACCAGTAACTCGTCGCCATCCATCTTGACGGTCTGGCCGGCGTATTTGCCGAACAACACGCGGTCGCCGACTTTAACGTCGAGCGGAATCAGCTTGCCCTGGTCGTCTTTTTTGCCGGTACCCACGGCGAGAATTTCGCCCTGGTCGGGTTTTTCGGTGGCAGCATCGGGAATCACAATACCGGAAGCGGTCTTGCGCTCTTCTTCCATGCGCTTGACAATCACGCGGTCGTGCAGAGGACGGATTTTCATTGCAAAGTCTCCATTGCGTAACAAAATTGGGATGGTTTTGAACCATCGGAAAAAATAAATGGCGAAGCAGCTTTTAGCACTCTTCACCAGCGAGTGCTAATTATGGGGGTGGCAGATGACAATTTCAAGGGCATGGACGATCTAATTTCACGCACACGGGCGGCTGTTTGGCACCCTTGCACCCAGATGAAACACCTGGAGACCGCGCCCCCGTTAGCGATAGCTGCGGGGGTGGGGGCGTGGCTAATTGATCAACACGGCAATCGCTACTTCGACGCGATATCGAGTTGGTGGGTCAACTTGTTTGGTCACTGCCATCCCCGCATCAACGCTGCGATCATTGACCAGCTGAGCAAAATCGAACATGTGATGTTGGCTGGCGCGACCCATGCACCGGTGGTAGAGCTCTCGGAACGCCTGGCTAAACTCACGGGCCTCGGACACGCGTTTTACGGCTCAGACGGTGCTGCGGCCACTGAAATTGCGCTGAAAATGAGTTTTCATTATTGGCGCAACGTCTGCCGCCCGCAGAAAACCGGCTACCTCAGCCTTAAAAATGGCTATCACGGCGAGACGGTAGGCGCGCTATCCGTCACCGATGTAGCGATTTTTAAAGACACGTATTCCGGATTGCTCCGGCAAAGCCATCAGGTTCCCACCCCAGATTGGCGTTACGCCGCGGCCGGTGAGTCAGCGCTCACCTATGCGTTACGTGCCGCAGATGAGCTGGAAGCGTATTTAATGCACCACGCGGATGTCACTGCCGCATTCATCATCGAGCCGTTGGTGCAAGCTGCCGCGGGCATGGGGATGTATCACCCCGCCTATCTGCAACGCGCGCGCGAACTTTGCACGCGCTACCAAGTACATTTGATCGCCGACGAAATTGCGGTCGGCTTCGGGCGCACCGGGACGATGTTTGCCAGTGAGCAGGCCGGTATCTCGCCGCATTCAGACGCGGGTATTTCCATGGAAGTCCGTCCGGATTTCATTTGTTTATCCAAAGGCCTGACGGGCGGGTATTTACCCTTGTCGGCGGTACTCACTACCGACGAAATCTATACTGCGTTTTATAGCGACGACACCACTCAAGGCTTTCTGCATTCGCATTCTTATACGGGCAACCCGTTGGCTTGCCGAGCTGCACTCGCCGTGCTGGATATTTTTGAATCGGACCATACGCTCGCGACCAACCGTGAAAAATCGGCAGTGTTCACTGATCTATTGCAGCCAGTAGCCATTCACCGATGTGTCCATAATTTTCGCCACGTCGGCATGATCTGGGCGTTTGAAGTGTCGCCACACGCTCCCGATTTTGCTGCCCGCTTTCATCACGCCGCTTTAGGCCAAGGCGTGTTTATTCGCCCCATTGGCAATACCGTGTATTTAATGCCGCCGTATGTGATTGAGGCGGGAGATATGCAATTGTTGGTCAATACGCTGCTGCATTGTCTGGATGAGGTGGCGTTATAACGCTAATCAGGGCTTGGTCGCCCCGATCTCCGCCTGGCGTAATAGGTCGCGCACATACTTCACGGGGATCGCATAGCTGAGGCCACTGGGCGCCGTCAAAACTGTCTCCTTCGCCCCTTTCACGAAGACTGAATTTAGCACCCCTAGCACCTCGCCAGTCTCCGGATGCCATAACGGACTGCCGCTGTTGCCGGGATAGGCAATCGCGTCCAGCTCATAAACCTCATAGGGCGCCTGCGCTTGCTTCAGCGTCCGCGCGGTGAGCTGGGCGACGTTTTGAACCGGGGTATAGATAGGCACAATGGCTGCCAGCCCCGCACGGTGGGTGGAAGGATTCAGTCCCAATATCGACCCTATGGGATAGCCGGTGAAATACAACTGCGCGCCTTCGTGGGCGCTGTCCGGGTCGCCGAGCTTCAACGCGGGCAGCGCGTCCCCGTCCATCTTCAGCAAAATCAAATCATGGTCTTTATCCCGAGCCACTATGGTTGCGCTACGCACGGTAACTTGCCGGTCACGCCCCGTTAAGACCGCCCAGGTTTCATTTTTTTCGCTATCGAGTTCGCGCGTAAAAATATGCGCGCACGACACCACATGTTTGCCGTCGCCCACCACAAACCCCGTGCCGGTCAACGCGGCGCGCGGGCTGCGTGTCGGGTGATAGGTCCCGACGCCGACTACACTGGGCTTGACCATGATTAAGGTTGCAGCTACATCGGCTTCGGCCCCGCCAGAAAGCCCTATCCCACCAAGAAAAATCAGCCCCCGCCAGGTGGTGCGATACTTGCTGACACCTCTGGCATCGTGCAGGCGGGCAACCGGGAATCGGGCTGGCCATAAAAGTCGCAGCAGGATTGGATACAATCTGCCCGCTAAAGCCAAAATTTTATTCATAAGGGAATCCAGATGAGCGTTGTTGCAGTCGTAGGCTTGGGGTACGTCGGTTTACCGTTGGCGGTAGAGTTTGGCAAAAAAATGACTACCATCGGCTATGACCTTTCCGTTGAAAAAATTGAGCAGTACCGCCAATTCTGTGACCCGACCGGCGAAGTTTCAACAGCGGATCTGAAGGCCGCCACGCAGTTGACTGTCACCACCGAGCCCGCGGATCTGGCGCGCGCCGACTTCATCGTCATTGCGGTGCCCACCCCGGTGGATGCAGCGCACATTCCGGACTTTTCGCCGCTGGTCGGGTCGTCCACCACGGTAGGCAAATTCATGAAGAAAGGCGCCACTGTGATTTACGAATCTACAGTCTACCCCGGCGCTACTGAAGAGGTTTGTATTCCTATTTTGGAAAAGCAATCCGGCATGAAATGGTTGCAGGATTTTCACGTCGGCTATTCGCCCGAGCGAGTGAATCCGGGCGACAAAGAGCGCACGATTACCAAGATCGTCAAAGTGGTGTCGGGCGACGATGCCGACACGCTGGAAAAAGTCGCCGCGCTGTATGCCTCGGTGATCGTGGCTGGCGTGCACAAGGCGAGCTCGATCAAAGTGGCCGAAGCCGCGAAGGTGATCGAGAACACTCAGCGCGATCTGAACATCGCGCTGATGAACGAGTTATCCCTGATCTTTCATCGCCTCGGCATCGACACGCTCGAAGTATTGAAAGCCGCAGGCACCAAGTGGAATTTCCTGCCCTTCCGCCCCGGTTTGGTCGGCGGTCATTGCATCGGCGTCGACCCGTATTACCTCACGCACAAGGCCGATATGCTGGGCTATCACCCCCAGGTTATTCTTGCCGGGCGCCGCATCAATGACGGCATGGGTGCGTATATCGCACAAGAAACGGTGAAGAAAATGATCGCCAATGGTGTGCAGGTCAAGGGTTCGGCGGTCAATGTGCTGGGCCTTACGTTCAAAGAAAACTGCCCGGATTTGCGCAATTCCAAAGTGGTAGATGTGATACGCGAGTTGCAATCGTTTGGCTGCGTGGTGCATGTTCACGATCCGCTTGGCGAAGCGCGCGAGGCGGAGCACGAATACAGCCTTAGCCTCACCGCGTGGGACGACCTGCCCGAGTGCGACGCCATCGTTGCGGCGGTCTCGCACACGGCGTATCTGGAAAAACCTTTCGCTGAGCTCACGCGCAAACTCAAGTCAGGGGGCGCGTTTACCGACGTGAAATCCGCTTACGATCCGGCCACCGTCACTGCCGCGGGCTACCAGCTCTGGAGGCTGTAATGACCGCGTTCGACGCGCTAAAAACGCAACTCCAGGCCGCTCCCAAAACCTGGCTCATCACCGGTGTTGCCGGTTTCATTGGTAGCAACCTGCTCGAGGCCTTGCTAAAGCTTGATCAGCACGTCACCGGGCTCGACAACTTTGCCACCGGGCGCGAGAAGAATCTCGCGCAAGTCCAGGCCGCAGTCAGCCCGGAACAATGGGCGCGCTTTCGCTTCAAGCGCGGCGACATCCGCGACATCATCACCTGCCATACCGCGTGCAAAGAAGTGGATTACGTACTGCATCAAGCGGCCCTCGGTTCGGTGCCACGCTCGCTAGAAGACCCGCTCGCGACGCACGCCGCTAACAACACCGGCTTTATCAACATGCTCGTTGCCGCGCGCGATGCCAAGGTCAAACGCTTTGTTTACGCCGCGTCCAGCTCCACTTATGGCGACCATCCAGGGCTGCCCAAAGTTGAGGACGTGATTGGCAAACCGCTGTCGCCGTACGCGGTGACCAAGCTTGTGAACGAGTTATATGCGGAAGTATTTGGTCGTTGCTACGACACGGAGTCGATAGGCCTTCGATACTTCAACATTTTTGGCCGCAGGCAAGACCCCAATGGCGCATATGCCGCGGTCGTGCCGAAATGGGTGTCGAGCATGATTCACAACGACCCGGTTTACATAAACGGCGACGGCGAAACCAGTCGCGATTTTTGCTACATCGATAATGTCATCCAGATTAACCTGCTCGCCGCTACCGCTACACACCCCGAGGCCGCGAATCAGGTCTACAACGTGGCGGTCGGCGACCGCACCAGCCTCAACGAGCTATACGAAGCAATCCGTGCGCTGCTCGCGCCGCGCTTTCCGCAGCTGGCGGATGCCAAGCCTGTCTATCGCGATTTTCGCGCAGGCGATGTACGCCACTCGTTAGCAGATATCTCTAAAGCGCAGACGCGCTTAGGCTATGAACCCACGCATCGTATCGCCACAGGCCTGGGTGAGGCGATGGACTGGTATGTGGATGATTTACGCTAAATTAGCGTTTTTGTAGCCCCAATAAAAGGGTGTTACTCACTCGCTCTCCCAGGGTTTGAAGCTGCCGTTTCGTTTTGGGTCGTTTAATCAATCCACCCAAGATCATCATCGCGATACCATGTACGCAGGCGAGGGCTGTAAGGGTAAGGTCTTCAGTGGGCCTGTCTGCATACATGCCAAGCCGTTTTCCGTTTTCTATAATTTGCGCCAAGCTCTGCACAGCGATTGTCCCGGCTTGGCTTAGCGCTTCACCGCAGTTTTCTTCTGCCAGCATCCCACTGAACATAAGGTGAGCGAGTTCTGGCTGCTCCATCACAAGGGATAAATATCCCATCCCAGCTTCAAATAATTGTTGCTGAGGACTGTTCGGGTAACGCTTCTCCGCGTTTTGGCAGGCTTCCGCCAGGCGGTTGTATCCGCTGATAGCGATCGATTCCAGCAAGTCCGTTTTATCCCGAAAGTGGCGGTAAGGTGCTGCGTGGCTAACCCCCGCTGCTTTGGCAATCGCCCTCAGGCTGAGACCGGCAACACCATGCTGGGGGAGTAGTAGCGTGGCGGTTTGAATCAAAGTGTTGCGCAAGTCACCATGATGGTAATTCTGTTTCGGTCGCGCTCGCATAATCTCAATAGTTCCGGTTATTTTGCGGTATGGCTCGTTCTACATTGAAGTTTACAGCGCCAACATATAAGCCTATGCTTTTAAAATGTAGTCAGTGAAAACATTGCCCACTGGCTTTTAAGCTAATAATGGGAGGACAGTTTATAGCCATGCAACAATTAATTTATTCGGATTTCCGCCGCATGCTTTCCATGTTGCTGGCCGTAGCTTTTTTCATCGCGTTACCGGTTCTTGCCGCGGTAGATGTGATTCCGCAATTGACGACACGCGCTCCTCTTTCCTCACTCGCGACCCCGGTGATTATTTTAGGGGGTGAGCTTGGGCCACTAAAGGGGATGCCGATTGCGAAAATACGTGCTCTCAGTTGGCAAGGCGAAGTGAGGAAAGCCATCCCAATTCAAATCGATAAACGTGATGCAAAAGGCAGGTTTGAGTTTTCTTCTCGCGACGGAAGCACCTTGATGTTTGATGTTGATGATGAGTGTGTGTTCATGACCAGTGATGCGGGTGAACGCAAGCGTGCTGATTTAGAAGGAGGCGATCAGCAGCCATCTGTGGAAATTGTCATCGTCGATCCGAAAACGGGTGAGCGAAAATGGGTGTATCTGCAGGTTGCAACGGATAGCCTACCGGCGGCGACCAAAGATTATGTCGCATACGATGCGGCGCGTGATGTGATCGAGACCGCAACCTACAAGCTTGGTTTTTCCAAGTCACAACCTTTCTTGATCGATAGCTTGCAATGGCATATCGACGCTGCAAATAAATGGAGTCAAAACGTGGTCGACACCATGAAAATTCGCCACCACGGTAAATTATTCGGGGTCGATTTTATTCGTACCCAAGCTGACTATCGCTCACGTGTAATAGCTGTAAAAGTTGGGCCGGTGCGCGTGATTCGAAGGACGCTTAACTCGGTCAAAGTGATTGCTAACCTTCAAAGCCCATCGCTGACTATTGACTATGTGGCCTACGCTAACGGTTTTCAGATGGATACGCTGATCGACCTCCCCTTCAAGTTAGGCTGGTTTTTTTCTGATCTGAGCACCACTACCACCATAGACTGGAATGATGCTTCGTTGTTGCCCGCGCTACGCCTTTATAGACCCGGTACACCCGCGATCAGGCTAAATGGCGGGATGACGCCGGAAAAAGAACAATTCAATAGAGGCGTTGATAAACAATTTGCGCTGGAAAGTGCTTACGGCTTGCTTATGGTTCAG
Source organism: Thiobacillaceae bacterium (assembly GCA_031366105.1). Lineage (GTDB taxonomy): Bacteria > Pseudomonadota > Gammaproteobacteria > Burkholderiales > Thiobacillaceae > Thiobacillus. The sequence continues at coordinate 104,386 of JANLZE010000007.1, read as the reverse complement.
CTTGAACTGGAAAAAAATCTGCCTATTTCTGCGCGGCTCGCCTTGCAGGATGATCGCACGCGGCGGGACGCGCCAGAAAATATCGCTGGGCAGTTCGGTAACGTTGGATTTGTGACCACTGGATGGGAAAAGCTGAATACAGCGTCGCACCATTTGATGTTCAACGTTCTGTTGCTACAAAAAACAAGTGTCGAACAAGGGTGGGCCCTGCTCGGCCAATACCCTTTCAAGAAACCAATAACGTTGAAGAAATAAGCTATGCATACTCAACGATGAAACTACTCACCATCCCCATTAGCCACTATTGCGAGAAAGTTCGCTGGGCACTAGCGCGGCACAAAGTCATTTATCAGGAAGAGCGACACCTCCAAGGCTTGCACTACCCCTATAGCTATTGGTTGAGTGGTGGACCGAATGTGCCGGTTCTGGTGGATGGTAAAAATGTCATTTCCGATTCAACCGCGATCCTCAAATATCTCGAATGCTATGCCTCCCCAGAAACGCTGCTCTATCCAGAGGATGACGCCCTTAGGCAACAAGTTGAGGACATGGAAGATTGGTTCGACGAGCAGTTAGGTATTGAGAGCAGACGATGGGTTTATTATCACTACTTGCAACACCCCCGTGCGATGCTGGAACTTGCATCCCAAGGTATTCCTCCGATGGAAAGGGCGCTGGGGCCGGTTTGCTTTCCTCTGCTAAAAACTTTTGTTCGTCGTCATCTTCAGATAAATGATGCCAAAGTTGAAGAAGGCTTGAGACTTTCTCGACAGACAGTCCAGAAAGTCGATGCGTTACTGGGTGACGGCAGAAAGTATTTAGTCGGGATGCGTTTCAGTGCGGCCGATCTGAGTTTGGCATGCATGATGGCGCCTTTTGTATTGCCGCGCCAATATGGAGTAGCCCTTCCTGCCTTAGAAGATGTGCCTGTTTCCATGCAAGCTACGATAAAAGAATTCCAGAACACACTCACCGGCCGGTTTGTGCTTCGCCTATTTAAGACCGAGCGGTAATTAAGGCATCTCGCGTTCTCGCCAGAGATCTGCTGGCGATTAATGAAACTATGGGTGGTACGAGCGACTTAAGTCACTAAAGATTTCAGAAGACACCTACATCGGCGGCAACTAAATGTAATTAGTCTGGTTTACCTCACAGAGATAAACCACGACTTTTACATTTTATGGCGCTCGCAACACCTCAAAGTAGCGGCAATACCCACCTCAGCACTTTCGCGCAAATTTGGGAGCTGATTAAAACAGCAGCCCAGTCCTGGTCGGATGACTATGCGCCCAGCATGGGGGCCGCATTGTCGTACTACACGTTATTTTCAATCGCGCCGTTGTTATTAATTGTGATATCCATCGCAGGTTTGGTATTCGGGCAGGATGCGGCGCGCGGCGAAATCTTCGGGCAACTGAATGGGTTTATGGGCAGTGAAGCTGCCGCGGCAATTCAGGGTTTGCTAGAGAGTGTCAATAAACCGGCTCAAGGTGCCTTCGCCACCATTATCGGCGTCATCCTGGTATTAATCGGCGCTACGAGTGTGTTTGGTGAACTGCAGGATGCAATGGATCGCATCTGGCGCGCGCCTGCACGCCATCAAACGAGTGGGATATGGGGTTTATTACGCGCTCGCCTGCTCTCCTTCGGCATGATCCTTTCGGTGGGTTTTTTGTTGATGGTGTCATTGGTGATGGAAGCGATGTTGTCCGCGCTCAGCCGATGGTGGTCGCCGTTGTTTGCCGGCTGGGAAACGATGGCGCAAGTCATTAACACAGTCGCCAGTTTTGGTCTCACGATGCTGGCGTTTGCGATGATTTATAAAATCATGCCGCGCGTCAAAATCGATTGGCGCGATGTATGGATAGGCGCGGGCGTCACTGCATTTCTGTTTACCGCGGGTAAGTTTTTGATCGGATTTTATATTGGTAGAAGCGGTGTTGTATCAGGTTTTGGCGCAGCCAGTTCCATCGTGATCGTATTGATCTGGGTATATTACTCAGCACAAATATTTTTAGTCGGCGCTGAGTTTACCTGGGTGTATGCCCACACCTTCGGCTCGCGCAAAGGTCAAACCCGCCCCCTTACCAAAGTGCCGCCGCCACCGCGCAAACAAGATACGGTATTGCGTGCGCCCACCGAACAAGCGCCCGGCCATCACTTTGCGGGCCGCTCATTGTCATCATGAACCACCCTATGACGTTACTGGTTCAGCAGAACGGTAACGTCGTAATACAGGCGCCATCTGCGTCATATATTCTCTGCTGATAATTTAAAGGAGTGCAATATGAATAATCAACCGCATCTTGATACCTCGGATCCCACAACCTCTTCTCGCAGCAGTGATGATTTTCTGGCAAGAGACAAGGAGCCCAGCCATCGTCTGCACGAACCCGAAAGCATGATCAGTAACATCGATCCAATCTCCGGGGCCGACGTTGGCAATCTTGAAGGCAAGCCGTACCTGGTCGATGGCAACATGAAAATGTATTTCGAGTCAGAGCAAACACGCCAGGCTTATATCGACAAATCCAAAAACCATACGCTTAATCTGCCTGACAACCCGAGTGAAGATGGCGAAGCTGAAGGTTAAGAACTAAGCTTTGATCGTTAGCGCTAGGTTTTAATGCTGCTAAATCGCTCCAAGTGGAGCGATTTTTTTTGAGAGCTTATTCGCCCAAATAAGCATGGCGCACTGCAGGGTTGGCAGCCAACGCGGGTGCCATATCGGTGAGCGTGATGCTGCCATTTTCCATGACATAACCGCGGCTGCAGGTTTTGAGCGCGAGGTGCGCGTTTTGCTCGATCAAAAATATCGAGACGCCACGCGCTGCAATTTCTTTGATGATCTCAAATACCGCTTGCACCATCAGCGGGGCCAAGCCCATGCTAGGCTCGTCCAACAGCAGCATGCGTGGGCGCGCCATCATCGCGCGCCCCAGCGCCAGCATTTGTTGTTCCCCGCCCGACAACAGTCCGGCAACTTGGTGTTGGCGTTCTGCCAGGCGCGGGAGTAATGCATAAATGCGGTCGTTATCCTGGCGTATTGCTCCATCGCGCCGATAGTAAGCGCCCATCAGCAAATTTTCAGCGACTGACATGCGCGGAAATATCCCGCGTCCTTCCGGCACCAGTGTCAGCCCTCGCTGGGCGATGACATGCGGGGGTAGACCTGAGATTGTTTGACCCTCGAAATGGATCGAACCCCCGCTCGCGGGCAGCAAGCCACTGATGGCTTTTAGCATGCTGGTTTTGCCTGCGCCATTGGCGCCGATCAGGCAGACCATTTCGCCTTCGCCTACCTCCAAATTAAGCTCGCGCACCGCTTGAATGCCGCCGTAAGCCACGTTGAGATTGCGAATTTGCAGCAGCGTACTCATAGAGTGGCATCGCCCAGATAAGCCGCAATCACGCGAGGGTCATTCGACACGATCGCCGGCGTGCCTTCCGCAATTTTGACGCCATAGTCGAGTACCGCGAGCCGGTCGCATAAGCCCATCACCAGCTTCACGTCGTGCTCGATTAACAGCACGGTTAATCCGCTGCTTTTGAGTTCTAGCAGCAGGTCGCGCAGCGCGCCGCGCTCAGCCGGATTCATTCCTGCTGCAGGTTCGTCGAGCGCCAAAATTTTAGGTTCCGAGGCTAATGCCCGGGCGATTTCGAGTCGCCGCTGATCGCCGTAGGAGAGTTGTTTCGCCAGACGTTCCGCGTGCGCTGCGATGCCCACGCGTTGTAATAAGGCATGCGCGTGGTGGCGTGTGGCGGCCTCTTCCGCACGGGTGGCAGGCGTGCGCAGCACGGCACCCAGCACGCCGGAATGCGTGCGTGCGTGACGCCCGACCATCACGTTTTCAAGCGCGGTCATGTGCGCGAACAAGCGGATATTTTGAAAAGTGCGCGCCAGCCCACGCTGCAACACTTGGTGCGGCTTTGCTGTATCCAGCCGCGCGTCGCCGAGGCGAATCTCGCCGTGGTCGATGCGATAAAGCCCGGTCAGAGCATTGAAAAGCGTAGTCTTGCCCGCGCCGTTGGGCCCGATCAGGCCAAAAATTTCTCCGGCGTGAACGTCAAGCGAAATGCCGGAAAGCGCTTGTAGTCCTCCAAAGGCTTTGGATACGCCACTCACACTTAACAATGCATTCACTTTGACGCGTTGGCGAGGCTCGCCTGTTCCTGTTCCAGAATGCAGCCGCTGGCTTCCAGCTCACGCCGCCGCCGCGTTGACGGAATCAACCCGGCCGGGCGGTACAGCATCACCAGCACCAGCGCCACACCGAATAACAACATCCGCAAATCCGCCGGGTCAACGTATACCTGACCCAACAACGAGCGTTGCAAATCGCCCGTGTAGCGCAACGCTTCAGGCAGCAACGTCAACACGACCGCACCAAAAATCACGCCGGGGATATGGCCCATGCCGCCTAGCACGATCATGCACAAAATCATGATCGACTCCATCAGGTTGAACGATTCCGGGCTGATGAAACCCTGAAAGCTGGCGAACAAGCCGCCCGCCAGCCCGCCAAAGGTCGCGCCCATGGCAAATGCCAGCAGCTTTAAATTGCGCGTATTGATGCCCATCGCGGCGGCAGCAATTTCGTCTTCACGAATCGCGATCCACGCGCGACCGATACGGGAATTTTCGAGTCGCAGCGAAATAAAAATAACCAGCAAAGTGAGCAGCAAAAACAGGTAATAGTATTGATGCACGCCTGACAGCGTGACGCCCATCACGGTATGCATCTGGCTCAATGACACCGTGCCAATACTCACCGGATCGATCAGGTTGATGCCTTGCGGGCCGTTGGTGATATTCACCGGCGCATTTAAATTATTCATGAAAATGCGCACGATTTCGCCGAAGCCCAACGTGACGATGGCGAGATAATCGCCGCGTAGTCGCAAGGTCGGCGCACCGAGAATTGCGCCGAAAATACCAGCCATCGCCGCACCCATCGGCAGCACAGCCCAAAACGGCAGATGGAGACCAAAGTGGGGGCTGGACAGCCAGGCATACACGTAGGCGCCCAGCGCATAAAAAGCGACATAGCCCAGATCGAGTAAGCCGGCATTGCCGACGACGATGTTGAGTCCGAGCGCCAGCATTACATACAGGAGCGCGAAATCGAGCAAACGCACCCAGGTGCGGCCTAGACTTGCATCCACCAAAAATGGCAACAACGCGAGTCCAATTGCAAGCAATCCGTACGTCAGCCAGGTTTTGTTACGCGCGCTCAGCAACGCGTTCTCCCAGCAAGCCCGAGGGCCGAAACACCAGCACTAGAATCAGCACAAAAAATGCGAATACATCCTGATAATGGCTGCCCAAAAAACCGCCGGTGAGGTCGCCAATATAGCCCGCGCCCAGCGACTCAATCACGCCCAACAGCAAGCCGCCTAACATGGCTCCGGCGAGATTGCCGATACCGCCCAATACTGCTGCGGAAAACGCCTTGAGCCCCAACAAAAACCCCATGTAGTAATGCGCTAATCCGTAGTAGGCACTCACCATCACACCGGCAATAGCTGCCAGCGCCGAGCCGATCACAAAGGTGGTCGCGATTACACGATTCACGTCGACGCCCATTAAGCTCGCGACCTGACGGGATTGCGCCGTCGCGCGCATCGCACGACCCAGCCGAGTTTTTTGCACCAGCAAAGTCAGGCCGAGCATGATGCTGGTCGCCAATATCAAAATGATGATCTGCGTATCGCTGATCGTGGCCCCGAGCACTACGTGCCGACCTTGCGGCAGAATCGCCGGAAAGGCAATGTATTGCTTGCCCCAAATGAGCATCGCGACGTTTTGCAGAATGATGGATACGCCAATGGCAGTAATCAATGGTGCGAGTCGTGGGGCGTTGCGGAGGGGTCGGTAGGCGACGCGCTCGATTAAAAGCCCTAGCGCCATGCACACCGGGATGGCAACCAACAGTCCGGCGCCAAGTAGCACAACGCCCGGCATCCCTGGAGCAGCCAGTCCCAGCGCGCTGATCACCGCCAATGCCACCATCGCCCCTATCATCGTGATTTCGCCGTGGGCGAAATTGATCAGTTCGAGGATGCCGTACACCATTGTGTAGCCCAGCGCGACCAGCGCATATATGCTGCCCAACACCAAGCCATTAATGATTTGTTGCAGGAAGATGTCCATGGGGTTCCCGCTTATTGAATCGCAGATTTACGTATTACTTGGCACCGCTTTGCACGGTTTCCAGCGTTTCCCACGCGCCGTTTTTAACCTGGTAGACCGTCACCGCCCCGCCGCTGATGTCGCCTTTGCTGTCAAAGCGAATATGCCCGGTGACGCCTTGATAATCGGTCTTCGGCAGCTCCGCCAAATATTTGGCCGGGGCGGTGGACCCCGCTCGTTTCATTGCCTCAACCATCACATAAACCGAGTCGTACGCGTAGGGCGAGTAATTCTGAATCTTGCCGTATTTGGCTTCAAATTTGGCTTTGAAGGCCTGACCACCGGGCATCACGTTCAACGGCAAACCGGGGTTGGAGGCAAGCGCGCCTTCAGCATCGGCACCCGCCAGACTAATAAATTGCGGCGTTTGCGCGCCGTCGCCGCCCAGAAATTTGGCGGTGATGCCGAGTTGCTTCATTTGTTTTAGCATTGGCGCCGCCTGCGGATCCATTCCCCCAAAAAAAACCAGATCGGGTGCGCGGCCTTTGATTGAGGTCAGGATCGCCATGAAATCAGTCGCGCGGTCAGAGGTGTATTCGCGTGCCACCACTTCGCCCCCGCTGGCTTTCACGGCTTTTTCCACCTCATCGGCCAAACCTTGACCATATGCGGTACGGTCATCGATGATCGCGATTTTTTTGGCGCCCAGCTTGGTCACCGCATAATTCCCCAACACACTGCCTTGCTGTGCATCATTGGTCATCAGCCTGAAAGCGGTTTTGTAACCCGAGGCGGTGTACGCCACCGCAGTCGCAGAAGGCGAAATTTGCGGGATGCCGTTATCGGCATAAATCTTGGAAGCCGGAATCGTCGCGCCCGAATTCAGGTGGCCGATTACGCCCACTACCCCTTCATCGACCAGTTTCTGCGCCACGGTGGTAGCGGTTTTGGGATCCGCTCCATCGTCTTCACTTTTCAGTTCGAGCGTAATTTTTTTGCCGCCGATCATCAGACCTTGCGCGTTGATTTCATCCAGCGCCAGCCGCGCGCCATTATCGTTGTCGCGCCCGAGATGTGCTTGCGGCCCCGTCAACGGAGAAACTTGGCCAATGCGCACGACGGTCGAGCCATTGCTCGCGGGTTTGTCACCACAGCCGCCTACCAAAAGTGTAGCCACGATGAGGGGCGCCCAATGCAGTAATCGAGTTGTCATAATCAGCACACCTTTATATGTTTTCGCGTCAGATTTATACCACAACCGCGGTAAGGGCTGGAATGCGCGCGCGTTATGCCATCGACATTTCTATGCGCATAGTTCAACAAAAAGCCGACAAGGCGTCGGCTTTTTTGCTGGAGGTGAGACGGGTTTACTTCAGGCTCAAAACCCAGGTAAGAATTTCATGCAAGTCGGCGTCCTTGACTTGCGGGTTCGGTGGCATCGGAATTTCGCCCCACACGCCCTTACCCCCCATCTTCACCTTGGCAGTCAGTTTAGCCATAGCAGTCTTGTCTCCGGCATATTTTTTTGCGACATCCTTGTACGCGGGGCCGACAATTTTTTTGTCTACGCCGTGGCAAGACATACACGCGTTTTTTTGAGCCAGCGCCATACCCGGGTCGGCAGAAGCGCCAACCGAGAGGTTCATCAGCGCAGCTGAGAGGGCAGTCAAAATCAGGGTTTTGGTTTTCATCAGGTCAATCTCCGGGGTGGGTAACGATTAATTAATATTGATAGCGTTATGGTAAACAAAAAGGAGTGAAAGTTCAGCCCTACGAGCAGCAGCGCAGTAAAAAATAGGCCAGAAAGCTACTGAGTCAACAAACTTTGCAAATCCGTTATCGGCGGCAAACAGCTAGATCCTGAGCATACCCATGCTGTGACTCTAGCCGATTCGGGCTTGGCGAGGGGGGCAGGCAAGGCCAGGCCATTGGGTAACCCTAGCAAAATGTCGGTTTTCTTGAGGTGTGGCGTGAGTGCAACTTTCCACGCTTCTAACTCTGTGCCAGGGCCGCGCAACACTATCACGCGCGGCGGATGGAGCTCTTCATCCAATACCGCGAGTAGGGTGGGATAAGCGATGGGCTGTTGCAACATTTGCGGATAAAACACGCGTATACAGCGCTCGGCGGCGGCGAGATAACGGGGTTCCCCCAGCAACGTACCCAAGCGGTATAGGCTTAGCGCGGCCACCCCGTTGCCCGAAGGCAGCGCGTTGTCGTACCCGGGTTTTGGGCGCTGTATCAGCGTTTCGTGGTCGTGGCTGGTGAAGTAAAAACCACCCCGTTCAGCATCTTCGAAATGCGTCAATAGCGCATCGGCCAGCTCCACCGCCCATGCCATATCCTGCGGCCGATACTCGGCTTGCATTGTTTCGAGGAGGCCATCCAACAAAAAAGCGTAGTCATCGAGATACGCGTTGAGCCGCGCCTCGCCGTTTTTGTAGCTCGCAAATAAACGGCCGTGCTGCCAAACGTGACGGTGTAAAAAATCAATCGCCGCACATGCCGCCGCCACCCAATCCGGCCGCTGCATCACACGCCCCGCGTGCGACAGGCCCTGGATCATTAATGCGTTCCAACTGGTGAGTTGCTTATCATCCCGCCCTGGGCGGATGCGTTGCTCGCGTGCAGCAAACAGTTTGGCAGTTGCATCGGCCAGATACGCGGCTGCGGTATCGGGATCGATTTCGAGTTCGTGCGCGACGGTATTCAACGGACGTGCAAGCAACGGATTCCAGCGCGTATTCTCGAAATTGGGCGAACGGTCAAAGCCGTAATACAGCGTAGCTACGGCGTATTCCTCGGCCGTTAGCGCCGCGCGCACCTGTTCCGGCGTCCACACATAAAACTTGCCTTCGTGCCCTTCCGAATCGGCATCCTGTGCCGAGTAAAACCCGCCTTCCGGCGCGCGCATTTCACGCAATAACCACGCGACAATGCCGCTTGCCGCATCTGCGAATAACGCGTCTGCGGTGAGCGCCCACGCATCGGCGTAGAGGCTTAACAAGGGACCATTGTCATAAAGCATTTTTTCAAAATGCGGGATCGCCCATTGCTCATCAACCGAGTATCGGCAAAATCCGCCGCCGAGATGGTCGCGCACCCCGCCCTCTGCCATTTTTTGCAATGTGAGCAGCGCCATTTTTTGCGCTTCGACATGATTGGTACGTTTAGCTTCGCGCAGTAAAAAGAATAGTTCGCCCGGCCGTGGAAACTTGGGCGCGCGTGAAAAGCCGCCCCACACCGGATCAAATGCCTGCGCCATATCACTCACCGCCGTCAGCAACGGTGCAGCGCTATAGCGCGTGGCGTCATCGCCCTGCGGTTGCTGCTGGGCTAACGCCGCATGTACCGCTGCTTTTTGTGCGACCACTTCACCGCGGCGCTCGTGCCACGCGCGCGCGATATTCTCCATTAGGCCAATAAAACCGGGCAGTTGATGGCGTGGTGTTTTCGGGAAATAAGTGCCGGCATAAAACGGCGTTTGATCGGGCGTTAAAAACATGGTCAGCGGCCAGCCACCGCCGCGTTGCGTCAGCAATTGGTGCGCGGATTGGTAAATCTGGTCCAGGTCGGGCCGTTCTTCGCGGTCGACTTTGATATTGACGAATAACCGGTTCATCACCGCCGCGACTTCAGCATCTTCAAAACATTCGTGCGCCATCACGTGGCACCAGTGGCAGGCTGAATAGCCGATCGACAGTAAAATAGGCTTGTCTTCGAGACGGGCTTTTTCCAGGGCTGCGGGCCCCCATGGATACCAATCGACCGGATTGTTGAGGTGTTGTAACAGGTAAGGGCTGGTCTCAGCCGCGAGTCGGTTGGGCATAACAAATTAATAGTTGATAAAATCAGTCAAGCATTCTACGCTGTCTAAAACCCATATTTCGCAGGAGCACTTCCATGTCGCATAGCTTATTTTCCGCCTCTCAAATTGGCGATGTCACTCTGATCAAGACCTTGCTCGACGCGGGTGCTGACCCGTCCGCGCTGGATGAAGCCGGTGAGACCGCGCTGATGCATGCCGCCCATGCGGGCCAGCTCGAAGCGGTGCAAACCCTGCTGACCGCAGGGGCCGCCGCCGATTTCAAGTCCGCCCAAGGCTGGACCGCATTAGCCAAAGCCGCGTACAACGCCGAGACCGAATGCGGTTATCCGCAAGTCATCGCAGCGTTACACGCGGCCGGAGCTGATCTGGATACCCGTATTTTCTTTGGCATTACGCCGCTCATGCTCGCGGCGGGCGGCGGTGATGCGGGCGTGGTCGAATGGCTCATCAATAATGGGGCCGATGTGCTTGCGGCTAACGATGGCGGGCGAACTGCTCGATTGATGGCAAACGACAAGTTTTACGTGGATGTAATTAATTTATTGACCGACGCTGAACGGCAGTTGGGTGTTTCGGAAGACGGCTCATGCTCGTCGACCAAGAATGTAATCAAACCCAGCGTTGTGAATATGATGAAGCCGACCGCGCATTAGTCGGTGGCCTGAGCTTTATCGCCGCGGTTAAAACTCCAAAGGGTCGACATCCAGCGACCATCGCGCCACACGCGGTTTGAGCACGGCTAAATGCGGTCGCCAGTCTGATAAAAACTGCTGTAAGGCCACCCGCGAACGCGATTGAATCAGCAACTGAGCGCGTTCAAGGCCAGCGACACGGGCCATCGGTGCAGGGGTCGGTTCAAACATCATCACTTGAGATAGGGCGGGCGCGGCTTGAACTGCGCTCCGTAAATACGCCATCGCAGCCGCCATTTTCGGTGCTTCAGCGCGCAACAAGGCCTGCCGCGTGATCGGGGGCAAATCCAATTTGCGGCGTTCGGCGAGGAGTTCACCAGCAAAAGCCGCGTAATCATGGCGCAGTAAATGCCGGAATAAGGGATGCTCGGGGAAGGCGGTTTGTACCAGCACACGACCGGGTTTGTCCGCGCGCCCGGCCCGGCCTGCAACCTGCATTAATTGCGCAAACAGCCGTTCGGTCGCGCGAAAATCCGGGCTATAAAGCGCGCCGTCGGTGTCGAGGATCACCGCAAGTGTCAGATTGGCGAAGTCGTGGCCTTTGGCCAGCATTTGCGTCCCCACCAGAATGTCGAGTTGGCCCGCGCGCAAGCTATCGCCGAGTTCCGCCCACGCACGGGGTCGCATGGTGTCGCGGTCAACGCGGCGGATACGCGCAGTCGGCAGTGTGGCGCTGAGCGTTTCTTCCAAGCGCTGCGTGCCTTGACCCAGCGCTTTCAAGTCCGGATTGCCACAGCTGGGGCAGGCAGCCGGGATGCGCGTTTCGTGACCGCAGTGGTGACATTTCAGACGGTTACCGCTCCGGTGCATCACTAATCGCGCCGAGCAGCGTGGGCAGGGCGACACCCAAGCGCAACTGGGGCAATACAACGCTGGCGCATAACCGCGGCGGTTCAAAAAAACCAGGCTCTGTTCACCGCGCGCGTGATTGTCACGAAGGGCTTCCAACACTACACGCGTGAGGCCATTTTCGACGGGGACATGACGCAAATCGACCAGCGTAATCTCAGGTAGCCGCGCGCCCACGACCGCGCGTTCACGCATCTCGAGTAATCGATAGCGACCCTGAAGTGTTTGCGCGTAACTTTCCAACGACGGCGTGGCTGAGCCCAACACGATGGGAATGTTCAGCTGCTTGGCGCGCGCGACCGCCATATCGCGCGCCGAATAGCGCAGACCTTCCTGCTGTTTAAATGAGCTGTCGTGTTCTTCATCCACCACGATCAAGCCCAATCGCGGTAAAGGCGCAAATACCGACAGGCGCGTCCCCAGCAACAAGTCGCAATCGGCGGCGGCCAACCAGTTTTCGGCGCGGGCGGTGTTGTTGAGGCCACTATGCAGCAGCGCAATGCGCTGACCGGGAAAGCGCGTGCGAAAGCTGTTTTCCAGTTGTGGCGTCAGCGCAATTTCGGGGATCAACACCAGGCTTTGCCGCCCCTGCGCGTGCATCGCCTCAATCAGCCGCAGGTAGATTTCGGTTTTGCCACTGCCGGTAGCGCCATGGAGCAGATGGACGCTAAAGCCATTCAACGCAGGCAATAAGGCATCGAGTACCGCCTGCTGTTCAGCAGTAACTTGCGGCAGAACGGGCGGGGAGGATAACCGGGGTGCGCTTTGGTCGGGACGCGACTGCCAGTGCGCCCAACCCAGCCCAATCAGGGTCGTGGCGTGGCGGCTCTGACCGTGCCCCCGAATAGTGTCGCGATGCAGGCAGCCCTGCGCCTTTAATTGAGTCAGTAATTGGCGCTGCGCCGCTGCGCGGGTCGGAGGCTCAGCCGATTTGCCAGCCTCTGTCACACAAAGCCAAGGGGCCGAAGCAGTAAAAGGCGAAGCATCGCGCAAACGCGGGGGTAAGGTCGCTAGTAATATCGGGCCGAGCGGATAGTGGTAATAGTCTGCGCAAAAACGCGCGAATTGAATAATGTCGGCCGTGAGTGGGGGCCGATCATCCAGATGGCGCAGTACCGCCCGCAATTTTTTAGGGGCAATTTGGCTGGTATCGATGAGCCGGAGAATGATGCCCACCAGGCAGGTTTTCCCAAACGGAACCTCAACCAAGCTGCCAATGGTCACTGCCTGAAGGTGCTCAGGCAGGCCATAATCGAACAAGCAATCTAGCGGCGTATCAAGCGCGACTTGGGCAATCAGAGGCATAATTTAAGCGAATGCCATTGCCCAGAAGGTATCAAATAAATCGCTAGATGCCAGGTTCGCCTCACCAGTCTATGATCCACGGCACCTGTGGATAAGGTTGTGGGTGTAATGCTCTTGCTGCATCACATTGCCGTTGTTAATGCAAACTACCGAGTGATTAAAAAACAAGCATTTTAATTTAAATATTAACTATCAAGGACTTATAGTTTGGTTTAGCTGTCAATAGCTTAACCCAAAAAAAACATCAAAAATGTGAATAAGTACAGTCACAATGGCCTGTAAGGCTATTTAATTCTGCTGTATTCCTGCTACCAGCCAACCGCCGGTGCCATTGGCTGACTTCGATAGATGCCAGGTTTCGTCAAACGGCGCTGGTCCGCTGGTGGCCTCTTCTTTGATCAAACCGTGGAAGCGTATGCTAGCTATGAGTTGAGCATTTTCTTCCGCACATTCCAACACCTCTGCATTCAGGTTCACCACATCGGTTACCTGCGGCGTCGTGCCGCGCTCGGCGAGTTGCAGGCGAATTTCGGCAAATAGTTCAGGCGTGGTAAAGGCGCGTATGTCATCAATATTGCCCGCATCGTTCGCTGCTTGCATGCGGATAAAGTTGACTTTGGCTTCGCGTACGAAGGCCGCTTCGTCAAATCCAGCGGGAAAGGCATTAGCCGCTGGCGCATAAGAAGGGGCGCTGGGCGACGCATAAGTATCGAAATTTGTAGGCGTATTCAGCGGCGCGGGGTTAGCACTCGCGTATTGCATGCCCGGCGCGACTTTAGGCCGGGTGAAGTAACGGAACAACATGAACGCGGCCATAACCGCCAGTGCGATCAACAGGATGTTGGCAAACCCGGCACCCAGGCCCAAATGTGACATCAGTGCGGCAAGCCCCAAACCTGCGGCAAGACCCGCCAGCGGGCCCAGCCATGAACGCTTTTGTGGGGTTGCGGCAGGCGCAGCCGTGGTGCCGCGTTGTTGCGGGGAGATTTCACGTTTGGCTGGAGCGCTACGCTGCATGCCAAAGGACTTGCCTCCGCCCATGCGACGGGCATCGGCATCGAAAGGCGCAAGACTCAAGCTCAGGCCAAGGAATAGCGCAAAAAAGCTGATAAAAATTCGGTTCATGATGTCTCCTGACTACTTTAATAAATGCTGCTTGAATAATGGTGCGTAATTCATTGGAATGAGTGCTGGCGGCTTTGCGTGTGGACGGCTTCGACCAGCACCGTCACATTGTCGGGATCAGTAAATTGCGAAATGCCATGGCCCAGATTAAAAACGTGCCCGGGGCCGGCACCATATCCTTCCAGTACTCTTGAGACTTCTGTACGGATGCTATCGGGAGTCCCAAACAGCGCAAACGGATCAAGGTTGCCTTGTAGCGCTACTTTATCACCGATCCGGCGGCGCGCCTCGCCAATATCCGTGCTCCAGTCCAACCCCACCGCATCTGCGCCAATACTCGCGATGGCTTCGAGCCAATGCCCGCCGCCTTTAGTGAAGACTACACACGGCACTCGCCGGCCCTCGCGCTCTTTGATCAGCCCTTCCACAATACGTTGCATATAGGCCAATGAAAATTCCCGATAGCCATGGGGGGTGAGCGCCCCGCCCCAGGTATCGAAAATCATCACCGCTTGTGCACCGGCTTCGATTTGCGCATTTAAATAATCCGTCACGGCCCGCGTGTTGATTTCCAGAATGCGATGCAATAACTCGGGCCGGGAATACAACATCGCTTTGATATGACGGAAATCATCCGACCCTCCACCCTCGACCATATAACACGCCAAGGTGAATGGGCTGCCAGAAAATCCGATCAGCGGCACCGATCCATCGAGCGCGCGCCGAATCGACCGCACCGCATCCATCACATAGCCTAATTTATCGTTTGGATCGGGCGCGGTCAGGTCGCGTATTTCCCATTCGTCGCGTAGCGGGCGCTCAAAGCGTGGACCTTCGCCGGGGGTAAAGTACAAGCCCAGACCCATCGCATCGGGGACGGTCAGGATGTCGGAGAACAGAATCGCCGCATCAAGTGGGTAGCGCGCGAGAGGTTGCAACGTGACCTCAGTCGCAAGATCGGGCGTGCGGCACAGCGTCATAAAGTCGCCGGCGCGCGCGCGGGTAGCGTTGTATTCGGGCAGATAACGCCCGGCTTGGCGCATCAACCACAAAGGCGTGTAATCGGTAGGTTGGCGTAACAGCGCGCGCAGAAAGGTGTCGTTTTTAAGGGAAGTCATCAAAGGCGCGTGGCAAGCATCAAGCAAAGCGCAATTTTACATGAGCGAGTCAACGCTAATTCGCCCTATTTTCAGATTGACCTACGGCCAGAGAATAAACCCCGTAACCCTGGCGTCTATTATGGAATAGTCCATTTAGAAAAACCGCCGCCGGAGGGTCCATGATTCGCGCGATCGCTGACTACAACGCGGCTTTGAAACTGAGTTACGCACAAGATCAAGCTTACTTTGGTCGGGGGATGGCTGATGAGCTTGATGGACGACAGCGTCCCCGATCTCGATGTTTTGCCCAAGTCTATATTTACGAAAACGATAGACTGATCCGTGACTTTGGCTCAGTTCCCCTGCCTCGGGCCCCTCAGCCCGGTGCGAACGTTTATCAATTTACATCGCTATAACGGTGCATTACAAACTCGGCGGAATACATCCGTCCGCATTAAGCATCCGGAATCGATCGGTTAGGTTCATGATTTTGATTCCTCTTGATTTTTAAACATCGCGGGCGATAAGCCGTAACGCTGTAACAGGCGATAGAGTTCTGTGCGATTGCGCCCCGCCAGCCTTGCTGCCTCGGTCATCTGGCCTTGCGTGCGGCGCAGCAAGGTAATCAGGTACTCGCGTTCGAATTGGGCGCGAGCTTCGGCGAGCACAGGCAGTTCAGAAGGTTTATCGCGCAGGGCACGCGTGACCAGACTAGCGGGTATGGTAGGCGTGGTGCATAACGCGCAGCATTGCTCCACCACATTGTTGAGTTGACGGACATTACCGGGCCAATCTGCCGCCACCAGCATATCGATTGCATCGGGTGCAAATCCTTGGACTTTGCTCTGATACTTCTCAACAAGTCGTGCCAGCAGGTGCTGAGCCAATAATGTAATATCCTCGCGGCGCTGGCGTAGCGGAGGCAACTGTAGATTCACCACATTAAGGCGGTAATACAGATCTTCGCGGAATTCGCCCGTGCCTACCGCCGCCTCAAGATCACGGTGAGTGGCCGACAGGATGCGCACGTCGACCGCAATGGTTGAAGTCGCGCCAACGGGACGGACTTCGCCTTCCTGCAGCACCCGCAGTAACTTGACCTGCAATGGCGGCGGCATATCGCCAATTTCATCTAGAAATACCGTGCCATTTTGCGCGCTTTGAAACAAGCCTAAATGCTCGCGTGTCGCACCGGTAAATGCGCCTTTCACGTGGCCAAATAATTCAGACTCCAATAGCTCCTGCGGAATCGCGCCGCAATTAATCGCTACAAAGGCTTCGCTATGTCGCGCACTGGCACGATGTATGGCCCGCGCGAGCAACTCCTTTCCGGTACCCGATTCACCCTGAATCATCACCGGGGCGTCGCAGTTGGCTGCCAGCTTGGCTTCAGCAAGGAGTGTCTCCATACGCGGGCTGGCCGTGATGATCTCTTCACGCCAGGCTTCATCAGCACTCGTGTGCTCGTTCGCACGCCCGATGCGGGTCGCGCGCTGGAGCAGCTCGATCAATGCGGGAGCGTCGTAAGGCTTGGTTAGATAACCAAAAATACCCAATTGCGTGGCCGCTACCGCATCCGGAATGCTGCCGTGCGCCGTCAATACAATGACCGGCAAGGTGGTATCGCGGGCGTGTATCACTTGAAATAGCGCCATCCCATCCATGCCCGGCATTTGCAGATCGGTCAGCACCGCTTGAGGACGCGAGAGAGCAATCCGGGTGAGTGCGTCTTCGGCGTTGGAGACCGCCTCCACGATAAAGCCGTTGGCTTCGAGGCGGATTGTGATCAGTTTGAGCAAATCCGCATCGTCATCCACGACCAATACCACAGGATTACTCATGGCGTTTTGACGGGCTCGCTACGTTGTTGCAGGTCTTTTTCCAAGGCTTTGATTTGCTGGATGCGTTGTTGCAACTCGCCTACCCGTGTGGTTTGCTGACGCACCTCCACGCGGGTGCGCAACAATTTGCGCATTATGTCGAGGAGAGCGTGCGTACGCGCATCGCTCTCCTCTGACAGCCCCTCCAGTGCCTTCAGCCCGCGTTCCCAATCGCCGCGGTCGTCGCGCGATAACAGCGCGGCCAATCTAAAACGCTGGATTTTATCCAGCCGCTTCTCGGTATTTAATTCCGTCAATTCGCGGCGAATTTGTTCGCTCGACCACCCTTGCATCTTCTCTAGCTCAGCGAGATAGAGATCTGCGGTGAGCGGGGCTGGCCGGACGTCGGTTAACGGCAAATCTAGGGAGGGGGCCGGTTTTTTGGCTGACGGTGTTGCTATCGCCAATTTGGCCGATGGACTTTCGGCAGATAAACGAGCCGCAGGCTCGGTGCAGGCCGACAGGGCGAGCGCCACAACACAACAAAGCATCGGACTTTTAAAGGGCATCATATTCAGCATCGGGGGCCGAGTGAGCAGGCCATTGCAGATTGATACAGACAGCCCACGGAGGTAGGTCTCCTACCTCAATACGCCCGCCCATCGTGCGCAGAATCTCGCGGACAATTGACAGGCCAAGCCCACTCCCTTTTACAGCACTCGCAGGTTGATGAGCACCCTGGACGAAAGCGTCAAATATTCGTGTCCGTTCTGCGGCTGGAATACCGGGCCCCTGATCGCATATCTGCAAATGAACAATATCGGATATCAGAGAGCTGCGTATCAGCACGCATCCATTAACCGGGCTGAATTTGACCGCATTCGACAACAAATTATCCAGCATGGTTTCCATTTGTTCGCGATCACCATAGACCGTGGGTGCGCTCAATTGCACGTCGATTTGCAAGTGATGCGCTTCAATCGCGAGTCGATGGCGCGACAACACCGTATTCAGCACCTCGGATAAATTCAGCGAGGTTATTGTGGACACGCCTACTTCACGCATCATCCCACTGTAACGGATCAGGTCTTCGATACGGTGTTGCAGTTCGCGACTGCTGTGGTCCATGATTTCGACGACACTGCGTTGGCGTTCGGTCAGGGGACCGGCCACGCGTTCCGCCAGTAACCCTACGCCTTCGCGTAACGACGCCAGCGGCGTTTTAAGCTCGTGCGAAACATGGCGCAAAAATTGGTTTTTCTGCGCCTCGATCTCGCCCAATTGCTGACGCAGCCAATCAATCTCGTTATGTAATTCAACGATATCCTGCGGGCCGGTTAGATTCGGCAAGGCCCGCAGATCGCCGCGTCGTAGTTGCTGAATCGCGGCCTTAAGCTGGCGGATCGGACGATTGATCATTCCTGAAAAAATCGCTGCCAGCACCAGTGTCAGTGGAATCAACGCGAACGTAAGCAATTGCAAGCGGCGGCGAGCTGCGCGCATCTCGTCCTCCAGCACCCGCAAGTGGATTTGAACGAAGTTGTCGCCGCTGGTTTGCAATACACGGGCGGTCCTGTGCAAGGCGTCAAACTCGGGTTTAAGCGAATTGAACGTCTCACTGTCGAGAAAGCGTCCGGGTCGCAACTTCAAGTAGAGCCCGTCATTAAGTTGGCCAACAGCCTGCAATGTTGCTTGCGGCGAAGGCGCAGTTAATAACACGCCGAGTTCGGTAAGCCGCTGATGCAAATCGCGATAACTACTGCGCAAACTTCCAGCGAGTCCCTTGTCCCGCAGCAAGTGATATTGCCCAGCGGTGCGTTGCAATTGAATGACGTCGTCGATCACTTCGCGGGTATCGCGGGTGATAGTGAGGCTGTTACCCATGATTTCGCGCTGGGTGTCGATCACGCCTTCGAGCCGATGCACTGTACCGATCAGACCGCTAGCAAGCGGCAAAATCAGTACGCCCATCGCCAAAATAACCAGCATGGTGAACGAGTGCGGATAGTAGGGGTAGGCAGCTGGACTCATGAAGCGGTCGCCAGACAGCGAAACGGTCAACTGGGAGGCTCAGTCCAAGCCGAGATACGTCAAAATACCTTTAGCAGCTTCGCGGCCTTCGTACACTGCCGTCACCACCAAGTCTGAACCGCGCACCATATCGCCCCCGGCAAACACTTTTGCATTGGCAGTCTGAAAGGCGTGCGCGTGGCCTTTAGCGAGCACGCGGCCACCCGAATCGGTGGCGATCTGGTGATCGTCAAACCAAGGTTGCGGACTGGGGCGAAAGCCAAACGCGATGATCACCCGATCAGCCGGGATGATCTCTTCGGAGCCTGGCACCACCACCGGCGTGCGGCGACCGCGCGCATCGGCGGGGCCGAGCGTAGTGGTCACCAGTTTCACGCCTTCGACCTTATCGTCGCCGACGATTTCGACAGGCTGACGGTTCCATAAAAACTGCACGCCTTCTTCGCGCGCGTTGCCGACTTCGCGTTTGGAACCCGGCATGTTGGCTTCATCGCGGCGATACGCGCACACGACACTCGCAGCACCCTGACGGATGCTGGTGCGGTTGCAGTCCATCGCGGTGTCACCGCCGCCGAGCACGACTACGCGCTGGCCGCTCATGTCTTGATAGATTTCGTCGGGTTTGGCCAGCGCCAAACATTTCCGCACGTTCGAAATTAGATACGGTAACGCTTCCAGCACGCCGGGCAGTTCTTCACCCGGGAAACCGCCTTTCATATAGGTATAGGTACCCATGCCCATGAACACCGCGTCGTATTCGTCGAGCAAAGTTTGCATCGCGATATCTTTGCCGATATCGGTGTTGAGGCGAAACTCGACGCCCATGCCTTCGAGCACGTCTCGGCGGCGCGTCATCACCCACTTTTCCATTTTGAATTCGGGGATGCCGAAGGTGAGGAGGCCGCCGATTTCGTCGTAGCGATCAAATACCACCGGCTTCACGCCATTGCGCGCCAGCACATCGGCACAACCAAGGCCCGCCGGGCCAGCACCGATGATCGCGACTTTTTTACCGGTCGCGACAACATGGCTCATGTCCGGCCGCCAGCCCGCCTTGAAAGCTTCTTCGGAAATGTATTTTTCGATTTGGCCGATGGTTACCGCGCCAAATCCCCCCGCCGCCTCGCCAAAACCGTCGCTGTTTAACGTGCACGCGCCTTCGCACAGCCGGTCCTGCGGGCATACGCGTCCACACACTTCAGGCAACGAGTTGGTCTGGTGCGACAAATCGGCTGCCTCGAACAAGCGCCCTTCAGACACCAGCTTCATCCAATTGGGAATGTAGTTGTGCACCGGGCACTTCCACTCGCAATACGGGTTGCCGCACCCAAGACAACGGCCGGCCTGTTCCGCCGCGTGCGGCGGTTCCATTTGGGCGTAAATTTCGCGAAACTCGAGCTTCCGAACCAACGGATCGGTTTTCGCCCCGTCACGCCGCGGCTGTTTTAAAAACTGAAATGCGTCAGCCATTTTTATTCAACTCTGTGAGGATTAATGTTTCTGATCAGCTTTGCGCGTCAGGCAAGCGGTGCATTGCTGCTTAGACTGTGGCTACAGCGTGCTGAATACCCGGAATATCATCGACCAGATCTTCGAGCGAAATCCGCTTGGGTTTGATCAACCATACCTTAGCCAAGGTAGCCTCAAAATCTGCCAGCAAATGCTGCGCGTGCTGACTGCCGGTTAAAGCCTGATGGCGCTGCAATTGCTGTTTGAAAAAGAGGCGGAAGGGCTCGGTTTCATCGCTGCTGATGCGAGTGACTTCGACCATTTCCTTGTTGTACTTGGAAATGAAGTCGCCGGCCTCGTCGTATACAAACGCCATGCCGCCGCTCATTCCTGCGCCAAAGTTGAGGCCGGTATCGCCCAGCACGAGCAGCGTGCCGCCGGTCATGTATTCGGCGCCGTGGTCGCCGACGCCTTCCACTACCGCCAGCGCGCCGGAATTGCGCACGCCGAAGCGCTCACCGCCCATGCCCGCGGCATACAATTCGCCGCCGGTGGCGCCATACAAACAGGTGTTGCCGATCAGCGTATTGCGGTGCGCCTGGAACGTGGCGGTGCGCGGCGGATGGACCACGAGCCGTCCACCGCACATGCCTTTGCCGACGTAATCGTTGGCGTCGCCTTCCAGTGTCAGCGTGAGGCCATGGTGATTCCACACGCCAAAACTTTGCCCCGCCGAGCCATTCAGATTGATCCGGATCGTGTTGTCGGGCAGGCCTTTACCGCCGTGCGCGCGGGCGATCTCACCGGAGAGGCGTGCGCCCATCGAGCGGTTCACATTGCGCACGGTGTAACTGAGCTCAATGGACGTGGCCGCGTTGATTGCGGGCAGCGCGTCTTTCACCATTTGCTCGGCGAGTTCACCCTTGTCAAATGATGGGTTGCGCGGCTGTTGTGAGAAACGCGGCGCGCTGTCCGGGATATCGCCTTGGGACAACAACGCATCGAGCTTTAATCGGCCCTGACGCGGCGTATCGCCCGAGGATAAATCAAGCAAATCGGTGCGGCCTATCAGGTCGGTCAGCTTGCGCATTCCTAATGACGCCAATAACTCGCGGGTTTCGGTCGCGACGAAAGTGAAATAATTCACCACCATCTCGGGCAGGCCGATGAAATGATCTTTACGCAATTGCGCGTTTTGCGTCGCGACGCCGGTGGCGCAGTTATTTAGATGGCAAATGCGTAGATATTTGCAACCCAGCGCGACCATCGGCCCGGTGCCAAAGCCGAAGGATTCCGCGCCGAGAATCGCCGCTTTCACCACATCAAGGCCAGTTTTCAGGCCGCCGTCGGTCTGCACGCGCACGCGGCCGCGCAAGCCATTGGCGCGCAATACTTGCTGCGCTTCGGATAAGCCCAGCTCCCACGGCGACCCCGCGTATTTCACGCTGGCCAACGGACTCGCGCCGGTGCCGCCATCGTAGCCGGAAATAGTGATCAGATCGGCGTAGGCTTTCGCAACGCCCGCCGCTACGGTGCCAACACCCGGCTCGGCCACCAGCTTCACCGACACCAGAGCTTCAGGATTAACCTGCTTCAGGTCAAAAATCAGCTGCGCCAAATCTTCGATCGAATAAATGTCGTGATGCGGCGGCGGCGAAATCAGCGGCGTGCCGGGCTTGCAGTGACGCAGACCAGCGATCATCACCGACACTTTGTCGCCCGGCAGCTGCCCGCCCTCGCCCGGCTTCGCCCCCTGCGCAATCTTGATTTGCAACACCTCGGCATTCACCAGATAAGTCGCGGTCACGCCAAATCGGCCCGACGCCACCTGCTTGATTTTGGAGGTCTTCACCGTGCCGTAACGCTTCGGGTCTTCGCCGCCTTCGCCCGAGTTGGAGCGGCCGCCAATGCGGTTCATGCCTTCGGCCAATGCCTCATGCGCTTCGGGCGATAGCGCGCCGAGCGACATCCCGGCCGAATCAAAGCGCTTCAGAATCGCTTCGATGGGCTCGACTTCCTCTAAGGGAATCGGCGTTGCGCCAGCTTTCACGTGCATCAAATCTCGCAGCATCGCGACCGGCCGCGCGTTGACGGTGTCCGAATAAGTTTTGTATTCCGCGTAGTCGCCCGACTTAACGGCTTTTTGCAATTGCTGCACCACGTCCGGGTTATACGCGTGAAACTCTTCGCCGAAGATAAATTTCAGTAAGCCGCCAACCGGCAGCGGCCGCATGGGATTGAAGGCATTCTTGTGCAGTAGCTTTTGATCGGATTCGAAGTCATCGAAGTTGGCGCCCGAGATCCGCGACACCGTGCCTTTCAGGCACAGCGCGACCACTTCTTCGTGCAGCCCGACGCCCTCAAACAATTGCGCGCCGCGATAGCTGGCCACCAGCGAAATGCCCATTTTGGATAAGACTTTGTACAGACCTTTATCCATACCCTTGCGGAAGTTGGACAAGGCCTTATCTAGCGGCGCTTTGATTTCGCTCGTCTTCACAAACTCGCCGATGATTTGATACGCAAGATACGGATACACCGCGGTCGCGCCGTAGCCAATCAAGCACGCGTAATGGTGCGGGTCTCGCACCGCGCCGGTTTCGATCACGATGTTGGCGTTGCAGCGCAAGCCTGCGGCAATCAGCGCGTGATGCACCGCGCCCACTGCAAATAGTGCATGGATCGGCAGCTTGTCTTTGGCGAGATTGCGGTCCGACAACACCAGGATGACCTTGCCCGCGCGCACCGCATCCAGTGCCTGCTGCGTCAATGCGGTAATTGCTGCTTGCAGATTGATAAGCGCCGGGTCGTAGTGCAAGTCCAGCCGTGTCGATACCAGAATCGGGTCGCAGGAATTGAGTATCTTGTCGAACGCCTCTTGCGACAACAGCGGGCTGTGAATTTCCAGCCGGTGCGCGTGTTCGGGCGTTTCTTCGAACAGGTTGCGCTCCGCACCAAAGCTGGTGTTTAACGACATCACAATCGCTTCGCGGATCGGATCAATCGGTGGGTTGGTGACCTGCGCAAATTGCTGGCGCAGATAATCAAACGGCGAGCGCACTTTTTGCGACAGCACCGCCATCGGCGTGTCATCGCCCATCGAGCCAATCGCCTCGGCGGCGTCTTCTGCCAGCACGCGGATAATCTGGTCGCGCTCCTCGAAGCTGACGTTGTGCAGCTTCTGGTGTGTGAGCAAGCTGGCCGTATCCATCAGCGCCAGATCAGCGTCTTGATGCAACGATAAATCAAGCGTTTGCGCGTGCGTATTAAGCCACTCGCGATATGGGTGACGGCCCTTTAGCTCGTTGTCGATGTCTGCCGACAACAGCAATCGCCCCGTTTCCAAATCGGCAGCAATCATCTGGCCGGGTTTGACGCGACCCTTTTGCTCGACGTTGGCCGGGTCGATTTTCCATACGCCCACTTCAGACGCGACCGTGAAAATGCGGTCTTTGGTCAGCACCCAGCGCGCGGGGCGCAGCCCGTTGCGGTCGAGTGTGCATACGCCGTAGCGGCCGTCGGTTAATACAATGCCGGCGGGGCCGTCCCACGGTTCCATGTGCATCGAGTTGTATTCGTAGAACGCGCGGATATCCGGGTCCATAGCCTCGATGTTCTGCCACGCAGGCGGTACCACCAAGCGCAATGCGCGAAACAGCCCCGCGCCACCCATCACCAAACCTTCGACCATATTGTCCAGACTCATCGAGTCCGAACCCTTGGTGCCAACGATGGGACGAATGTCGTCCATATTGGGGATCAGCGGCGTCGCAAATTTTTGTTCGCGCGCCCGGCTCCAGTTGCGATTGCCTTGCACGGTATTGATTTCGCCGTTATGCGCCAAATAGCGGAACGGCTGAGCCAACCGCCACTGCGGCCAGGTGTTGGTTGAAAAGCGCTGATGGAAAACCGCAAGCGATGAGGCAAAACGCTCGTCATGCAGGTCTGGATAAAACACCGGGAGCTTATCCGGTAGCACCAAGCCTTTGTAGCTAATCACCCGACAAGACAAGGTCGGTAGATAGAACACCGGGTCAGTCGTTTCCAGCGCTTTTTCGGCGCGGCGACGGGCGATGTAGAGGCGACGTTCAAAACCATCCGCGTCGAGGCCCGTGGGTGCGTTGACGAATACTTGTTCGATATGCGGCAAAGACTCCAGCGCGGATTCGCCGCATACCGACGGGTCAGTCGGCACGATACGGAAACCGGCGACGACTAAGCCTTGCGATTCGAGTTCGGTCTTGAGCGTTGCACGTGAACTATTTGCAACCGCACTCTCGCGCGACAAAAAAAGCAGACCCGCTGCATACAAGGGCGCAAGCGTAATCCCGGCGTCGCTTGCAACGGCTTGCAGAAACGCTTCGGGCTTTTTGAACAGCAAGCCGCAACCATCGCCCGACAATCCGTCTGCAGCAATCGCGCCGCGGTGCGTCATGCACGCGAGCGAACCGATGGCGTTTTGCACCAGCGTGTGGCTCGGCTGATTGTCCAAGTGCGCAATCAGCCCAAAACCGCAGCTATCCTGCTCAAAGTCAGGCGAGTACAGCGTTCCGTCGAGCCAGCGTTGTCTGTTCATTTGTATAACCACTAGATGAAAATAACCCGCCGTCGCAGCGAGCCTTAAATTTCAGGCAAAGGGTCGGTATTTTAATCCGACAGCCCGGCGCGGGCAATGGCATTAAGACAGACCGCCTGCCGCGCTCGGGGTTCCGGTCAAATGTTAGGCCGAAGCCCCCTTCTAACGGCTCTGCTTACAGCCTGATGTTATGGCTTGCTGCGTCTAGACCCGGCTGACGTGGGTGAATACGCGTAGGTCCACTCCAGCAACGCGCGTTGTGCCAATCCGGCACGATCGGCATTCGTATGGTTCACCAGCATTACGAACACGACCCGTTTGCCTGCACGCGTTAATACATAGCCAGCCAACGCGCGCGCATCTTTGAGCGTGCCGGTTTTTAAATGGGCGCGTCCGGCAAACACGCTGTCAGTGAAGCGCCGTCTGAGCGTGCCATCAACGCCCACTATCGGCAGCGCTGACTCGAACTCAGCAAAGTACGGGCTGTGATACCCCGTCAGCAGGACGCGGCTTAATGTCGTGGCGCTGATGCGTTCAATGCGCGACAGCCCTGCACCATTTTCCAGCACCAGTTCAGGCGCGGCGATTTGCTTGCCCGCAAGCCAGGTTTCAATCGCATGGCGCGACTTCTCCAATGTACCCGGCGCGCCGCTGAGCGTGGCCCCGAGCGTAAGAAACAGATTGCGCGCCATCAGGTTATTGGAATATTTATTCAGGTTACGCAGCGCCTCGGCAAGCGGAATAGAGGGGAAGCTTATTAATGGCGGCGTGTTTATCGGCGCGGTGCCGAGCTGAGTGTTCCCAGTGAGTCTCCCGCCTGATTCCTGCCACATCGCGCGAAAGGTGTAGTCGAAGGTCTGCACGGCATCAAGCAAGTTCAAGCTCAGTTGTTTCTCGCCACAACTGCGCGCGTAACGTCCTTCAAAGACCACTTCCTGCGGCGCGATAGCTTCGGGTGCGATAGCTTTGGGGATGACACGCAAACGATCTTTCCATTCACCGCACTCCCCCTCTTCCAGCGCAAGATGGGCAGTCAATTTCAATTCGGGAAAGGGTAATTCAGACGTGACGACGGCTACGTTATCCACCACATTCAGTTTCAATGTGGTGGCGTTGTAATTAGCCAGCAACGCGTTGGGAATAGCGTTATAGATCGCCAGCGGATCGGCATCCAGCCGGCTAGGGTCCAGCGTGGGTAATTCAAAATAATGGGTATCTAAAATCAGCTTGCCGTGTATCTCATTGATACCGCGCGCCCTGAGTTCGCGTTGCAATAACCACATGCGCTCCAGCGTCAGTGTAGGGTCGCCGTAGCCCTTGATGATCAAATCGCCCGTCAGCACACGATGATTGATTTCGCCATCCGCCCAGAGGTCGGTTTTCCAAGTGTACGTCGGGCCCAGCTGCTCTAGCGCGGACAAGCTGGTTACCAGCTTCATCACCGAAGCAGGATTCATCGCACGCAATGATTGATGGGTCAAAATGGGCTGTGGCGCCTCAACGGGCTGGATCACCACCGCGACGGCTTCGATGGGAATCCCTGCCTCGCGGAGAGCGGCGGTAAAAGTTTCTGGCAGGGAAGCTGCCTGAACGGGCAAGGCCAGAATAAGCCATAGCAATATAGATGAAGGGCGAAAATGAAGCACGATATTCATACGAGCATTATGCTGGCTGAGGGTAATGCAGGCCTAATGGTCAATAGGTAAAGTTTGAAGCTTACAGAGCCTTTGATATATATCTGACAAGACGATGACTCGCCCTCTCATAGCCACTAACCGACAATCCTTTTAAATTGGTTTCAGCTTGGTCGTAGACCGGCACTCAATCATTTAAGGAGAATACCGTGGGTAAATACGCACTAGGTTGGTTTATGGGAGTTCCAGTTGTTGTGCTGGTCATTATTTATTTCTTCATGCATTAAACGTTGCTTAAGCTAACGCATCTTGCGTTGGCGAGTGACGAGTTTACAGCCTAGCGATGGGCCACTGGGATTTCCATAATTCAATAAGGCAAAATCGTTGGCACTAGACGCGCTGCGCGCCTAGCAGGATGCCATAGTAAATCTCATCAAAATAAAGTAAGCCATCACGCGAATGGCATTAAGCACCATTTGTCCGCGACTTTGGAGTAGGGTCAGGGTCATCGCTGATAACCGTCCCAAAGCCAGACAATGAAAAAATTCTGGATATACACGCTGCTTCCACTGGTTCTCTGCGCCTGCCATACGCCGCCAACCCCGGCCTGGCAGGGCTATGTTGAGGGCGACTACGTACGAGTGGCATCGCCGCTGGCGGGTACTTTGTCGAGCATTGCGGTGGAGCAGGGCGCGCAGGTGGCAGCAGGCGCACCGTTGTTTGTGTTGGAACACGCTAGCGAACAATCAGCGCGGCAGGAAGCGCTGCAACGCGTACTCGCCGCGCAGGCGAAACTGACCAATCTTAAGAGCGGCAAGCGTCCGGATGAAATCGCGGCGATTGCGGCCCAAGGCGCGCAGGCACGCGCCACCTTGCAGCTTGCTCAAACCAATCTGGCGCGTCAACAGAAGTTGGTCACCGCCGGGTTTATCAGCCGCGCGGCGCTGGACGAGGCACGCGCCAATCGGGATCGGGGGGCTGCGCAGGTCGCTGAAGCAGACGCGCAAATCAAGAGCGCACGCTTGTCGGGGCGTAGTGCAGAACAATCGAGCGCTGCCGCTGAGGTGCGAGCCGCCGAGGCGGCGTTGGCGCAAGCCGACTGGAAGCTGGCGAAAAAGGCCGTGCCCGCGCCGGTGGCCGGGCGCGTCGAAGAGCGCTATTACCGCCCCGGCGAGTGGGTCGCCGCGGGCAGTCCGGTGCTGTCGCTGCTGCCGCCGCAAAATATCAAGCTGGTGTTTTTTGTGCCCGAGATGGTGCGTGCAACGCTGCGCCCACAACAGGCGTTGCGTGTGCGATGCGACGGTTGCGCGCGCGAGCTGCAGGCCAACGTGGCTTCCATTGCAACGCAGGCGGAATACACGCCGCCGGTGATTTATAGCCGCGACAGCCGCGCCAAGCTGGTGTATCGGGTCGAAGCGCGGCTGAGCCCCACTGACGCGGTTCTGCTGCAACCCGGTCAGCCGGTGGACGTATGGCCGAAGTAAATGCGCTGGCGATAGACGTTAGCGGGCTGACGAAATCCTTTAACGGTCGCCGCGTGGTCGACGCGATCACACTGCAAGTCAAACGTGGCGAAATCTACGGTTTTTTAGGCCCCAACGGCAGCGGCAAGACTACGACCATTCGCATGCTATGTGGGCTACTCACGCCAGATGCGGGGGCGGGGCAATGCCTGGGTTACGACGTAATCCGCGCGACCACGGAAATCAAGCGCCACGTCGGCTATATGACGCAGAAATTCAGCTTGTATGAAGACCTGTCGTTGCGCGAAAACCTCGATTTCGTCGCGCGCATGTACGGCATGCGAAATCGCCGAGGCGTCGTGGACAGCGCGCTGGACCGCCTCGGCTTGGCGCCGCGCCAAAAGCAGCTGGCTGGCACGCTGTCAGGCGGTTGGAAGCAGCGGCTGGCGCTCGCGGCTTGCTTGTTGCACACCCCGCAATTGTTGCTGCTCGATGAGCCCACCGCAGGCGTCGACCCCAAGGCCCGGCGCGATTTCTGGGAAGAAATTCATCAGCTGGCCGCTGACGGCATCACCGTGCTGGTATCCACGCACTACATGGACGAAGCCGAGCGCTGCCATCGGCTGGCGTATCTGGCTTACGGCCAATTGCTGACCCAGGGCACGCCGCAGGAGGTGGTCGATGCGTCGGGTTTATCGACCTGGCGCATAGAGGGCGACAATATGGCCGACTGCGCCAAATATTTACATAACCAACCCGGCGTGGAACAAGTGGTCGCCTTTGGCAAGGCGCTGCACGTCAGCGGATCAGACGGCGCGACCCTCACACGCACGATCGAACAAATAAAGACCAACCCAGCCTTGCGCATAACGCCCGACACGCCGGGCCTCGAGGATGTGTTCATCCAGCTGATGCAGGGCGCCGAGGATAATTTCCCCGGCGACAAGCACGCATGAGCGCATTTTCTTGGTCACGCTTCGTCGCAATAGTGCTGAAGGAATTCATCCAGATGCGCCGCGACCGGCTGACTTTCGGCATGATGGTCGGCATTCCGTTGATGCAATTAATGCTGTTCGGTTTTGCGATCAACTTCGATCCCAAGGGTTTGCCAACCGCGGTGATGGTGAGTCAGCCAAGCGCGTTTTCGCGCAGCTTTGTCGCGGCACTGGGGACTAGCGGCTATTTCAATGTGAGCGCTCAACCCGCCAGCGAAACCGCGGCGCGACAGCTGCTGGATGAAGGCGAGGTGCAATTCGTCGTCACCGTTCCCGACGATTTCAGTCGGCGCGTGGTGCGCGGCGAACACCCACAAATTCTGGTCGAGGCCGACGCCAGCGACCCCGCTGCCACCGGCAATGCGCTCGGTGCGTTGGGCACCTTGAGCCAGAATGCGCTCAATCCAGAGTTGACTGGCGCGTTAGCCAGACTCAAAAGCGCACCGCCGCCTTTTGAGCTAGTGGTGCACCGAAAATACAATCCGGAAGGCATCACTCAGTACAACATTGTGCCGGGCCTGATGGGCGTGATTTTGACCATGACGATGATCATGATGACAAGCCTTGCGATCACCCGCGAACGCGAACGCGGCACGATGGAAGCGCTGCTGGCAATGCCGGTGCGGCCATTGGAAGTCACGCTGGGCAAGATTATTCCGTATATTTTGATCGCGTATATTCAGGTGTTTTTGATTTTGAGCGCGGCGCACTGGATTTTTGTGGTACCGCTGGGCGGTAGCATGTTGTTGCTGCTAGTCTGCGTGCTGCTATTTGTGTTTGCCAATCTCGCGGTGGGGATTACGTTCTCCACGCTGGCCAAAAACCAGATGCAGGCGATGCAGATGACCTTCTTTTTCTTTCTACCGTCGCTGTTGTTATCCGGCTTCATGTTTCCGTTTCGCGGCATGCCGGGATGGGCGCAAGTGATTGGAGAAGTGCTGCCGCTGACGTATTTTCTGCGCATCGTGCGCGGCATTTTGTTGAAGGGTAATAACCTGGCCCAAACCTGGCCGCACCTCTGGCCCTTACTGTTATTTTTGCTGGGAGCGATGACGGTCGCGCTGCTGCGTTACCGCCGTACGCTGGACTAGCTAATGTTAAAATTTCTCCCTACGCAGGCCAGGTGCCAAAACATGAACATAGAACAAGCCCGCTTCAACATGGTGGAACAGCAAATTCGCCCCTGGGACGTGCTCAATCAGGACGTGCTCGATCTGCTGCATAAAATCCATCGCGAAGATTTTGTACCGCCCGAACAGGTCGCACTGGCATTTGTGGATATGGAAATTCCGCTGGGTGGTGGAGAAGCGATGTGGATGCCCAAACTCGAAGCGCGTGTGCTGCAGGAACTCGACATTCGCCACAACGACCGCGTGCTGGAAGTCGGCACCGGCAGTGGTTACCTCACTGCGTTAATGGCGCAACTGGCGGCCGAGGTGGTGTCGGTTGATATTGTGCCTGCCTTCACAGCTGCCGCCAGCGCCAAACTCTTGGCGCATGGTATTACCAACGTTCACCTGCATAGCAGCGACGCTGCACGCGGTTGGGTCGATACGAATGATGCTGCTACCGGGTTCGATGTGATCGTACTCACCGGCTCGACCCCGCTGCTCGCGGACAGCTTTCGCACCAGCCTGCGCACGGGTGGGCGACTGTTTGCGATCATAGGTGAGGGGCCGTCGATGTTGGCACAGTTGATTACCTGCACCGCGCCTGGCGCGTATCGCAGCGTCACGCTATTTGAGACCAGCGTGAAAGCTCTGGTGAACGCACCTCATCCGCTCAGGTTTGTATTTTGAGTTTAATCCCGGTCTGATGAAACAATTTCGCCCTGCCGAATTGGCTGCTTACTTGCAAGGCGGTGCAAAGCCGACGTTGCTGGATGTGCGAGAAGAATGGGAATGGACTATCTGCCATCTTCCGGGCGCTGTGCGCGTGTCGTTGCGCGAATTGTCGGCACGCGTGAACGAGCTTGATAAAGCCGATGAAATCGTGGTCATTTGCCATCACGGTGTGCGCAGTTATCACGCCGCGATGTTTCTGGAGAGCCAGGGCTTTGCTAACGTAATCAATCTGGCCGGCGGTGTGGCAGCCTGGGCTGACGAAGTCGACCCCGCCATGCCCCGTTATTAAGGATGTCTGAAATGCACGTATTGCAAGCAAGCCGTTTGATCGCAGCCTTGGGGCTCGCGTTCAGCGCCTCGGCGCACAGCGCCACGCTGTCTGATATCTATCGTGATGCGTCCGCGTATGACGCGCAATATGCTTCTGCGCGCGCCAGCTACCAGGCAGTGCTGGAGCGCCTGCCGCAAGCCCGCGCTGGCTTACTGCCCAATGTCAGTGGTGACGCCTATTTGCGCCGCAACGATGTGGTTTCCACGTTACCGGGCGGAGACGCCAGATTCACTTCAGACGGACTTTCAATACGCGCTGCCCAGCCGCTATTTCGTCCGCAAAACTGGGTGCAGTACGAACAGGCAAAAGTGCAGTTAAGAGTAGGCGAAAATCAACTGAAGCTCGCCGAGCAGGATTTAATTGTGCGCACTGCGCGCGCGTATTTTGATGTGCTGCAATCGCAGGACAACATCGCCTTCATCCGCTCGCAAAAGGCCGCCATCTCGGAACAGCTCGCGTCGGCGAAGCGCAATTTCGAAGTGGGCAACGCCACGGTGACCGATACGCACGAAGCCCAAGCGCGCTACGATCTCACCACCGCGCAGGAAATCGCAGCGCAAAACGAGCGCGAGATACGCCTGCGCGCGCTACAACGTTTGGTGGGTAAATCCCCCACCACACTCGCCACATTAGGCGAAAAGACCCAGTTGAAGCTGCCCGACCCCGTCGGCATTGATGAATGGGTCAATCGCGCCGCCGAGCAAAATCTGCAAGCACGCATTCAACGCGACCTGAAGCTGATCGCAGATCAGGAAGTGGAGCGCAATCGTGCATTGAATTACCCGACGCTGGATGCTGTTGCGAGTTATAGCGTCAACAACAATCAAAATTTTGGGTCGCAGCTGGTCGATACGCGCACTGGGGTCGTAGGCCTGGAACTGGCGGTGCCGATCTATCAGGGTGGGTTGGGCAGTTCCAGAGTGCGCGAAGCGGTCGCCAACCAGGATAAGGCGCGTTTTGATTTGGACAATGCCCAGCGCGAAGCGAGCTTGCAGGCGAGTCAGGCGTATCTGAATGTCGCCAACGGCGAAGCACAGGTGAAAGCGCTGGAACAGGCGCGAATATCAACCCAAGCCCAGCTGGATTCCACCAAGCTCGGTCTGCAAGTAGGCGTGCGCACCAGCCTCGATGTATTGAATGCGCAGCAGCAGGTGTTGTCGGCGCAGCGCGATCTGGCGGCGGCGCGTTATAACTTTATTTTGTCTGGCCTCAATCTCAAGGCCGCGGTGGGCGGGTTGAATGCGGCGGATCTGACCGAAGTGGATCGCTATTTAATAGTGGGTCAATAAGCGCGAGCAAACGCACCGTCGCCCCTTGGTGATGTGTGGCGAACGCCTTGCCTGCGTGGCCCATAGCCTCTCGCGCCGGCGCATCGGTAAATAATGCTTGCGCTACGGCGATCAATTCATTCGCATCAATAATCCTTTTGGCTGCGCCGATATCGACCGCCTGCTGCGCGGTGTCTGCAAAGTTAAAGGTATGTGGCCCTATCAGTACTGGGCAAGCTACGCTGCAGGCTTCGATTAGATTCTGCCCGCCAAAAGACAGGAGACTACCGCCGACAAATGCCACATCGCACGCAGCGTAATACGCGAACAGCTCGCCCAAGCTATCGCCGAGAATCACTCGCACATCAGCGTGAAGCAGGCCGGAGGGCGGCATCTGGCTACGCCGAATGAATGTTAATTTCGCCGTTTGCAACAGCTTTGCCACGCTTTCGCAGCGCTGCGGATGACGTGGCACTAGCACCAGCAACACGTTGGCGGGCGCGTGAGCGGCAAAGGCGGAGATGATCGCTGCTTCTTCTCCCTCCCGCGTGCTGGCCGCTAGCAGCACAGACCGTGCGTTGCCCCAGGCTTGTCGCCATGCATGCCCGGTTTGCAACTGTGCCGCAGGGGCACCTACATCGAATTTGAGATTGCCGGTGATCATCACATTACGCGCGCCGAGCTGAGCAAGGCGGCGGGCATCCGCTTCGGTCTGCGCAGCTACCACATGAAACCGCGCAAGACTGTCGCGTATTAGCGCAGGCAGCCGCGAATAACCGCGCGCCGAGCGTTCCGACAAACGCGCATTCGCTAGCACTAACGGCAACTTCAATCGCGCCGCTTCGCGTATCAGATTCGGCCACAACTCAGTTTCCATCAGGACGCAAACCCGGGGCTGCAAACGGCTTAAGAAGCGCCGCATCAACCAGGCGTAGTCATAAGGCAGATAACAGATGTGTGCGAAGTCGCCGTACAAAGTCTTGGCCGTCGCGCGCCCCGTTACGGTCATGCAGGTGAGCAGCACCGGCAAATCGGGATGCCGCGCACGCAGCGCTGCGATCAACGGCGCGGCGGCACGCGTCTCGCCAACCGACACCGCGTGCACCCATATCGCACCGGTAGGCTGACAATCATTGCTACAGGCAAACCGTTCAGACCAGTGTAGCCAGTAGCCGCGCTCGCGCATCCCGCGCCACAACAGGCGAACCGGGATCACGGGCAGAATCAGCAACAAGGCTGCGCGGTACAAGCCCCACTCGATAACGCGTCCCAAATCAGGAATAGGAAAAAAACTTAAACATGAGCGATTCTAGCCCGGCAGCGATGGAAAACATTCTGGGCGGAGGAGGGGCGGTGCTAAAATCGCCACCAATATTGGGAGATTTAATGAAAGTCCTGCTCACCGGCGCGGCCGGGTTTATCGGCATGCACGTCGCACAAATCCTGCTGAAGCGCGGCGACGAAGTCGTCGGGATCGACAACCTCAACGATTACTACGACCCGGCGTTAAAACTCGCGCGTCTGGCACAACTTAAACCTTACTCCAATTTCAGTTTGGTCAAAGGCGACATCGCCGACCGCATGACGATGGAAGAATTGTTCGCCAAGGGGCACTTCCAGCGCGTGATCAATTTGGCCGCGCAGCCCGGCGTGCGCTACTCGCTGAAAAATCCGCACGCCTATATCCAGACCAATCTGGTGGGCTTCGGCAACATCCTCGAAGGCTGCCGCCATAACGGCGTTGAACACCTTACCTACGCGTCCAGCTCAAGCGTCTACGGCGCTAATACTAAAATGCCGTTCTCAGTGCACGACAATGTCGATCACCCGGTGAGCTTGTACGCCGCCAGCAAAAAAGCCAACGAGCTGATGGCGCACACCTACAGCCATCTGTATGGCTTGCCCACCACTGGCCTCAGATACTTCACCGTTTATGGCCCCTGGGGACGCCCCGACATGTCGCCGTGGCTGTTCACCTCCGCGATCCTCGAAGGCCGACCGATCGACGTGTTCAACCACGGCAAAATGCAGCGCGATTTCACTTTTGTTGAAGATATTGCTGAAGGCACCGTGCGCGTGCTGGACCGTATCCCGGCAGCGAATCTTGCGTTTGATCGTGCCACGCCGGACCCGTCTTCCAGCTACGCGCCGTATAAGGTTTACAACATTGGCAACCACCAGCCGGTGGAGCTGATGACCTTTATCAAAGCGATTGAGGACTCGTTAGGACAAGAGGCGAAGAAAAATTATTTACCCATGCAGCCGGGTGATGTCGAAGCCACTTATGCCGATATCGAAGAACTTAAGCGCGATGTGGGGTTTGAGCCGAATACAGTGCTGGCGACCGGTATTGCGCGTTGGACGGAGTGGTATCGCGCGTATACGCGAACCTGAAGATGGTCCACGAATACGTGGAAGACCTCACGGTGCACGCCACTAAACTGGCAACTGTCCGCAAAATCTGGGACATGCTCATCCCTACCCAGCGCCGCAGTGCGCTGTTGTTATTGATCCTGATGCTGATCGGAATGTTACTGGAGACGCTCGGCGTCGGGCTAGTGATCCCGGCGATCGCATTACTTACACAGCCCAACTTTGCACACCGCTACACACTGGCCCAACCCCTCCTTCAAGCCTTGGGTCATCCCAGCCAGCAAGCGCTGGCAATTGGCGGCATGTTGGTCTTAGTGGGGGCGTACCTGATTAAAGGATTGTTTTTGGCGATGCTGACATGGCGCCAGATGCTTTTTGCGTTTGGGGTGCAGGTACAGTTATCGCAACGATTATTCGCGGTCTATTTGCATCAGCCCTACACCTTTCATTTGCAACGCAACTCAGCGCAGTTGATACGCAACGTAGTCAGCGAGGTGAGCATGTTCACGGGCAGCGGATTGTTGCCGGGCATGACCTTGTTGACGGAGTTACTGGTTTTGTTAGGGGTTTGTACTCTGTTGTTAGTGGTTGAACCCCTGGGTGCTTTAATTGTGGTGAGCGTATTGGGTGCGGCTACCTGGGCATTTTTTGGTCTGATGCGTGGGCGTATTTCGCGCTGGGGTGCGGCGCGCCTCCAGCACGAGGGAATGCGACTGCAACATTTGCAGCAAGGCTTGGGCGGCGCAAAAGATGTGAAGTTGCTAGGGCGCGAAAAGGAGTTTCTGGCGCAGTATGGCTTGCACAATGCGCAGAGTGCCCGGATGGAGCGTCTGCAAAATACGACGAACCAACTCCCACGCTTGTGGCTGGAATTTCTTTCGGTGAGTGGTCTCGCTATTTTGGTGATTAGCCTGCTGGCGCAGGGCCGGGCGCTGGAATCTGTGCTACCGACCTTGGGCCTGTTTGCTGCCACCGCCTTTCGGTTAATACCTTCGGTGAATCGCGTGCTGGGCGCGTTGCAAGCATTGCGTTTTAGCAAACCGGTGATCGAGCTGCTTCACGACGAACTTCAGCTTGAGATGCCAATAGTCGAACCCAGTCCCAGCTGTCGAACGCCTTTCCAATTTGCATTGGAATTGAGACGAGTTACCTACGCATACACGAATGTGACAGAGCCCGCGCTGAAAAATATCTCGCTGACGATTCAACGGGGCGAAGCGGTTGGTTTTATCGGTTCCAGCGGCGCGGGCAAGAGCACGCTGGTGGATTTACTGCTCGGTTTACTCGCTCCCAATAGCGGTGAGGTACAAGTGGATGGACATAACATCCAGGAAAACCTACGCGGCTGGCAGGATCAAATCGGTTATGTGCCGCAGTCTATTTTTCTCGCTGATGATAGTTTGCGTCGGAATATCGCTTTTGGTTTATCGAACGCAGTGATTGATGATCCCGCGGTACAACGTGCAATCAAAGATGCGCAATTGGAGGCGTTTGTTGCGAGTCTACCGGACGGACTAGAAACCATGGTAGGCGAGCGCGGCGTTCGACTCTCGGGCGGACAGCGCCAGCGCATCGGCATTGCGCGTGCGCTATACCACGACCCCGCGGTACTGGTGTTGGATGAAGCGAGCAGCGCTCTCGACACTGCCACCGAACACGATTTGATGCAGGCAGTGCGCGCACTACAGGGCAGCAAGACCATTCTTATCGTGGCGCATCGTCTTTCTACTGTCGCACACTGCGACCGGCTGTATCGCTTGGAAAAAGGGCAGGTAGTGGAAGAAGGCGCGCCGCAAACGATGCTAAGTAAACTCGGTACGCAAAGTAAACAGGCCGAACGGTGATGGCAAGGCCAACCAGACAACAGCAAGGAGCAATATGAAAGCAGTAATTCTGGCAGGTGGTTTGGGTACCCGGCTGAGCGAAGAGACGACGCTTAAACCAAAACCTATGGTTGAAATAGGCGGCAAGCCCATTCTTTGGCACATCATGAAGAGCTATTCATCTTATGGTATCCATGACTTTGTAATTTGCTGCGGCTACAAGGGCTATGTGATTAAAGAGTATTTCGCTAACTACTTTTTACATACCTCTGATGTCACGTTTGACATGCAAAAAAATGAAATGGAAGTCCACACCCGTAACGCCGAACCCTGGAAAGTGACGCTGGTAGATACCGGCGACGAGACTATGACCGGTGGCCGTCTGAAGCGTGTACGGCAATACTTGTGCGACGAAGAAGCGTTCTGTTTCACCTACGGCGATGGTGTGAGTGACGTTGACATCGACGCGGTGATCAAATTTCACGCAGCTCATGGCAAGCTTGCCACACTCACAGCCACACAGCCACCGGGCCGGTTTGGGTCGCTTAATCTCGACGGCAATCGGGTTAATAGTTTCCAGGAGAAACCCCAAGGCGATGGCGCGTGGATCAACGGTGGATTCTTTGTGCTATCGCCGAAAGTCATCGAATACATTCAGGATGACGCCACCATTTGGGAGAAAAAACCAATGGAGCAACTCGCGCATGAAGGGCAAATGGATGCCTATTTTCATAAGGGGTTTTGGCAACCGATGGACACGCTGCGCGACAAAATTCATTTGGAAGAACTTTGGGCGTCCGGACAGGCGCCATGGAAGACTTGGCCATGAACGTTAGTTTTTGGCGGGGAAAACGGGTTTTCCTCACTGGGCACACCGGTTTTAAAGGAAGCTGGCTCAGTCTTTGGCTGCAACAAATGGGTGCCGATGTGACTGGTTATGCCCTGCAAGCACCCAGCAACCCCAGCTTGTACGAGGTTGCCAATATTGAACAAGGCATGCGCTCGATCATGGGCGACATCCGCGATGTCGAGAAGCTCAAGCGCGCGCTGTCGGAGGCGCAAGCGGACATTGTGTTTCATATGGCGGCGCAATCGCTGGTGCGCTATTCCTACGATAATCCTGTGGAAACCTACGCCACTAATGTAATGGGTACGGTGCATTTGCTGGAAGCGGTGCGCGCTACGCCCAGCGTACGTTCGGTGGTCAACATCACTAGCGATAAGTGTTACGAAAATAAGGAGTGGATTTGGGGTTATCGTGAAAGCGATCCCCTGGGCGGTTACGACCCCTACAGCAACAGCAAGGGCTGTGCTGAACTAGTCACCGCAGCCTATCGCAGCTCCTTTTTTAATCCAGAAAAATATGCCGAACATGGCGTCGCGATTGCCAGCGCGCGTGCCGGGAATGTTATCGGTGGCGGCGATTGGGCGCTCGACCGTCTTATCCCCGACATGCTGCGCGCGATCGGGCGCGGCGAAGCGGTGTTGATCCGCAGCCCCCATGCGATTCGCCCTTGGCAACATGTGCTCGAACCGCTCAGCGGCTATCTCATGCTGGCCGAAAAGCTATATAACCAAGGCCCGATTTTTGCCGAGGGTTGGAACTTCGGCCCACATGACGCCGACGTACGACCGGTGCGATGGATCATCGAGCATTTGACCCGAGCTTGGGGGCAAGGCGCTGCATGGAAAATTAACGGCGTGCCACAACCGCATGAAGCCACCTATCTGAAGCTGGATTGCTCAAAAGCCCGCGCCCAACTTGATTGGTACCCGCGCTGGAACCTGGATCAAACCGTCAAAAAAATCGTTGAGTGGCATAAGGCCTGCGATCAAGGGACGGACATGCGGCAAACCACCCTGGCGCAAATCGATGCCTATCTGACAACACCAACACATTCTTAAATCAAGGTCTTAGCCATGAATCAACAGCAGCTTAAAGCGCAGATTATTAGCCTGGTGTCGCAATACGGCGCACTGGCATCACAACCCGTCGCATTTGAATCCGGCAAGACGGTGATACCGCCTGCGGGCAAAGTCATCGGCGCCCAGGAAATGGAGCTGATGGTCGAAGCGGCGCTGGACGGTTGGCTAACCACCGGCCACTTCAACGAAGAATTCGAGGTGAGGCTTGCGAAGTTTCTAGGTGTAAAACACCTGATTACGGTCAACTCCGGGTCTTCTGCCAACTTGGTTGCGTTCAATACGCTGACCTCACCAAAACTTGGCGAACGCGCGATCAAGCCGGGCGATGAAGTGATCGGCGTTGCGGCTGGGTTCCCCACCACCGTGAATCCGATTCTGCAGTTTGGTGCCGTGCCGGTATTCGTTGATGTCGAATTGGGCACATACAACATCGACGCCAGTCAGATTGAAGCCGCCATCACCCCCAAAACCAAAGCCATTATGCTGGCCCACACCTTGGGAAATCCTTATAATTTGGATGCGGTTGTCGCGCTGTGCAAAAAGTACAACCTTTGGCTGATTGAAGATTGCTGCGATGCGCTAGGTTCCACCTACAACGGCATGCCGGTCGGTAGCTTCGGCGATATTGGCACCTTGAGCTTTTACCCCGCCCACCACATCACCATGGGGGAAGGCGGCGCCGTGTTCACCAACAACGGCGACCTTAAATCCATCGCCGAATCGTTTCGCGACTGGGGCCGTGATTGCTATTGCGCTCCTGGTAAAGACAACACTTGCGGCAAACGCTTTGGCTGGAAACTCGGCAGTTTGCCCCAAGGTTACGACCACAAATATACCTATTCGCACCTGGGCTACAATTTAAAAATTACCGATATGCAAGCTGCATGCGGCTTGGCGCAACTGGATCGGCTCGAAGGTTTTGTCGCGGCGCGCAAACGTAATTTCGCTTACCTGAAAGACCGGCTAAAAAGCTGCGAAGAATTTCTCATCCTGCCGGAAGCCACGCCTCATTCCGATCCCTCCTGGTTTGGTTTTCCCATGACGCTTCGCGAAGCCGCCAATTTGAACCGGGTGGATATGCTGACCTATCTAGATCAATACAAAGTCGGCACGCGCCTGCTATTTGCCGGCAATCTTACGCGCCAGCCCTACATGACAGGCCGCATGTATCGCGTGTCCGGCGACCTGAGCAATACCGACCGAGTCATGAACGATACCTTCTGGATCGGCGTGTATCCTGGCTTGAGTGAGGCGATGCTGGCGTATGCCTGCGATCGGATCGAAACATTCCTGGGTATAAATTTTTAGATGTTCGATTTGAGGCCAAGCAAGCTCGCAGGCTGCTACGAATTGCAGCCCAAAGCGTTTGATGATGCACGTGGGCGCTTCGTGAAGGTTTTTCATGAGCAATCCTTCGCTGCGCAAGGGTTAGAGACAGGCTTTGCCGAAGAGTACTACTCAGTCTCCCACAAGAACGTCCTACGGGGCATGCATTTTCAATTGCCACCGATGGATCATGTCAAAATGGTCTACTGCGTAGAAGGTGACGTAATGGATGCCGTGGTTGATTTGAGGGTCGGCTCCTCCACTTACGGTTGCTTCGATTGTTTTGAGCTGAGTGCCGCCAAGGCTAATAGCCTTTATATCCCCAAAGGGTTGGCGCATGGATTCTATGTGCGCAGCGCACGTGCAATCATGGTGTACAAGGTCAGCACCGTTTATTCTCCGGAGCATGATGCAGGCGTGCTGTGGGATTCAATGGAAATCCCCTGGCCGATCAGCGAACCGATTATGTCCGTGCGTGATGCGACGTTTCCACGACTAAACGAATTCGTGAGTCCTTTCAGCCATACATGATGCGACCCTAACAATGAATATGAATCCGCACGTTGCGCTAGTTACCGGCGCCACAGGTTTTATCGGTAGCCATTTAGTGCCGCGATTGGTGCGCGCGGGATGGCAAGTGCAGGTCGTGGGCCGCCCGAATTCACTTTTACCCGATGCGCCTGAGTTTTCTCAGGTAAAAATGCATACGCATGACGGCACTACCGAAGGGATGATTCGTCTGGTCGGTGATGCCAAGCCAGTGGTGGTTTTTCATCTAGCGTCATTGTTTCTTTCGCAACACGAGGCGAGTGATGTCGAGCGCTTGGTGATGAGCAATGTACTGTTCGGCAATCAATTGTTGGAAGCAATGAAAACGCACGGTGTAAGCCACTTCATTAATACGGGAACGTCTTGGCAGCACTATGAGAATAGAGCTTACAGCCCGGTGAATCTGTACGCCGCAACCAAGCAGGCTTTTGAGTCGCTTCTGCAGTACTACGTCGAGGCACGTGGCTTACAAACAATCACCTTAAAACTTTCCGATACCTATGGGCCGAATGACCCGCGCCCCAAACTGATGAACCTGCTCAAGCGTGTAGCTGAGAATATGCAACCCTTGGCCATGAGTCCAGGCGAGCAGTGGGTTGATCTAGTGCATGTGGACGACGTGGTACAAGCCTACTTAAGCGCGGCAGAGCGCTTGTTGACTAGTGCAGTGCGGGGCCACGAATGCTATGCCGTGTCATCCGGCCAGCCCATACAGCTGCGCGAAATGGTGGGCTTGGTTGAACGGGCATTGGGGCGATCACTCCCCATTAACTGGGGTGGGCGTGCCTATCGCGAACGTGAAGTCATGCAAGCCTGGGAAGGCGCGGTATTGCCGGGATGGTCCGCGCAAGTAAATCTGGCCCAGGCTATTCAGGCTATGTTTGCAGACTCGAATTGAGATGATGCGCAACCCCGATGGCAAGCTGCCCTTAGTTAGCATAGGCGTACCGACCTTTAACAGGCCGGTGGAGTTGCGGCGAGTGCTCGGCCAACTCACGCAGCAAACCTATAAAAGCATAGAGATTATTGTGTTGGATAACTGTTCAACTTTGCCTGAGGTGGCACAGGTGGTGCAGGAATATATCGCGCAATATCCGAATGTGACGTATTTCAGAAACACAGAAAATTTGGGGGTGTTACGCAACGCGGCCGAGTTGCGAAAGTATGCGCGAGGACAATATTTCTGTTGGGTTTCTGATGATGATTGGCGTGCCCCTGAATTTGTTGAAATTCTCGTGGCCGTGTTGGAAAACAATAGCACTGTCGATTTTGTATTTTGTGACTACTACGAAGTTTATGCGGACGGTAGCCGCGCACCCGGCTATCCGTTAAGTCACCTTAAGGTGTTTCATCCTTTCCAAAATCCTTCCCGACTGATTCGAACGCTAAATTTCTATTGGCAAAGTGGGCAGCGTGGCAAGTGCAATCTCCTGTATTCCTTATTTAGGAAAACGGCGATCGATGCGCTAGACCTGGAAAAGATTAGCGGCGGATACCGCCATTTGAATATGGATTGCTTGCTCGCATTCACGTTGTTACAAGCCAAGCCGCTGGCCTTGTGCAGTGAAGTGCTGTGCACCTTAACCTGTGGCAATAAAAAACATTACGCCAATGATGCACAGCCACAGGTAAAACCAGCTTTATCCCGGTTGATAGCTTTTTGGTCGGGAGAGAAGAAAGATAGAGACCTGTATATCGGCACCACCGATCTGTGGATCGAAAAGCTATCCATCTATTTATTGTTTATCCCAAAATTAGCCACATTGCTTGCCGCATCCATTTTTAACAAGATGTCCTCACGGTTTAGGCCTAAGAAGGCAGCACTACCGTTACATCCCGTCTCAATATCGGCAGCCGGCGTTAAGAAAATAAACCTACCGAATGTAACCTTGGTGGCAATGGCTACGCGAAATGTCGAGGAAACGCTCCAAGCTTTGATCTATAGTTGCCAAGGCGTTAAATTCGGTAGCGTGAAATTGCTTTCCCATTACACGCCATTTGGACTGGATAAAGATATTACCTTTTGCCGCATCGATAAAATCAAGGACATCGATGAGTGGTCGTACAAAACCGTATACGAACTTAACAATTACATTGAAACCGATTTCGCGCTATTGGTTCATGCTGACGGCTTCGTGGTCAATTCTTCGGCATGGCGAGATGAGTTTCTGAATTACGATTACATAGGCGCGCCCTGGCCACTGCCGAAGGATGATTTTTCATACCGCGACATCCACGGAGAGATTGTGCGGGTCGGGAATAGCGTTTCATTGAGAAGCAAACGCTTGCTTGATCTGCCGACAAAATTGAAATTTCCATGGGAGTCGGATCATGGGTTCTTTAATGAAGACGGGTTTATCTGTGTAAAAAATAAACATATATTTGAGGCGAATGGCATGCGCTTTGCGCCGCTTGAGGTTGCAAAGTATTTTTCCCACGAAGCGATGATTCCTGAAGTGCGCGGCATTAAGCCGTTTGTATTCCATAAGTGGGCCGGATCAAATCGCGTTTATCCCAAGTTCCTCTCGTATTAGTTTGCAAACGCGATGATTGTCACCGAGTTATACAACGGCCAAGGCCTCGGCAATCAATTATGGAGTTACGTCGTCACGCGAACTCTGGCGTTGGACCAGGGCCTGGATTTCGGGATCATGAACCCCGAAAAATTCAAGGGCAAAGATTTCTTGAATCTGGATTTTGGCAGAGTCGTACAAGGCGGCTCGGGGCCAGAAGGCGGACCACCCACGACTTTGCCCGCAAGCATCCTTCACTACTACGTCGAAAAAGACACCTGGTATCAGAAATATAGCTGCGATATCCGGGATTACGATTCAGGGTTATTGAGCATCGAAGACAATTCCAAGATCGAAGGATATTTTCAGTCTGAAAAATTCATCTTGCATCGAAAAAATGAAATCCGCGATTGGCTAAGGGTGAGCGAAGCTTACGATTGTTATGACTTTTCTCGCGACAATATTTGTATCTTGAATATTCGCGGCGGCGAGTACAAGGGGACACCAGACTTGATTTTACCCAAGCGCTACTGGAGCGATGCCATCAATAATATGCTGCGCATTAAAAACGATTTGGAATTTGTCATCATCACCGACGATGTGAAGTACACGCGCGGTTTGCTTCCCCAATACCCATCGTTCCACTTTAGTATCGGCAAGGACTATGCCATCGTGAAAAACGCAAAATACTTAATCTTGGCGAATTCGAGTTTTTCTTTTTTTCCGGCATGGACTAGCGAAACAGTTAAGTACGTCATCGCTCCTAAGTATTGGGCGCGTCACAATGTCTCGGACGGGTTCTGGGCCTGCAGCTTTAATCTGTATCAGGGCTGGATGTGGCAGGACAGACGGGGGGCTTTATTCACCTTTGAAGAATGTGAGCTGGAATACGCGGGATATAAAACCGAACACAGGGTTCACGAGTTTGGAGGGCGCCCCCCAGCAAAGCCTCTCTCATATTTCAGAAAAGCCTTTCCTGGCATACAGCGCTTCGCCTCTGGCGCCAAAAAACGACTGTTAGGCTAGTAACGGTTCTACACACGATGCCGCTTACAACAATGCAATCAGATATGAAGAAAACCGATACCTTCTTCATTATTTCGAACTACAACACAGACCCGGAGAGGTATCTCGACTACTGTGAGGATTACCACATCTATGATCAGTCCCCTGACCCGGAGGTCAGGGAGAAATTAAAGTCGAAGTACCAAAAAATATCTTTTGTCGAAAATACGGGGCATAACATCTCAGACTATTTTCGTTTTTTTATCGATCGCTACGATGATTTACCCCCACATATGATGCTCGCAAAGGGCAACATGATTGGGCGGCACATCACCCAAGAATTCTTCGATCGTGTCTATGCCAACAAGTACTACACATTTCTTTACGACGATCGTGGATATGCCGACAAGCTTGGGGTGGCGTACCAGCTCTACGATGGCGCGTTTTTGGAAATTAATAACTCTTGGTATGCACCCACCAGAGAGCATCGATATTTCGATAACTTCAATGATCTTCTGGTTTTTGTATTCAAGAGTCCGATCATCCCCAAGTGGATTTTGTTCAGTCCGGGCGCTTGTTACATCGTCTCCAACGAGCAGATCAAAAAGTACCCGAAAATCTTTTACGAAAATCTAATGATCTTGATAAGTTATACATACTTTCCGTCAGAGGCTCATCAGATTGAGAGGCTCCTCAATATTATATTTAGTGGTAACTATGAACTGAATGATCACATCTTAGATGCAGAAAAGTTCGAAAAGAGAATTGAGGAGTTAAGCGAGCGCAATTTAAAGCATTCTAAAAACCATAAATGGTTTCATGGAAAGATTGCAAACGCCAGTCGGTTACAACATAGACTCAAGCTAAAGTTTCAGAGTCAAGGTCGGCAATTGGGAGTGCGGTTACGTCAATTGCTGCTGAAGTAATATTTTGGTCTGGTGAACGCAATGAGTGAATCCATGGAAATGAGTACCGACATTAATTTTG
The DNA here is from genome assembly GCA_031366105.1 of Thiobacillaceae bacterium. Taxonomy (GTDB): domain Bacteria; phylum Pseudomonadota; class Gammaproteobacteria; order Burkholderiales; family Thiobacillaceae; genus Thiobacillus. Next base: position 59,440 of record JANLZE010000007.1, on the reverse strand, counting down.
AGAACCGTACTAATCGAAGGTTAGTTGAATTACTTAGTGAATTGAATCTTAATTTATCATCGAATCCGCTAGGAACGGACAAGGGGGATTTTAAAACCTATGTTCGTGGATTTTATGAATCGGAGTTCGGTCGTAGGCAATTTGAACATATTCGATTACTCGAGATCGGTGTAAGAACGGGCGCTTCGGTAGCTTTATGGGCAAATTATTTTCAAAATGTTGAAATAATTGGACTCGATGTTGAAGCCGTTGGCACGGCTGCAGGACCGATCAAGGAGTACCTTGATTATCCTTCGGTTAAGTTCTATTGCAGCGATGCATACAGTCCGGAGTTTGCCCAATCATTAGCTGGAAGCTTTTCAATAATGATTGATGACGGACCGCACTCTTTAGTCAGCCAAAAACGTTTTTTGGATTTATATCTTCCTAAATTAGACGAGGGAGGCGTTTTAATAATTGAAGATATCCAGCGTGACTATCGTGACTGCTATCAACTTATGAAGGCTTTGCCTAAAGGCAATAAGTTTATTTTTGAAATTTATGATTTTCGTGCAGAGAGTGGAGCAGGAGATGATTTCTTGTTTGTTGTTCGGCATAACAAATCTGGTAAAAGTTATTTAGCCCGCAAGATGTATCTAAAGTTAAGGCTGTTATTCAGCTGGATTGCTGCACCCTATCGGCGCATAAAGAGATTTCTTATTTCCTAACAACTTAAGCTGGTTCTTCCGATGAGGAAGTTGCTCGGTCTCAGAGGCTTATCAGACAGAGTTTGAAGAGGAGGATGCCTCCATGAAAATATATGACTGCTTCCTCTTTTTTAATGAGCTTGATTTGCTTGAGTTACGGCTTAATGTATTGGACGAGCTCGTTGACTATTTTGTGATCGTTGAATCCGCAATTACGTTTCAAGGAGAGGATAAGGAATACCTGTTCGAAAAAAACCGAAACAGATTCGCGAAATTTGAAAATAAGATTATTCACTTTAAAGTGGAGAAGTATTCGCTGGATTTTGCCAATTTGCCTTATATACCCGACCCTCAAAGCAGGGACGACGAAATACTAAATTCAATTTATAAACATATCGATGCTTGCCCCCACTTCGATAAACAGAAAGAGTTTTGGTGGGGCAACGATTTCTATCAGAGAGAGTGTATTAGGCGTGCATTGGCTGTTGCAAATCCGGCACCGGATGATTTAATTTTAATTTCAGATGTGGATGAAATCCCAAACGCTGAAACAGTTTTTAAGATCAAAGAAGCAATACTGCCACTATCGCTAATTTGCTTACAGCAGCACGAGTTCTGTTATTACCTGAACTATTACCATAATTCCGATTGGCTCGGCACTTGCGCTTTTTTATATGGCGGATTCTCCGACGCATCGTTGAATGCGATCCGGTTTTCAACCAAGCGAGACGAAGGGTTTTCCCCACAAATAATGGATAACGCCGGGTGGCATTTTACGAGCATCGGCAGTGTCGAAGCGATTCAAAAAAAGATAAAAAGCTGGGGACATCGAGAGTTAAATACATCTGCAATTTTGAACAACGTCGAATACAACGTACGCCATGGCTATGATATTTTTAGGAGGCCGGGTTTTGGCAGGCTGGAGTATTGGCCCATACAGCACAGGATGCTGCCTTTGGTTCTAATTAAGTTTCGTGATGAGTTTAAACATCTGATCGGACCTGAAATCGAGGCAGAGAATTCTTTCCAACGGCTATTTTATACGGCCTATTTCTTTATACGATCCAAGTTGAATGCGGCGTTGATAAGAATGAACGCTATTTTCCCGACATCATGAGATATCCCCTGTCACTGATGTGGGCACAATGATCATCGCAAACTTGGTGGGCGGCCTCGGCAACCAAATGTTTCAGTATGCTGCTGGCCGTGCCTTATCCGTGACGCGCGGGCAGGCTTTGCGGTTGGACGTTTCTGAGTTTGCGAATTACGGCTTGCATCAAGGATTTGAGCTGGATCGGGTTTTTTCATGTCCTGTGAGCATCGCGACTGGCGCAGAGGTGCACAGTATTTTAGGCTGGCAATCCGCGGCGAAGATCAGGAGCATTTTGACCCGTGCCGGGTTTGCGGGATTGCGTCGAGCGGAGTTTATTGTTGAGCCGCACTTCCATTACTGGCCAGGAATCCGGGCCGTTCCGCGAAACAGTTATCTTATTGGCTATTGGCAATCTGAAAAATATTTCTCGGAAGCGGTTTCGGTGATTCGAGAAGACTTCACTTTTAAGCTTGCACTATCAAAGCGTAATGCTGAGCTTGTGGCACAAATCGACGCAGTAAATGCGGTGAGTCTGCACGTACGTCGTGGTGATTATGTGCAAAACTCTAAAACGAATCTCACGCATGGTTTGTGCTCGTTGGATTATTATCACGCGGCGATTAAGTATGTTGCGACGCATGTGGATAGACCTCACTTCTTTATTTTTTCAGACGACATTGCATGGGCAAAGAAAAATCTTAATGTCGAATTTCCTAGTCATTATGTTGATCACAATCAAGGAGCAGATAGCTTTAACGACATGCGGCTAATGAGCCTATGCAAGCACCACGTCATTGCCAACAGCTCGTTCAGTTGGTGGGGCGCATGGCTTGGCTGCAATCCTGAAAAGCTGGTCGTCGCGCCACGGTGCTGGTTCCGAAATAAGAGTCTGGATACGCGGGATCTTTACTGCTACGGATGGATACAGCTGTGAGCATCCCCGTTATATCGGTCATTTTGCCGGTCTATAACGCTGATAAGTATGTTGCCGAAGCGATAGAATCGATGTTGGTCCAGACTTTCTCTGATTTTGAGCTGCTTCTGATTGATGATGGTTCGACGGATGATTCTTTGGGCGTACTCCAGCATTACGCCGTCCGCGATAATCGCATCGTGCTAATCAGCAGGGAAAACAGGGGCCTCGTGGCCAGCCTGAATGAAGGCATTGCATTGGCCAGGGGGAAATGGCTGGCCCGTATGGATGCAGATGATATTGCGTTGCCTCGCCGGTTTGAGCGGCAGATTGCATGGCTCAATCAAACTCATGCCGATATTTGCGGTAGTTGGGTGCAAACTTTTGGCGCCAAGTCAATTATGTGGCGCTATCCGGTATCGCATGAAGCCTGTGAGATGCAGCTGTTGTTTGATGTGCCAGTTGCACATCCGGTTGTACTGGCCCATACAAATGTCTTCCGTTCCCTCGGGTACGACAGTCGATTCGCTCAGGTGGAGGACTACGATATTTGGCAACGGGCATGGGCTGCCGGTTTCAAGTTCGCCAACATCAACGAAGCATTGCTTCGCTATCGCACCCACGCGGGGCAAGTGTCAGTTACCCAAGTTCAGGCGCAAAGAGAAGCATCTCAGTCCATTCGATTGAGGCATTGGCAGGCTATATTGGACAACTGTCACAGGTCAGCAATCGAACAGGTATTGAAAACATTTGATGGCAACGGCGGTGATTTGTCGCTCATTACACCAGCACTCGCCAACTTGCGCGACCGTTATAGCGGCGAAGCGCGGGATGTGTTGATGTTCAATTCCTTCCGGCTGTTTTGCCGCTCAGCCGCATACAACGCTGAACCATGGAAATTATGGCAATCGCTCACTAAAGGTATTCCCAGCGCATCCACCTGGAAAAAACCAGTTATTCTGGGTCTACTACGGGCGCTTCGTATGCAGCCAAGCAGTTCGATTTTTGAGTATCTGCGGTCTTTTTATTTGCGCTAACTTATGCCAGCAGCCTCCATCAGCACCGTTATCCCGCTCTACAATAAGGAACTTCACATCGCCGATACCTTGCACAGCGTATTGGCGCAATCCTGCCCTCCAGACGAGATTATCATCGTTGATGATGGCTCCACTGACGGCAGCGCCGAGGCGGTGCGCCCTTTTCTGATGCGCGGGGTGAAACTCGTTCAGCAGGCCAACCAAGGTGAAAGCGCTGCGCGCAATGCGGGTATTGCGGCGGCTACATCTCAGTATGTCGCCTTTCTTGATGCTGATGATCTTTGGCACCCAAACCATGTCGCCGTGTTGCAGCAGCTTATCGACCAGTTCCCGCATGTCGGTTTGTTGAGCACGCTGCACGAAATACGTTTCGATGGGCATACCTATCTGCCGCGCTCGCCATTCTCGCGAGGCGATAGAGTTCTGGTTAATGATTTTTTCGGGTCAATGGCCAGTGGCTTATCGTTGGTCAACTCGTCCACTGCCTGCGCAAAACGCGAAGCCCTGGTCGAAATCGACGGATTCCCTGTTGGTATCAAGAAAGGGCCCGATATCATTACCTGGATCAAGCTGGCCCTACGATTTAGCATGGCACATGCCGCAGTAGTCACGGCTGTTTACAACCGGGACGCCACCCATCGCGCCAGTTTGCTACGGGAAAGCGAAGCACCTGGTTCATTGCTTTATCTGCGTGACTTAATCGAACACGGCGACTTGCGCGATATTGAAAAGGCCTCGGCGGGTATGTTTTTTGACAATATTTCGTTTTATAGTGCAGCCGGAATGAAGCGGGATGGCGACGTGCATGGCGTGAAAACCATACGTGACTTGGCGATCAGCTTGCGGCGATGGAAGCTTGCCGCCGCGCTGACATCGATTTTGATGACCCCAGCCTTTCTGCTCGCGATTGCAGGTCGGTTTCGGCATAAGAAAATTGAAGGTTGATGTGAAGCATAGCGTCTCCGGTGGGGCGTCAACACCCAGACCATTGAGTCTGGCGTCAACGTTATCATGACATTATGGATTTGGAGCGGCACTTTCCACCAGCTGTGCTCTTTGAACGAGTAGCCGGTTGATGTGTGGTATTGCGGGGTTCTGGCGCCCAGGCGCAGCAGTAGATGAAGCGTGCCTGGGACGGATGGCCGCTGCCATCGCCCATCGCGGTCCGGACTATCAAGGTGTTTGGTCCGATGAGTCCGCCGGTATCGGCCTTACTCACCGTCGCCTTTCCATTCTCGATCTTTCTCCGGCCGGGCATCAGCCCATGCTATCGGCGTCTGGTCGCTATGTGATCGCGTTCAACGGTGAAATTTATAACCATCTGGATCTGCGCGCAGAATTACCGGGCAATGCCTGCCGTGGTCATTCAGATACCGAAACCCTGCTGATGGCGTTTGAATCCTGGGGCGTTGAAGCCACGCTGAAAAAGAGCGTGGGGATGTTTGCCGTCGCGCTATGGGATCGCGAAACTCGAACATTGACTTTGGCGCGCGACCGGCTGGGCGAGAAGCCGTTGTATTACGGCTGGCAAAAGGGCGTATTGCTTTTTGGCTCGGAGCTGAAAGCGCTCAAGGCGCATCCGGCGTTTGTGGGGGAAATTGATCGCGATGCGCTGACGCTGTTTTTGCGTCATAACGCGATTCCTGCTCCGTATTCGATCTATAAGGATATCTACAAGCTGTTGCCAGGAACGTACTGGCAGATCAGTCTGGATGCGCACGTCACACACGGTGGGGTGTTTAAGACTTACTGGTCGGCGCGTGAGGTGGCGGAGCGGGGGCAGAAAACACCTTTTGCAGGCAGCGACGACGAGGCGCGCGATGCGCTGGAGTCAGTACTGGGACAAAGTGTTGCCGGGCAGATGCTGGCGGATGTGCCGCTGGGCGCGTTCCTTTCCGGCGGAGTGGATTCCAGCACGATCGTGGCACTGATGCAGGCGCGATCTGACCGCCCCGTGAAGACCTTCACCATCGGCTTTAATGAAGCAGGTTATAACGAGGCGGAACACGCCCATGCGGTGGCGCGCCATTTAGGCACCGAGCACACCGAGCTATATGTGAAACCGGAAGAAGCGCGGGCTGTGATTCCGCTGTTGCCGGGGTTGTACGACGAGCCATTTGCCGATTCTTCGCAGATCCCCACTTTTTTGGTGTCTCGCCTGGCCAGAAGCCATGTCACGGTCAGCCTTTCGGGCGACGGCGGCGACGAACTGTTCGGCGGCTACAACCGATATTTCTGGGCGCAGAACATCTGGCGGCGGATGGGCTGGCTACCGCAATCCGTTCGTGCGGCGCTGGCTGGTGTGTTGACGACCCTGCCGCCCACCGCCTGGAACTCTGCTTTCAAACGCTTTGATTGTTTGCTGCCGGCGCGCTTGCGCTATGCCAATCCTGGCGACAAGCTGCACAAGCTGGCGGATATTCTGGCCGTGCGTAGCCCTGAGGAAATCTACTGGGGGCTGGTGTCGCACTGGGCGCAGCCGGCGCAAATCGTCAAGGACGCAATCGAGCCCCCCACCGTGTTGACCGACGCCACCCGATGGGCAGATGTCCCCGATCTGGCGCACCGCATGATGTATCTGGATACTGTGACCTATTTGCCGGACGATATACTAACCAAGGTAGATCGCGCCGCGATGGGCGTGTCGCTCGAAACGCGGATGCCCCTGCTGGATCATCGCGTGCTGGAATTTGCCTGGACCTTGCCATTAGCGATGAAGGTGCGCAATGGCCAGAGCAAATGGCTGCTGCGTCAGGTGTTATATCGCCATGTGCCTAAGGAACTCATCGAACGTCCCAAGATGGGCTTTGGGATTCCGCTGGATGTGTGGCTGCGCGGCCCGCTCAGGGATTGGGCCGAAACCTTGCTGAATCCCGGGCGGTTGGAAGCTGAAGGTTTTTTTCACGCTGCGCCGATCCAGCAGAAATGGCGCGAGCATGTGGCCGGGCAGCGCAACTGGTCGTATCACCTGTGGGATGTATTGATGTACCAGCAGTGGTTGGGTGAGGCTTGAAAGTATTTGATCACGGCGCGCGACCGTTCGTGGCGCCCTAGGCGCTTTTTTTAGTCGCCATAGTGGCGACAGTTTTTACTTTAAAAATATTGAATCGCACTAACTCTACGATGTTTAAAACCGAAAATCTAATCGCATCCCCCGCAATGCCTGCTGCAATTTTGCTGTACGGGATCGTTTTCGGATTTGCAACGTGGTCCTATCTGGGATGGCCATGGCAGCGGATCGATACCATTCTCCTTTACGGTGCAATCGCAGTCTGGACGGTAGGGATGATCGCCTATCGTTGGTCCTCGACAGGTTTTTCGATGAATCGTATGGATATTTTCTTCAGTGCATTTGTGCTTTGGGTATTGGGGTCGACCGCCATGCACTGGTGGACAGGAACAACCGCGTATTTGGAGTACCTCCCTTTCTTTGTCATTCTGCCCTATTTACTAGGGCGCACGATGCTTGCGCAAGACATGGATCTCTTCAGGAAAATATTGATAGGGATGGGTGCCATCATGTTATTGCTGATGCCACTTGAGTATTGGAGAAATAGCCAGCCAGGATTTCGCTACGTAAATGCACCCACACCACTCTTGTTTGGGCATGGGCACGGCGTCATGCTTGCAGGCCTAATGTTGTCGGCCTCGCTGTTGGCATTAATTTCCCTATTGATGTCACCCGCTATAACTAATAACCCCGCTAAAAGCAATCGTAGACCGTACTTAAGGCTGGGATACCTAATGTTGGGTCTTCTCACCTTGGCTATGGTTTGGATTTCCTCACGTGGGTCGGTAGTAGCGGTGGCGTTAGGAATAATTGCGCTGTTTCTCTTTTCTTCTTTTTTTGAATGGAAGAAAAAGCTGGCGATATTGCTTTATATCGGCCTCATCGCACTTGTGGGCTACACGTTCTCATTTCAAAATAAATATCACAGAGAATATTATCAGCAGTTGTTTGTGCCACCCGCGGCTTCGCTAAACGGAGTCTCCCCTCATGCGCCGGGACTGCGATACGGTAAGCCCATATTGGGCGAGGCAACTTGCAAAAACATCTCGAGTTCAATATCGGAGCGGTGGATACATTACCGTACGGCCTGGGAGCTATTTCGCGCCAAGCCTGGGACAGGGGTAGGCGCGAATTCATATGGGTTTTATTCCTGCCCAAACTCGGGACAGTATCCGCATACAACGGTCTTGCAGATTCTCGCGGAGCTCGGAGCACTTGGCGCCTTATTGTATTTCCCTCTCGTCTGGATGATGTTTAGCGTGCCGATTAAACGGTATAGAACCGAGGCAAGTACGTCTACAAAGGCCAATATGAGCTGGTTAATTGCTTTCGTTATTTTGCAGTTTACGACCAACCAATTTAACGGCAATTATTTCATGAGTGCAGGTTTATATTTCGTCATGGGCCTCGCTGCTAGCTGGCTTAACGGCGTCCGCGGCAAGCGAGTGAAGGCGTAATGCGCATACTGGTAACCGGCGCAAATGGTTTTGTGGGCAGAGCATTGTGTAAGGACTTAACTAATGATGGTCATGAAGTGCTGCGAGGTATGAGGGTAAGTGACGGATTCCCGGCTACCTGCGAGATAACCGATCAGACTTCTCCGGAAGAAATGCTCAATTTGTTTCTAGGCGTCGATTGCATTATCCATCTTGCGGCACGTGTGCATGCAGTAGAGAAAGCAACTGAGAAAGCCAAAATCGCTTATAACTGCACCAATATTGAGTGGCCAACGCGGCTAGCTTTGGCCGCAAGTGAAGCGGGTGTGAGTCGATTAATTTTTCTCAGCAGCATCGGGGTGTGCGGAAACGACACAAAAAATACTGTCTTTACCGAGGACGATGTTCCTTCTCCGCAAAACTTGTACTCACATTCAAAGTGGAAGGCAGAACAGTCATTGCGCGAGATATCCAACAATAGCAATTTAGAGGTAGTGATTCTTCGTCCCACATTGGTTTATGGCGAGGAGGCAAAAGCTAACTTTCTGAGTCTGCTGTCAGTCGTCCGAAGTGGCTTGCCAATGCCATTTGCAACTTTGCACAATAGGCGAAGCTTTCTCTATTTAGGGAACCTTGTTGCAGCTTTGTCCATAAGCATTACCCACCCCAAAGCAGCGGGACAAACCTTCATCGTTAGTGATGGAACACCTATTTCCTTCGTCGAGATTTTTAGTGACTTGTCACGGATGATGGGGCATAAGCCAAGGATGTTCCCCTGCCCGAAATGGATATTGATGCTTATAGGGAACGTAATTGGAAGGCGTCAGAAAATTCAAAGTTTGGTTAACAACCTCGAAGTTGACTCTAGCAAAATAGAGCGAATGCTGGATTGGCATCCGCCATATACAATTCAGCAAGGACTGGAAAGAACCGTGGCTTGGTATATGCGCAGTATTGAACATGCTCGATCTAGCTGAAAGTCCCAGATGTCCCTCGCTAAAAGTCTGCCAACTCTGTACGGTTGACTTTACGCTAAGAACTCTTTTGTTACCTTTGGTAGATGGCATGGTTGAGAGAGGTTGGCAGGTTACATGCGTCTGCTCTGACGGAAAGTTTATAGGCCCGATGCGGGAGGCCGGATATCGCATCTTCACCGTTCCGATCTCACGTCGCATGACTGACTTTTGGACCCATTTCCTAGCGATGATTTGGCTATACCGTTTTTTTCGTCGCGAGAAGTTTGATGTATTGCACGTTCACACCCCCATTGCAGCATTTTTAGGGCGTTTAGCCGGTTGGTTGGCGGGGGTACCCTTAATCATATATACGGCCCATGGTTTTCACTTTCATGATGGAATGCGAAAGTGGCAATATGGTCTATTTGTTTTTCTCGAACGAATTGCCGCAAAGTTAACTGATTTCAGTTTCACCCAAAGCGATGAAGATCGTCAGACAGCAATCAAGTACCGGATAGCCCGTCAAGAAAAAATCGCGGCGATAGGCAACGGAGTCGACGTCGACTTGTTCGCCCCTGTCGATTCATCGACAAAGAACCTCATTCGAGAAGAGTTGTGTATTCCTAGTACTGCAGTTGTAGTTGGTATCGTCTGCAGAATGGTCAGGGAAAAAGGATTGGTGGAGTTATTGGAAGCTGCTACAACGCTGGGCAGGGTTTTTCCTGAGGCATATTTTTTGTTTGTAGGAGAACGAATACCCAGCGAGAGAGACTCGTCCATGCAGGTGGAGTGGCAGAGCGCTTCAGAGCAGCTGGGCTCAAGATTAATTATGGCGGGGTACCGCCCAGATGTGTCGAGAATGATGGCTGCGATGGATGTATTCTGCCTCCCCTCCTACCGTGAAGGGATGCCGCGGTCAATAATTGAAGCAATGATGATGGCTTTACCGGTGGTGGCGACCAATATTCGGGGCTCACGGGAAGAAGTCGTAAATGAACAAACAGGATTGTTGGTGCCTGTCCGCAACGCCTACGCCTTAACTCAAGCCCTGGAGCGGTTGATTGCCGACCCGGCATTATCTCGTTATATGGGCGGGTTGGGGCGACAGCGTGCTCTTGAGTTGTATGACGAGCGGCGGGTGGTGGCGCGACAAATCGAAATTATTTCTACCCGCAGCGTACATGCATAACAAGTCAGCTTGTCCCTATTTCTCCTGCCTGTAAGTGATGCGATGGCAACACTCTTTCATAACGCAAGTTGGAGCGGAGCATCCGCCGCTTTTCGGGCGGCCTCGGGTTTATTCAATGCGTTGCTAGCCGTTCGATTGTTAGGGGTGGATAACTACGGCCATGTTGCAACTGTGCTCTCCCTGTTTGTGCTTTACCTATCGTTAAATTCAAGTGTGTTTACAGCCTTGGTTGTAAAGCTGATGTCACTCTCCGACGTTGGCGAGAAGCACTCGCTATTGATCGCGTCGTCATGGATATTTACTGCATTATCGATCGCGGTTTTGGTCGTCGTGACGATACTTTTTAGGGAATTTGCGCCACAGCTTTTAACCATCGATCCTGGCACGCCACTTGATGAAAAATTCCGTCGGGTCATATTGTTAATGGGCGTGCTCACCACCATTCAGACGATGGTTGCATTACATTCAGCGCTGATCGAGAGCACTGGTAGATTGGATCTCGCGATGAAATGGCAGCTGATAGGCTCAACCATAGTGCTCATCTTGCTGGCCACTTTTTTCTTTGCACGCCTGACTCTCAGCGCAGCAGATTATGTGGGTGTATTGTGCGCCGGCGCGTTGACTGATCTGGGCTTGCTCTGGTTGGTCAAACGCAAAGTGATGACCCCGGCGCATTTTTATTGGCCCACGCGCAAGCGGCTACAAAGTTTGATGCATTTGCTCAAGTCGGGAGGCGTGCTTCAGGCAACTTCGCTGATGGGGATGTTTCTGGAACCGCTAAACAAACTTTTACTGAATCATTTTGTCGGCGCTGCTGCAGTGACGATTTATGATTTGGCGATGAAAATTATTTGGGGCATCCAGTATTTATTCAGTGCGGCAATGCGCGTTTTTTTACATTTGGGAAGTCAGAACGAAGAAGCCGTAGGGCCTACATTTAACAAAGTTATTGCCTTAATTGGCGTGCCCGTAGTGATCCTTCACACCTTCGGTGCACTTTTTTTATCCTGGATCGCCCATCACTGGCTGGCAATCGATGCGACGCAACTGATGATTTTTTTTGCGATTGCTACCTTGTCAAACCTGGGCATGATCTATATTACACCGCTGTACATCAGCTTAATTGGGCGTGGTGATTTGGGTTTTATCTTTCGGTGTCAGGCAATTCTTGCAGCCACCAATGTTGTGGTGACGCTTACGCTAATTCCTTACTTAGGATTGGTTGGAGCCGCCTTTGGTTTGCTGACCGCGACCCTTTACAACGTGGTGGCAATTTATGCTCGCTGCAAAGCTAATGCAGATATGTTTGACGGATTCAAAGATATCGTAAAGGGGCGAAGAGTGAGTTACGTGATGACGGCTGTCCTCTTCGCCGTGGCAATAATATTGGGTATAAGCGGTGAGGAGAGCTTTGTGGGTTTTGTTGCAATATTACTGGGACTGATAGCGGTTATGTTCCGCGAGCCCATGATCGACATTTTGCTGATGCGGTTGGGGTTTAAATCTTAAAGCCGAATCTTTCATTTTGGCTGTACGAATTGAGGTTGTAATGATTGATGATGCTACGAGCTCCGTCGGTCTTCGACAGCGCTTGTTTCCGCTCATATGGGCAGTGTTGTATCCCTTGCGGCGCTATTTGACGCGATTTCCGTTCCAGCGTGGAAAGGGGATTATGCTGCGTCGCATCCTAACGCCACTGTTACCACCGGGAGAGGCAGAATTTGATCTTGCCGTCCCCCCCAACAATGCGCGAGTTGGCTTGCGCTATCGTGAAACGCTAGGCCTCTCGAGCCTGCTGTATGGCACCTTCGAGCGCGCAGAACTCAATTTTGTTAGCCAATATTTGAGGCCCGGCGACAGCGCGATGGACATCGGCGCAAATGTGGGCATTTTTTCTGTGGTGATGGGTGCGACTGTGGGTATTCATGGCGCTGTTTACGCATTTGAACCGGTGGTTGCAAATGTATTTCGCCTTGAAAAAAATCTTCAAAAGAACACGCTTGGCAATGTAAAAGTTTTGCCGCTAGCGCTGGGAGCCTCGGATGGAGAAATGCAGTTGCTTATGGCCATCGACCCCGCATACGCATCGTTACGAGAGGTGGAAGCTGGTTTTGGCAATGGCACGGACGTGCCGATTCAGGTGCGTCGTTTAGATGGCGTATGGGAAGCACTTGGGAGTCCGCCTATTGCGCTGATAAAAATAGACGTTGAAGGTGCGGAAATGGACGTGCTGCGCGGCGCAATGAATCTTCTAATGACCTGTCGACCCACTTTGCTGGTTGAGGCGAACTCAGTACAAGAGTTGCATTTATTGCGTACGCACCTTTGCAGTCTTGGCTATCAACATCTCCGGCCTGAAGGTTTTGTTTTGATGAATCACGTTTTTATTTTCCCGGCATCACTTCAAGCCGAGGGAAAAAAGGCCTCCTTCGTTTGAAGGTAAGGAAAAAAAGGCTTTATCTCTTCAGTGCTGCGTTGCTTGCCACGCTCGCTGGGAACGATGTATGCGAGATTTTAGTTGTCTAGCGCGCTGCCAAAAATCTCGGTGATCACGCCGAGTTTCAATCAAGCCGATTATTTAGAGCGCACGCTACGTTCGGTGTTGGATCAGGGCTATCCCAACCTTGAATACATCGTGATTGATGGAGGCTCTACCGATGGCAGTGTAGAGATCATTCGTCAATACGAACAGCGTTTGGCCTACTGGGTGAGCCAGCCCGACCGGGGCCAGGCCGACGCGATCAATCAGGGGCTACGCCGGGCGACAGGTGAGTGGGTAGGCTGGCAGAATTCGGACGACATTTACTTTCCGGGCGCTTTCAATGATTTGGCGAAGGCGGCGACGCGTCACCCCCAGGCAGGTCTGATCATCGGCGACATGATGCTGGTCGATGCCGATACACGTCCGCTGCGTGATATTCGCTATGTCACGCCGAGCTACCCGGCGCTACTGGCGGAAGGCATGCTGCTCGCCAATCAGGCGAGTTTTTGGCGACGCAGTGTGCAAGAGCGGGTCGGTTTGCTGGACGAGTCACTGCATTGCTCATTTGATTACGACTGGTTTCTACGGCTCACCCAAGGGGTCGAGGCTGTGCACGTCAAGCGCATCTGGGGCGCGCTCAGACTGCATGGCGAGACCAAGACCAGCCTGCTTACACAGCGCTTTCAGCAAGAAAACCAGCGCATCCTGGCGGGGCGTGAAATGCCCGGATGGCAAAAGAAACTATATAAATTACGCCGCCTTGGGCTGATGCTGAGTCAAGGGCAGGTGCGTTATGTGTTGCGCGGTTTGATGCGCCGCGCGCGCGTGCAGAGCGAGGACCGCTACTGATGTGCGGCATACTGGGCTGGCTCGGGCGACACCAGTCGGAAGATGCCGGGCGCTTCAGCGTCGCACTCGATCTGCTCGCCCACCGCGGCCCGGATGACCGCGGCGTATTAGCAGCACCCGGCGTTTTGCTGGGCCACCGGCGCTTATCCATCCTTGATCTTTCAGCTGCCGGCCACCAGCCGATAGTGGAGCCGGGCAGTGGGGCCATTCTCGTTTTCAACGGCGAAATCTATAACCACGTTGAATTGCGCGCCGAACTCGAAGCGCTCGGCCATCGGTTCATCGGGCATTCCGACACTGAGGTGCTGTTGCACGCCCTCACCGAATGGGACGAGCAAGCCTTGCCGCGCTTGAATGGCATGTGGGCGTTCGCCTTCTGGCACCCCGCACGGCGGCGGCTATTGATGGCGCGTGATCGCTTTGGAGTCAAACCGCTGTATTACCGTCAGGGGCATGATGGCTTGGCCTTCGCGTCCGAGCCCAAGGCGTTGCTGGCCTTGTTTCCCGAGCACCGCAAAGTGGCTGAAGCGCCGCTGCTCGATTTTCTCGGAAACAATCTGTTGTACGCACGAGGGGAGTCTTTTTATCAGGGCATCCACGTGTTGCCTCCGGCGCACTACGCCGTTTACCAAGCAGATACGGGAAAATTTATTGCGTCGCGTTACTGGGATTATCCGGAACATACCGACGATGCACTGAGCGCCGAAGATGCCGTTGCACAATTCGATGCGCTGTTTACCGACGCGGTGCGAGTGCGGTTGCGCAGCGATGTGCCGGTCGGCCTCACGCTTTCGGGGGGCCTAGATTCGACCGGCGTGCTGGCCGCAAGCGGCCCTTATTCAGCTCAGCCACTGACGTGTTTCACCTCGGTATATGGCGAAAGTGAACCGGGCGAATTGCCGTGGGCGCAACTTGCTAGCAACGCGGTAAACGCACCGCTGATCGCCGTGGCCGCCCCGCAAGCGGACTGGTTGCAAACCTTGCGGCGAGTGGCCTGGCACATGGATGGGCCGGGTTATTCTCCCGCCGTCTACCCGCTGTGGCATTTGATGTCGCGCGCCCGCGCCGAAGGCGTACCGGTATTGCTGGAGGGTCAGGGCGCGGACGAAGCGCTAGCCGGATATCCTCAATACGCGGTGCTGGCGTTGCTCGACTATCTTTCCGGTAAATCGGGCCAGCCTCGTAGTCTGGCGGGCGCGGGCGGGCGTATGCGGGCCTTGCGGCGGACTTTTTCGTGGCGTTGGGCGCTGGCTTGGGCTGCGCGCGAAATCTCGCCCACGCTACTGAGCTGGCATCGCCGACGCGTGGGGTTTCAGTCGCTCATGCGTGATGGCGTCCGGTTGCCGGAGCGGCCTGACACACGCACGCGGGCAGACAACGATCCGGTTCGTCGAAGGCTGCTGGCGGATCATTCCCAAACGATCCTGCCCGGGCTGCTGCACTATGGCGATGCCATCAGCATGGCGCATAGCGTGGAAACGCGGAACCCCTTCATGGATTACCGGTTAGTCGAGTGGATGTTCCGACTGCCCGCCCAGCTTAGATTCAACCAACATGAAACCAAATGGGTGCTGCGCGAATATCTGCGGGCGCACGGTCAACAGGCGATAGGCAACCGCCAAGACAAAAAAGGTTACCCCACGCCTGTGGGCAAATGGCTGGCCTCGGAGCAGGGGCGAGAAATCGAACAGGTGCTGTTGGATCGCCACAGCTTGCTGCACCAGTGGTGTGATCCAGCCAAAATCCGGTCCTTAATTGAAAAAAACCGGCAGGGCGCCATCGCGGCAGAACACCATCTCTACAAACTGGTGTCCACCCAGCTGTGGCTGAACGAATGTATAGAAGGCAGCCACCCCTTGTGAATACGCTTGCCCCCGTGGTGATCTTTGCCTACCGTCGCCCCGACCATCTGCGTAATACGCTTACCAGTTTGATGCGCTGCGAGGGCTTTGAGCAGAGTCCAATCATTGTTTACTGCGATGGGCCGCGCAATGATGACGAAGTAGATTCGGTCAGGGCGACGCGTGAGATTGCGCAATGCCTGTTGGGCGACCGAGCCGAATATCATTTCTGCGAGGAAAATCAAGGACTGTCGCGCTCGGTCATCGCCGGGGTGAGCCACACCGTAAATCAGTTTGGGCGCGTGATTGTGGTGGAAGATGATTTGGAGCTGAGTCCCTCATTTCTGATCTTCATGAACCAGGGACTTGAACGCTACGCGGATGCGGAAAACATTTTCCAGATATCCGCTTACCAATTCGACGTGCCTGAATTGAAGGCGGCACCTACTGCGCTGTTTTTGCCCTTCCCTGTGTCGTGGGGTTGGGCTACCTGGAGGCGGGCATGGGATCAATTTGATCCGCGGGCTTCGGGATGGGAAGCTTTGCGCACTGACAAGAATCTGCGCCGCAGCTTTAATCTGGATGGAAGCTATGATTATGCGACCATGCTGATACGGCAGATGACAGGGCAGCGGGACTCGTGGGCCATACGTTGGTACTGGACAGTATTCAAAGCGAATGGCCTAGTGCTCTTTCCGCCCGTTTCACTGGTTAATAATACCGGGTTTGATGGCAGCGGCACGCATGGGCGCGGGTTGTTACGCAAGTTCTCAAAAGCCTGGCAGACTTTGCCTTCAACTCATATTGAACTACCTGCATCAACTTTTCGCGATCTGGACTTATATGCCCACGTTAAAATCGCCCTGAGGCGAGAAAATGGTGGGCGCATAGGGCAACTTGTTAACTGGGGGAAAAGGGTAGTACGACCGTGAATCTTCATTTCATTATCCAGCGCATTCTTTTTAAGCCAACCTGCGTTATGGGAAAGGGTGCTCGCCTTATGCCTACAGCAAGAATTCGAAATGCGCTGCGGAATGCAAGTGGCATAAGAGTTGGGGCCCACAGCATAATTCGCGGAGAGTTGCTGCTGTTTGCGCATGGCGGGGATATTTCAATTGGGGATTGGTGTTATATAGGAGAGGGAGCCCGGGTCTGGTCATCAAAGTCAATCCATATCGGCGACCGGGTTTTGATTTCACACAACGTCAATATCTTCGATTCACTCACGCACCCCTTGAATGCCGGGCAGCGGCATGCTCAATTCAAAGCCATCATTCAGGCCGGCCACCCCCGTTCCCTCTATCTTGGCGAACGACCCGTTATCGTGAGCGATGATGTCTGGATAGGTGCAAATGCTTGTGTTCTTCGTGGCGTTACCATCGGAGAGGGCGCAATTGTCGGTGCGGGTGCGGTCGTGACCCACGACATCCCGCCTTTTACCATCGTTGCTGGCAATCCCGCTCGCGTAATTCGAGAGTTGTCGCCCTCTGAGATTGACGTGGCTAGTGGGCCAGGTTTGTCTGACTGAATTTATTTAACGGGTGCACACACAGTATGTTCGCAAGGGTGAGAAAACTATATGACGTGACGCTTAAGCTATTGAACCTTGACCGCCGTCTTGATGAAATCAAGATTAACCAAGGATTGATTCTCACCGAATTAAATCGGCACAGGGATTCATTAATTTTGTCTGATTACGAGTTTAAGGTCTTCTCACAATGGGGCGAGGACGGCATTCTGCAGTTTCTGACCGCGAATATAGATATCGGAAACAAAACATTCATCGAGTTTGGCGTTGAAGATTTTTTCGAATCCAACTGCCGATTCCTTTTGATGAAGGATATCTGGCAAGGCTTCGTGATTGATGGTTCATCCCGAAATATTGATCGTTTAAAGGCGTCCTACTTCTATTGGCGATATCCGTTGTCAGCCAAGGCGGCTTTCGTAACCGCCGACAACGTTAGCGAGCTATTGGATGAGAGCGGTTTCGACCGGGATCTCGGCATCTTGTCGGTTGATATTGATGGGGTTGATTACTTCGTTTTAGAACGCCTCCAGGCGTGGCGCCCGCGCATACTCGTGATCGAATATAACGGGGTGTTCGGAATGAAGACGCCTGTATCGGTACCGTATAAACCCGATTTCCAGCGTACGCAGCAACACCATTCAAATTTATATTACGGAGCGAGCCTATCGGCTTTTGTCCATCTATTGCAAGGTCGAGACTATGCACTGGTCGGTGTTAACCGTGTCGGTAGCAATGCTTTTTTTGTGCGTCGTGAGTTATTGAATGAGATGGTGCGTGAAGTGGCGTTAGAGGATTGCTATCAAACATCGTGTTTTCGCGAAAGCCGTGATTCAAGTGGCCGTCTGACTTTTTTAACGGGGAATAATCGCCGGGAGTCCATCGGCCACCTTCCTTTGGTAGATGTCGTGACAGGCAAATCTTTGTACGTGCGTGATTTGCATGACTAGGCATACGTCTTGGGGCGGTGGGCCTGTTGTAGTCCCTGAAATACCTTTCGGTAATCACCGTCGTCTCTACTCCACCGTGGCTACGAAGCCCTGACCATGGCACAGGTCTGGATCACCGGAGCGCACGGTTTTATTGGCCGCCATCTTGCGCGTGGCCTGGCGAGTCAGGGTCACTCCGTGACGGGCATAGGGCACGGCGCGTGGCCGCAAGCCGAGGCAGCACGCTGGGGAGTATCGGCCTGGATTAACGGTGAGATATCAGCGAGCAATCTTAAACAAATGCAGCAAGTTGCCGGCTTGCCGGAGCGTGTGTTTCATCTGGCCGGAGGATCGTCTGTAGGCGCGGCTTTTGCCAGTCCGCACGAGGACTTTACGCGTACCGTCGTTTCCACCGCGCACCTGCTGGAGTGGCTGCGCCAGCATGCTCCCGCCGTGCCTATGGTGGCGATTTCGAGTGCGGCGGTCTATGGCGCCGGGCATGCGGGCGCGATTGCCGAAGATGCGCGGCTCGCGCCTTATTCCCCTTACGGTGCTCACAAGTTGATGATGGAAAACTTGTGCCGTTCTTACGCCGCCAATTTTGGCTTACGGCTGGTGTTGCCGCGCCTGTTCTCGGTGTATGGCACGGAACTCAAGAAGCAGCTGCTGTGGGATTTATGCAGCAAGCTTGCAAGCGGCGGCGCGGTTGAACTGGGCGGAACCGGCAACGAATTGCGTGACTGGACCAACGTACGCGATGTAGCGCGCGCACTCGATCACGCGGCCGCGCTTGCCAGCAACGAGGCCCCCGTGCTGAACCTCGCCACCGGGCAAGCCACCTCTGTCCGCGAGATTGCTGCCAGCGTAGCCTCTCATTGGGCCAGTGCAGATGCGGCCACGCGGATTGGTTTCAACGGACTATCCCGCTCAGGCGACCCATTCAGTCTGGTGGCGGACATTGGCCGGATGCGCTCACACGGGATCGAATGTGTTACCCCAGTAACAGAGGGGATTGCCGAATATGTTGACTGGTTCCAAATGAAGGCGGTTTCTATTTGATGCGCATTGCGTTCACTTTGATTGGGGGGAGTGACTGGACCGGCGGCCATAACTATCTGTTAAATCTTCTCGAGGTATTGATCGGGTATCAGGCGGCTGAACTTACTCCGGTGCTGTTTGTGGGCGAGGACCTTGGGACGGAGTCCCCTTTCAAGGCGATCCAAGGATTAGAAATTGTAAAGACGTCCTATCTGAACGCGAGCCGACGAAAAGCTTCCCTAGTGCAGGCGATGCTGTGGGGTAGGGACGCTTGCTTGCAGCGCTTATTCAAGCAACATCGTATTGATCTGGTGTTTGAATCCGCGCAGTTCTTCGGCTGGCGGATGGAAACGCCTGCCATCGCCTGGATTCCCGATTTCCAGCACAAAGGCCTACCCCACTTGTTTCCTTTGGGTGCAAAGTGGAAACGAGAGCTCGGGTTTCGCGCGCAAGTTGCGGGGGGGCGCACGATCATGCTGAGCAGCGAAGACGCAAGACGGGCGTGTGAGCGTTACTACTCGTCGACTCGCGGCCGCACCCGCACCGTCCACTTTGCCGTCCCGCCCGGACAGCTGGTGTCTTACGCTGACGCCCGCGCGACTGCGGATTCTTACGATTTGCCAGAGCACTTCATCTTCCTGCCGAATCAGTTCTGGCGGCACAAAAACCATGGCTTGGTACTGGAAGCTTTAGCCATCTTGCGCGGCCGAGGCAGGCAGATTGTGATTGCCGCTTCTGGCAAGCAGGCTGACCCGCGAGATCCGGCGTATTTCCCCAGCTTTCAACGCGAGCTTGAAAAACGCGATCTACAACGTTCATTTAGATTACTCGGATTAATTCCCTACCCTCATTTGGCCCTCCTCATGCGCACCTGTACCGCGATGTTGAATCCTTCACTGTTCGAAGGCTGGAGCACCACAGTGGAAGAAGCCCGTGCGATGGGGACGCCGATGGTGCTGTCCGATCTGGATGTGCACCGAGAGCAGATGGGTAAACGGGCGATCTATTTCGAACGAAATTCCGCGCAATCCTTGGCCAATGCACTGGAGCAGATTCAGATGTTTGATCCAGCGCAACGCGAATTACAAACCCATGCAGCTCGCGACGCTGCATTGCAACGTGTCGAACAATTCGCCCAAGATTTTTCTAACCTGGCCCAGGACTGCCTGCATAAACGAGCATGAAAATCAGCATCATAACCGTGGCCTTTAACGCCGCCGCTACGCTCGCTGACACGCTTCAATCGATAGCCACACAAACCCATCCGGATATCGAGCACATTGTGATTGACGGGGGATCTTCCGATGGCACGCGGGAAGTCATCGCCCGCTACGGCGGCCATCTCGCCAGATTTGTTTCCGAGCCGGACCAGGGTATTTATGATGCGATGAATAAAGGGCTAGGATTGGCGACGGCAGACATCATCGGCTTTCTCAATGCCGATGACGTCTATGCGGATGAGAGGGTGTTGGCGCGCGTCGCCGAAACCATGGAGCAGCATGATCTGGACGCCTTATTTGGTGACGCAGAGTTTATTAACTACGCCCGCCCCGCCCGTTTCATAAGACGTTACCGTTCAGAACGTTTTTGCCCGGAGCGCATCGCCTGGGGATGGATGCCGGCGCATCCCGCCCTTTTTTTGCGCCGCAGTGTATACGAGCGTTACGGCAATTTTCGGACCGATTACCGTATCGCGGGTGATTTTGAACTGGTGGCGCGTATTTTTCATGCAGGTAAACTCAAATACCTGCACCTACCCGAAGTATGGGTAAATATGCGGACCGGCGGGATCAGCACAGGGGGCTGGCGCAACACGGTATTGCTGAATCGCGAAGTGTTGCGCGCCTGCCGTGAAAATAACATTCCGACCTCTCTGCCCAAAATCCTTTCGAAGTATCCCGCCAAATTATTTGAATTCCTGTGTAGATGAAATTTTTTTCGGCATGGCTGGTGCCATTAAGTGCATGTTGTATTTGCTGGCTGACCTTGATGGTCTTGAGGTTGCGCGTGCTTCGTCTGCCTATGGATCATCCCAACGAACGCTCGCTACACGTGTTGCCGACGCCGCGCGTCGGAGGTATCGGCATCATGTTGGGCGTGATGGGGGCCTCACTGCTGATGAACCCCTCGGGACTGTGGCCCTTGCTGATAGGGGCCCTGATACTTGCTGTCATTTCACTGCTGGACGATTATAAAAATCTGCCAGTGTTATTTCGCCTATTGGCGCATATGGGCGTGGCGGCTATCTGCTTGATATTCATTTCAACAATGAGCGTCCTGAGCCTGATACTCGCCACCCTCGCCATCGTGTGGATGACCAATCTCTACAATTTCATGGACGGCACAGATGGTTTGGCGGGCGGGATGGCAGTCATCGGGTTTAGCGCGCTTGGGATCGCGGCGTGGTGGACGGGGGGAGCAGAACTGGCGCTGCTGTGTGCGGCCATTGCCGCTGCCGCATTGGCTTTTCTGAGCTTTAATTTCCCGCCCGCTAAAATTTTTATGGGCGACGCGGGTTCTATTCCATTAGGATTTCTCGCCGCAGCCTTAGCCGTGTATGGCGTTGCGCAACACTACTGGCCGGTGCTGTTTCCGGTGATGGTTTTTTCGCCCTTCATCCTGGACGCGAGTGTGACCTTGATCAAGCGCGCCTGGCGCCGCGAAAAAATCTGGCATGCGCACCGCGAGCATTACTATCAGCGCTGGGTGCGCATGGGGTGCAGCCATCGCCAGTTGGCGTTAGCCGCGTATGCCTTAATGCTAGCCTGTGCGGCGGCGGGGCTGGGTTTGATTAAATTCCCCGCCTACGCTGCGATAATCACCACGCTTTGGCTAGTGGCAATGATGCTGATTTTTATCGCCACAGACTGGCGCTGGTCCCACTTCGAACATGACATTTAATCCGCGCACGCTAGCCGTCATTCTGCACGACTTGGTCGCCACCATGGTGGCCTGGATGGCCGCCTATTGGCTGAGGATGAATTTAAGTTTACCGCCTGAATATGTGACGGCAGCCCTCACTACGCTGGTGTGGGTGGTACCGCTGCAGGCCCTGGTTTTCTGGGGGTTTGGCTTGTATCGCGGCATCTGGCGTTTTGCCAGCCTGCCCGATCTTAAGCGCATCATGATGGCGATTGGTCTCGGCGCATTGCTGATTCCGCTAGGCTTGTTTTTGTTTCGCGTCAGCGTAGTGGTGCCTCGCTCCGTGTTAATCCTCGACCCCATGCTGCTGATACTTTTGATGGGCGGCAGTCGGCTTGCTTATCGTGCCTGGAAAGAACATCGGCTGTCAGGGGTGCTGCATCTGAACAGCAAGCCGGTGCTGGTGGCAGGGGCGGGTTCAGCGGCAGATTTTTTATTGCGTGAACTCGCCCGCAACTTTTCCGGCTTTCGCGTGGTGGGTTTGCTCGATGATAGCCCCAGCAAGCAGGGTCGTTTTATACAGGGGGTGCCGGTCATAGGCACGCTGGACGAGGTGGCCATTTGGGCGAAGCAGATGGTTGTGGAGGATGTGATTCTGGCATTACCCTCGGCGGCCCACGAGGTGCGCAAACGCATCACTCAACTTTGCAGCGAAGCCAAATTGAATGTATCGACTGTGCCCTCGCTCGAAGATTTGGTAGCGGGGCGGGTGTCAGTCTCCAGCGTGCGTCGGATCGAGTTGGAAGATTTACTCGGGCGCGATTCGATCACCTTGGACGACACCGGCCTGTATCAGTTATTGACTAACCAAACCGTGCTGGTGACCGGCGCGGGCGGTTCGATAGGCTCAGAGTTGTGCCGCCAGATTGCACGCTTCGCGCCGCGCACCTTGGTGCTATTTGATCTCTCCGAATACGCGCTCTATATGATCGAGCAGGAGTTTGCGCAGCACTTCGCAGCGCTACAAATCGTGCCGCTAATCGGTGACGTAAAAAACGCCAGTCGCATAAATCAAGTGATGGCCGAACATCGCCCGACCGTGGTGTTCCATGCCGCCGCGTATAAGCACGTGCCGTTGATGGAAGACCACAACGCGTGGGAAGCGCTACGCAATAATGTATACGGCACGCAGATTGTAGCGGCCGCGGCCCAGGCGCATGGCGTCGCCAAGTTCGTGATGATTTCCACCGACAAGGCGGTGAACCCCACCAACGTGATGGGCGCCACCAAGCGGCTGGCAGAAATGGCGTGTCAGGCGATGCAGCAACATCCAGACTCCGGCAAGCCGGGCGGCACGCGCTTTGTGTCGGTGCGTTTTGGCAACGTGCTTGGCTCCTCCGGCAGTGTGATTCCCAAGTTTCAGAAGCAGATCGAAGCGGGTGGCCCGATCACCGTCACCCATCCCGACATCACCCGTTTTTTCATGTCGATTCCCGAAGCTGCGCAGCTGGTGTTACAAGCCGGCTTAATGAGTGAAGGCGGCGAAATTTACGTGCTGGATATGGGCGAGCCCGTCAAAATTGCCGAGCTGGCGAAGCTGATGATTCGCCTGTCCGGCAGCGATGAAGAACAAATTCGCATCGAATACACCGGTCTGCGGCCCGGCGAAAAATTGTATGAAGAGTTATTGGCCGACAGCGAATCCACGCTGCCCACCCCGCATCCCAAGCTCTACATCGCGCGTGCCCGCGTCGCCAGCGGCGAGCAAATGCAAGACTGCATGGCGTGGCTTGCCTCGGTCGACAGCGCGGATGCGCTTGAAGTCAAAGCCCGGCTGGTAGGGTGGGTGCCCGAATATCATCCCCAGTAGGCGCTGATACACTCGCGCCGTCTCTTCACCGCTCATTCCTTCGGCTGCGTTCATGCTATCCACGCTTAAACCCCACCTTCCCGTCGCGCTGATTTTTTCGTGTTTTTTGCTGTTTCCCTTTGGCCGCTCGGTCGAACTGCCGGTGCTGATCATGACCGTGTACGGAGTCATCCTTGCCTACCAGCAACGCGGCAGGCTGATGCAAATGCCCGCTGCACGACTATTCAATTTACTCGCGCTGTGCATCTGGATTCCGATGGTGCTGTCATTGCCCGACACCTACTACGTGAACAAAACCGCGGGCACGATAGTGGTTTTTCTCCGGCTGTATTTCACCGGCCTTTACGTGATATGGGCACTACGCGATCAACAAGACGTAAACCGTCTGGTCAAACTGATTGCGGGCCTGACTGCGTTCTGGATCGCGGACGCATTGCTCCAGGCCATGCTCGGTCATGATCTTTTTGGGTTTGCGCAAATTCCCACACGCCTCAACGGCCTTTTTGGAGAAAAAAGTTTGACGCTGGGCGTCGCATTGCCGGTTCTGGTGCCTTTTCTATTGCTCGCGCTCAGAGATAAGCCCTGGCTTATGTTGGGTGCGTTTGTAGCAGGTGCTGCGGTCCTCGCTATGGCGGGCAGTCGCGGAGGCTGGATTAGCTTTGCGGTCGTGTGCGTTTGGGTGCTGTGGACCGAAACCCGGAAACGCAATATTGCAGCATGGAAAATGGGTGTGGCTACCGTGCTGGTGGTCAGTGTAAGTTTTGCTGCAGCGTTGCAGAGTCATAACGCCCGCGCTCGTCTGGATCAAACCCTGCTGCTGTTTTCCGGTGACGAGGTGCTGATTGATAGAGCCTTATCCAATCGTTGGACCTTATGGAAAGTCGCCGTCAACATGATTGGGGCGCATCCAATTAATGGCGTCGGCATACGCGCGTTTCGTTTTGCCTATCCTGAATATGCCGCACCCCGCGACGACATGGTTAAACCCGACCCTATTACCGGCCACATTACCGGCGCAGCCTATGCGCATCAAATGGTGCTTGAAGTGATTTCCGAGGCGGGCGTCATCGGGCTAGTCGGATTAATCATTTTTTATGCGGCACTAATACGCGCTTGGCGAGGTGCTGAAGTGAATGCTAAAAATCGCGCGCTGCCGTTTGCGATGGCGGCGCTGGCGTGGCTGTTCCCGTTCAACACGCATACTTCGTTTTATTCGACGCAGTGGTCACAGTTAATCTGGCTGCTGCTTGCGTTGTATTGCGTGACTTTGTTGCCGCGTGATGCGCCGCGTAAACCTCTGCCTGCTGGCCTTACTTAGCCAAATAATTTTCAGTAATCTTCAACAAAAAAATTACAGCTTGGCGCTACGCCCGCCGTCCACCGCCAGCACCTGCCCGGTCACATACGGCGCGTCCAGCACAAAAAATCGCACCGCGCGTGCGATGTCGTCGGGTTCGCCTACCGTTTTAAGTATCGTGTGCGATACCACGCGTTGCCGCGAAACCTCGTCAAAGTCCGCGCTGTCTTCGGGCCACAAGATCGGTCCCGGCGCAACCGCATTCACGCGCACTTCGGGCCCCAGTTCACGCGCCAGCGATTTGGTTAGCCCCACCACCCCGGCCTTGGCCACGCTATAAACCACATAATTCTTCAGCGGGCGTTCGGCGTGGATGTCCGCAATATTCACAATACAACCGTGGCGTTTTTTGAGTTCCGGCGCGGCGGCCTGGGCAATAAACAACGGCGCGCGCAGATTGCTGCCCATCAGGTTTTCCCAATCGTCTATCTTGATGTTGCCAATCGGCGTGGGATAAAAGCTCGACGCGTTATTCACCAGCACATCCAGTCCGCCAAAAATCGTCACCGTCTGGCTCACTAAACTTGGCAATATCGCCACATCCAGCAGGTCGGCCTGAATCAGTGCGACCGAGTCCTCACGCACGGCATTCAATTCATCCTGCAGCGCTCGCGCCTCAACCGCCGAGCTGCGATAGTGAATCATCAGGTTTGCACCCGCAGCATGTAGCAGACGGGCGGTTGCTGCCCCCACCCGCTTTGCGCCGCCAGTAATTAACACCACTTTGCCCTGCATCCGGATTCACCTCTATAGTCTCGGGTTCAAATGCATTATCGCCCAAACCCGCCTCTGCCATGTTACCCAGCCCTAGCCCCGATGCGCTCGCCCACAGTCAGCGAGTCACCGCCCATATTCGCGCCGAACTCGATGCCAACGCCCATTGGATAGACTTTGCGCGCTATATGGAAATCGCGTTGTATGCCCCGGGGCTCGGGTATTACGCCGCCGGTGCGACTAAATTTGGCGCGGAAGGCGACTTTATAACCGCGCCCGAAATAAGCCCGTTATTCGGCCGCACGCTGGCGTTGCAAATCGCCCTTATCCTGCACGAAACGCACGGCGACGTGCTGGAGCTAGGCGCCGGTAGCGGCAAACTCGCGGTCGATGTATTGCTCGAACTGGAGCGTCAACAGGCGTTGCCGGGGCGCTATTACATTCTCGACCTCAGCGCCGAACTCCAGCTCCGGCAACGCCAGACCTTATCCACCCACGCCCCGCATCTGGTCGACCGTGTGACCTGGCTTTCCACGTTGCCCCCCGCGTTTACCGGAGTGATATTAGCCAACGAGGTGCTCGACGCACTGCCAGTGCATTGTGTGCAATGGCACGACCAAACATTCGACGAACGCGGTGTGACGTGGGACGGAACGCGCTTGATCTGGCAAAACCGTGAATGCGATACCGGTGCACTATGGCATGCCGCACAAAGCCTGCCGGTCAATAGCCAGACCACGGCTGATCCCTACACCAGCGAAATTAATCTCAGCGCGCCCGCGCTGATTCAAACCCTGGCCGCCACCCTCACCCGCGGCGCGATGATTTTTATCGATTACGGCTTCCCGCAGCCAGAGTACTACCATCCGCAGCGCCACATGGGCACGCTGCGCGCGCACTATCGTCACCACGCGCTGGACGATCCGTTCTGGTTGCCCGGTTTGTGCGACCTAACCGCGCATGTCGACTTCAGCGCGCTCGCGCAAGCCGCCACCCAAGCCGGTTTGCAACTGGCCGGCTATACCAGCCAGGCGAGCTTTTTGATGAATGCCGGCATTACTGAATTGCTGATGCAAACCCCAGCCGACAATGCCGCCGCCTACCTGCCTCAGGCCAATGCCGTGCAACGGCTAATTTCGCCCGCCGAAATGGGCGAATTGTTCAAAGTAATCGCTTTCACCCGCAACTTCGCTATGCCTTGGTCAGGATTTACGCGCGGGGATCGTTCTCACGCGTTATAAGGCCGCGCGTGACAGGAATGTCACGCCGATACGCACTTATTAGTTCTATACTGATTGACAGAGTAATGAAGCAACCACTATCTATCGCGTGATTACTCCGCGAAATAGGATTGTTTATGGAAACAATAACTTGTTGCGACATCAAATAATTGAAAGCCTCACCGCATCGCACCCCAAAAAAGCTGAAGATGCTGCGATTGTCTTATGGGAACAGATGGCCACCCAGATCATTTCCATTATCGGCGTGGGAGGGTTCAACTCGCTTTATACCCGAAGCCTATTTCTTACCCAATCCAGCTTCCCCTGGCTCACCCCCAGTGTTTCCTCGTTACAAACGGATCAGCGCTTCGCGGAATTAAAAAAATACTTCGAAGGGCAATCCCCTGCACAAGTAATCGAAGCCAATAATCGACTGCTCTGCACCTTCACCGACATCCTTGCATCGTTAATAGGCGAGGAGTTGACGTCCAGTATTTTACGTTCTGCCTGGAGCGTTCACGCTCCAGTTCAAGACGATCAAGGGTTCAAAAAATGAGTGAAAAAGTAAGCATACGTCGTCTGGCAACGGGCGTACCCGGGCTGGATAACCTCCTGGGGGGCGGTCTGCCGGAATTCTCGTTCAACTTGATTGCGGGCACGCCGGGCAGCGGCAAAACCACACTCGCGCACCAGATCATGTTCTCACTCGCAAATCCGGATAATCGCGCGTTATTCTTCACCGTGCTTGGCGAACCCCCTTTAAAGATGCTGCGTTATCAACAGCAGTTTGCGTTTTTTGATATCAACAAAGTCAATGAATCGATTCGGTTCGTCAATCTGTCAGCAGATCTGCTGGAGGGAAACTTTGACCGCGTGCTGGAGCGTATTGTCCAAGAAGTGCAGGACTATGCGCCAAGCCTGGTATTTGTCGATTCGTTTCGCTCCGTGGTGCAGTCGGCAAAGCGGGAGGGTCAGGGCGCTTCGGAGTTGCAACGTTTTGTGCAACAGCTCGGCATGCAAATGACCAGCTGGCAGGCCACCACGTTTTTGATCGGTGAATACTTATTGCCAGAAGCCGAGTCCAGCCCAGTGTTTACCGTCGCGGATGGCATTATCTGGATGTCACAAAATCTGCACCGCAATTCCATGGTGCGCAAAATGCAAGTGGTCAAAATGCGCGGCCAAGGTCAATCGCCTGGTTTGCATACCTTCCGGATTAATGAATCGGGCATACAGATTTTCCCCCGTGCGATCGTTGGGCACGGCGGCATAGCTGAGAATACCGGAGCCCCCAAAGGGAAAAAACGCCTTGCGATGGGCGTAGCGGGTCTGGATGACATGATGGGCGGCGGTCTGCCGGTGGGCTATTCGCTGCTACTGGTCGGGCCTTCGGGGTCCGGCAAAACCGTGCTGGCGACCGAGTTTCTGGCTGAAGGTGCACGCTGCGGCGAGCCGGGGGTGATAGCGGCGTTCGAGAAGACACCCAGCCAACTGATAAGCAACAAACTGAATAGCCTCGTCAAGGCTGGGCGAGTAGGGGTGATCGACACGCGCTCGCTGGATTTGTCGATCGATCAAACCCTGCATGACTTGATCGAAATGATTAATCGAATGCAGGCCAAGCGCGTGGTGATCGATTCGTTGTCGGGATTCGAGCTGGCGTTGGCGCCCGAGTTTCGCGAAGACTTTCGCGGCTCGCTGTACCGGATGATCGCCGAGCTCACCAACATGGGCATTACCATTCTGATGCTCGCCGAACTCGAAGACCGCTACACCGATTTGCGTTTTAGTCCGTATGGCAGCGCGTTTCTGGCCGACGCGATTATTGTGCAGCGCTATATCGAGCTCGATGGCCAGTTCAAACGCGTGTGCTCGGTGGTCAAAGTGCGGGGTAGCGAACACAGCAAGGACATTCGTCTGTTCGACATCACCGACCAGGGCATCGTACTGGGCAATACTTTGACCGAATATGCCGGCATCATGTCGGGCCGGCCGACGGTCAGCGCTAACGACCCTGAGCGGATGATGCAAGCGTCGTGAACAAAAATAACCAGGGAGATTCTGCTACGCCTGACTCGAACCAGGGGGCACTAGCACCCCCGTCTCAAGCCCGCTTGAAGGTTGTCCGCGGCAAAGATAGGCGGCTCGGGGAAAGTACGCAGATAAACGATGTGGCAGCCGTACTGAGCCGCGAGAAATCGGCCACCACCCGCGAAGACGCCGCAGACAAACGCGAAGATGCTGCCCATTCGCGTGAAGCCGCGGCGGATGTGCGCGAAGACGCGGCGCAGGTCCGGGAAGAGGAAGCGCACGCGCGCGAAGGCGCAGCCACCGGCCGCGAACGTGACATTCGTGAGGGACAAACAATACAGGCTGCGACGGATAATCACATCCTGCAGATGCGGCAAGCGAACGAAAACCTGGTCATAGCCAACATAAAGTCGCACAACCTGGTCGATCAAATTCAGCTGGCAAATAGTCAGATGGATCATTTGGTTCATCACGACATGCTCACCGATTTACCCAACCGGGTCTTACTGTTGGATCGGCTGCGGCAGGCGATTGAACTGGCGCGGCGTCAGGGCAGGCAGCTTGCAGTGATGTTTATGGACCTGGATAACTTTAAGCACATCAACGATTCGCTAGGCCATGCGATGGGTGACCGGTTGCTGCAATCGGTGTCGAGCCGCCCGCTTGCGTGCGTGCGGAATTCAGACACCGTCAGCCGCCAGGGAGGCGATGAATTTTTGCTGCTGTTACCGACGATTGAACACGCCGAAGACGCGGCCGTGTCAGCGCAAAAAATGCTGGGAGCTCTGGTCCCACCGCACGCTATCGAGCAGCACGACCTGCATATCGGCATCAGCATTGGCATCAGCATCTATCCCGACGACGGTGAAGATGCAGAAACCCTGATCAAGTGTGCCGACACCGCGATGTACTACGCCAAAGAAAGCGGGCGCAACAATTACAAGTTCTTTGAGGCGAGCATGAACGTGCGCGCGGTGCAACGCCAATCTATCGAAGTGAGTTTGCGGCGCGCGGTAGAGCGGCACGAATTCATATTGCACTACCAGCCGAAAATCAATTTGAAAAGTAATCTGATTGTGGGCGTTGAGGCACTCATTCGTTGGCAGCATCCGGAACGCGGCTTGCTGCCGCCCGCGCAATTTATCCCTATCGCCGAAGACAGTGGTTTGATCCTGTCGATAGGCCGTTGGGTGCTGCACGAAGCCTGCCGTCAGGCGCAAGCGTGGCAGCAGGCTGGCTTGCGCCCGATTACGGTGGCGGTGAATACCTCTGCGCTCGAATTTCGCGCTGCTGATTTTCTCGATAATATCCGCGCAACCCTCAATGCAACGGGCCTGTCCCCACGCTATTTGGAACTCGAACTAACCGAAAGTGTATTAATGCGCGACGCCGAAGCGACCAATCGCATGCTGAACGCGCTGACAGGCCTGGGCATCAAGCTAACCGTGGATGACTTCGGCACCGGTTATTCCAGCTTGAGTTATCTGCGCCAATTTCCGATCGATACGCTGAAGATCGACCAGTCGTTCGTGCATCAGATGACCAGCAGCCCAAGTGATGCCGGCCTCGTCAGCGCGGTAATCAACATGGGTAAAAGTCTTAATCACCGGGTGATTGCGGAAGGCGTCGAGACCTCGGAGCAGCATGCCTTTTTGCTCGCCCAACAGTGCGATGAAGGGCAAGGCTATTATTTTGGCCGGCCGATGCAAGCTGATGAGCTAGCCGCCTTGCTCAAGCAGGAGCCCCACCCAGTCCTGTCGGCGACTGATGGCTGAAGAACGGCCTCCTCTCCCGGCGCAATCTGACATGCCCTGTCAGCCTAACGACGACCTCGTCGCTGGCCACGAAAAAAACCGGAGCCATAGCCCCGCTACAGCCTCTGAGGCACATCCCAGGCAGGCAGCCACAGAGGCGCAATTGCTTGATTTGCAGCAAGACAACGCACGTTTGGTTGCCGCCAATATTGAAGCGCAAACGCTGGCCGAACAAAAACAGATTGAAGGCGAGCAGCGCTATCGCACACTCTTAGAGGCTCTCGATGAAGGGTTTTGTATCATCGAAAAAATCGGTGACGGCACGGATGGCCCGCTGGATTTTCGCTTCATCGAAGCGAACCCCGCCTATACGGCGCAGTCTGGAATCAGCGACGTAGTCGGTAAAACCCTGAGAGAAGTCGTGCCCCTGGACGCGGACTATTGGTTGAGCACGTATGACGCCGTGCTCACATCGGGCGAACCGATTAAATTTGTGCGCGAACTCGTCAATCAGGGACGGCTACTCGAACTCCACGCTTTTAGGATAGACCCGATCCAAAATCGCGTGGGCGTCAGCTCTAAAGATATTTCCGAGCGCCGGCGCACAAGTGCACTGCTACGCCGCAATCACGACACGCTAGTCAGCATGATCGAGAATGCTCCCTTCGGCATGTACGTGGTGGATGCGGAATTTCGGATGTGGCAGGTGAGCAAAGCCTCGCAGTCAGCCTTCAGCAACACTAGCCCACTGATCGGCCGCGACTTTGGCGAAGTGATGCATATTCTCTGGGATGAGGGTTTTGCCAACGAGGCGATCCGTCGCTTTCGGCACACGCTGCAAACCGGCGAGCCTTACGTCGCGCTGAACATGACCGAACAGCGACACAACATACCCGAGATTCAATCTTACGACTGGATGATAGAGCGCATCACGCTACCCGATGGGCAGTTTGGCGTGGTCTGTTATTTTTACGACATTACCGAACGCAAGCGCGCCGAAGATGCGCTGCGCGAAAGCGAAGCGTTTAACCGCAGCATTATCGAAAGCAGTCCGGACTGCATCAAGGTGCTCGACCTAGAAGGTAAATTGCTCTCGATGCACAGCGGGCAGGAACTGCTGGGCATCGAAGACATTCAGCCTTTTTTGAATACCTCGTGGCTAGCCTTCTGGGAAGGCCAGCATCGTGAAGCGGCACAAGCGGCCATCACGTTTGCGGCAGCAGGCGAGGCTGCAAATTTTGTCGGTTTCTTTCGCACGCTGCGCGGTGAACCCAAGTGGTGGGACGTAGCGGTTTCGCCGATTTTAGATGCCGACGACAAGCCCGTGCAACTGCTCGCCGTCTCCCGCGACGTGAGCCAGCGCCGACAGGCAGAAATGAATTTGGCGTTTCTGGCTTCGGTCAGCAGCGATCTCGTGCATTGGTCCAACGTAGACGAAATGATGCAGACCGTAGGCGCAAAAATGGCCGCGTATTTGCAACTCTCGCTGTGTGCATTCGCTGAAATTGATGAAGCGGCAGAGCAAGTAGTTATCCAGCATGGCTGGCATCGACAGGGTGTGCCAAGTCTGGTCGGGGTTTATCGACTGGCGGATTTTGTGGAAGAAGAGTTTATCCGCGTGGCGCGTGCAGCAGAAGTGATCGTGATCCCTAATGTGGCCATGGACTCGCGTACAGATCGGAAGAAATTCGCGGCGCTCAACATCGTTTCGTTCGTCTGTGTGCCCCTCATCCAGCAGGGGCAATGGCGCTTTGCGCTGTGTCTCTATAAAGACGTGGCCTACGACTGGCGTGAAGACGAAATTGAGCTGGCGCGCGAGCTGACCGCGCGCATCTGGACGCGGCTGGAACGCCTGCGCGCCGAAGCAGCGCTACGCGAGAGCGAGGCGCGCTTTCGCGCCGCCGTCAACACCGTTAGCAGTCTCATCTGGACCAACAACGCCGAAGGATTGATGGAAGGCGAGCAGCCCGGCTGGGCAACTTCACCGGCCAAACCCAGGCCGAGTATCAGGCTTACGGCTGGTCCAAAGCCGTGCATCCGGAAGACGCGCAACCGACCATCGACGCCTGGATGCAGGCCGTAGCGGAAAAACGCTTGTTCGAGTTCGAGCACCGCATCCGCCGCCGCGATGGGGAATGGCGCTTGTGTTCCATTCGCGCGGTGCCGTTGTTAGGCGGCGACGGCAACATTCGTGAATGGGTAGGGGTTCACACCGACATTACCGAGCGCAAGCGCAGCGAGGTAGCCCTGCGTGAAAGCGAGCGACGTTATCGCAATTTATTTAATTCGATAGACGAAGGGTTTTGCATTATTGAGGTGGTGTTTGATGACCATCAAACTCCGGTGGATTGGGTGTTTTTGGAAGTCAATCCGGCTTTTGAAAAACAGACCGGGATGTTTGATATCGTCGGTAAGCGGGTACGCGAATTGATCCCGGACCATGAGGCGTATTGGTATGAAACTTACGGCAAGGTCTGTTTGACGGGCGAGCCCATTCGCTTTATCAACGAAGCGAAGGCCATGAACAATACCTGGTTTGATCTGTTTGCGTTCCGTGTGGGGGGGCACGGCAGCCGCAAAGTTGCCGTGGTGTTTACCAATATCACCGAGCGCAAGCTGGCGGAAAAAGCCCTCGCCGACTCGCTACGCGAACTGCGCGAAACCGAAGCCGCTTTGCGCGTTACGCAAGCGGCCTTATCCAAAGAAAAGGCCGCACTCGCCGATCACGTGGCGCAGTTGCAGCAGGTGAACGAACATCTGTTGAACGCTACGTCGGAAGCACAAAACCTGGCTGCAGAGATCGAAAAAGGCAGAGCCCACATGGCCCACCTCGCCCAACACGATTCTCTGACTAAGTTACCGAATCGCATGCTGTTGAACGACCGGCTAGCCCAGGCTATTTTGTTAGCCGACCGTCATGGCAAATCATTTGCGCTGATGTTTTTAGATCTGGACCGATTTAAATACGTTAACGATTCGTTGGGTCACGCGGTAGGCGACCAACTGCTGCAATCGGTCGCCGAGCGCTTGGCCGTCACCGTACGCGGCTCGGATACGCTATGCCGTTTGGGAGGTGATGAGTTTGTGATCCTGCTAGCGGATCTCGAACATGCGGAGGATGCGGCTTTGAGTGCGCAAAAAATACTCGACGTGCTCGCCCCTCCCCACCGTATCGAACAATTCGCACTGCAAATAACCGTCAGTATTGGCATCAGCATCTATCCGCAAGATGGCCTCAATGCCGATGATCTGATCCGAAATGCCGATAGCGCGATGTACCGGGCTAAAGCAAGTGGGCGCAATAACTGGCGGTTTTTTAGCCGGTATGAGTCTGCCGGGATGGCGTGATTGACAGTGTACTCGCCTGCACAGATCAAGGTGTCGACAGCAATCATTTCTCATTCTTGAGGTCTGTATAAGCCGGTTCTGAAGCTGTATTAAAGCCCGGACCCGGGGGGTTAAATACTTCACTTTATTCGTTCAGTGAGAGTATCCTTTTCGGACATCTCGGCCTCTGCTGCCGTCGACACATCTGCAAGTCCATGTCTAAACCCTCCCCCCATACCAGCGATATTTCTGCCACGACTGAAGGCCTCACCGAATTGCGTCGGCAAGAGGCATTGCTGAAAACAGGCGCGTTGCAGAACGCGATATTCAATAGTGCCAACTTCTCGAGTATCGCCACCGATGAAAAGGGCGTGATCCAGTTATTCAACGTTGGCGCGGAACGCATGCTGGGCTACATCGCGAGTGATGTGATGAACAAGATCACGCCGGCCGATATTTCGGATCCGCAAGAAGTGATCGCGCGCGCGGCCGAATTAAGCCTTGAGCTCGGAACCCAGATTGAGCCGGGTTTTGAGGCGCTGGTATTCAAAGCCTCGCGCGGTATCGAGGACATCTACGAGCTGACTTACATTCGTAAGGACGGCAGCCGTTTTCCGGCGGTGGTGTCGGTGACTGCGCTGCGCGACGATCATGATGCCATCATCGGCTATTTGTTGATCGGCACCGATAACACCGCGCGCAAGCAAGCGGAAGAGGCGCTACTGAAAGCGGGGGCGCTGCAGCGCGCGATTTTCAACAGCGCTAATTTCTCGAGTATCGCGACCGACGCGAAGGGCGTGATTCAGATTTTTAACGTCGGCGCCGAGCGCATGCTGGGCTATACCGCGAGCGACGTGATGAACAAGATCACGCCGGCCGATATTTCCGACCCGCAGGAAGTGATCGCGCGCGCGGCGGCATTGAGTCTTGAGCTCGGAACCCAGATTGAGCCGGGCTTCGAGGCGCTGGTGTTCAAGGCCTCGCGCGGCATTGAGGACA
Organism: Thiobacillaceae bacterium; assembly: GCA_031366105.1. Lineage (GTDB taxonomy): Bacteria > Pseudomonadota > Gammaproteobacteria > Burkholderiales > Thiobacillaceae > Thiobacillus. Next base: position 24,322 of record JANLZE010000007.1, on the reverse strand, counting down.
TCTACGAGCTGACCTATATTCGCCGCGACGGCAGCCGCTTTCCGGCGGTGGTGTCGGTGACTGCGCTGCGCGACGCGCAGGACGCCATCATTGGCTATCTGCTGATCGGCACCGATAACACCGCGCGCAAGCAGGTAGAAGCCGAGCAGAAGAAGCTCGACCAGCGCCTGCGCGACCAGCAGTTTTACACGCGCTCGCTGATCGAATCCAACATCGACGCGCTGATGACGACTGATCCATCCGGCGTGATTTCCGACGTCAACAAGCAGATGGAGGCGCTGACCGGTTGCACGCGCGACGAGCTGATCGGGGCGCCGTTCAAGAATTATTTCACCGATCCGGCGCGGGCCGAGGCGGGGATCAAACTGGTACTGAACGAAAAGAAGCTCACCAATTACGAACTCACCGCGCGTGCGCGCGATGGCAAAGAAACCGTGGTGTCTTACAACGCGACCACGTTTTACGACCGGGATAGGACACTGCAGGGCGTGTTTGCTGCTGCACGCGACGTCACCGAAAGCAAACGGCTGGACCGGGCGCTGCAGGAAACCAACGTCGAGCTAGAGAGCGCCAAGGTCGTGGCGGAAAAAGCCAACCTGGCGAAATCGGATTTTCTGTCCAGCATGAGCCATGAGTTGCGCAGCCCGCTCAATGCGATCCTCGGTTTTGCCCAGCTGATGGAGTCGGATGTGCCGCTACCCTCTCCTGCGCAAAAAGCCAGCATCGACCAGATTCTGCACGCAGGATGGTATCTGCTGGAGCTGATCAATGAAATCCTCGATCTCGCCATCATCGAGTCCGGGCGGTTGTCGTTGTCGCTGGAGCCAGTGTTGCTGTCGGAGGTGATGCTGGAATGTCAGGCGATGATCGTGCCGCAAGCCCAGAAGCGCGGCATCCGTATGCGCTTTCCAGAATTCGATACGCCGCTGTTTGTGAATGTCGATCGCACTCGGCTGAAGCAGGTTTTGATCAACCTGTTGTCCAACGCCATCAAATACAACCGCGAGCAGGGGCGGGTCGTGGTGGATTGCACAATGCTTTCGCAAGAATGCATTCGTATCAGTGTCGCCGACACCGGCGCGGGATTGCCGGCAGAAAAAGTGGCGCAGCTTTTCCAGTCGTTTAACCGCCTCGGTCAAGAGAGTAGCGCGGAGGAAGGCACGGGGATTGGCCTGGTAGTGAGCAAGCGATTGGTCGAACTGATGGGAGGCAAAATCGGGGTAGAAAGTACGGTCGGGAAGGGCAGCGTGTTCATGATAGAACTGAGCACGATAGTCGCCCCCAGTTATACCGATACAGAGGCCACCCCTGTAGTGGTAGCCCCGCTTCAGGTACCCAATGGCGCGCGCGTACGCACCCTGCTCTATGTCGAGGACAACCCGGCCAACCTGAAGCTGGTGGAGCAATTGATCAGCCGCCGACCCGATATGCATCTGTTGAGCGCAGCAGACGGACACCTGGGCATAGAACTGGCACGCACCGCGCAACCCGAAGTGATTCTGATGGACATCAACTTGCCTGGCATCAGTGGCATCGACGCGATGAAAATCCTGCGCGCTGACCCGGCCACCGGGCATATCCCGGTGGTGGCGATCAGTGCCAATGCTATCCCCCGAGACATCGAGAATGGCCTCAAGGCGGGATTCTTCCGCTATTTGACCAAACCGATCAAGGTCAATGAGTTCATGGACACGCTAAATGTGGCGCTGGAGTTTGCAGATAAAGCGGGAAGTCAGAGCAAGTAGGCCAGGGACAATAGATGATTACGTCAGCCGACATCCTTAATGGCAAAATTCTGATCGTCGACGATCAGCAAGCTGATGTGCTTTTGCTTGAGCGTATGTTGCGCGGCGCTGGCTATACCGCGATCACCTCTACGATGGATCCGCAGGCAGTATGTGAGCTCCATCGCCAACACCATTACAACCTGATTCTGCTCGATCTGCATATGCCTCACATGGATGGATTTGAGGTCATGGAGGATCTAAAAAAAACCGATCCCGACGGCTATCTACCGGTGATGGTGATCACCGCACAACCCAACCACAAGCTGCGCGCCTTGGAAGCGGGCGCGAAAGATTTCGTTAGCAAACCGTTTGACGTCGCTGAGGTGCTGGCGCGCGTTCGCAACATACTAAAAGTGCGGCTATTGCACAGAGAAGCCCAGCAATACAACTCCATGCTGGAGCAGCGGGCAGCGCAACGCATCATCGATCTCCAGGAAAGCGAATCGCTGTTTCGCAGCTATACGGAATCCACTCCGGACGCGATCGTAATCGTGGATCGCGAGGGCAGTATTGTCCTCGTCAATCTGCAAACCGAAACCTTGTTTGGCTATTCCCGCACCGAACTACTCGACCAGAAGGTGGAATTGCTGTTACCGGAGCGGTATAGCGGCATGCATCCCGGCCACCGTAATCGGTTTTTTGCCGACCCTAACTATCGCCCGATGGGGGCCGGACTCGAGCTCTTTGGTCGACGCAAAGATGGCACTGAGTTTCCGATTGAGATCAGCCTGAGCCCATTGGAAACCAAGGCAAGGACGTTGGTATCCAGCTCGATCCGGGACATTTCCGAACGCCGCCACGTCGAAGCTGCGCTGACCCACGCCAAGTTCGAAGCGGAAAAAGCCAACCTGGCAAAATCGGATTTCTTGTCGAGCATGAGCCATGAGCTTCGCAGCCCGCTCAATGCGATTCTCGGATTTGCGCAGTTGATGGAGTCTGATACCCCCGCGCCCACTCCTACGCAATCCGCAAACATTGGTCAGATTATTCAGGGCGGCTGGTACTTGCTAGAGCTGATTAACGAAATCCTTGATCTGGCGGTCATCGAATCCGGCAGGCTGTCGCTGTCACTGGAGCCGGTGTCGCTGATCGAAGTGATGCTCGAATGCCAAGCCATGATCGAGCCCCAGGGACAAAAGCGCGGCATTCAGATGCGCTTCCCCGCACTCGACAATCCGTGGTTTGTGCGCGGGGACCGTACGCGGATCAAGCAGGTGCTGATCAATTTGCTGTCCAATGCGATCAAATACAACCAAGTGGGGGGCACGGTCGTCGTGATGTGTAGCGCAAGCACTGAGGCGCGCATTCGCATTAGCGTACACGACACCGGCGTGGGCTTAGCCGCTGACAAATTGGCGCAACTGTTTCAGCCATTTAATCGCCTCGGCCAGGAAACCAGTGGTGAAGAAGGCACCGGCATAGGCCTGGTAGTCACCAAGCGGCTGGTCGAACTGATGGACGGCGTAATGGGTGTGGAAAGTACGGTGGGTGTGGGCAGTGAGTTCTGGATCGAGCTGGCTGCGGCTGTCGCGCCTCAGCTGGTGGAGCGCCGCGCGGAAAGTCTGCCCGTTGCAACCGCGACCGTCCACGCAGACGCACCGACTCGCACGCTGCTCTATGTCGAAGACAACCCGGCCAATTTGAAACTGGTCGAGCAATTGATTGCGCGTCGCCCGGATATGCGCCTGCTGAGTGCGGCGGATGGCCATACCGGCATCGTAATGGCGCGGGCGCTTCAGCCTGAGATGATTCTGATGGACATCAATCTGCCCGGCATCAGCGGCATCGACGCATTAAAAATATTGCGCGCAGATCCCGTGACGGCACACATCCCGGTGGTGGCGTTGAGTGCGAATGCGATCCCGCGCGATATATTGAAGGGCCTGCAAGCCGGCTTCTACCGTTATCTGACCAAACCGATCAAGGTCGGCGAGTTTCTCGATACGCTAGACGAAGCGCTGCAATTTGCAGAAACGCATCCGTCCGTAGAAACGAGGCCCATCGTTTAAATGCTCACTGCATCCGACGTGTTAAACGCCAGCATTCTGATCGTGGATGATAAGGAGGCCAACGTGCTGTTGCTCGAACGTATGCTGCGCAGCGCGGGTTATGCCGACCTCTCGTCTACGATGGATCCGCATTCCGTGTGTGATCTGCACCGTCAAAATCGTTACGACCTCATCCTGCTTGATTTGCAAATGCCTGCGATGGATGGATTCCAGGTGCTCGAAGGTCTGAAGCAAATTGAAGCGGACGGTTATCTTCCGGTGATGGTGATCACCGCCCAGCCACAGCACAAGTTGCGCGCGCTGCAATTCGGCGCCAAAGATTTCATCAGCAAGCCGTTTGAGCTGCCCGAAGTGCTGATGCGCATCAGCAATATGCTGGAGGTGAGGTTGTTGCACCGCGAGGCGAAGCGTCATAGTCAGGTGCTGGAACAAACGGTACAGAAACTGCGCGAAACCGAGTCCGGCCTGCGTTCCACGGAAGCAGAATTGTCGAAGGAAAAAGCGGCGCTCGACGATCATGTCAAGCAATTGCAGCTGGCAAATGAATGTCTGGTCGTCGCGACGATTGAAGCTCAGTCTCAAGCTGAAGAAATCGAAAGGGCTAAAGTGCGGCTGGCCCATTTGGCCCAGCATGACGCGCTCACCGATTTGCCCAATCGCATTCTGCTGAATGACCGGCTGGTCCATGCGATTGCGTTGGCGCGGCGTCAGCGCAAGCGACTGGCGGTGATGTTCCTCGATTTGGACCGCTTTAAATATATCAATGATTCGCTTGGTCATGCGGTGGGCGACCAACTGCTGCAATCGGTGGCAACGCGTTTGACTGAGTCAGTGCGCAGCACGGACACCGTGTGCCGTCAGGGCGGCGATGAATTCGTGGTGCTGCTGGACAATGTCGAGCATGCTGAAGACGCCGCGCTGAGTGCGCAAAAAATTCTCGACGCGTTGACGGCTTCGCACCGCATTGAGCATTTCGAGTTGCACGTCACCGTGAGCATAGGCATCAGTATCTATCCGGATAACGGTGAGGACGCCGACACGCTGATCAAAAATGCCGACACTGCGATGTATCAGGCCAAGGAGGGCGGGCGCAATCATTACCAGTTTTTTGAGCAGGATATGACGGTGGTTGCCGTCGAGCGGCACGCCATTGAAAGCGGGTTGCGCGACGCGCTAGCTCGGCAGGAATTCGTGCTGCATTATCAGCCGAAGATCAATCTTGAAACCGGGACCATTTCGGGTGTCGAAGCGCTGATACGATGGCAACATCCAGCGCGAGGCCTGATTCCGCCCGAGCAATTTATTGGGATCGCCGAAGAGTGCGGCCTCATCGTCCCCATCGGCGAATGGGTGTTGCGCGAAGCCTGCAATCATGCCCAGAGTTGGCAGGACGCGGGGCTGGTGCCGGTAGCGGTGGCGGTTAACATTTCGGCGGTGCAGCTGCGCCACAAGGGGTTTTTGGAAAGCGTAGCGGCTATTCTGCAAGAGACCGGTCTGGTGCCGGCTTATCTCGAACTGGAGTTGACGGAAAGTGTGCTGATGCAGGATGCGGAGGCGACTACGTCGGTACTCAAGGCGCTTAAAGCGATGGGAGTGAGGCTGGCCATCGATGACTTCGGTACGGGTTATTCCAGCTTGAGTTATCTGAAACGCTTTCCAATCGACACGCTGAAAATAGACCAGTCGTTTATGCGTGATATCAGCGGTGCGACACCGGGTTCGGACGATGCTGCGATCGTCACTGCGGTAGTGGGCATGGGCAAAAGCCTGAACCAGTGTGTGATCGCCGAGGGTGTGGAAACTCGCGAGCAAATGGCTTTCTTGCAAGCACAAGGATGCGGCGAAGGGCAGGGGTTTTATTTCAGTGAGCCAGTGACGTCCGACGAAGTGATGGCTTTACTGCGCAGTGGCATTGCCGCGGGTTTGCTGGATCGACGATAGCAATCAAGCCAACAAGCGCGTCATCGCCTCGTGATATTTTTCTGCGGTGCGCGTGACAATCTCGGGGGGCAGTTCGGGGCCAGGCGCCTGTTTATTCCAGTGGCTGGATTCCAGCCAATCGCGCACAAACTGCTTGTCGAAACTGGGCGGACTCATGCCGGCTTGGTATTGATCGGCGGGCCAGAAACGTGACGAATCGGGAGTCAGCGCCTCATCAATCCACACCAACTGGCCTGCTTCTACCCCAAACTCAAATTTGGTATCGGCGATGATGATGCCGCAGGTGAGTGCATACTCCGCCGCGGCACGGTATAGCGCGAGGCTCACTGTGCGTAACTGGTGCGCGAGCGGGGCGCCTATGAGTTCCACCATCGCTTCAAAACTGATGTTCTCGTCGTGCGCGCCGACCGCCGCTTTGGTCGAGGGCGTGAAGATGGGTTCGGGCAAGCGCTCGGCTTGCTGCAATCCTGCAGGCAGCGGGATGCCACATACGCTTTGGTGCGCTTGATATTCCTTCCAGCCCGAGCCTGCCAGATAGCCGCGCACGATGGCTTCGACCGGGAGCGCGCGTAATTTTTTGACGACAATCGCGCGGCCTTCTACTTGATCGCGCTCGATTTCAGTGACCACCGATTCGGGTAAGGTCTCATCCAGCTGATGCGGAACGATGTGCGCCAGCTTTTTAAACCAGAAACTCGACACCTGCGTCAGCACGCGGCCCTTGTTCGGGATCGGCGTGGGTAGCACCACATCAAACGCCGACAAGCGATCCGTGGTGACAATGAGTAATTTGTCAGGGCCCACTGCGTAAATATCGCGCACTTTGCCGCGATGAATAAGCGGCAAGGAAGTAATTCGGGATTCGAGCATGGGTACAGTCATGGCGGTGTGGGAAGTAGGGTCAGGGCGGTTGTTGGTGCGGCGGGTGTACAACTGGCTATGTTCATATACGGCCCGTAATTCGCGCAGGCCCACCAGTAGCACAGCAGCGAGCGGTACCGCCAGCAAGACGCCGACGAAGCCGAACAATTGACCAAACGCGGCCAATACAAATAATACCGCCACCGGATGCAGGCCGACGCGTTCGCCCACCAGACGCGGGGTAACCACGTAGGTTTCCAGCACTTGGCCCACCAAATACACCCCGGAAACCCACAGGATATTTTGCCAGTCGCCAAATTGCAGCAGCGCGACCAGGAGCGCCAAAATCACGCCCAGTGCAAAACCCAGAAACGGCACAAACGACAAGACGCCGGTGATGAGGCCAATTTGTAACGCGTAGTGGAGCCCTACGGCCCACAGCGCCACGCCATAAAATACCGCCAGCGTCGCCATCACCGCGAACTGGCCGCGCAGGAACTCACCCACCACCTGATCCATATTGCGTGCGACGCGCGTCACGTTAGGCAGCCAGGGGCGCGGCACCAGGGTAGCGATACGCGCAATCATCAAATCCCAATCCTTCAGCAGATAAAACATCACTACCGGGATCAGCACCAGGTTAGCCAATATCCCGACTAGGGCCACCGCGCCTGTTTTTAAGGTGGGTAACCAGTCGGCGCCATTTTGCTTGGCTTTTTCGGCGAGCCACGCTTTGATCACGTTCAGATCAAGATTGATGCGCAACCCCAGATTCTGTTCCACCCACGGCAATAAACGCGTGCGCGCGCCATCCAGCGTGCCAGGCAAACGCGTCGCCAATTCGCTGAACTGACCTTGAAACAATGGCATTGCGATTAAGACCAAGCCGAGTAACGCCAAGCCTACGAGCGTAATCACCGCCAATGTCGCGAGGCCGCGCGGGAGTCCGTATCGCTCAAAGCGCTTGGCAAGCGGGTTAAACATATAGGCCAGCAGCGCGCCTGCTAGAAACGGCGTCAGGATGGGTGCCAGCGAATACACTAGCCATCCTGTCAGTAGCAGCAATACCAGTGCGAACCACGGCAGGTTATGGGTAGGCAGCGTGGTTTTAAATAAACGGGAAGAACGCGGTGGAGTCATACCCGGTAAAATACCGCACTTTCCCGTTTTCGGAGTCGGTTTTGGCTATAACTTATAAAGACGCCGGCGTGGATATCGACGCTGGCGATGCACTGGTCGAGCGTATCAAGCCGCATGCACGGCGCACTATGCGGCCCGAAGTGCTCGCGGGTATTGGCGGTTTTGGCGCGCTGATAGAAATCTCCAAAAAATATCGTGAGCCGGTGTTGGTGGCCGGGACCGATGGCGTGGGCACCAAACTCAAACTCGCTTTTGAATTGAACCGGCATGACACGGTCGGCATCGATCTCGTTGGCATGAGTGTGAACGACATTCTGGTGCAAGGCGCGGAGCCCTTATTTTTTCTGGATTATTTCGCCTGCGGCAAACTCTCGCTCGACACTGCGGAGGCCGTCATTGCGGGCATCGCGCAAGGGTGCGAACAGGCGGGCTGCGCGTTGATCGGCGGCGAAACCGCCGAAATGCCGGGGATGTATGTCGGCGGCGAATACGACCTCGCCGGATTCGCAGTAGGCGTAGTTGAAAAATCGCGCGTGATTGGTGGGCAAAACATTATGCCCGGCGACGTGGTGTTAGGCCTCGCATCGAGTGGCGCGCACTCTAATGGCTATTCGCTGATTCGTAAATTGATCGATAGCGCGGGCGTTGGGCTTAAATCCGATTTTCACGGCCAGCCTTTTGCTGAAGCGGTGATGGCGCCCACGCGGATTTACGTCAAACCGATCCTCGCATTGATCGAACAACTGACCGTAAAAGGCATGGCACACATCACCGGTGGCGGTATCACCGGTAATTTGCCGCGTTGTCTGCCCGACACCGTCGCCGCGCGGGTCGACACCCGTGCGTGGACTCGCCCCCCGATTTTTGATTGGTTAAAGCAGGCAGGCCAAATCGATGAAGTTGAAATGCTGCGCACGTTTAACTGCGGCATCGGTTTATGCGTCGTCGTTAACGCCGTAGACGCAGACGCCGCCATCGATCACCTCAGCGCCAGCGGCGAGACCGTGTGGAAAATTGGCGAGATCGTCCCCCGCGCGCCCGATGCCGAGGCGGTGCAATATTGGTGACGCGTGTTGTTGTGCTGCTGTCCGGGCGCGGCAGTAATTTCCAGGCCATCGTTGCGGCGGATTTGCCGATAGAAGTGGTGGGAGTGATCAGTAATCGACCCGCCGCCGCCGGACTGGAATTTGCCCGCGCACAGGGACTGCACACGATTGCGTTGGACCACACGCTGTATCCAAACCGCGAAGAATTCGATGCACGACTGACCACTGAAATTGATAATCTCGCGCCCGATCTCATCGTACTCGCGGGCTATATGCGCGTATTGAGTGCTGCGTTTGTGACGCGCTTTGATGGCCGCTTGCTGAATATTCATCCGTCGCTGCTGCCGAGCTTTCCGGGTTTGAATACGCATCAGCGCGCATTGGACGAAGGCGTAAAAATTCACGGCTGCTCCGTTCATTTTGTGACCGCGCAACTCGATCATGGCCCCATCGTGATCCAAGCCGCAGTACCCGTGTTCTCCAACGATACTGCCGCCTCGTTAAGTGCGCGTGTGTTGCAACAGGAACACCGGATTTATCCGCAAGCGATACGCTGGTTTGCGGAAAATCAACTAATAAAAATCGATGGCCGCGTAAACTTGTGCGCTGCGAACGCGTCACAATCAGTGTTCCCCGATCAATAAGGCAGGTTCCCATGTTTAAACGCTTGAGTAGATGGATGCTGGCCAGTTTGGTGTGCGCAAGTGCTGTGTACGCCAGCCCGCAACAGCCGCAACAGATAGACGCGGTTTACGATCTATACCGTAATGGTCAAAAACTAGGCAGCGTGACCGAAAACTTCACGCGTACTGGCAAACAATATCAAATTGTCAGTGAGACCCAGGCGACCGGGCCACTCAAGCTTCTATGGCCAGGCACAATCCATCTGGAAAGCAAAGGCGAGGTGACTCGTAGCGGGCTTCGTCCCCAAAGTTTCAGCCACCTTCGCAGTGATCAGCCCAAGAAAAATGCGCTCGCCACGCTGGACTGGTCGACCCACACCGTCGCGTTTCAATACAAAAATGAAACCCGACAAGAGCCGGGCTTGCGTGACAATACTCAGGATCAACTCTCGCAGCTCTATCAATTTGTTTTTCTGCCGCGGCTGCCAAGTGATTACTCACTCGATGTCGTAACGGGCAAGAGCCTGCACGATTACCATTACACGCGGCGCGATGGCGGCAAAATTGACCTGCCCGCTGGGCAATTTGCGGTGCAGGAATTTTCACGCATCGTGACGCCCGGCGACGATAAAGCGGTGACAGTGTGGGTGGCCCCGGCACGCAAAAACTTTCCGGTGCAAATCCGCGTCGTGGAAGACGGCACCACGCTCGAACAACGTTTGGTACGGCTTACGATCAAGCCATGAACCCTCGCCCGCTCAGGCGCGCACGCCAGGTTTTTTGGCTGGCCCTGATCGTTTCGGTTTTACTGCACCTTGGTCTGTTCTCGCAGGTCTGGATAGTCCCCCAAATGGGGAAGCTTGGAGACTCCCCCGCCCCGCTCGTCGCACGGCTGGTTTTGTCGCCGCCTCCGTCGCCACCTCCTGTGGTGAAACCGGCACCCGTCCCGCGCAAATTGATTCTCAAGCCGCGATTACCTGCTGTGATTCCGCCGCAGGTGATTCAGCCTGATCCTGCCTCAGCCCCCCACGCGGATCCCATTGCAGCACCCGTTACCGTATCGCCCGAACCTGATGCCGCTCCTGCCGTTGCCGACGCGATAGCGCCCGAGGCTGCGCCTGTTGATCCGTCCCCTCCGCTGAACAAACTGCCGCGGCGTCTCACGCTTGAATATCAGGTGAATTATGGGTTGGCTTCGGGTAAACAAACCTTGCTATGGGTGAATGAAGGCGATCGTTACACGATAACCAGCGTGGTGGCTGCGGGCGGGATGGCGAGTCTGATTTTTTCTGGGCAGCTGGTACAAACCAGTCGTGGACGTATCACCGCCACGGGTTTGCAACCTGAAGAATTTTGGGATCAGCGCGGCAATCAACGAAATCAGTCGCGCTTCGATTACGCCGCTCACACCGTCCAAACCGACGGCAGCAAAGGCCCCCGGACGGTTAGCCTGCCCGAAGGCATGCAGGACGCCTTAAGCCTACTATTTCAAATTGTGTTGACTGCGCCGCCCGCAACCGACAGCGACATGCTCGTGTTCAACGGTAAAAAAATACGCGACTATCGCTATCGCGTAAAGGGTGAAGAAGTATTGAATACGGCGTTAGGCCCGCTGCGCGCACTCCGCATGGTCCGCATCGGGGATGCCGACGCCGAGCGTTTTGAAATCTGGCTTGCGATTGATCACTACTATTTGCCTGTGAAGCTGGCCACTGAAATTTCGGGTTACGGGGCCGAGTTGCTAGTGAAAAGTATTGTCAGCGAAGACTGAGTGCGGGCGAGCTTAAAGCGTATCCCGCATTTGTTGAGCCAGCGCGAGCGCGGTGGCGGCATCCACGTCCATCACATTAAAGTGTCCCATCTTGCGGCCGGCGCGTGCCGACGTTTTGCCGTATAAATGCAGCTTGATCCCAGGGTGCGCCAGTAAGGCCTGCCAATTCGGCGTGCGATTCAGCCAGCGGTCGCCCAGAATATTCACCATCGCCACTGGCGACAGCAACCGCGTATCGCCCAGCGGTAAATTTGCGAGCACGCGTACCTGCTGTTCAAACTGGCTCGTAACACAGGCATCCAGTGTGTAATGCCCAGAGTTGTGAGGGCGTGGTGCGATTTCATTAATCAGCAATTGTCCCTCGGAGATAAAAAATTCCACCGCCATCACGCCAACGTAATCCAGCTTATACGCTACTTCACAGGCGATCTCACAGGCTTGCTTGGCTAGCGCATCTGACACACGCGCAGGCACGATAGAGAGTTCGAGAATGCCATGTTGATGCTGGTTTTCGGCCACGGGAAACAATGCGCAATGCCCGGCATCATCACGCGCCAGCACGACAGATACTTCGCAGTCGAGTTTAACCAAGCTTTCCAGCACACACGCTTGGCCACCTAACTCTTCAAACGCGAGCCGTGCTTGATCCACATTTTCGACCTTCGCCTGGCCTTTGCCGTCGTAGCCCAAGCGCGATACTTTTAATAATGCCGGTGCGCCCGTCAGGGCTAACGCGGCTTCAAGCTCGGATGCATTGGCGATGATCGCAAACGGTGCCGTGGCAAACGCGTGCTCGCGCAGCCAGGTTTTTTCATGACTGCGATCCTGCGCAATCGCCACAGCATTCGCGCTCGGCGATACCCGGCAATATCTAGCCAATTCGATCAAACTCGCAGCGGGTACATTTTCGAATTCGGTGGTGACAGCCGCGCAGGATTGGCCGAGCTCGCGCAATGCGTTCAGGTCAGTGTAGTCCGCCTGCAGATGCACATCAGCCATCGGTCCAGCCGGGCTGGCGGGGTCGGGGTCAAGCACCATCACACGATAGCCCATCGTGCGCGCAGCAATAGTGAACATACGACCGAGTTGGCCGCCGCCCAGAATGCCAAGCGTAGCGCCAGGCATAATTGAGTCAGCGCCAAGCGTAGCGCCGGGCATAATCAGATCAGCGCCAAGCGTAGCGCCAGGCATAATCAGATCAGCGCCACGCGTAACGTCAGGCAGGTTTGAAATAGATTCAGGCACGATTGTGGTCAAGCACTACTCGACATCCGGCAACACCTGAGCCAGTGCCGCGTCTGATTGGCCGCGCCGGAATTCGTGCAGCTGCTGCGCAAGATCAGGCTCGTAACGTGCAATCAGCGCAATAGCAAACAACGCCGCATTGGTCGCGCCCGCTTCGCCCACCGCAAACGTGGCAACCGGAATGCCCTTGGGCATTTGCACAATCGATAGTAATGAGTCGATACCCTTCAAATATCTGGATGGCACCGGTACACCCAACACCGGCACGATCGTTTTAGCCGCCAGCATGCCGGGCAAATGCGCTGCACCGCCTGCGCCTGCAATAATGGCCTTGAGTCCACGAGACTCCGTGCTAGCGGCATACTCGAACAATAAATCAGGCGTGCGATGCGCCGATACGACGCGCGCCTCGAATGAAATCCCAAAGTGTTTTAGCAATATCGCCGCGTGCTTCATCACCTCCCAATCGCTGGAAGATCCCATCACTACACCGACTAGAGGGGTGCTCATTTTGTCTGCGCTCGCGTTGCGGAAAGCGGCATTTTACCTACATCCGGGGCTCACAACAGATTGAAACCGAAGGCCCGCCAGTTTAAGAACTGATTCATCTCGACCTTTTCGCCAGTAGCAGGCATGCTTGGCACAGTGAGTCTGCTAATCGCAGGATACGTGGCCGAAAGCGGCGTAAACAATCGCTTGAAAGCCAAACGGGGGCTGTCCTAAAATAAGTTCCATTGATCACGATGATGCGCAATCTAATAACGATACCGTTAGCCTATGACCTTGATTGACAATCGAGCTTCGCTTGCGAAGCCAGGGGGAAAAATACAAATATCGGGTGGCTTCAGCGCGCACGACTTGGGGCAATTGGCACGTTCCAAAACCGTGCAGGAAATTATTGCCTGGCTGGAAAATATCCTACTGCCGCAAATTAAGGGGTCTTCCTGCGTGTTGTTATGGGGACGTTCCCAACCCAGCGTCAAATTCATCCCAGTTTTTATTTCAGGAAGCTATCCTCAGGCGTTAATTGAAGAGTCCATCCACCACTCCCGACTCACGCTAGAAGCTTATATTCCGCTTTTTAGCCTATGGAAAGAATTTGAAAGCCCCATTATTAATAGAGTCGAAGATGTCTCGCGCGAGCGCCGTGGCAATTGGCACGGGCATTTTCAGCGCAGCAACTTTAAAAATATTTGCGCTTCGGGCTGTCACGATGTTTACGGACATTACTTGACCTATCTCTATTTCACCGATCCTTCCGCTATTTCGGATCAGGAAGCGAAGTCATTGTTGGCGATCATCGTGCCCATCATCCATAGCATTCTTGGGCAGGTGCGTCGTCACAAACGCCAAAGACAAAAAACACAGGCCCAAGGCGAACTCACGACACGCGAAATGGAAGTGCTGGAATGGGTAAGAAAAGGTAAAACCAATCCCGAAATAGCCAGGATACTCGGCGTGACTTTTCCTACCATCAAGAATCACATCCAAAAAATCATGATCAAATTGCGCGTGAATAATCGCGCTGAAGCCGTCGGCAAAGCGTACGGTCTTAGTCCGGCTGACACGCAGCTTTTGGATACCTAGCACGCAAGCGCTCATCTCAATGGAAGGTCGAGCTGGATAGGCCAGTTCAGGCATCCGATCGGATGCCGCCCCTTGTTGCCGCGCCGGGTCGCCCCCTATACTTTGCCACGGTAGCCCTCAATCAAATTAGGAATACCGCGCGTACCGCGAACATCCGCCTCCTTACTGCTTTAGTGTAAAAAACGATATCGCGCGGCTTGTTCGACACGGCAGATCGTTTCTTTCGCATATGACTCGCAGGCATCCTCATGAGAGTACAACCCAATGTGCCTAAAGTCACAGCATTCATGCAGAGCATTGCTGCCTTTTGCCTGATCGTCACGATGGGTCTAGGCTTGTCCGGGTGCGCCAGCAGTGCCGCCAGCATTGCGACCAGTGTGGTGCTCTCAGCAATGGGCGTCAAAAAAGATCAAGGGCCGCCACCCCCAAAAAGTATTATTTTGCAGGTCGACACAGCGAGCAATTTAAACGCCGACTCACACGGTCGAGGATTGTCTGCCGTGTTGCGGATATACAAACTTAAAGACGCCACTGCGTTTAATCAGGCCTCCAACGAGAAGTTGTTTGACGCTGAAAGCGCCAAGGCCTTGCTCGGGCAGGATCTGTTGGAAAGTAAAGAAGAGCTGTTGATTCCAGGGCAGCATTACCAGTTTAAGGAAAAGATCGATCCGCAAAATGGGTATCTGGCCATTGCTGTTTTTTTTCGCAAGCCCAATTTGCAACGTTGGAAACTGGTCGTCGCCAATGTTGATTTACAGGAGAAAAGTCCGCTCATCATCGGTGCCCACGCCTGTGCGCTCAACGTAACCAGTGGCCTTGCAGACAAAAAAGAGCTTGCTGAAAAATTTTACGTTGCCAACGCAAAGTGCGAAAAATAAGCGGATCACACTCCATGTACATTAAATCGGCCCAGCGTTTATGAGCACACCCACCAAAGTTTTATGGGGCGAGGGTTTGTTTCTTCGGCCCCAGCATTTTCAGCTACAGGATCAGTTTCATGAGAACCGCCTGAACGATGTCGCGCGGACGCTTCACCCATATTATTGGGGCGTACGTTCGGTGAAGTTTGACACCGTCGCGCTGGCAAATGGGCAACTTAGGGTGGAAGAACTCTCGGTGATATTTCCAGATGGCGGCATCTACCATGCGCCCGCGAGCGATGTGCCCCCCGCCGCACTCAATCTAGCCACGATGCCAGATAGTGCTGAAAGCTGCACCATTTATCTGGCGATTTCGCCGTTAAAGGAACACGGCGAAAACTCGGTGGAGGGTGACGCGCAAAACGGTCAGGTGGTGCGCTATGTGCGTCGTCATGTCGAACGTCCTGATTTATTCACCCAGGCGATCCCAGCCGAGGTCACCACGCTGGAAAACTGGGTGCGCCTACTCCCTGATTCCGAGTCGCGTGAGCAATTCGTCACGTTGCCCATCGCACGCATTCGGCGTTCTGGCACCGGCGGTTATCAGCTCGATTCCGACTTTATTCCGCCTTCCTCGTCGATCAAAGCGTCTGCAACTCTGCAACTGATGACGCGGCGTGTACTCGATATCCTGCAGGCCAAGGTGGATGCGCTGTACGGCCATCATCGCGAGCCTTCCAAAAACGTGATTGAGTTTCGCTCGGGCGATATTGCTTCGTTCTGGCTACTGCATACTGCTAGTCAATATTATTCATCGATATTGCACTTGTTTCAGAATCCCAAACTGCACCCTGAGCGGTTGTTTCAGGAGATGCTGAGTTTGTCCGGCGCGCTGATGACGTTCTCCAAATCGTATTCGCTGTCTGACTTGCCGACCTACACGCACGATCAACCCACGCCCGGTTTTTTAAAGCTCGACCGGATCATTCGCGACTTGCTCGAGACCGTGATTTCCACGCGTTACTTTGCGATTGCGCTGACTGAGGTGAAGCCCTCGTTCTGGAATGGCCGCCTCGAATCCGACAAGATCGACGCCGCCTCCACGTTTTATCTCGCGGTCTCGTCGACTATGCCCGCCGCTGAACTGGTTGACACTATCCCCGTGCGCATCAAAGTTGGCGCGCCAGACGACGTCGAAAAATTTGTGCTGTCGGCGATGCCCGGCGTGCGCCTCACCTACACGCCGCAAGTCCCCGCCGCCGTGCCGGTGCGGCCCGGGCATTATTACTTTGCGCTGGAAAACAAGGGCGCGCTGTACGAGCGCATGCTCAAATCCCAGGCGCTCGGTATTTATGCGCCCAATAGTTTCCCCGACTTGAAACTTGAATTAATCGCGGTGACCTTATGAGCTCAGACATTCTCGATCCTCCTTCGCTGTTTATGGATGGCAGCATAGGCAACACCGATATCAAAATAGAGCTCTCCGACCGCCAGCCCAAAACCCTAGTTGAACTGTTGCACGACGGGTTTTACCTGCTCTTCATGCTGCGCCGCCGCAACAACCCGAAGGACGCCGCGCTGTTCCGTACCAGCATCCAGCTGATGTTGACCGAGTTTGAAAAGAACGCCAAAAAACTGCGCATCCCCGCCGAAGACACCCACGCCGCCAAATATGCCTTCTGTGCGCTGGTCGACGAAATCGTACTGGCGTCGCATTTCAACATCCGCGACGAGTGGGAGCGCCAACCGTTGCAGCTCGCGTTCTTTGGCGATCAACTCGCCGGAGAAAACTTCTTCAATAAACTGGAAGAGCTACGTAATCGCGGCCCGTCGCACCTCCAAGCACTAGAGGTGTTTCACCTATGTCTGCTGCTGGGCTTTCAAGGAAAATACATCCTCGAAGGCTCAGAAAAACTCACTTACCTGGCGTCTCGCCTGGGCGAAGAAATTGCCCATATGAAGGGCAAGCCCGCGCAGTTTGCGGGCCGGTGGGCGATCCCTGACCAAGTGCGGCACGCGCTTAAGAACGACATCCCGATCTGGGTGATCGCCAGTGCATTTGGCGTGTTCGCCTTACTGGCTTACATCGGGTTTAGCTGGTTGCTCGCGAGCCAAACGCATCAAACAATCTTCGGTTATCAAAACGTCGTGCAGATGGCGCCCGCTGCTGCGCACATTACGGTGACGCTGCCTTGAGTCAGAGGACTGAAGACAGAGGACTGAGGTCAGAGGGAGCATGCTGCCCATTTACAAGCATTCGCCCATTGGCGCCGACGGGATTTTCTCCTCTCTAATCCCTCGGCCCTAATCCCTCGTCCCCATGCTTGATCTATTCTCCCCCACTCACTGGCAGCAGACCGACCGCCTGTTTCATCTGCACACCTTGCTCGGCCCCGATGTGTTGTTGGGCGAAACCATCGTCGGCATCGAATCCCTCTTTGGCCTGCCCGCCGACCTCTCGCCTGTGACTCGCTTGGCGCTTCAGCCTGACGCTCACTGGGTGGGGCTGGCCGACTTGCCGCTGGTCCACGGCAGCCCACGTGCGGGCTATGCTGTTTGCATCACCGCGTTGTCGCGCGACGCCCACTTGGACCTCGCGCCGCTGATCGGCCAGCCTGCGCTGCTCGAATGGCAGACAGACGCCAGTCGCAGTGTGCGCCGTCCGATCCACGGCCAGATCATGCAGGCGCGTTTACTTGCCGCCAACGGCGGCTTTGCGCGCTACCAGCTCACCATCGAACCGGCATTGGCGATGCTCGCCTTCCGCCGCGACAGTTGGGTGTTTCAAAGCGCGAGCGTGATCGACATCCTGACCGAGTTACTTACCGACTATCAGAGCAGCGGTCAACTCGCGATGCACTTTCGCTTCGATCTCGCCGATCGCGCCGTCTACCGCGCGAACTCCTACCGGATTCAATATCAGGAAAGTGACCTGCACTTTTTCAATCGACTATTAGCCGAGGAAGGGCTGTATTACTACTTTGAACATAACGGCGACGCCGCTAACGCCTTGCTCGGCAGCCACACGCTGGTGATCACCGACCAGTCGGAGGCCGGAGCGCAGTTGGGCGACATCCGCTTCCATCGCAGCGATGCCACCGAGGCCACCGATACGATCCAGCACTGGCTGCCCGAGCATCAGGTCACGCTGGGCCAGCTCGACCTGCAATCGTGGGACTACGCGACGGTAGACCGTCGCCCCGTCGGCGCGACCGCGCACGACGCCCCGAGCGATATCGCCCACCTGTTGCTGGCGGAAGATGACCCGGGTCAATACGCGTATCTGGATCACGACGAAGGCACGCGTTATGCGCTCAACGCTATCGCTGCGCAAGACCTGCGCAGCCAGGCAATTTTCGCCGCGGGTAGCGTGCGCAGCCTCGCCCCGGCCGCGCATTTCACGCTCACGCAGCGGGACATCAACGCGCCAGGTACCGCCTCCGACAGCCTCACCACGCGTGTGCTCGCCGTGTGCCACAGCCTGCGCAATAACTTTGACGCCGACTTTAGCCGCGCGCTTGAGGCAAACGGGATGGGGTTGCAGACCTCTCACCCGACCCCCGCACCGTTCTACCCTCAACCCCCTGTCGGGCATCAAGGGGCAGGCCGCGATGCTAAAGCCGCCGAAGCCTCAAGCATCCCGCTCTACGCCAACGTACTAGTCGCCCTCGCCGACACGCAACCCTACCGCCCGCAAGCCGTGCTCGACCCCGTCACCCCTCGGTCTTCTGTCCTCCGTCCCCTGTCGCCCGGCGTCCAGACCGCCATCGTCGTCGGCGTCGACGGCAGCCCGACCGACACCGACCGCAATCATCGCGTCAAACTCCAGTTTCACTGGCAGCGCGGGCGCATGAGTCACAGTCGTTTAGCCCACCCCAACGGCGACAACGCCCCCGCCAATGAAGCCGCCTCCACCTGGGTGCGCGTCGGCACCGCGCTCGCCGGCGACAACTACGGCAGCAACTTCATCCCGCGACTGGGGCAGGAAGTGATCGTAGGCTTCACCCACGGCGACATCGACCGCCCCATCGTGCTGGGCACGGTTTACAACGGCGCGGGTGCGGCGGAACAAACCGGCAACAACGTAACTGCCGGTGCGGGCACCGCCACCGGCAACGCGCCGTTGTGGTTTAGCGGCAATGGCCACGCCAATCACTTATCCGGTCTTGTCACGCAAACGCTCGCCGACAGCCAAAGTGGTGCGGCGATGCGATTCAGCCAACTGGTGTTGGACGACACGCCACAGCAGTCGCGGCTAGAAGTGGCCACCACGCAGTACGAGACCCGACTGCAACTCGGCCACCATCAACATCAGGTGCACAACCGGCGGCAAGGGTCGCAAGGCCACGGCGCGAGTCTCTCCACCACCGCGTTCGGTGCGCTGCGCGCAACACAAGGTCTCATGATCTCCGCCGACGGCAAAGGCGATGCGGCCGCGGTAATGGAGGCCGCCGAGCCGCTGGCCGCACTGGCGCAAGCCGAAGACCGCGCGAATGCGCTCGCCAAAAGCGCACAGGACCACCAAGCCAAATTACCCGGCGAGCCCATCGCGACCGCATTGCCGGTGGCAACAAGCTTAAAACACAGCCAGACCGTACTCGGCACCACGCAAAGCGCTGCGCTGAATCCATCGGCGTCAACGCCCGACAGCAACGCGATCCGCAGTACCGCAGGGGGTGTGGGCACCGTCGCCGCGTGGAGCGAACCTGCACTCGCGCTCTCGGCGCCGGGCGGGGTGATGTGGGTGACGCCGCAATCGATCCAGTGCTTTGCGAACCACAACCTCTCGCACACCGCACAGGATATTGATCTCGGCGCGCAAGGCAATGTGCAAACGATCACCCACGGCGGCACCGTGCTTTTTACCTACGGCAAAACCGACGCGAGCGTGACGCGACCGGTGAGCACCACCGGCATTGATCTGCACGCCGCCACCGGCAAAACCCGCATGAGCGCCGACAGCGGTGCGCTGGCAATGCATGCACAAAAATCCGTCACGATCAGCAGCCAAACCACCATCAAAGCCGACAGCCCTCAGAAGATTCTGCTAACCGCCGGCGGCAGTGCGATCACGATTCAGGGTGGGCAGATTCTGCTGCAGGCAGGTGGGTCGATTAATCTGAAGGGGAATACTAAGAGTTATACGGGGCCGGCGGGGGTAAGTGCTGTGGTGCAGGAGCTGCCTAAAGGCCAAGGCTATCAGCATGCCAAACAACTGGTGGTGATGTCATTGGAGGGAGTGCCCTTACAAGATGCAGCTGTCAGTTCATTTGGCCGTGATGACAAATCCTTATTGTTCAAAACTCAAGTAGATAACAGCGGAGCAACCAACCTTCACGAGCGGCCAGGTCCGCTTGGCTATACCGCCATTACGGGATACGAGCAATGGACATCCATTTTTGGAGATACGGAGGATGCAGTTGAGGATGTGGTTGATGAAGGCGCCCCGCACGAAGAAAGTTCCGAGGATGGCCGTGAAGAAGAAGGCGGTCTGGGGGAAATGGCATGACACAACATATGGAGTATTCGGTCAATCAAGGCGACACGCTTTGGGGTATCAGTCATAAAGCGGGGGTTGATATCAATAGCCTGGCGAAGATGAATAATTTACATGGTAAGGCTGTTCATAGCCTGCATATCGGACAAATCATCAAACTCCCCGCTTCTACGGCGCAGCATGATACTGAATTAACGATGCAGATTCTGGATATAAAGTTCGCCCCTATCAAAAACGCGCATTTGAAACTTGAATACGATGACGAGCTTCACGAAGTGACAGCAGATATAAATGGGGTAGTGCCGGAGATTAGGATTGATGATCATAGTAAAGGCCTAAAAGTACAATTTCGTGGCATAGATGGAAAATACCTACTGATTGCAGATCACGCCACACTCCCGCTGGGGCGCAAAAAGCTCACTTTGACTTCGCGTTCCATGGTGCTCAAAGGTCAGTACTACGCCAAGCCCGGGGCACAGCGGCAAACTAAAAAAACCATCCCTGGCGAAATCAGGGCCGCCAACAAAAACGTACATATTCAGCCGCAAGGTGCGGCATTAAAACCTGTTAAATCATCAGGTGGTGAGCCGACTGTATTGAATAAGGAAACGCGTATAGAAAATGGCGCGCCGGTACAATTTGCGGCTGCAATTTTTACCGAAGCCAATCTTTTACTGCCGCCACCCAATGAGAAATACCGTAAGCTCATTATCGCTAGTGCGAAACGTTATGACTTAACGCCGCAAGTTCTGGCAGCATTGATTGACACGGAAGCTGCGAAAAGCGCTCACGGTGCATGGCTTCCAGATTCGTTCAATAAAGGGACTAACGCCGCCGGATTGACCCAATTCCTAAAACCAAGCTGGTTAGAAATGATCGCTGACTCTCGCTCCCTAATGAACCAGCGACTAAGGGCAGAAAAGCGCTATGACAAAATAGTTGGGCGTGGTCAGTGGCTAGATTTCTACCTTGTTGGAATGACAGGCAGTGATGAAACCACCATCAATAGTACAGAGGTGCTGACATGGCGGTTTATCCCGGAATATTCGATAGACACGGCTGCTTTGTACGGAAGAATTAACCTTGAAAAGCTAAAAAAACGCGGGATTAATATTGATGCACTCGCTCCTGAAGACCTCGCCAAGGTGATCTATTTAACGCATCACGACGGGGCGGGGGGGGCGATTGCTGTGTTGAAGGGGACGATGACGCCTGAAAATGCGGAAACCAAGCTTAAGAAACAAATTAACGATGCTCCGGCAAAGGCCCTAATTGCACGTTTCGGGTTTAAAGGAAGTGAAGCCCAAGCCTCTGCTTACACCTATTGGCTATACGAAACTTTAATCGACAAAAAAATCAATGTAGCCCATTTCTCTGTGCAGCCTAAAGACGTGAAACCAAAAGCCATGTCTGAAATTGCGCAATTACTCAATGGAGGCGCGGCACAGAAGCCGACGGTCAAGATAGCCCCAAAAGCTGTGACGCCCCCCACTCAGGCGGGCGCAGCTGTGGGTTGGCATGATCCGCTACTCAGTTGCACATTACGCACCGCAAGGCTCCAAAGTATTAGGGGGGCTAAGTTTGGTATGGTGCGCAGTGGTGGGACGAGGCCACATCAAGGCATAGATTTGGTGGCTGTACCCGGGACGCCTATTTATGCGGTGGCAAATGGAAAGGTGCTACGCATCAACAACCGTGACACCCCGGCTAAAAATTATGGAAAAACCATCATATTTGCAGTTGATGTGGCGGATTTACCTCCTGACCAACAGCAAGCGGTTAAAACCAGTGATCATCCTCTCGCAACCGTTGTTTATTTCTTTTATGCACATCTGTCACGTATTGATGTGCATTCCAATGACCAGCAAATGGTAGCTGTAGGCACACAGTTGGGTTTGACGGGAGATACGGGTAATGCGCAACGTATGACAACCGTGGCATTGGGCGCCCATTTACATTTTGAGGTGAGAGTTAGCGCTGTCCCAGGACGACGTCTGTCAGACCGCGTCAATCCGCTACCCTTCATTCGTCAATGCAGTAATTGTAATTAAAGGATAGGGATGTATGTTTAATCGTTCTGTATGCTTACTGTTGGGGGTGGTCTGCTTAAACGTGAGCGCCTTTCCCCACATAGTATCTGCTGCGTCTAAAGAAAAAGCGCCTGTGGAATGTACTGACCATGAAAATTATGATCTTAGAGATTGCGAAGTTGCAACGGGTCTTATCAAATGGAAAAAAACTCAAAATGATCTGCCCGATGGGAAACGAACTACATCTGCTGCGGTTGGAGGGAGTGTCTTAGTTGAGAAGGCAACTGGACTGAGATTTGGGATCCTGAAGATTAAGAATTTGCCAATGAAGAAAGACGATGCTGGGATTTTAGTGCAACTAAATGCCAAAGAGCCACTTATGTATTCTATTGATCCCTACGGTGATTGCCCTTTCAGTAGTGGGATTGAAATTTTAAAAAACGCACCTGAGTTCACTTTTTTGGACAGAATGTGTGTTGGAGTAAAAGCACCAGTACAGTTTGAACCTTCAAAACATGATGACTCGAGTCATTACTACTATGTTTTTGACAAAAAAAACAAGCTGCTAATTGAAATTACTCACGGTGATCATCAGAAATATCAACCAACCTTAACGTTTAAATCTGGGTTATATAGTTTCCGTTGGAAATATTATGATGTTGGTTCCAAGTCTTCTTTAATCCATGATGATTTTAAACTCACTACTAAAACATCCAACAACGTTATATGCGTAGATACCTCAGAGGACGAGGGCTGCGATAACTTTATATCTTATAAACCACTCCCTCCCCATCAATACAAAATCATAAAATAGATCGGCGCGGGGCAGGTATCAAACCGGCAACGGCGATAATGCCCCCGCCACGAAGCCGCCTCGACCTAGGGACGCGTCGGCACCCCGCTTGCGGGAGACAACTACGGCAGCAACTTCATCCCGCGCCTAGGGCACTCACACCACCCGCCAAGGCAGGCGCTGCTGAAGGCTGGCACGACCCACTTGACGCACGGCTAACTCATGAGCGTAAAAAGCGCCGATGTTTGGCATGACCCGTATTGATGGGAAAACGGGCAAGCCGAGACCCCATCAAGGCATTGACTTGGTGGCAGTTCCGGGAACACCCATTTATGCCGTGGCCCACGGTCAGGTCGTAAGGCTAAATAGTAAAGCCATACAAGCAAAGGCTATGGCAAGACACTCACACTGGCATTTGACATCAAAGACTTGCCGCAAAAGCAGCGTGAACTTGTGCTCGCTAAAAAGCCCGAAGCCGAAATGGTGTATTTCTTTTATGCACATCTGACTGAGATTCGTATCACGCAATTAAAAGCTCTTATCCCGAAAGGCACTATCCTCGGTACCTCGGGAGAAACGGGGAACGCCAACGGCATGAACACGGTGAGCAAAGGCGCGCATTTGCATTTTGAAGTGAGGCTTAAAGAGTCTCCCTTGCCTAAGCTAGTAGACCGGATAGACCCCAACCATTTATTAATCGCTGCAATTAATTTGAAGGCCAAGCATGTTTATCAACAAGTTGTTTACTTGCGTTCAGCGCGTTTCTCTTGGTTAGCTTAAATGCACACGCTGGCACAAATGCTGTAATTGTCAAAAAGAAGTTGCCTATTGAATGCACGAATAGTGAAGACTACGACATGACTGATTGCGAAAAAGCGCAACAGCTTAAACAATGGACAAAAGCTCAGGAAAAGGTGCCTGATAAGAAACGGTTATTAGTCGCGGGGTTTGGTGAAGATGTTTTGATTGAAAAGGCAACAGGTTTTCGCATTGGGTAATCCCCCCCTAAATCAGTAGCAGCCAGAAGTGGAATTTTCTCGTAATCTAACCCGAGGAGGTTCCCTTGAAGAAATCGCGTTTTACCGACAGCCAGATCATAGGCGTACTTAAACAGGCCGAAGTAGGCACTCCA
>JANLZE010000088.1:0-3709 GCA_031366105.1 Thiobacillaceae bacterium | reverse complement strand
TCCCTGAATTGTTGAAGTGGACAAAGTATGCACTCAAGAGCGTTTCAAATACTTCGTTGCGGAACGAATTGTTGACGCCTATGCGGAATTCAGCAGCGAACGAGCAGGTTTCGTGGACTACAGAACCCCCGACGCATGCTGGCCCGGTCACGGAGCAATCCTTTTCGTTGGGTAGCCTCCACTTGCCGGTTAGTCGATGTTCTTATGTTCCGACCGGCCTGCAAGGCTGAGCGACTGCGGTCGCTTACAAAGCAGACGCTCCCTGAATTTAGCTGACGGGCAGCAATGGGTCGCTATGTAGAGCTCTACATAGCGACCCCTATGCGCAGATCGCGACTATGCGCAGGTGCCATGATAATTTGGGTGCCGGCCCTGTTGCGGTGAGTGTTGGGGCCGGCGCTATCTGAACATAGTTACAGCGTGTTCAGGAACCGCATTAGCGAGTCCGGCGCTCGGAATCGACGCATCTTGGTGTCGGGCGCCTCCAGCCGCGCGAGCGCTTTTTCTTTCATCGCAAGGTCCGCCTCGACGTAGCGGTGGGTGGTAGTAGTGCTCTCGTGCCCGAGCCACAGCGCGATCACGTTGAACGGCAATACCAGTATAGTCAACAGATGGCCCAGCGCGGCGCTCAGATTGCGTCGATCACGTTGAACCGGGCCGGCGCAACGGCATCGCGGCAAGTGATCGTCAAGGAATTCGGCGACGGCCGCCTCGTCGATGCGCCGGATGGGCAGACGACGACCGTGAACCCATTGAGCAAAGTGAGCAACGCAGCGAATGCAGTTGGCAAACGTGGTCGCCGCATAACCGCGGTCAGTCAGGTACTGCTTGTACGCATCAACGTGAGGCGCGCGAGGCCCCTTGGCGAGCCAGTCGATGCGGGTGAGTCGAGATGATAGGGTGTTTCCCATGATGGTCTCCTGAAGTGGGACCACCACTGCACTCTGCTGCGGAAACTATGTCCAGCTCTACGCTGATCGATATCGCCAAATGCCACGCCACGGTTGAATCAACCAATCCCGACTCGTGCGACCTGCGCATAGTCGCGATCTGCGCATAGGGGTCGCTATGTAGAGCTCTACATAGCGACCCAAAGGCGACATTTAACTATCTAAACTCACTGCCTGTTAGCAGCCATTGTTGACATGCCGCAATCGAGACCTAGCGGTCGTAGCTAAGGTGGCTTGTGACGGTCAGCTATAGAATGAAGCTGTCGCTCAATCAGACGAAAATTCGCGAGATTGAATGCTTGGCGATAACCCAGTTCGGTCGGTGGGCCTCGTTATTTCGTTGCTCCAGACGCAAATAAAGACATTGACCTCCATCATTATGATCGCCGATACTTATACATAAATAAATTTGAATTAGTTCTATTTCATATGCCAAAACTATAACTGCGATGATCAGATACAGGCCATTGAGTCGATTATTTTCGTTTACGCTGGTTCTTATTCTGACTCTCATGGCCGTTATGATCTTCAACGCGACGATGATATTTATCGACCGATTTGTCATGGATGGAGGGAGTGCTGCCGACGATAGTCTGATTTCCCGTTACCGTAGCCAAGACGGGAAAACTGAGGCGAGCTGTCGCTCTGAAAGCTGTACTTTTCAGACAATCGATCTCAAACTAGTGACGATTATTCCACAGGCCAGCATCAATACTGAAGCTATTTTGGAAAACCCTGGCTCGTCGAACATCCCTGATCCGCCGGAACGTGATACCCGCATGTCGATAGCCGCGCAGATGAACCCTGCCAATGCCGTACAAGTGAAAGAACTCAACAGACAGAGGGAGCTGGCGGAAGCTGAGCATACACAATGGCTGCAAGCGATGCTGTCCCACTATACGCCCACTTTGATCGTAAACTCGTCGGAATTGGGGGTGTTGAAGTCAGGCGACCACGCCGTCATTCTGTTTAATCCAGCCACCCGAACACAACTACACGCCAACATTCCCTGGGAGCACAACGGCTACAACTATTTGTTTGGCTGGATTCAATCGATTGAAACTGTAAGTGACGAGCCACAGCAGTCACGAATTCGGCTGACAGTCGATCAGACCCCGCCTTCCAACAATTGGGTCGGCATGCGGAACGGTGGCCTTTGGGCAAAAACCAGACGCAGTATCATTGAAGAAGACAAGTCAAATACCGACGCAGTGTTTCCGACGCACGTCGGTTTAATAGCTTGGCCCAAAATATCGAACTCTGTACCAATGCAGGATATTGATCAGTTTAAGGCATTGGGGCGTGTTGTTGTCGCGGTAGTTCCCAGCACGGCACTTGACCCAGGCTGCAACGACTCCCGGGCTGCCGATACCGGCTGCGTTTGGGTGTTGGCGGATGCCTCTATCATCCCGTTGCAAGTCACTATTCGCAAGCGCGTCGGTGCTACGGTCTATATTGATGAACGCAAGGTCTTTCTCAACCGTGCCATAGCAGCCAAAGACTGGAGAGAACTCAGCGCCAGACAAAGGCGAAGCCCCCCCTCGCTAAGTGCCAATGTCAAACTGGTTATGCCCAAACCGGGCGCCATGACCAGCGGCATGGCCGCACGTTCGAATCAAAGACAACTATGATGGCGGAATCACCCTCCCTTTACTTCCGCATCGCCAAGCTGCTAGCCCAGCCGCTGGCGGATATGCACAGTCTGGGTGCAGTTCCCGCGCGCGATCACGATCCCTTAGGCCTGTTTGGCAGCAATACCAGTCCGGTGCGCGCGCTAGAGTCAGTGACCGTACGATTGATTCCGATGATCAATAGCTTTCGCGTTCCGCAGTCAACGACCCGTCGCTGGTGGACATCATTCACCGGTGCCGAATTGGAACGGGAGGTCACATATTTCCATGCCTGCGCGGGATTGGAACAGCTCGCAGCCAACGGTATTGGCCTTACCAGGGAAGTCGAAATATTGCTCCTGCATACCGTGCAGGAAGAGCAACTCATTGCGGCCGATATTGCGGAACTTGGCGAAACAGTTGCCGCCGCACAAGCTGTGCTGGAACAAAAATATGCCACAGCACGTCAGGAAGCATGGTTTAAGGAGGCGGGAGCGGATTACTGGGCCCGTTTTAGTCGTAGAGCAGAAAATCTGAACAGCTTGCTTACATCCATGCAAATGACACAAGCGCAATTCGGCCTGGCAAAGGCCCAGGCGCAATCCGCATTGGACAGGTTCAGTGAAGTCGTTGACGTGCTGATTCCGCTGTGGCGCCAGCGTACCGGCATGGACCTGTTCAGTCGAAAAAACACCACGCCGGAAGTTCTCTAAACGCACGCCAAATGTCGTCAAACCTCAACGAGAAAACCATGCCAACCAAACACCAGACTCCTGCTCTGCATTCGACAAAACCCGACGCATCGTTGAGCCCGGAGCAAGTTTTAAGCGAGACACATCTTGCGACCCTCGGATTGGCCGTAACGGATGTGGCTGAAGTAAACAGCTTGGCGGCCACGCTAGACGTCAGTCACCGGGAGACATTGCTTACATTTGGCCGAGAAATTGCCCAGCATACCGCCGAATATACGGACACCATGCTCGACCAGGTCCGCGCGACCGATCTAGACGTGCTGGGTGCCAAGCTCACCGGAATCGTAACTACAGCCCAAAGCTTAAATCTGCATGCCTTATCGGGTAGTCGGTCACGAGTCCCGCTGGTAGGGGGCTTGATTGACAAGCTGCGTTTGGGCAAGGATGAGTTCATGCA
>JANLZE010000044.1:0-1126 GCA_031366105.1 Thiobacillaceae bacterium | reverse complement strand
CAATTGTTCCAAAGCTCGAAAGGTAAGTTGCTCCCGAAGGCAAACGCCATTAACGAGGAAGGCGCACCGGCTTACGCGCTGTCTGCAAAACATGTACTGGCGCAATACGCGGCAACCGGTTGCTTGAACGCGACTTACTACGCCAGTGCTGAGACCCAACTGGAAACTATTCTTGAGTTGTGCAAGGAGGTCGATTCGCAGTTTATTGCACAAACGGCAGTCTATTGCCGTGAGCGTGGCTACATGAAAGACGTGCCGGCGCTGTTGACGGCCGTGCTGGCTGCTAAAGGTGCTGCGGAGCTAACGCAGGTGTTCAAGCGTGTGATCGCCAACGGCAAAGTGTTGCGCAATTTCGTACAGATCATCCGCTCTGGCGCCGTTGGCCGCAAATCGCTGGGTTCGCGCCCGAAGAAATTGGTGCAGGCATGGCTAAACACTGCCTCTGAAAAAGAATTGTTGGCGGCAACGATCGGTGCTGCGCCGTCGCTGGCGGATGTGGTGAAGATGGTTCACCCGAAGCCGTCCGAGGCTTGGCGCGAAGCGTTCTTTGCCTGGTTGATCGGGAAGCCGTATCAGGTCGCTGCCTTGCCGCCGATGGTCAAAGCTTTCGAAGCATACAAGCTAGATCGTAAGCAGCCGCTTCCGGATGTTCCGTTCCAGATGCTGACCGCGCTGGAACTCTCAACTGAGAATTGGGCGCAAATTGCGAAACAGTCTGGTTGGCAGATGGTGCGTATGAACTTGAATACGTTCGCTCGACACGGGGTGTATCAAGTGGACGGTATGACTGAACTCATTGCGGCCAAGCTGCGTGATGCGAATGCGATTGCAAAGGCAAAAGTGTTTCCGTATCAGTTGATGGCGGCCTATATGGCTGCGGGCAGCGAAGTTCCGATTGCAGTACGCGAAGCATTGCAGGATGCGCTGGAGATCGCATTGGTGAACGTGCCGGAAATCGAGGGCAAGGTGGTGGTATGTCCGGACGTCTCGGGATCGATGTCTTCTCCGGTAACGGGTTACCGTGGTTCCGCGTCGTCGTCGGTGCGTTGCATAGACATCGCCGGGCTGGTTGCTGCAGCTATGTTACGAAAAAATGCCGGGGCGATTGTCCTGCCGTTTGAGAACA
>JANLZE010000025.1:0-1736 GCA_031366105.1 Thiobacillaceae bacterium | reverse complement strand
GAGTGATGGCCTTGGTTAAATCTGTTGAGGGGACGTAATTTTCGTGGTCGAGAGAGGCTGCCCAAAAACGAAGCCCGCCTTCCGGGCGCTTGATTTCAATGATGTCCAAGAATCCGTCATACGCCTCCATGAGGAAGTCAGATATGTTCTTAATGTCTATGTGGCGTTCATCGAGTATTCGAACATACTCGCTACCCAGCACCCAGCTATTTTTCTGAAACCACTCTTGCCAGGCGTTTTCCTTTTGATCTTGTTCGAGCATCTGCTCGAATTGTTTGATTGCGCGAATACGATGCGCCTGCTGCAACCCCGCAGCAAGATCCTCGGGAATAACATGATTTGAAAGAATGAACTGAATTAACTTTTGCTTATCGGGAAGGGAAAACAGCGCCCGAATCTGAGCGGCATTCTCCTGCTCGTATGGTTTGTCCAACGGAATGAACGCCTTCGTGCCCTGTCGAAACGGTTCATAGTGCGCCTGAAGGAATTCGATCAAAGCCTTGAATTCCTCGTCATCAAGTGTCAGTTCACTCTTCGGTTGCAGTGTCTCTGGCACCTCGTCATCCAGCATTTCCTGTGGTTTCTTGTACCGCCCGAGCTTTAGGCTGATATCTTCCCTGCCAGAATCGTGGGGGATGCTCCAGAAAACAGCGCGCGTGACCACAGTCGGCTTATTGCGAAGCACCTTGGCTAACCTGCCTTTTACATGCTGCATTATTCCTCCCTGTGACTGCGCTCAAATTCACCCATTGTCGAATGGCGTCCAATATAGCCTTGAAATTTGTATCGTAAGGCGTACTTGCTGAGGTCGTAGCCTTTATCCTTGATGACTTCGTATTTGATACGCATAATCAAGTAGGGTGGGCACGTCATTGCGCCCCCTACACGGCTATACAAAGTGTCGGCTGGCTTGACCTTGGCCAAGTTGTCTTGCAAGCAGCCGGAAGTTTTTGGTCTCGTGCCTTACACGGCCGGCAACAATGGCTGGATGAATACCAAGCTTTTCCGCTAGAGCAATCACGTCCGTGATTAGGTGGCTGGTACGGGCGGCGGATTTTTGCCAGGCGGTTTGCGGGATGAGCGCCTCGCCTGCCATATCATCTGCCTCACGTTCTTTACGATCCTGTTCATCAGGACTATCCAGATTGTCGGTAAAAAGCGGATGCGCCTCATCCAAATGCTTGGCGACGTGGGCCAGTTCATGCATCAGCACAAACCAAAAATTATCCAGGCGATCATGGCGAAGTGTCATGGCGACAATGGGGTGACCTTCATCGAGCATCGCCGCGCCATCAAGGTAAGTGCCCTTGAAGTGGGGTTCGATAACCAGGGTGATTCCGGCCATACCAAGTTGTTCACGAGCCAAACGCGGACCTTCTTCGAATACCGAAAGTCGGGCGAGGTCTTTCATCCATTTTGCAGTAATGACGCCTTTTTTGTACTCGCGAGGAGCGGGATTGGCGCGCGCTTTTTTGATTACGCATAGCCGCCAGGCAAGCAGCGCATGTCCGTCCGCATCCCGCGTTCCGCGTTGGTGTAGGGGTGCGCGCAGAAATGCTGGTGTGGTCTGTTTAGGCAAGAGGCCCTGCATGAATTTGAGAACCAGGTCTTCGGCGTAATCCTTCAAGCGCTGTGCGTTTCCCTTGAAATTGCCAAAGCATCCGCGCTCAAGCATCTCTTTTAAGGGTAACTTCGTGTATTCCATCTCTGGCTCTTCGCCAATGATTGCTTGGCTG
>JANLZE010000131.1:0-1561 GCA_031366105.1 Thiobacillaceae bacterium | reverse complement strand
CAGCCATGATTACCGAAACCAGCGCAGTCGCATTCCGCCAGAATCTGGGCGATATGCTCAACCAAGTGCAGTACCGTAACGATAGCATCCTCATCAACAAGGACGGCAAACCTGTCGCCGCCTTGGTCGATGCGCGGCTGTTTGCGCGCATTCGCCGCATGCAAAACCGCTTTGATGATTTAAGTGCGCGTTTGGCTGCGGGGTTCGCTGCCGTGCCCGAGGAACAAGGCATCGCGGAAATCGAAGCCGCTGTGCAGGCTATACGCGGCGAACCAACATAAGTGCGCGTTGTACTCGATACCAATGTCCTGCTATCAGGCTTGGCCTACCCGCAAAGCCTGCCGGGCAGAATTGTAGCCGCATGGCAGCATGGCTCACTCGAAGTCGTGCTCAGCCATTACATCCTCAATGAGCTGGCGCGCGTGCTACCGAAACTGACGCACCGGCATGGTCTGAATGCCCAGGAAATAGCTGATTTGGTCGATATTCTCGCCTTCCAGGCAGACCTCGTCGAACCCGATAACCACCTGGGACCGCGCCTGACCGACCCGATGGATCAGCCCGTCCTGAACACCTGGCGAGCCGCCCAGGCTGATTACCTGCTGACCGGGGACAAAGCCCTGCTTGCCCTGGGAAATGAATACCCCATCATCACCCCCGCGCAGTTCTGGCAAGTGCATGGGTAAAAACGCAGGTGTCCTGGGTGGATTTTCTCGTGTGTTGGGCTGGGGGAATGCGGACAAATGTTTTAATGGTGCGGTATATCGAGTACGACCCTATTAATTATGACCGATGCCGGATTCCGCAACCCCTGGTTCAGGCTGATCGCAGCACAAGGCTGGCAATGGCTTGGGCGGGTACGCAATCGCGACTTCGTGCGCAAGGGTGAGCTCCAAGCATGGCAACCCGCCAAAAATCTGTATGCGCAAGCGCGCACCGTAGCAGCCGACCTGGGAGCATATGAAACGGTACGCAATCGTCCGCTCACGTGTCGTCTGGTGCTGGTCAAGCACGCCCCTAAAGGCCGTAAACATCGCTATGCCAGCGACAAGGAACAGAAAAACAGCACCGCCAAAAAGTGCGCTGCACGTTACCGTGAACCCTGGTTGTTGAGTTGCTCGCCAAGCCTTGCCCGCTTGAGCGCTGAAGCGATTGTGAGGCTGTATGCCCAGCGTATGCGCATTGAAGAGGCATTTCGTGACACGAAGAATGTCGTCCTGGGTGCGGGGCTGGCGTTGTCGAGAAGCCAGGGACAGACGCGTTTGCAAGCATTGCTGTTGATTGGTTATATCGCGCAAATGGCCAAACGACTGATTGGCGAGGCCGCAAAGAGCGCGCAATTACATCTGCAATTGATGAGCACGTGCCGTAAAGACCGTGCCGAACTGTCGGTGATGATGTTGGCAAAGCGTGTGATCGATTCGCCCGAACTGCTGCGAAAACTCAAAGTCTCATGGCTGACTTGGCATGGGCTGCGAAGTCAGGTGAGCACCGCAATCAATCGCGCCGCAGCTGCATGATTCGTGGGGAAACCTCAGAGTACGACCCCATTAATTTTTTA
>JANLZE010000109.1:0-347735 GCA_031366105.1 Thiobacillaceae bacterium | reverse complement strand
TGGAGTGCCTACTTCGGCCTGTTTAAGTACGCCTATGATCTGGCTGTCGGTAAAACGCGATTTCTTCAAGGGAACCTCCTCGGGTTAGATTACGAGAAAATTCCACTTCTGGCTGCTACTGATTTAGGGGGGGATTACCGTATCTTCTCGATGACATACAAATGGTATTGCACGTCTTCCAGCGAGCTGCCTTCTGGCAGTCGTTCCAGCAGGGAGGCTACTTCCTGTTTTACTGTTTGCAGTGCCGTCTCCAAAAAGCTTACCCTTCGCCAGCTTAGGCACGGCATCGCGCATCAAACCTGATGATAAACCCCATTTGCTTTCCGAGTGCTATTCAAGTGGGTATTTTGAGCCACCGCGCACAACGTATGCGCCATCAACGGCTCGCCGCGTAGCGGCCGATACTGCTTAGGCAGTCGCTTTGCATGCGGCTGCTCACCCAGCAGCGGGAACAAGGCGATCATCATGCGGGGATTATCTGTAAAAACTCGGACTTCGCTTTAATTGGCGACTCAAGCCAGATAGAAACATGTTTGTCAGCACAGAACAGGGTGACAACAGCAGAGGGCATACCCATATTGCAGAGAGGTTCAAGCTTCATGTGGATCACCAATCCAAATGAATCAGGTAACTGCGTTTACATGTTCTGGTGAATAATCGTGCGCCCAAGTGATGAATCAAAACACAACAATCTAAAAGTGGAAATCCAAATATTATCCAGCCCAAATAGGATTCAGTTTGGCATACCCTTTCTTGCTGGATTTGAAATCCATTGGGAAATGGATTTCATAAAGTACCAGACGTCATCAGTAGCTGGCTTCAGATAAGTCGATTCGGTTGGGTCGGAGCCCATATTATGAAGTGCATTGTCAACCCATTCGTCCTTTTTACCTTGAATGTTCATCTCTGGAAGCCAACTTTCCAGTTCTCCCCCAGGAACTACAAAGACACCATATTCTGCCAACGTAGAAAGTAGCTGCTGACATGCATGTCTATCAGATGTAGTTAGAGCTGAAACCCCACCCTCTGATTTCATATTAATGCCTTGAGATGAAAATACTTTTTCCACGGCATCGCGGTTTGCTCCATATCCAGAATGTAAGGCATCTGGTACACCTGCAGCAGTCATCCAACCTTTCCACGTCGCGCCGCCATCTTTGATGATGTCAATATCACATATTGCTGCGGCTGGGATGCCGAACTTCCTTAATGTGCCTATTAGATTTCGGATCGATTGCTTACCCCTGGCATTCAGAACGAGTATGGATAAGGTCGAGCTATTTGCCTCGTTTAATCTATGCAAAATCTCATTGTAGAAAACCCTGTCGCCATCTGCCTCACAAACAATCACACCATCATAAAACAACGCTGAAATCACATTTGCGCTTCGAAGCAAAGGATCTCTAAACAATGATATTAGCGTTTGAGGGTCAATTACCCGTATTGAAGATTCCCCTTTCTGATATTGCAGGCGAACAATTTGTACTGGTTGCCCTGACTGGATACACCCAATCAAGAAGTCTGCGCTATGGGTGGACGCAAGTAGAACTCCATCCCTTTCCTTGGATATATTGGCAAGCTGATAGCCTAATTTCTTAGCTAATGGCGGATGTAAAAATGCCTCAGGCTCGTCGATTAATATGGCTTTGTAGTCGCTTGAGCTAACCGCACAAAGTATTCCTGTATATGCTTGAACACCGTCGCTAGCGTCCTTAATGTGTAACCCAGTGCGTTGAAACTGAACTGCGTTCTCATCTAATGAGAGTTCAGAATTTGGTTGATCAGAAGGTGTATCATGAAGCCTGATCCGAAGAGTTGTCATCCCGGTAGGGTCAATTTGGAAATGCTTTCCGAAAGCATCTGTAATATGCTGTTGGACTAATTCACGCGATTTGCTGTCGACTAGTAATTTAACAAGCATATTTGCCGGTACGGCTATCAAATCTCCGGAAGGTTTTTCGTCAGTAAGTGAGAAACGAGTTCGACCGTCAAGGCGCATCAAGGAAAAACGAAGTATGGTTTGTGCTAGCCATCTCCACTCTGTTTTCTGAGCGATAGCGTTTTTAATTGATGGTAAATATATGTTGGATGCCTCATATCCTCCATGTGGGTTCATACACCCAATTTGCACATGATCTGGCGGCACTGTCAGTGGATTAGCATGACGGTTTTTTAGTCGCTCTATGAGTAAGTCGAGCTCATTCTCCTCTATCCATTTGATATCTAGGCTGTTCACTAACTTCAGCGCATTTACGTCCACCCAGATGTAAAAATATTCTCAATTTCTCGTAGTAGAAGGCTCTTTCCAGAGTTATTGGGGCCAACGAATATTGTTATCCCACCAATTGGGATCGTGAGAAGTGTTTGTGCTGAAGGGTGGCCAGTTTTTAAGGTGATTTGGCGGAGCATGATTACCTTTTCATCCCGTCCAAGTAACACGGGGTTCTACGGACGCCTGAGACCACCACGGCGGTCTCGGGGTCGGGTCCTGCATTAACACATTTGCTTCCCTTCACGCTGCGTGCTCCATAGGTGCAATATCTTGATTGATGCGCGAGCCATGTTCGGCTAGCGCGATTTTCATATCGTAATCCGATTGCAAACCCAGCCAGAATTCCGCGCTAGTACCAAAGTAGCGAGCCAGGCGCAGGGCAGTGTCGGCGCTGATCGCGCGGCGTTCCCGTGCGATGTCGTTGATGCGCGGCGCGGGCACGCGCAAGGCGATGGCGAGGGCGTTGGCGGAAAGTCCCAGCGGGATGATGAATTCTTCGCGCAGGATTTCACCCGGGTGAATCGGACGCATTCCATTGGTAATAGTCATCGTGGTCTCCTTCAGTGGTAATCGACAATTTGGACATCAAAGGCATGGCCGTCTTCGAAGCGGAAACACAGGCGCCATTGGTCGTTGATGCGTATGCTCCATGTACCTTTTCGCTTGCCTTTCAGTTTTTCCAGTCTGTTTTGTGGGGATACACGCAAGTCTTCAATGCTTATGGCGCGATGGAGCATCTGTAATTTGCGCTCGGATACCGTCCTGATGTTGACAAAGCGAGGCGATGATTTGCCTGCGAATAATGCTTGCGTGTCAGCGCACTTGAACGACTGGATCATGAAGCGATAATAGAACGTGTCGCGTTATACGTCAAGCGGATAACGCGGTATAGATTATCCTTACTACAACACTCGTATTCCTGTGCGGTTGCGCCGCTTGGGGCAAGCTTATAATCATCCGGCAGTGAAACCGAAGCCATTCCAGGCGCTGGCTTAGCGCTTTTCATGCCACCACTCCGCATTGACAAGGACTTCTCATGGCCCACTCCGCTCCCTCTTCTCCCGCGCGTTTGGCTGCGTTGGCCGTAGGCGCGCTGGGGGTGGTATATGGCGACATCGGCACGAGTCCTTTGTATGCTTTCAAGGCAGCGTTCACTGGCCCGCATGCGCTGGCGGCCACGGAGCTGAATGTGCTCGCGGCCTTGTCCGCTTTTTTTTGGGCGGTAATGTTGATCATCTCGATCAAATACGTGTGGATCGTGCTGAAATTTGACAACGAGGGCGAAGGCGGCGTGCTTGCGCTGACGGCGCTAGCGCATCGTTTGCTGCCGCAGGCATCGCGCTGGTCTGCATTTTTGATCGGCGCCGGGGTGTTTGGCGCGGCGCTGTTTTATGGCGACGCGATCATCACGCCGGCGATTTCGGTGCTCTCTGCGGTGGAAGGCTTGAGTATTGCCACGCCACAGTTTGAGCACTGGATTATGCCGATTACGCTGGGCATTCTGATCACGCTGTTTCTGATCCAGCGTCACGGCACCAGCCGCATCGGCGGTTTGTTTGGCCCGATAACGATCGTGTGGTTTATTGCGCTGGCGATTCTCGGCGGGCTCAGCATTGCCAAGACGCCTGCGGTGCTGCATGCGATCAACCCGATGTATGCGATCGACTTTGGACTGCAGCATCCGGGCGCGATGTTTTTGCTATTGAGCGCGGTGTTTCTTGCGCTCACCGGTGGCGAAGCGCTGTATGCGGACATGGGGCACTTTGGCGCCAAAGCCGTGCGCGTTGCATGGTATGCGCTGGTGTGCCCGGCTCTGCTGATTAATTATTTTGGTCAGGGCGCGCTGATTTTGCGCTCTGCCAAGGCGGTGGAAAATCCTTTTTATCTGCTGGCGCCCGACTGGTTTTTATTGCCGCTGGTGGTGCTCGCCACAGCCGCCACGGTGATTGCTTCGCAGGCGACGATTACCGGCGCGTATTCGATGACATTGCAAGCCTCGCGGCTCGGGTATTTGCCGCGCATGCGCTTGCTGCACACGTCGGACACGGAACGCGGACAGATTTATATTCCGGGCATCAACTGGCTGATGCTGATCGGCGTGATTGTGCTGGTGTTCGCGTTCGGCTCGTCCACCGCGCTGGCCGCCGCTTATGGCATTGCCGTTTCCGGCACCATGATCATCACCACGCTGCTTGCCGCGCTGATTACGTTCATGCTGCCGGGGCGCGCGCGCATCGGGCTGGTGATTGCGCTGGCGTTTTTTGGTGTGCTCGAGATACTGTTCTTCGGATCGAACCTGACCAAGGTTTTGCAAGGCGGCTGGTTGCCGCTGATTCTAGGCGGGCTGATTTTTTTGTTGCTGACCACCTGGAAGGAAGGCAGCCGTTTGATCGCGACGTTGCGCCGCAAGATCGATATTCCGCTCGCCGATTTTATGGCCGGGCCGCAACCCGATGTGCCGCGCGTTAGCGGCACCGCGGTGTATCTCACGTCCGATCCCACACTGGTGCCAAGTGCGCTGTTTCACAATCTCAAACACTTCAAGGTGATGCACGCGCGCACGGTGTTTTTGAACGTGGTGAACGCCGACATCCCTTATATCGCGCCCCACCAACGCCTGCAGATTGAAGAAATCGCCGCGGGCGTGTATCGCATGGCGGTGTGTTTCGGCTTTCGCGAAGAGCCCGACCTGAATCTTGCGCTGGAAAGTGCCGCCGATCACGGCCTGGATCTCGACCCGATGACGACGACGTATTTTGTCGCGCGCTCCACC
Organism: Thiobacillaceae bacterium; assembly: GCA_031366105.1. GTDB lineage: Bacteria > Pseudomonadota > Gammaproteobacteria > Burkholderiales > Thiobacillaceae > Thiobacillus. Next base: position 342,690 of record JANLZE010000109.1, on the reverse strand, counting down.
GTGGTGGACGGCCCCGGCGGGCTACCCGCGTGGCGCAGCGGGCTGTATGCGTGGATGACGCGCCAGTCGGAAGGCGCCGCGAGCTATTTCAATCTGCCGCCCAATCGCGTCGTCGAACTCGGCACGCAAGTCTTGCTCTAGCGCGATAAGCCCTCACGGATCGGCGAGCCGGGAAGGATCCAATAGTCGAATTAATTTCCATAGTTTCTGAACCTAAGCGGTTTAGGATGTCTACGATGATGAAATAAAACTGGTATTAAAATTGGCATAAAAAGTGCTTTAACTTATATTCCAATTGAATAACAAGGAGAAAGAAATTGAAACAACTTACTTTAATGTTTTCGCTGACCACGTTTAGCCTTTCGGCGCTGGCCGCAACTATTCCAACTCCGGTTGCCTTACCCGAGCCTGGTTCGCTATCTCTAGTTGCCATAGGGGCTGTGGGGGGGTTAGTCATCTGGTTAAAAAAACGGAAATAATTGTTACGTGTACCATCAATTCGAAAGAACATTGGCGGGTAATTCTCAATGGTGCCTTAGGCACCATTTTTTTGTTATTGGTGATCGGTGCGATCCTTTCCAACCCTATCTAAAGTATTGGTGTTGCCAGTTAGATCGATAAATAATCTGCCCATGTGTTAACCCGAAATGCCCTTTGAGTTACTCCAATTAGAGCCCATTGTAGAAAGCTTATAATTCGGGCTTTTTCGATTCATGTTGTTCAGCCCCAAACATCCCGCTCCCGGCCACAAGTTGCGCCAGCCCGGTTTATCCGGCTCGGCGGATGGGTTGTATCTGTCGGAACTCGCCACGCCTGCCACGCCTCTGGTGGTGGTGTGCGCGAGCGCGTGGGACGCACAGCGGCTCTCGGAGGAAATTCACTGGTTTAATCCGGCGTTGCGGGTATGTGTGTTTCCGGACTGGGAAACGCTGCCTTACGACACGTTTTCGCCGCATCCGGACCTGATTTCCGGGCGGCTGGCGACGCTGTACCAGATTTCGCGGCGCGAGTTTGACATTGCGCTGGTGTCGCTGAGCACTGCGCTGTACCGGCTGGCGCCATCAGCATTCCTGGCCGCGCACACGTTTTTTCTAAAGCAGAAAGACACACTCGACGAGGCCGCATTTCGCGCGCAGATGATGCTGGGCGGCTACCAGCATGTGAACCAGGTGTTTTCGCCGGGCGAATTTTCGATACGCGGCGGCTTGATTGACCTGTTTCCGATGGGCAGTGTGCTGCCGTACCGGATTGATCTGTTCGACAACGAGATTGAAACGCTGCGCGCGTTCGACGTGGATACGCAGCGCAGCCTGTATTCGGTCGGTGAGATTCGGCTGCTGCCGGCCCGGGAATTTCCCCTCGACGATGCAGGTGTAACGCGCTTTCGGCAGAGTTTTCGCGAAGCGTTCGAGGGCGATCCGTCTAAATCCAAGCTCTATAAGGACGTGAGCAATAAGCTCGCACCGGGGGGCATCGAGTATTACCTGCCGCTGTTTTTCGAAGAGACCGCGAGTCTGTTCGATTATCTGCCGAGCGGCGCGCTGCTTGTGGCGCAGGGCAACCTGGAGGCTGCGGGGCAGGAGTTTTGGGCGGATACGCAGGGGCGGTTTCGATTGCTGTCAGGGGATAAGGATCGGCCGTTGTTGTCGCCGGCACGGTTGTTTTTATCGGTGGAGGATTTTTTTGTAAGGGCTAAGGCTTACGCGCGAATTGATCTGAGTGGCCCTCTAGCCAGCACTGATGGGTCTACTAACCATTCGACTGAGTTGGAAAACCGCCCTCACCCCAACCCTGATGAAACTAATAACCAGTCGACTAAGCCCGCAAGCGGCCAAGTCGCTGGCAATCTCCCCAGGGGAGAGGGAGTCAAAGCGGTTGATTTGACGCAGCCGCTGCCGCCGATTTCGGTGGACCGGCGCGCGCCGCATCCGGTGGAAAAACTCCAAGCCTGGCTCTCCGGCTTTCGCGGCCGCGCGATCATCATTGCGCCTTCGGCGGGACGGCGCGAAACATTGGCGGAATATCTGGCCGAGCATGGGCTGGTCGCGCACATCACCGAAGACTGGGCGACGAGTCTGGCCGACTCGCACCCTCTCAGTTTGACTCACGGCCCATTGGCGGCCGGATTTGTTTATCCCAAAGCTAAGATCGCGCTGATTACCGAGAGCGAGCTGTACGCGATCCCGCCCCGGTTGCGGCGCGCGCGCGAGGCACGCACGACCTCGATCGACAGCCTGCTGCGCGATCTGTCCGAACTGAAAACCGGCGACCCGGTGGTGCATGCGCAATACGGCGTGGGGCGCTATCTGGGTTTGTCCAGCATGGATCTGGGCGATGGCGTGACCGAATTTTTGCATCTGGAATACAGCGGCGGCGACAAGCTGTATGTGCCGGTTGCGAGTCTGCATCTGATTTCGCGCTACAGCGGCGCGGGCGAAGACAGTGCGCCGCTGCACAAACTCGGCACCGAGCAATGGGAGAAAGCGCGCCGTCGCGCGCTCGCGGCGGCACGCGACACCGCAGCGGAATTGCTGAATCTTTATGCGCAGCGCGCGGCGCGCGAGGGCCACGCGTTTGTCTGCGCGCCGCACGATTACGATACTTTTGTCGAAGGCTTCGGCTTTGAAGAAACGCCCGACCAGGCCGCGGCGATCAACGCGGTGATGGACGACATGAAGAGTGCCAAGCCGATGGACCGGTTGGTGTGCGGCGACGTCGGCTTTGGCAAGACCGAAGTCGCGTTGCGCGCGGCGTTCATGGCGGTGATGGGCGGCAAACAGGTCGCGTTGCTGGTGCCGACCACGCTGTTGGCGGAGCAGCATTTCCTTAAATTCTCGGATCGTTTTTCGGCGTGGCCGGTGAAGATCGCCGAGCTGTCGCGCTTTCGCACCGCGAAGGAGCAGACTGCCGCGTTGCAGGGCCTGGCGGACGGCAAGATTGACATCATCATCGGCACGCACCGGCTGATTCAGAAGGACGTGAAATTCGCGCGGCTGGGCCTGGTGATTATCGACGAGGAGCACCGCTTTGGCGTGCGCCAGAAGGAGCAACTGAAAGCGCTGCGCGCCGAGGTCGATGTGCTGACGCTAACCGCGACGCCGATCCCGCGCACGCTGGCGATGGCGCTCGAAGGCATCCGCGATTTTTCGGCGATTGCGACCGCGCCGCTGAAACGACTGGCGGTGAAAACCTTCGTCGCGCCGTTTTCGACGGGTCTGATTCGCGAGGCGGTGCTGCGCGAACTGAAGCGCGGCGGGCAGGTGTTCTTTCTGCACAACGCGGTCGATACCATCGAAAACATGAAGGACACGCTGGAGAAACTGCTGCCGGAAGCGCGCATTCGCGTCGGCCACGGGCAGATGGCCGAGCGCGATCTGGAACAGGTGATGCGCGACTTTTATCAGCAGCGTTTCGACGTGCTGCTGTGCACCACGATTATCGAAACCGGGATCGACGTGCCGACCGCCAACACGATGCTGATCAACCGCGCGGATAAATTCGGGCTGGCGCAATTACACCAGTTACGCGGCCGCGTCGGGCGCTCGCACCATCAGGCCTTTGCCTATCTTCTGGTCGAAGAAGGCCGCACGCTGACGCCCCAGGCGCAGAAAAGGCTCGATGCGATTCAGCTGATGGAAGAACTCGGCGCGGGCTTTCATCTGGCGATGCACGATCTGGAAATTCGCGGCGCGGGTGAGGTGCTGGGCGATAAACAGAGCGGCGAAATGATCGAGGTGGGGTTTTCGCTGTTCAACGATATGCTGTCGCAGGCGGTCAAAAGTTTGAAAGCCGGGCACGAGCCGGATGTCGCGCAGCCCTTTGATATCGTCTCCGAAATCAATCTGCACACGCCCGCGCTGCTGCCCAATGACTACTGCCCCGATGTGCACGAGCGGCTGGTGCTGTACAAGCGCCTCGCCAGCTGCCAGACCGAGGACGATCTGGCGCTGATGCGTGAAGAACTGATCGACCGCTTTGGCGAATTGCCCGATAACGCGCGCGCACTGATCGCGGTGCACCGGCTGCGCCTAGCGACCCGCGCGTATGGCATCGTGCGGCTAGACGTATCCAGCGAGGGCATGACGGTGCAATTTGTGCCCAGGCCGCCGATCGATCCGATTAGAATCATGCAATTGATTCAGGGCCGCGCCGGTTACAAGTTAGCAGGCCCGGACCGGTTGAAACTGACCACCCCGTTGCCCGATCTACAGCGCCGTGTAGGGGCAGTAACCGCATTTTTAGCCGCGCTAGGCGAACCCGTGATCGAACCGCTTACTACACATTGATATTCACTATGACAACTTCTGCCCGCAGCCTGATCCAGCCTTTTAATGCCCTGCGCCCCGCACCCGGCCGAGCCGGCGATGTGATTGCACCGCCCTACGACGTGCTCTCGACCGACGAAGCCCGTGCGCGCGCGGCGGGCCGACCATGGAGCTTTTTACATATTTCCAAACCCGAGATTGATCTGGCTCCCGGCATCAGCCCTTATGCGCCCGAGGTTTACGCCAAAGCAGCCGAGAACCTCGGCAATATGATCCAGACCGGTGTGCTGGTGCGCGATCCGGATGCGCACTATTACGTCTACCGCATCACGATGGGCGCGCATACACAGACCGGATTGGTCGCCGCGGCGTCGGTGGTTGATTACGACACCAACCGCATCCGCAAACACGAGTTCACGCGCCCCGACAAGGAAGACGACCGGGTGCGGCAGATCGATGCGCTGAACGCACAGACCGGGCCGGTGTTGCTGGCCTATCCCGCCGCCCCTGAAGTCGACGCGATTTTAGCGAGTGCCTCAGCGGGCGCGCCTGATTCCGATGCCGAGCTTGAGGGCGTGCGCCATACGATCTGGATGCTCCGCGATGCAGAGGCGACAGTGCGTATTACCGCCGCGTTTAACGCGATGCCCGCGATTTATATTGCAGACGGCCATCACCGTTCGGCTGCTGCTTCACGCATTGCAACGGCGCGCCGTGCGGCGAATCCGGCCCACACCGGCGCGGAATCGTATAACGCGTTTCTATCGGTGATTTTTCCAGCGCACGAAATGCGCATCATGGATTACAACCGGCTGATAACCGATACCAATCAGCTCAGCGCGGAACTACTCTTTGCACGGATCCGAACGGCCTTCGAAATCGAAATTTCAACCACACCGGTGAAGCCCGCTCAACCCGGCACGTTCGGGCTTTATCTGGCCGGTCAGTGGCATCAGCTTCGTATCCGCCCCGACCTGATCCCCGCCGACCCGGTGGGCCGCCTCGATGTGAGCCTGCTGCAAAATAATTTGATCGGCCCAGTATTAGGCATTACCGACCCACGCCGGGATAAACGCATAGACTTTGTCGGCGGTATCCGGGGTTTAAGTGAGTTGGAACGCCGCGTCAATAGCGGCGAGATGGCCATGGCGTTTGCGCTGCATCCCACACGTATGCAAGACCTGATTGCGGTGGCCGATGTGAACGAAGTGATGCCGCCGAAGTCAACCTGGTTTGAGCCCAAGCTTGCGGACGGGCTGGTTTCGCATATTCTGGATTAGGGAGCCGATGTTCTATAAAGTAACTCTGCCGCAGCTAAAGTTTTGCGAAATTACGCCGTTTGACCGTGCACGCCAGTTTGTGGCGTCGCAATTTCCAGGAACGCTTCGTGAAAATCGATAAACGTATCACCCCAACTACTGTCTCCAAAGCCTCGACCACCCGCGCAAAGGGGGCAGACAAAGCCAATAAAAGTCCCTCCTCGGGGGCAGAGAGCTTGACGCTCACCGAATCCAGCACGCTGATGCGCGCGATGGAAGCAGAGCTAACTAACGTAGACATCGCCGATACGAGCAAAATCGCGTCAGTGAAGGATGCGCTGGCAAAGGGCACCTTTACAGTAGACGCCGAAGTGGTGGCTGATCGTCTAATCGACCACTCCAAAGAAAGCCTGCGCAATCGCCCGCGTAAGAAATAGAAGACCTTAAAGTCCGTCGTGCCTCGCCCTCTCCGCAAGGCTAGGCTATTGAACGGCTTGCAAAATATTTAGCCTTCCAACCAGAGACAGCGACCTCGGCTTTCTTGTTGCACACTGATCAACGTGGTTTCGTGCAGCATCAGTTCTACTGCGGTAGCGATCAGTACAACCGGGCGGGGGCGCGCGGCGCGTTGCTTATCGCTCACTAACTGCGAGCGGCCTTCAAACCCAATCGACAAACTCTCCTGCCCGCGGGTGAGTGACAAATACACTGCGGCTAACAATTCGCAATCTAGCAGCGCGCCATGCAGCGTGCGGGTGGCGTTATCCACGCCATAACGTTTGCATAGCGCGTCCAGATTATTACGCTGACCGGGATGCAGCGCTTTGGCCATCGCCAAGGTATCAGTCACGCCACCACACCAATGCATGAGCGGATTCAAATCGGCCATCCGCAATTCAGCGTTCAAAAATCCGACATCGAACGGCGCGTTGTGAATAATCAGTTCGGCATCCCGAATGAAGTCGGCAAACTCCATTGCAATATCAGAAAAACGCGGCTTGTCCTGCAAAAATTCAGGGGTGATCCCGTGGACCTGCATCGCGCCGGCGTCGATTTCACGATCGGGATTAAGGTAACGATGAAAATGATTGCCGGTGAGACGCCGGTTGACCATTTCGACTGCGGCTACCTCAATGACACGGTGGCCCTGGCTCGGGTCGAGGCCGGTGGTTTCGGTATCGAGGATGATTTGACGCATGTTAGCGCGCTGAAACCTCCGGGCCGATAACCGGAATGCCCTGATTAGCTAACGCATCGGCGCGCTCATTTTGTGGGTGACCGTTATGACCTCTCACCCATTTCCATTCAATCGAGTGCAAGGCATTCAACGCGTCGAGTTCGCGCCACAAATCCTGGTTTTTGACAGGCTTACCTTCGGCCGTACGCCAATTGCGGCGCTTCCACCCGGGCAACCATTCGCTGATGCCTTTTTGCACGTACTGCGAGTCGGTATGCACCCGCACTTGGGAGGGCTGCTTGAGCTGTTCGAGCGCGCGAATGACCGCGGTCATCTCCATACGGTTGTTGGTGGTGGCCGGGTCGCCGCCATAAATCTCGCGTTGCGAACTTGCCGAGACCATTAACGCGCCCCAACCGCCGGGGCCAGGGTTGCCTTTACAGGCACCATCGCTATAGATATCGATAATAGGGGTATTTTCTGTGCTCGCTGTCGTCATCAGGATTCGCGTCGGGTCCGGTATTGTTCTAAATTGACTACTTTGCCGGTGGCCGGGATTAATAAGCGACTTGCCACCGGCGCTTTCCATTCAGGCGTAATGACATGCATGCCGTGTACGCGTTTTACCGCTTGCAAGAAATAGACCCCGCCGCCCATCGCCCACCAGCGATCCCCGGCGGGCTCCATAAAACGCAGCCGCCGCAGCCAGCTTTCGCGATTGATAGGCGGGAGATAACAGCACATGCTGCCGCCCGCCACTTCCATGCCCAGCAGCACCATCCAGTCTTTAATGCGGGAGATATTCAAAAAATTGCCATTCCAGGGATAGCCCTGCTCGGCCCCGCGAAACAGTCGCGTCATTCCCCACAGGCTGCGCGGATTAAATCCCGATAACAATAGCCGCCCTTCCGGGCGCAGTACGCGGTCAGCTTCGCGCAACACTTGATGCGGGTTGGGGCTGAACTCGAGCACATGCGGCAAAATCAGTAAATCCAGCGATTGCGCGTCAAACGGTAAAAACATCGCATCCGCGCGCACTTGCGCCGTCACTTCCATCCCACAGGTAGCGCGCAGCGGAATGCGACTGTTGCGCAAAAAGTCTACTTGCGTCATACCGACTTGCACGGCATTGAAGCCAAACACATCCGAAACCGCGTGATCAAAATAGCTTTGCTCACGAAACAACAAATGTTGGCCCAGCGGCGTATCAAGCCAGCTTGCATCAAGTTTGGATACCATAGGGTTTTACCTCAAAATTCCGATCATGTTGACCGTGACTGCCTTGCCTGCGTTCCAGGATAATTACATTTGGGTGCTGCACAACGACCAGCACGCCATTGCCATTGATCCCGGCGATCCGGCGCCACTACAAACATTTATCGACACCCGCCGTCTGAAACTGAACGCCGTGTTGATCACTCACCATCATCCCGATCATACCGGCGGAAATCTTTATTTGCGGCAGCGCTATCAATGCCCTATTTATGGGCCCGACAACCCGCGGATTCCCGCGTTAACCACTATCGTACATGCCGACGACACGCTCAGCTTTCCAGAACTTGAGCTTGAATTGACGGTGATTGAAACCCCGGGGCATACGCTGGATCACATTAGTTATTATGGGGCAAAGCATCTATTCTGCGGCGACACCGTGTTTGGTTGCGGCTGCGGAAAACTATTCGAAGGCACGCCTGCAGTGATGGCCCAAAGTCTCGATAAAATTCTGACATTGCCCGACATTACTCGCATTTGCTGCGCGCATGAATACACCCTAAGCAATATTGACTTCGCGCTAACCATAGATGAGCAAAACCCAGCTCTCCTCGACCGTCAGCGCGCGGATCAGCACAAACGCGACCTCGATCAACCCACACTGCCTTCGTCGCTGCAACTGGAAAAAGCGACCAATCCTTTTTTGCGTTTTCATCAGCCAGACATGAGGCAATTCGCCCAGACTTATTTAGGCTGCGCTGAACCCAGTCCAGCCGAAGTATTCGGCGCCATTCGAGCGGCTAAAGATGCCTGCGATAACGCTTGAGTTCGCCATTACGGCAATGAAGCGTGGCGTTAACGCGCGGTTATAATAGTCGTCCATTTTTCTAAGGCACCGTCATGCAAAGAACGATGCTCAAGTCCAAGCTGCACCGGGCGCGCGTTACCCATTCCGAACTGCATTACGAAGGCTCCTGCGCGATCGATGAGACGCTATTGCAGGCTGCAAATATTCACGAATACGAGCAGATTCAGATTTACAACGTCACGAATGGCGCGCGTTTTACGACCTACGCGATTCGCGCGGCACGTGACTCCGGGATTGTCTCAGTGAACGGCGCGGCGGCGCACCATGCCCAACCGGGGGACATCGTCATTATCGCGAGCTATGCGGTCTATTACGAGATCGAACTAGCGCGTTATGCACCGGACCTGGTGTACGTGGACGAGACCAACCATATCGAGGATACGCGCCACGCGATTCCGAGCCAGGCAGCTTAGCCCGAGACTAACCGACCCGTCGCACGATCAAACGGTGAGTTTCCAGATGTCGCGGTTGTATTCATGCATCGTGCGGTCCGTCGAAAAAAAGCCACTTGAGGCAGTGTTCAAGATACTCATCCGAGTCCAGCTCGCCTGATCCTGCCACGCGCGTGACACACGCTCCTGCGCATCCACATAAGCCCGAAAATCCGCCAGTGTCATCCAGGGGTCGTATGGGCTCCTGACGGCATCCAGAATCATGTCGAAAATGCCCGGCTCGACCGGATTGAAGTGGCCCGCAGCCAGCAGTTCCATCACCTCGCGCAGATCGCTATCGGCGTCGATATACGCCTGCGGTTGATAGTGGCCACGCAATGCGTCGACTTCGTTGGCGCGCAGTCCAAACAGAAAAAAGTTCGCCTCGCCGACGGCGTCCAGAATTTCGATATTCGCGCCGTCGTAAGTGCCTATCGTGGCGGCACCGCTCATCATGAATTTCATATTGCCGGTGCCGGAAGCTTCCTTGCCCGCGGTCGAAATTTGCTCTGAAAGATCGGTGGCGGGCGCAATGATTTCCATGCTCGACACGCGATAGTTGGGCAGGAACGCGACTTTCAAACGGCCATCGACGTCGGGATCGTGATTCACCAGCTCGGCCACACTATTGACCAGCTTGATAATGCGTTTGGCCATCACATAGCCGGGCGCAGCTTTTCCGCCGATCAACACACACCGGTTCGCCCAATTGTCGAGACGCCCCTGCTTGATGCGAATGTACAGGTGGATCACATGCAGAATATTTAGCAACTGGCGTTTGTATTCGTGGATGCGTTTGACCTGCACATCGAACATTGCAGTGGGATCAAATACGACGCCGCACTCCGCTTTGACCAACTTCGCCAGGCGACTTTTGTTAGCCATCTTGACTGCATGCCACGCTTGTTGAAATGCTTCGTTGCCCGGTGCCGCCAAGGGTTTGAGCCGCGCCAGATGCGCCAGATCAGCGACCCAACCATCGCCAATTTGCTCGGTGATTAACGCACTCATACCCGGGTTGGCTAACGCCACCCAGCGCCGGGGCGTGACGCCGTTGGTTTTGTTATTAAATTTTTCTGGCCAGAGTTCGAAAAAGTCGTGGAACAAACCCTCGCGCAATAATTGCGAATGCAAGGCCGCCACGCCGTTGATTGAAAAACTCCCGACAATCGCGAGCCACGCCATGCGCACTTGGCGCACAGGCCCCTCTTCAATAATGGACATGCGCTGCTGGCGACCGACATCGCCTGGCCATTTCAGCGAAACTTGTCGCAAGAAACGCGCGTTAATCTCATAAATAATTTCCAGCAGACGCGGCAGCAAACGCTCAAACAGCGCCACCGACCAGCGCTCCAGCGCTTCGGGCAACAGCGTGTGGTTGGTGTAAGCCATGCATTGGGTCGTAATCGCCCATGCTGCCTCCCAACTCATGCCTTCGAGATCAATCAGGATGCGCATCAACTCCGCCACCGCAATGGTCGGATGCGTGTCATTCATCTGAAACACATTTTGCTCGGCGAATTTGGCTAGGTCGCTGTTGCCCGCTGCGCGCCATTGCCGCAACGCATCCTGCAAGCTCGCTGACGCCAGAAAATACTGTTGGCGCAGACGAAGCTCTTTGCCGTTTTCGCTACTGTCGTTGGGATACAGCACCATCGAAATATGTTCGGCATGATTCTTCGCTTGCAGCGATTCGGCGTAGCTGCCCGCATTAAATTCATTCAGGTCGAATGCGTCGGTCGCCGCGGCTTTCCATAAGCGCAATGTGTTCACCACCTGATTGCGGTAGCCACTGATGGGCATGTCGTGTGGAATAGCCAATACATCGCTGGTGCCTGCCCAGCGCGAGCGCAGCGCGCCATGCGTATCGCGGTAATACTCGGTATAGCCGCCGAAAGAGACACGGCAGGTGAATTCGGAACGCTTAACTTCCCACGGATTGCCATAACGCAGCCAGTTGTCCGGGTCTTCTATCTGGTAGCCATTTTCGATGTGCTGACGAAACATGCCGTACTCGTAATGAATGCCATAGCCCATCACCGGCAAATTGAGCGTCGCGCAACTGTCCATAAAACACGCCGCCAATCGGCCCAGACCGCCATTACCCAACCCGGCGTCGGGCTCTTCTTCCACCACCTCTTCCAGCGTCTGCGCAAAGCCGGTGAGCGCCGTGCGAACCGAGGGATCGACGCCCAGGTTTAAAACATGATTGGATAATGCACGCCCAATCAAAAATTCCAGCGACAGGTAATACGCGCGGCGCTTGCCCGGTACGTCGCGGCGCGCGTAAGTGTTCATCCAGTCGGGCATCAAACGGTCGCGCAAAGTCCACGAGAGCGCTTTGTACGTGTAGACCGTGGGGCAGCCCTGAAAACGCCCGAGGTGATAAAACTGATAACGCTGAAAATCCTGATTGAACGATGCGGAGTCATTCGGCAAGGTTTTGAGCGTGGGATTGCAAGTAGGGATAGGGGGCTGGGTGGACATAGGTCACCTTGGGGAGGGAGTGGAATACAGCGAAAGATAATGGCCCGCACTGGCGTGCCAGTCGAAGGGCTGGCGCATGCCGGACTGTTGCAAGCGTCGCCACACCGTGGGTTGGCGCATCAGCGCAAGCGCGCGTTGAATTGCAGCGATAAACGCGGTGACATCAGGCGTATCAAATACGAAGCCAGTAGCGGTGCCGTCAGTAAGTGTCGTGTCAGTCGCATTCACCACGGTGTCGGCGAGGCCGCCGGTTTTATACACCACCGCGGGCGTACCGTAGTGCAAGCTATACATCTGGTTGAGGCCGCACGGCTCGAAACGCGACGGCATTAAAAACAGGTCCGCGCCGGCCTCGATCTGGTGCGCCAGTGGCTCGTCATAACCAATTTCAACCATCACCCGATCAGGATATTTTTTGGCCAATTTGATCAGCTTCTGTTCATACGCCGCTTGTCCACTACCCAAGAGCACAAAACGCACATCGGTTTTGGCCAGCAATATCGGTATCGCCGTCAGCACCCAGTCCATGCCTTTTTGTTCGACCAGCCGCCCGACAAAACCCAGTACCGGTGCGCACAGATGAGTATCGTCTACGGTGCCCAGAAATCGCTGTAGCAGCGCGCGTTTGTTGTGCTTTTTACCTGGGTTAATCCGGCTGGCAGAATAGCGTGCGGCCAAATGTGCGTCCGTTGCCGGGTTCCACACCCGTGTGTCGATGCCATTCAAAATGCCGTACAGCTTCGCGCTCCGCGATTGCAACAAACCATCCAGACCGTAGCCAAATTCCGGCGTGCAGATTTCGCGTGCGTAGGTAGGGCTCACGGTGGTGACCACATCGGCATACACAATGCCGGCTTTTAACATCGAGAAACCACCGTGAAACTCGACGCCTTCGGATGTCCACCAGTGGTTGGCCAGACGCAGACGCTCGAATTCACTCCGTGAAAAATAGCCGCCGTATGCCAAGTTGTGAATAGTGAATACGGTTTTGGGGCGCGGCGACTGATCGTTCAAAAAACCCGCAGCCAATCCGGTTTGCCAGTCATGCAGGTGCAGCACGTCAGGCTGCCAGTCCATCTTCAACGCGTCCTGCCCCAGCAGCGCCGCCACACGCGAAAAAACGGTAAAACGTTCAGCGTTGTCAGGCCAATCCTGCCCAGGCGAACTGATATACGGATTGCCCTCGCGATCAAACAAGGCAGGGCAATCCAGCACCCACAGCGGGAAGGCAAATTCAGCATGTTGTGCTTGCAGTACGCGCACGCTGTGTGTGCCTTCCGCACCGCGCACCTCTAGCCAACCCAGAATACGCACCTGATCCAGCTGTTGCAGCAGCGCGCGATAACCCGGCAACAACAGACGAATATCCAGCCCGCGGTTGTGCAACGCGTGCGGCAAGCTGTACACCACATCGCCCAGGCCGCCGGTTTTAATCAAAGGGTATGCTTCACTCGCCACAAATAATACGTTCATTGCTGGTGCTTCTTTAGTTTTCAAAAGAGTGGGTTTAGTGCGAACGTTGAGCTTCTAATTCAAGCTTCGACTTTAAAAAACACCGCCGCGAGCGGCGGCAAGGTCACTTCAAGGGAGTGCTCAAAACCCATCCAAGCGGCGGCTTGCGGCAACAGCATGCCGCCGTTACCGACGTTGCTGCCGCCGTAGAACTCGGAATCGGTATTCAATATTTCGTGCCACGGTTTTGCCGACGGCACTCCGATGCGGTAAGCGTTGCGCGGCACCGGCGTGAAATTCAGCATCACGATAATGAGCGCGTCTGCCGATGCCCCTTGGCGCACAAAACTTATTACTGACTGATCGGCGTCGTGACAATCAATCCAGCGAAAGCCGCGCGGGTCAAAATCAAAATCATGCAATGCGGGTTCAGTTCTATATAAACGATTGAGGTCAGTCAATAGCCGCCGCAGGTTACTGTGGGCGGGGAACTGCAGCAGCGCCCAGTCGAGCTCGCGTTTTTCGGACCACTCATTCCATTGCCCGAACTCACTGCCCATAAACATCAGCTTTTTGCCGGGATGGCCGTATTGCCAGGCGTAAAACAAGCGCAGATTGGCGAAGCGTTGCCAGACGTCGCCGGGCATTTTGTCGAGCAAGCTACGCTTCATGTGTACCACTTCGTCGTGCGACAGTGGCAACACAAAATTTTCGGTCCAGGCGTACATCTGACTGAACGTTAATTGGTTGTGCTGATATTTGCGATACACCGCATCCTGCTCAAAATACGACAGGCTGTCGTTCATCCAGCCCATATTCCATTTCATTGAAAACCCAAGTCCGCCCAGTTCGACCGGGCGTGACACAGCAGGCCACGCGGTGGATTCTTCCGCAAACGTCAACACGCCCGGATGCAGACCGTGGACCTGAATATTCAACTCGCGCAAGAACGCTATCGCCTCGATGTTTTCGCGCCCGCCATATTGATTTGGCAACCATTCGCCTGCGCGCCGCGAGTAATCGAGATACAGCATGGACGCCACGGCATCGACACGCAGGCCGTCTATATGAAACTCTTCGAGCCAATACAGCGCGTTCGCGATCAAAAAATTGCGCACCTCGTTGCGACCGTAATTAAAAATCAGCGTGCCCCAGTCCTGGTGCTCGCCGCGGCGCGGATCTTCGTGTTCGTACACGGCTTCGCCGGTGAAACGTGCGAGCGCAAAACTGTCCTTGGGGAAATGCGCCGGTACCCAATCCAGAATCACACCCAGATGATGCTGATGACAACTGTCGACAAAGCCGCGAAAGGATTCGGGCGATCCGTAGCGCGCAGTGGGCGCGTAATAACCCGATACCTGATAACCCCACGACGCATCTAGCGGGTGTTCCGCAATCGGCATCAGCTCGATGTGCGTATAGCCGAGCTCCAGCACATACGGAATCAGGCTCGTCGCCAGTTCGTCCCAGGTATAAAAGCTGCCGTCAGGGTGTTGCCGCCATGAGCCGGCGTGCAATTCGTAAATGCTGATCGGTTGATGTTGCCAGTCGAAATTCGCGCGTGTGTGCATCCAGCTGCTATCCCGCCACGCATAGGGCGCATCGTTGGGGATCGCACTGGTGGTTTCGGGTCGTGGAAACATTTGCCGCGCATACGGATCGGTTTTTTTGACCAGCTGACCTTGCGCACCGAGGATTTCATATTTGTACGCCTGGCCGGCTGCAAGTCCCGGGATAAATAACTCCCAGATCGCCGCCTCGCCGCGGCAACGCATCGGATGACGCCGTCCATCCCAGGCGTTGAAATCGCCAATCACACTGACCCGCTGTACTGCAGGTGCCCACACTGCAAACAGACATCCGGCCACGCCATCCACCGTTTTAACGTGCGCGCCCAGCACTTTCCACGCCTGCATATGGCGGCCTTCGTGCAGCAGATGGATATCCATCTCGCCTAGCTGCGGCGCAAACGTGTAGGGAGATTGCAGCGTGTGCCACGCACCGGCTTGCTTATCTTGCCAGCGCAAAATCGGGTGGGGTTCCAAGGTCACGTCCTTGGAGAAGGCGGCTTCAAAGCAATCGGTGCCCGCCACGCGCGTCATCGGGGTGTCGGCTACTTCTACGGCTTCTGCGGCAGGTAAAAACGCGCGCATGACAGAAGCGCCGTCTGGCTGAACATGTGTGCCCAGTACTTCAAACGGGTCGTGGTGCGTGCCAGCCTGCACGCGCAGGATGGCATCACTCGCGCTATTCGCAGAGGGTGTAGCAGGAAGAGGATCAGGGACTTTTATCACGGGGCCGGGGTCTCGCATCGATGTGCTTTCTGTAATTGTGCGAGCAAATTGGGTGCCAGATCGGGCGTTAGCATGCCCCAGTCAAACCGCCAGTTCCAGTTGCCGGTCGCGGTGCCGGGCGTGTTCATGCGGGCTTCGCTGCCGAGTCGTAGCACATCTTGCATCGGCAGCACCGCCATTGCCGCGCGGCTTTCCCACACCGCACTTCGCATTGCATTAAGCACCTGGTCGGCATCAGCCGCGTTTAATTGCTGTCGGACTTGCTCTTGCACTGCTTCTGGCAGACTGGCGTACCAGCCTAAGGTGGTGTCGTTGTCGTGCGTGCCGGTGTAATAGACGGTCTCGGGAGTGACATTTTCAGGCTTGTGAGGATTGTCTGCATGCGCGTCAAACGCAAATTGCAGCACCGCCATGCCGGGCAAATGAAAGTCGCGGCGCAGCGCAATAACGTCTGGTGTAATCACGCCCAGGTCTTCGGCAATCAGCGGAATTTCACCCATCTCGTGTTGAATTTTCTGCAGCAAATCGGCCCCCGGAACAGCCTCCCAATATCCATTGACTGCGGTGCTATCCGCGACCGGAATAGTCCACGCAGCGGCGAGCCCGCGAAAATGGTCAATACGTACCCAATCAAACCATTCAAAGTGAGTGCGCAGTCGATCAAGCCACCAGCTGAATCCCTGCTCGCGCATCACCGCCCAGTTGTAATGCGGATTGCCCCAGCGCTGCCCGGTATCTGAAAAATAATCCGGCGGCACACCGGTGACGACAGTGGGGTTGCCCGCTTCGTCGAGTAAGAATTGTTCCGGATGCGCCCAGACATCGGCGCTGTCGTGCGCAACAAAAATCGGCATATCGCCAAACAATGCGATACCGCGTGCCTGCGCTGCGCGGCGTATGGCTTGCCACTGCACATAGACGCGATATTGCTCGGTCTTCACCGCGGTCAACGCCACTTCATGTTGCTGGTCAAAAACCGCGAGCGTGTGAGAATCGCGTAGGCGCAACGCCTCGGGCCAGTCGACCCAGCTTGCGTTGAGATGCATTCCTTTTGCCACCATGAAGCGCGCGTAATCATGCAGCCAGTGTTGCTGCGACTGACACCATCGTGAGAAACGGCTCATATCGGTGTGCGCGTCAGGAAACAACGCTGGGTTCACTGCAAAAGCTGACGCGCATTGATACGGCGAGAGGCCCGAAAGCGGCACCCCGAGGGGGAGCATTTGCCAAACGGTGCAGCCGCTGGCCTGCAAAAAATCCAGCCAGCGCACTACATCCGATAACGTGCCCGAGGGCAGCGAAGTAGGATGCAGCAAAATGCCGGCGCGTCGCTCGGCGGTGGGCGATGGGATCATGGAGGATTAAACCAACGCGGGCGCATCTCTGTTATCCGACATTTCTGCGCATGGTCCCCGCATTCGCCGCGCCGCCGGCGCCGCCGTGCGATAGCACATCATCCAGATAAGTGGGAGGCACAACACCGATCAGGCGATAGAGCACGCGTAACTGAGTGCGAAAAAGTTGATCAAAATCGCTAACGCTGCCGGCCGGGTTGTAGTCGCCAAACCACCAAAACCAATCTGACCCTTCGCATACGCCTAATTGGCGGGTGGCGTGGAGTAACTGCTCGGCGTTGAGGCTGCCTGCAGCGATGACCCTGTCATAAGCGAGTTTGGCGTCGACTAGATAATCCCAGCCGCGATTCTTGTCGTCGGAGCCGATCCAGGTTGAGAAGCTGCCATATACCCAGCTGCCCGCTGCGAGGCGCGCCAAGGGGCTCACGGGCGCGGTGCGCGCCTGCTCGGCAAAAGTGCTCATCCGCAACGTGGCGTGGTCGGACAACGCGGCATACAAGCCGTCGAGAAAAAAATGCCCGTTTTCAGGGTAGTACTCCCACGCGTTTTCGCCATCCAGAATCACCGACACCACTTGGCTATCTTGTTTGTCGTCCATCAGGCTGGCGATGTTTTCCAGATGCTGGATGAAGTCGCCGACTGCGTCGTCGGAATGCCAGTTGCTGTATTTAAATCCGATCAGATCCGACAAACCGTCGTCGCGAAAAAAGACGCGTGTCTGTAAGCCCTCAACCTGCGCGGGAGAAAACAGGCTTTGCTTGTTACTCAGCATCGCGTCGGTGCTGCCTGAAAGTGCATAGCTATTGCGCCAAACGCCTTCGCCCGAGGCGGTCCAGCGAATACCGAATTCGTCGAGCAATGCTAATGCATCACGACTAACGCCGCCCTCCGACAGCCATACGCCCTCGGGCTTGCGTCCAAAATAATGTTCAAATACCGCGAGACCCTCCTGAATGTGCCAACGCGAACGCTCAACTCCACCGGGATAGTGGGCGGCCTGCGGCGCAGGGGCATCGGGTTGCGCGTCGCGCATATTTTCAAAGTCGTTTAGAAGCGGCACGATGGGATGACCATAGGGCGTCATCGAGAGCTCAATCTGGCCACGGTCGGCTAGGGCCTTATAGCGGGGAATCAGCCCAGCCAGACACACCTGCATCAGCTCGAGCAAGCCGCGCCGATCCGCCACCGAATAGTTACTCGCCTGGGCGAGCAAAGTCTGCGCTAAGGGTAATTGCTTTAACGAATGCCCGAGCCAGGCCAGGTGATACCAGGTCAACAAATCCAGAAAATACTGCTCGGACAGATAGCTTAATTGCCATTGCAGACCCAAGCTGCCGACGCCCGCATCGTCGGTCGCGCCTATCATGCGCAGTAGCCGATTGAATGCCGGATAAGGGTGAATCATGCGGGGGGCGTGGCAACGCTGACAAGCCTGAATCAACGTCAAGCGTGCGGCGGCATCAGTGGGGATGGGCTCGACGCCTGCCAAAAAATTCAGCAGGTGGTCTTGCGTGGGGACAGCGGTATTTAGCATCGCATCCAGTTGTTGCGCGTAGTCGTCGAGTTGCTCCAGCAGCACCGGCGCAAAGTTGACCACCGCGCGCATCGCCGGATAACGCTCGAGATGCGCGGCCATGTCGCTGTAATCCTTGATGCCGTGCAAATACACCCAGGGCAAGTGATAAGCGCCTGCGAGGCCTTCGCGGTAATACGGCTGATGCATGTGCCAGCACAGCACGACGTTGAGTGATTTGGCGAGCGCTTGCTCGACCCGATGGGGTTCAGTTGTAGTCATGTCCGCCGTGTAATCTCGTATACAAAACCTGCCCCAGCATCGCCGGGGTTACTAACACGATGCCTTCCTTGGTGACATGAAAACGCTTCGCGTCTTCGTCCGGGTCTTCGCCTATCACCGTGCCATCCGGGATCACACAGCCCTTGTCGATAATCGCGCGGGTGATGCGGCAGTGACTGCCTATGTTCACTTTGGGCAGGATCACGCTGTCTTTCACCAGGCTGAAGCTTTCGACTTTGACTGCGAAAAACACTACCGAGCGTTTCAAGCGCGCGCCTGAAATAATGCAGCCCGCCGAAATCAGCGAGTCGATTGCTTCGCCGCGCCGACCTTCGTCGTCAAAAATAAATTTGGCGGGGGGATACTGCGGCTGATACGTCCAAATCGGCCAGTCGCGGTTATACAGATTGAGTTCTGGATCGATCGCGCACAGTTCCATATTGGTTTGCCAGTACGAATACACCGTGCCGACGTCGCGCCAGTAGCCGGGTGCGCCTGTCTTGGTGCGGAATGGAAACGCCATCGCGCGCGCATCGACAATGTTCTCGGGAATAATGTCTTTCCCAAAGTCGTGTGAGGATTGCATTTTGCCGGCGTCGTCCACCAGCGCCTTGAATAAAAATTCTTTGGAAAATATGTAGATACCCATAGACACCAGTGCCATCTCGGGCTTGCCCGGTACGGGTTCCGGATCGGCGGGTTTTTCAGTAAAGCGTGTAATGCGCATATCGGCGTCTACCGACATCACGCCGAACGCGCTGGCTTCAGCCAACGGCACTTCGATGCTGCCCACGGTAAAGTCCGCGCCGGTTTGCACGTGATACAGCAACATCTCGGAATAATCCATCGTGTAGACATGATCGCCGCCCAGCACGATCACGTACTCGGGATGGTGGCGCTGGACGATGTCGATGTTCTGGTACAGCGCATCCGCGGTGCCTTGATACCACTCCTTTTTGTGCGTGCGTTGCTGCGCGGGCAAAATTTCTACGAACTCGCCAATCTCGGCCCGCATGAATCCCCACGCGCGCTGCAGATGCCGAATCAACGAATGCGATTTGTATTGTGTGAGCACGCCAATGCGGCGGATGCCGGAGTTGACGCAATTCGACAACGCAAAATCGATAATGCGATATTTTCCGCCGATGGGGACTGCGGGTTTGGCACGCCAGGCCGTCAAGTCCATCAGGCGTGAACCCTCGCCGCCCGCCAGCACCAAAGCCACCGACTTGCGCGTTAACTCGGTGACCATTTTCGGCTCGGTGTAGTAACGATACAGCTTGGCCTGCTCATCTTTCGAAATCGTCATCCTGCGCTCCTGGCCCCGCGGCTATTGGCGCGATCGATTCACATGAAACTGCAATCCCGCCCTGCACGCCCAGCCCTTTATTGAATATCAAAACACGTGATGCTTATCGCACTCCGTATCCGCCCTTTTCAATACATGCTGCCATAAATCCGGCCAATGTTTCGCTCACAGATTTGTAAGATTCGATGCGTCCGTAAAAAATACGCACGAGGGGTGACGCACTCAAATAATACTTCGTAAGAAGCATGTTCTGGACCCGGCTCCCAGCCAAGCCAACTTTTGGTGTGAGTCGTATCGGTAAGCGCGCCATGTTACCGAGGGCTTTATTCTGCACGCAAGCCAATGTCGCAAGATGGGGCATTTATCGCACCCTTTCCCGGTTTATGCCCTATTTAAACTCCTTGGGGGGTGACTCGAGCACGGCGGATGTGTATTTGCTATTGACTCCGCATCCAAGAGAGCCACGGCGCCATCTGCACCAGGCCCTGCTGTACGCCTGCAGCAATCAGGGGGATCGACCACGCCAGGGCGACCAACATCCCCAAGGTGCCCATCGCTAGCCCGGTTGAAAATATATCCACCCCCGGTTGGGTGCGCGCAATGATCGCCAGTGATAAATGCAGTAATAGCGCAAACACCAGCAGCGGCAGCGCGAGTTGCAGGCCTGCAGCCACTATCCAGCTTGCGCCTTCAATCACTTGGCGTGCAGCGTCGGCAGAGGGCAACGCCGCAACAGGCGCGTGGGAGATGCCTTGAATCAGCGCATTCATGATTAACAAATGCCCATTGGCGCTTAAGAAGGCGAGCACGGCCACCCACCACGCTAGCTGTCGCAGAGCCGGATTAGTGTATTCAGATTGTTCTTCGGTTAGCGTAAGCAAACCGCCGGTGGCGGTCTGGCTAAACCAGGCAAGCATCGCTTCCACGGCCGCAAAGATAATGCGCACACACAACGCCAGCATCGCACCGAGTAAGCATTGCAGCCCCAACGCCATACCACCCTCAAGCGAGAATGGCGAAATCACGGGCAGGGAAATCATATTGGGCAGCAAGGCCGCGGCCAATACTGCAGCGACCATCACACGCAATAGTAGGGGCAAGCGCGCCATGAGTGGATCGAACATCGCCCACCCTGCAGTCCGCGCAAACACCAGTAGCCACGCCGCGATGGCAGTTTCCGTGAGCGCGACCCCTTCCATGCTCAGTCCATTAATCCTGGAAAGCCGCTTAAGAGTTCTTGCGTGAACTCGACCAGCCGTCCGCCCATCCAGCCGCCCACCAACGCGAGCACCACCGCCATTACCAACAGCTTGGGTACGAACGAGAGCGTCGGCTCGAGGTTTTGCGTGGCGGCTTGAAACAGGCTCACGATTAACGCAACGGCTAAGCCTGCCAGCAACAATGGCGCGGCCAAGCTGAGCGTAAGCCAGAGCGCTTCGCGCGCGAGGTCTTCCATTTAAAAGCTGCCGATCAGCGAGCCGACCAGTAAGTGCCAGCCATTCGCCACCACAAACAGCAGCAGCTTCAACGGCAGCGACACCAGCTGCGGCGGCAGCATCACCATGCCGAGCGCCGTCAACACGCTCGCCACCACCAGATCAATCACCAGAAACGGCAACACAACCATAAAGCCAATCTGAAACGCCGTTTTTAATTCGCTGGTGAGAAAGGCGGGTGCCAGCGCTTTGAACGGGATCGTCGTGGCGTCTTTAAAGTTTATGGATTTATTGTCAGCGCTAAATAGCGATAAATCTTCTTGCCGCGTCTGCCGCAGCATGAATGTTTTAAGCGGTGTCGCAGCACGATCGGTGGCTTCGCTGAGCTTGATCTTTCCGGCGGTAAAAGGCGCGTACGCCTCGACCTGGATTTTTTCCAGCACCGGGCTCATTACAAAATAAGTCAGCATTAAAGCCAGACCGACCAATACCAGATTGGGCGGCGCGCTGGGGCTACCCAATCCCTGGCGTAACAAAAATAGCACCACCGCAATGCGCGTGAATGCACTTAAGGACAGCAGCAACGCGGGTAGAAAAGGAAACAAAATTAAATACGGTAACGACGAGGCTGACACGCTGAAGGCTTGCCCGCCGGCAGTCGGCACCGCAGTAAACAGCGGCACGCTGGCTTCAGCCGCACTTGCGGGATCGCTAATGCCAAGCCCGATCAAGCTCATCGATAACAGCACCAGCAATACCGCCCCGACCTGCCTTAACCCCATTAGATTGCTTTCTCGCTTAAAGGCGTGTCTGGCTTGTCGCACTTATCCAGCAAGCGCACTTGGCCCGCGCCTACTCCCAGCAGCAACCAGGTGTTGTCCACTTCGATCACCACCACGCGTTCGCGCGGGCCTACCATGGTCGCGCCTACTACTTTGACGACGCCCTGCTTACCCACCCCTGGCATATACCGGCGCACCATCCAGGCGACTAGTACAAAGGCGCCCAATATTAAAAACAGACTCATTAATACGGTGACCATGTTGCCACTGTCGTTTTGCGCGGCATGCGCCAACGCCGGGGCACAAATCAGGCCGAACAATAGCGATTTAATTAGCATGACGAATAATGTGTTGCGCCCATTGCTTCATGCTGGCTAGCGACGGCGGGAAACGAATAACCAACAAGGTTGGGGAGGTTGCACTATTTGCTGCACCGGGCTTATCCAGGGGGGATTTATTGCCCAACATTTCGATACGCAGCGACAGTATGGCGGGCAGTACTTTCGCATCGGGCAGCGAAATCCAAGTCTCGGCTAGCGCCAGTTGCAGCGTACGTTGCAGGCTCTTGACCATCACAGCGCAGGGCTCCCCGGAGACGCCGCTACGCCCGCCAAGTCTGCCCTGTAACCACAGCGCATCCAGCGTCTTATCCCAACTGATTATGGGGGCACGATTCAACTCCGCTGCATTGGAGTCGCCCAACGAATCCGCTACACCATTCTGGGCAGGGTGCGTGTCGATTTGTACTTGCACACGGCGTTTCATACGCGCGCCCAGCACCTGGCTTAGATGCTCAATTAACAACGGCGAGAGCTTCTCGGTCGGTGCTAATGGGCTAGTTAAAAAGCGGTGCTCTGCTGCGCTGAGTTCTGCGAGCCGCATTACATTACGGTCTCGCTATCGTTGCGCCAGTAACGTGTGTTTTGCGCCAACTCATCGTGTTGACGTTGCTCCAGACGGCGCAGTTGCACACTGCGTGCCTCAATATGCCGTAGCTCTAACACGCGTAATGCCTTCACGCGGTCTTGCGCGTGCAACCAGCGTGCAAGCAGCGCTTGCCAGGTTTGATAAGTGGTCGCTATGCGCACGGCCGCCTGTTGCAATTCGGCTTGCTGCATATGCATGAAGTGGGTGCGCAAACGCAAAACCTCCGCCGAAAGCCCGGGGCGTAATTGACTCGCGAGTTCTTTCACCCGCTCATCGCGCAAGCTTAGCAAGTGCACGCGCTGCCCACGTGCGCGCAACCATTCGCCGTGACTGCGCTTGACTTCGCGCGCCTGCGTTTCAGCATCGCGTAAGGCCAGATCCAGAATAAGTTGCAGTGAAAATCCTTGTGTCATGGGCTCAGTGTCGTCAATTCAGATCTCACCTCAGCAGGCCAGCCAGCTGGGCGCGCGATTGCACCATATCGACTTGCTCGTTCATGCCTTGCATCAGATAAGCCTGCATGAAGGGGTAATGTTTCACCGCTTCGTCGAGCACGACGTCAGCGCCGGGCACGTACGCGCCGACCGCGAGTAAATCACGGCTTCGCATATAACGTGAATATAAATAGCGAAAGCGGCGGATGGTCTCAAGCTCGTTTTCGTCTACCAGATCAGGCTGGGCGCGGCTAATTGAGGCCTCGACGTCAATCGCAGGGTAATGCCCGGCGTCGGCCAGATCGCGGCTCAATACAATATGCCCGTCGAGAATCGCACGTGCGGCGTCGGCAATCGGGTCTTGCTGATCGTCGCCCTCCATCAACACGGTAAAAAATGCGGTAATCGAACCGCCGCCGCTTTTACCGTTGCCCGCGCGTTCGGCCAGCTGCGGCAGCTTTGCAAATACTGAAGGCGGATAACCCTTGGTAGCGGGCGGCTCGCCGATCGCCAACGCCACTTCGCGTTGCGCCATGGCATAACGCGTTAGCGAGTCCATGATCAGCAGCACGTGTTTGCCCTGATCGCGAAAGTATTCGGCGATGGACATCGCATACGCTGCGCCATTGAGTCGCATCAACGGCGGATGATCGGCCGGTGCGGCCACCACGACCGCGCGCGCCATGCCTGCGGTGCCGAGGATGCGTTCGATAAATTCTTTCACTTCGCGCCCACGCTCGCCGATCAAGCCCACTACGACCACATCGGCCTCGGTGTAGCGCGCCATCATGCCCAGCAAAATACTTTTGCCCACACCGCTGCCGGCGAAAAGGCCCAGCCGTTGGCCTCGCCCCACTGTGAGCAAACCATTGATGCTGCGCACACCCACGTCGAGCGTCTGGCGGATGGTCGCGCGCTCCAAGGGATTGATCGGGCGGGTGTGTAGCGGCACGCGTTTTTCCAGCACCAACGGTCCGAGTCCATCCAGCGGGCGGCCCGCGCCATCGAGCACGCGCCCGAGCAAGGCTTCGCCGACCGGCACCTGGCGCACGCGATCTTGCGCGCGGCGACGGGGAATATAGCGGGTGCCCAATCGCGGCGGCTGCGCGGCTGAGGGGTTTTCTGCTACCACGCACGCACCCGGCATCACGCCGTAAATATCGGTCGCGGGCATAATAAAAAGGCGCTCCCCGGAAAAGCCTGCTACTTCGGCTTCGACGCTTTGACCGCCCGGGATGTGCACCTGGCACTGGCTGCCTACCGGTAATCTCAAGCCGACTGCTTCCATCACCAAACCTGACACACGCGTGAGCCGCCCGGTGGCCGCAATCGGCGTTGCGCTGCCGACGGCACGGCGACAATCGGCCAGGTACTCGCGTAGGCGCACGGTGCGGTCGATCATTCGATCCAACCTTGATTCGATCCCAGCACTTGCACCACCTGGCGCCAACGTGCCTGCAAGGTGCCGTCGAGATCACCGTGCGTGGTTTCAATCAAGCAGCCGCCGCGCGTAATGCGCGCATCCTCGACCATGCGCAGACGATTTTTATCGACGATCTGATCCAGATGCTGGCGAATCAGTGCGGCGTCTTCCGGGTTCAGGAGCAAGCGCGCCTCGCGTGTGGTTTCTGCCATTTGATTCAACGCGAGTTTGACGATGGGGAGTATCCGTTCCGGATGCACCGCAAGCTCACCCGCGATCACCTGACGCGCGACATCCAACGCTAAATCCAGCACCATATCCGCGAGCCGAAAATCCAGCGCGTCGAGCGCATTCATGTAGCTGTCGGCCAGCGTTTTCATGCGCAGACTTTCCTGCGCGGCATCGGCGCGTCCTGCCTGCAAACCTTCCTCGTAGCCCACGGCCACGGCTTGCTGACGCGCTTCCTGCAGGTTGGTCTCATCCTGCTGTTGCGCATCGGGCTCGGCTGCAAGTTCAACCACTTCCCAACGCTCAAACGCGGTGGGCTGGGAGTTGGGCAACTCGGGCGTCATAGCGTGGCTTCCTCACGCAGGCTCACCGCGCCTTCTGCGGCCAAGCGCTGCAATAACAACGCGGCTTCTTCCTGCGCCGATTCGATGGCGTTGACGGGCAACGCACCGAGCGTGTCCAGATCATCACGCATGCGTTGCGCGGCGGCTTCGCTCATCACATCGGTCAGACATCGCAGCACTTTTTGGTCCGCGCCCTTTAACGCATAGAGCAAGGTGCGCGCGGTAATCTGGCGCAGAAATATTTTTCGTCCGGCCAAGGGCACGCGCACCAAATCTTCAAAGCTCAGCGTATGCGCGCGCAAGCGTGCAGCCAGCGGCGCATCCTGCAAATCTACCGCGCTCAACACTGCATCTGCGCTGCCACGACTCATACCTGCCAGCACACGCCCGGTGGCCACCTCGGTAGTGACATGATCAGTGGAGGCATCGCTCGTGTCTTGCAAGCGCGTTGTGACCCACATCTCAATTTCTCGCATCACATCGGGCGCAGGTAATTCTGCGTTGGCCATGCTGAGGACGGTTTCACTACGTAGCATTTCCGGCAACAGTTCCAGCACCGCGGCAGCGCTGTCGCGCGGCAGTTGCGACAGGATGATCCCGACTAACTGGGGCGGCTCGGTTTCCAACAGCGCGACCACTTCGGCGGGTTCTTTCCACGCCAGCTGTTTTAGGCTTTCCGCCGTGGCCCCGCCCAGGCTGCGCATGATCGCGTGCGCGCGTTCCGGGCCCAGCGCGCGCGCCAACGCATCGTCCAGGAAGCGTTCCGAATCCGTAGCAAAACCGGTTTGCTGAGCGGATTCTTGCTGGCACGCGAGCAATACTTCTTGCACGCGCTCGCGCGGCAGCACGCGCATGGCGCGCATCGTTGCGCCCAGTTGGCTCACTTCCATCGGCGTCAAATATCGAAAGACCGCCGCGGTTGCTTCTTCGCCCAAGGCCAGCAGCAAGGTTGCACATTTTTCCAGGCCGGATTGGCTCATGCGCGCATCCACATGCGAATCACATCCGCAGTAACGCGCGGGTTGTCCAAAGTTTGCCGCCGCGAGGTTTGTAACAACGCATCAAAACTTTCGCTGTCCGTTACTGCGTCTTCGCCCACCGGAAGCGTTAAATTGCGTTTGCGCAGTCGCCGCCACATCAATACGCCTACGCCGGTGGCGCCTATGCCGAGTATCCACGGCCAGGCGATATCCGATTCAATTTCGGTACCCGGCATCGGCGTGGCCACGGGCGAAACCGCTTTAGAAATAATGGTAGGTGTGGCGGGTGAGAACGGGGTGGGGGGTAGCGCAAACACGCTTACGCTGTCGCCGCGATGCGCATCCCACCCCATCGCTTGGCGCGTCAAGGTGGTCGCTTGTGCGATGACTTCGGGAGAGGCGTCGGGGGGCAGCATTACGGTGGCATTCACGCGACGCACACGTCCATCGCTCGCGAGCGTGCTGGTGACTTGCACTTTGGCCTTGTCCGCGCCCAGCCAGGCTGTCAGCACTTCGACCACGCGTCGCGTCAGCTCGGTTTCCAACGCGGTGCCTCGGACTTCCACCGCGGGTTCGATCTTCCCCAGCAACTGTCCCTGGGGGTCCAGCACACTGACATCGGCGGATTTAAGGCGCGGCACGCTCGCGGCGACCATGCGCTGAATGGCGGTCACCTGTTCATTTGCGAGGCTGTGACGCGGCTTCAATTG
Organism: Thiobacillaceae bacterium; assembly: GCA_031366105.1. Classification (GTDB taxonomy): domain Bacteria; phylum Pseudomonadota; class Gammaproteobacteria; order Burkholderiales; family Thiobacillaceae; genus Thiobacillus. The sequence goes on along the minus strand of JANLZE010000109.1, from coordinate 315,522 downwards.
CACCAGTACTGCGGCGGTAACGGGCGGTGGATCGCGCAGAAAAGGCGAAACCTTGGGCAATGCCAGATGCACGCGTGCCGTCGCAACTGCGTCCAGCGTTTGGATGGAGCGTACCAATTCGCTCTCGAGGGCATGCTGGTATCGCAACTGCTCCTGGAACTGCGACAACCCAAAAGTCGGCGCATTCTCAGTCGACTCAAACCCTTGCGTATCAGGTTTGGGCAGCCCCCGTGCGGCCAGCTGATAACGCGCGGCATAGAGTTTATTGGCAGGCACTTCTATCGTGCCGTCGTTATCAGATAGGCGATAGGCGATATTCAGTTGGTCGAGCGCGGCCATCACTTCGCCTCCCGCGTGATCTGTCAATCGTGGGAAGAGTACGCGGTAAGGCGGCTGATGCAGCCATAGATATGCGGCAATGAGCGCTGCGATTGGCAACAAAACCAGCATCGACAGCAGTAGCCTGCGCGCCGAACTCGCCTCCGTGAACGCGTCCAGCCATGCCGTCAAGGCCTTGAACAAACTCGGCGCTCCCCTGCTTTTTTCAGCATTGCTTTCCTCCGTGACTCTTATACGAAATGATTATAGCCAGTCCGGGCTCACAACTGCTTTCAATATCACTTGTAACTCGCCTTGGCGCATGCGGCTTTGAAACCACCAGATGCCGCCTTTGCGAAATGCGATGTCACCGCCCTGCCCCGTTAATAAGCGTACCGCCACTTGGCCGAGCGTCGGTTGATGGCCCACCGCCACAACGCAACCCTCTGCATCCGGCCAACCAGTGGCCGCGAGTACGCCTTCCACCGGAGCGCCAGGCGCCAACGCCGCGACCTCTTCGCAGGTGCGCCCGAGCGCGTGCGCGGTTTGCATCGTGCGCAGCGCAGGACTCATCATGATGCGTGCCTCTTGCGGCAAGCGTGGGTTCAGCCAATCGGCCAGACGCGCGGCCTGATTGCGGCCTTTTTTGGTCAATATCCGCGCCATATCCGGGCTGGTATCTTCCGCCTCGGCGTGGCGCCAAAGTATCAGTTCCATAGGTATTCTCTCTCTCGTATGCAAACCCTATTGTCGGTTGAGTGGCATCAGACTACAACTTCTTGGATGCCTACAGCGCGCCATCGGTTTGCCCAGGCAGGAATCGCGGGGCATCTGCATCCGATGCCTGCATTTTCAACGTAGTCTAAAAAACATTTTGATGACATGTCACAATCAGTTAATTGGGCCATCACGTAATGGCGCAATAGATGACATAAGCGGGATAACCAGCAGCGACAAATCATGGCATTTAATATCCTCCATAAATTTTTGCATTACGGCAGTTTGCGCAACTTTGCGCTAACTGGCTTGATAGTCTTGACTCTGAACGTGCCTGGCAACGCCGCGCCAACCGATTCGATGACCGAAATGGAATCGATCATGTTGGCCCAGCGCACGCGACCCGATGTTGCGCAATTTGAACGGGTACGGCAATTTGCAGAAGCGGCAGTTACAAAGACACCCAACGACATACGCGCGTGGACCTTACTCATCTGGGTGCGCATGATTGAACACCGCTTTGGCGACGCGCTCACAGCCGCCACGCGCGCAGAAAAACTGACCCCGAATCACCCCAGACTACTGATGCTAAAAAGCGACGCACTGCTCGAACTCGGCCGTTATGACGAGGCAGCCGCCACCGCGCAGCAATTGGGCGATGTGGCCGCTGGCATCCCGGCGTGGACGCGCGTCGCCCATCTGCGGTTTTTGTTTAACGATCTGGAGGGCGCGATTGAGCTCATGTCGATGGCGGCCAAAGCCGGGGCGGCGCACGGCGAACCCAGTGCGTGGGTGTGGCTCGATTTGGCCCGATTACAGCTTGATGCAGGCAATTTAGCCGCGGCGAAAGAGGCAATAATTGCCGCTGAACACGCCCAGCCCGGGCTCCCTGCCACGCGCTCGGCCCATGCGCGGTTGCAATTCGCTTCGGGGAATGCGCGCGCCGCGCTTGGGCTGTATCGCGAGGCATTAACTAAAATGCCCAGCGCCGAAGATGCGCTTTCTGCCTGGCGCATTGCCCGGCAGCTGGAGGACAAGGGTCTGGAAAAACACATGGGGGCATTACTGGAGGGGTTCGCCAAACTCGACCTTGCTCGCTCACGCCGCGCACTGGCTGAGTATTTGGCCGAACGCGGTCAGTTCGATCTGGCGCTTAAATACGCGCGTGGCGAATACGCCGACCGCCCTGATCTTTACAGCGCCGCGACACTGGCGCGCGTTTTGAATCGCGCCGGCAAGCGTGCCGAGGCGCGTCCGTTCGCCACTATAGCGCTGGCGTTGAATACTCCTGACCCGCAACTTAATGACATTAGGCCACTCATCGCACCGCTCACTGAAGGACCGCTTTCCTCGCCGCCCCAGCAGTCGACCCCGTCTGCAAGTTCCGGGACTGACACGCGTTGAAGTCTTGGCTGATCTGGTTGAGCCTGGTTGCTGCCAGCGTTGCGCACGCCCATCCGCTAGGCAATAACACCGTCAACCGCCAAGCGGGGATACAGTTATCGCGCAGCGCAATCACACTCGACTATCGCTTGGATATTGCCGAAATCCCGACCCTGCTTGCTACTACCGACGCCGATACCGATGGCGACGGATTAACCACTCAGGCCGAATGGGCCAACTACGCCGACGCTTACGCTAAACGCATTCAGCAAGGCATCATGCTACGTGCGGACGGCGGGCCTTTAGCACTGCATCTGGATAGCGCACGCGCTGCGCTGGTGCCAGGGGCTGCGGGGTTAAACACACTGCGCATTTCGACGCGCTTCTCTGCTCCGTTGCAACCACAAACCGGCATGAAGCTGAGCTATCAGGATCAACGCGAACCGGAACAACCGGGTTGGAAAGAAGTTTATTTTCGCGCCGTGAAACCGCTTGCCGTGCGCGCAAGCGACGTGCCCCAAGCTAGCCGAAGTGGAGATTTGACCGCGTACCCGGCAGGCGAGTTGCAGAACGTACTCGCTGCAACAATCGAAATAGGCGTGGTGCCTTCTGAACAGCTACTACCGGCGCAGGTGCAGAGTCCCACCAAATCCGAAACGCGTCACGCGCAGGCTATACCCGCCACGACGCCCGTCGCTACATCTTTACCCGGCAAGCCACAACCCACGCCGCCCATTGTGGCATTGCCTGCGCGCCCAGCTGCGATGTCCCCTACCCCCGTACTCCCCCAACTCACTCCGGCAACGCCTCGTACAACACCGGCTCCCTCATCCTCACCACGCACACTGCCTGCTTGGGCCTTCTTTCGTCTGGGTGTACACCACATCGCGATTGGCTGGGATCACTTGATGTTTCTATTTGGCTTAGTTCTGGCCCAGTTCATGTTGCGCCCGACAAAAACGGCACAAACTCACCCCGCCACACCGCCAATATCAAGATCGCGCTTACGCGCGCTGGTCGGCGTAGTAACAGCTTTCACGCTTGCCCATAGCCTGACACTAGGCCTCGCCGCAAGCGGCCTGGTACGGCTCCCGGGCGCGTGGGTGGAGTCCGCCATTGCGCTCACCATCGCCTATGTCGGGTTGATGAATCTGCTCGGACGCAACCGGCACAGCACCTTATTGGCGTTTGCGTTTGGGCTGGTTCACGGCTTTGGATTTGCCGGGGCCTTAGCCGCCAGCATGGGCAGTTTGCGCACCCAAAGTAGCGGCTGGCTAACCAACTTATTGGCCTTCAATCTGGGCATTGAAGCGTTTCAGTTGGTGCTGGTAATGGTGATGGTGCCTGTGCTCGGCTGGATCGCACGGCAGCGCTGGTCCGACGCGGTGTTAAAAACATTTTCATTCATAGTATTGGTCGCCGGACTCGGCTGGTTCTTCAGCCGGATATAGCCACCGCGGTCTGACGTTCGTCCGTTCTCTAAGTCAGCTACTTTGTACAGAACTTCCATCCGCAATATGATGAGCTTGTCAGGGGGATAGGAGACCTGCTGGCCGCTGCACTCTCGTGACCTCCTCCGTGCTGAATCAGGAGAACAACAAGCATGACCGATTTTTTCAAATGGCCCACGCCGCCGCAGTTTCTCTCTCCCCAGGACGTGAGCACTACTGCCGGCAAAGACTGCTTAATCGTGCTTAACGATGGGCAAAAATTACTCGGCAAGATGATCCAATTTTCGCCCGAAGACGATCTGGTGGAATACCAACCCAACCGTAACACGGTTACCCAAAGCGTACCGTTTGATCGCATTAAAAACCTGCGCCTCATACATCCGCTGATGCTCAAAAAACAGGCAGATACGCTGGAGATGAAAGGTGCCGAGGTTTTCCCCGCGTCTGAAAAGCAGAGCTGCGAAGTCGAATACTTCGACGGCGAAAAATTCATCGATGAAACGATTGGATTTGTTGCCGACCGACACGGACTCTATCTGTTTCTGGTGAATTATGGGACCACCGTCATCCGCTATTTCGCCCCCAAGCAGGCGATCAAAAGTTACCAGATCGGCAAGCAACTGGGCCGAATGCTGATGGACGAAGCAGCGGTCACCCAACAAGATATCGAAGCGGGTTTGGAAGTGCAGCAACACTTACGCACGCAGCGCATTGGCGACTATTTCACGACCAATCAGATAGTTAATCCGGAACAGTTGGCACTCGCATTACAACGCCAAAAACTGACGCCTACATTGAAATTAGGCGAGGCCCTCATCCTGGAAAAACTCATCACCCAGGAACAATTAGACGACGCGCTCTCGCAGCAAAAGCTGAACCGAAAGTTGGCGTTGGGTGAAATTTTGGTCGACATGGGCGTGGTCGATAAGGACATGATCAAGCGCACGTTGGCCAAAAAACTCGGCATACCCGTAGTGAATCTGCGTAAGTTTTCGATCGACCCCAATATCATCAAACTGGTCCCCGAGAATATTGTGCGCAAGCATAGCGTGATGCCGCTCTATCGCAAGGAAGGGACGTTAATTGTGGCGGTGGAAAACCCAATGAAATGGGAGCCGCTCGACGATATACGTTTTTATACCAAGATGGTCATCGAGCCGGTGATGGCAAGCCTCGACGATATTTTATTTGTGATTAACAGTTATTACGGTGCCGGCGCGGGCAGCATCAAAATGGACGAGCTTGCCTCTCAGCTGGCCGATGAAATTTCTGGCGTGCAGGTTGACGACCAGCCGATAGCGGAATCGGACAATACGCTGGTACGGCTCGTCAACAAAATGATCCTCGACGCTTACAACCAAGGCGTATCGGATATACATATTGAATCGCGCCCGGGCAAAGAAAGCACGCGCATCCGGTTTCGCAAGGACGGTAGTTTGGTGCATTACTTTGATGTGCCGGCCAATTTCCGCAACGCGTTGGTGTCGCGACTCAAAATCATGTGCCAACTAGATATCTCCGAGCGGCGTAAACCGCAGGACGGCAAAATAGATTTTCAGCAATTTGGCCCCGCCAAAATCGAACTGCGCGTCGCCATCATCCCAACTGCGAATGGTCTCGAAGACGTGGTGATGCGGGTGCTAGCCGGCTCAAAACCGATTCCACTTGAAAAGCTCGGGCTTGATCCATTTTTGCTTGATAACTTGCGCAGCATTATGGCCAAACCTTACGGCCTGTTTCTAATTTGCGGGCCCACCGGCTCCGGCAAAACCACCACCTTGCATTCTGCGCTAGGCTACATCAACACGCCCGAGCGCAAGATCTGGACCGCAGAAGACCCTATCGAGATTACGCAGCCCGGCCTGCGCCAAGTGCAGATGAATCCAAAAATCGGCTGGACGTTCGCCACCGCGATGCGCAGTTTTTTGCGCGCCGATCCGGACGTAATCATGGTGGGCGAAATGCGCGATGTGGAGACGACCAAAATCGGCATCGAGGCCTCACTCACAGGCCATCTGGTGCTCTCCACGCTGCATACCAATAGCGCGCCCGAGAGCGTGACCCGCCTGCTGGATTTTGGAATGGACCCGTTCAACTTTGCCGATGCGCTGCTCGGCATACTGGCGCAACGCCTGGCCCGGCGTTTGTGCAAAACTTGTCGCCAGCCGCATCTAGCCACCCCCGAAGAAATGCAGGCCATGCTGGAACAGTATTGCTCGGGTACCGCGTTCGAGCCCGACGCCATCCTAAAAAAATGGCAGGAGCAATATGCCAACAATGGTGAGTTCACACTCTATAGCGCCAGCGGCTGCGAAGAATGCGACCATAAAGGTTACAAAGGTCGCCTGGGCCTGTATGAATTGCTCATGGCCAGCGCCAACATTAAACGCCTGATCCAAACCCGAGCCACCGTCACCGAAATCGCCGCTTTGGGCATGAGCGAAGGCATGCGTACGTTAAAGCAGGATGGTCTGGAGAAAGTCTTGCAAGGGCATACGGATATGAATCAGGTACGGGCGGTGTGTAGTTAGAAATTTTAAATCGTTTATATCTGCTTCGATAAATCCGGTGCGTTAACGCGTAGCCGCAATGCGCGAGAACAATGAGGGATCGTAAGTACCACTTCACCAGAGCATGCCTCCTCGTCACAGTCGGTTTTAAGCCGCGTCTTCGTGACCCCACACTGCAAAAAATCTTCACTGCCACGAATGGCGGTTTGCGCGAGACCTTGTCTCCCTCGCCTGCACAAAAAACCCCCGAAGTCTTCGTTCGCAGATGTGCATTCGCCTGATCTATCCCACATTTACACGCCAAGTATTAAAGAGTCTCTTGACGACCTTTCCATACTCCTCTAGCCTGCCCCTGCTATCGGAAGCATTCCAAACTCTATAACGATGGAGATCAACATGCGTTTATCACATTTCATTTTTGCCTCAACACTGCTCGTCTTGCTGGCTGCCTGTGCCACCAACACACCCCCGAAGGCAACCGCAACGCCGGTAGTCGCGCCCGCACCACTCACCCTCGAAACCATCCCCCCTAAAAAAGACACGGACCTGCGCCTGTTCTATGCAGACGGTACGATCCTGACTGGAACACCCGCATTACAGAAAATGGACACCGACGCTAAGCTCACCATGTGGCTTGCAGGCAATCAATTTTTCGCGATGGAAGAAGTCATTCATGCCTTCCAAAAAGCCCATCCGGAAGTCGGCAATGTTGCCGTGATTACCTTGCCGCCAGGCGTGGTCTTAAAAGCGATTAAAGCTGGTGGATGGACTTATGAAGGTAAGCAATATCGCATGCAGCCGGACATTTATGGCTCAGTCGATCTTGGCCATCTGAAAGCCCTCAAAGCGGCGGGCAAGATGGATACTTATATGGTCTACACGCACAATCAATTGGAATTGATGGTCGCTAAAGGCAATCCAAAAAACATCAAAGGCATTGACGATCTAGGCCGCGATGACTTGCGAATCATGCTTCCCAATCCGGTGGATGAAGGCATCATGACTTTCTATGCTAAGAAAGTGCTGATCAATCACAAGCTATGGGACAAGCTCTCCGGTGGCGGAAAAGAATGTAAGGCTTGCGCGCCCAGCGCCAACGTTTGGTTTACCACTGTGCACCATCGTGAAATTCCCGAGGCCTTGAAAACGGGCAAAACCGATGTCGGTATTGTGTGGGCAACCGAAACCAAAAATGCATTGGATGAAGGTGCACAGGTGGATAAGATCATGTTGCCGCCGCAAGATAGCTTGATCAAAGAAGTGTCTTACGTCATCGGCACATTGAATAACAGCAAACACGCATCCGCGGCGAACGCTTATCTCGACTTTTTGAAAACGGCAACAGGGCAAGCCGCATACGCCAAGTTTGGTTTTGTGAATGCTTCGAAAAGCGATATTGAAACCAAGCCGATCCCCTAAATCGATGCGAGGGTGATCAAAAGCGAGCGGTGCGCATGACGGCGCTTGCGAGTGGTCGATCACTCTTGGGTACGATGGCTAGCGCGATGTAGAGCTGGCTCAACCCCCACTATTTAAGGTTTCGAATCCCAGCGGCAAACGCATCTGTCTGACTGTTAAGTTCCAGTTCAACTTCGCACCAATCTCCTGTACGCACCCTCCCATCGAGGCTCAGTTTCAACTCGATCCCTTGACTGTTTTGCTCGGTGTGCAAGGTGCTTGTCATATTTCTGTCATATCGCAAACCAGGCTCGCGGCTTTATCATAGGCAACCTTTTTTCGTTTGCTCATGAAATTTCCCCGCCCCCAAGACCTCATCAATCGTGAGCTAGGTATTCTCGCGTTCCAGCGCCGGGTACTCGCTCAAGCCGAAGACGCCAAGATGCCCCTGCTGGAGCGGTTGCGTTTCTTGTGCATTGTGTCGAGCAATTTGGACGAGTTTTTTGAGGTGCGGGTGGCCGGATTAAAAGAACATATCCTGGCGCATTCCAGCGCTCCTTCGGCAGACGGGCTCACGCCCTTGCAGCAATTCCGCGCGGTCGCCGAGTGTGCGCATGAGCTGGTTGCGCGCCAATATGATTTGCTGAACGATAGTTTGATTCCGGAACTGGCCGGGCAGGATATACATTTCATCCGCCGCACGCAGTGGAATGACGTGCAGGCGCAGTGGATACACGACTATTTTTTTCGTGAACTAATGCCTGTGCTGACGCCGATCGGGCTCGATCCTTCGCACCCGTTTCCGCGCGTGCTGAATAAAAGTCTTAATTTTGCGGTGGAGCTATCCGGGCGCGATGCATTTGGCCGCAACTCAGGTGTGGCCGTGGTGCAGGCGCCGCGCGCGTTGCCTCGCGTGATTCGTATGCCAGCAAAAGTTGCTGGCTGCGAGTACGGCTTTGTGTTTCTGTCGTCGATTTTGCATGCGCACGTTGGTGCACTGTTTACTGGTATGTCGGTCGAGGGCTGTTACCAGTTTCGCGTCACGCGTAATTCCAGTCTATTTGTGGATGACGAAGAAACTAAAAACTTGCGGCAGACCTTGCAAGGCGAGTTGCCGCAGCGGCACTATGGTGCAGCGGTACGGCTAGAAGTTGCAGACAACTGCTCGGATGTAATTGCGAATTTTTTGTTGGAGCAATTCGAGCTCACGCCTGACGATTTGTATCAGGCACACGGCCCGGTCAATCTGGTGCGGCTTATGCAGGTGCCGGATTGGGTAGATCGCCCCGATCTAAAATTTACTCCGTTTGCGCCTGCGCTGCCGCTGCGGCGGTCCAAGGATGGCGAGGACGTTTTCGCGCAGCTCCGCCGCAACGATATCCTGCTGCATCACCCCTTTGAATCTTTCCAGCCGGTGGTAGATTTTATCGCGCAAGCCGCATCCGACCCCAATGTGCTGGCGATACGGCAAACGGTGTATCGCACGGGTGCGGATTCGATGTTGATGCAGGCGCTGATGAACGCTGCCAAATCGGGCAAGGAAGTGACCGTGGTGGTGGAGTTGATGGCGCGTTTCGACGAGGAGGCCAATATCAACTGGGCGTCCAAGCTCGAAGAGGTCGGCGCGCACGTGGTGTATGGCGTGGTCGGCCATAAAACCCACGCAAAACTCGCGCTCGTGATACGCCGCGAAGAAGACGGCCTGCGCCGCTATGCGCACTTGGGCACCGGCAATTATCACGCGCGCACCGCCAGGCTCTACACCGACTTTGGCTTGCTCACCGCGGATGAGATGATCACGGCTGACGTGAGTAGCCTGTTTACCCAGATCACCGGGCTGGGTAAAGCGGGCAAATTGAAGCGCCTGTGGCAATCGCCATTTACCTTGCACGGCGAAATTATTGCGGCTATTGAAAATGAAACGCGTCTGGCCGAAGCCAAAAAACCCGCGGCGATCATTGCCAAAATGAATGCGCTACTAGAACCCCACGTGATCGCCGCGCTTTATGCCGCGTCGCAGGCGGGGGTCAAAATCGATTTGATCATACGAGGCGTATGCGCGTTACGCCCTGGTGTCGCCGGGCTGTCGGACAACATTCGCGTGCGCTCGGTGGTAGGGCGGTTTCTGGAGCATTCGCGGATTTTTTATTTCCATAACGGGGGCGACGAACAAGTGTATTTATCCAGCGCAGACTGGATGGATCGCAACTTTTTCCGCCGCATCGAGAGTTGTTTCCCGGTCCTAAATCCCAAACTCAAAAAACGCGTGATAAACGAAGGCCTGAAACCTTATTTGCGTGACAATGTGCAGGCTTGGGAAATGGATGCGCAGGGCAACTTCAAGCGCTGTACGCCGCGCCGCAGTAAAGCGTATGCGGCCCAAACTGAGTTACTCGTGTTGCTGGCACGCTAGCCCAGTCTCGCATCAAGAATCGGCCGGTTGATTTGCAACGACGCGCCGGGATTTTCTGCGCGAGTACCGATCCATTAACGGGGTGACCGAGACCCCGTGCAACACAATCGACACGGCCACAATAATCAGTGTGTAAGACAGAATATTTTCTGCCAGCGCGTGCGGTAGCCCGTGGTTGATCGCATACATTACATAGTAGATGGAGCCGATGCCGCGTATGCCAAACCACGAAATTAACACCCGCTGATCGCGAGATATAGGTGTGCCTGTCAACCCCAGCCACACCGCAAAGGGACGTATCAGCAGCAGCAATAGCAACAGCAACACGATGCCACCCGCAGAAATATGGGTGTACCAAAGCATCGCGCCAATTAATAACACCAGTGCAACCTCTGCAATGCGTTCCAGCCGCTCATTAAACCCCTGCACCTCATGCATCAGATAGGCGCTCGCATAATCGGAGTGGGTGGCCAGCGCTTCTTCTTCTTTTTTGCTTGGTAAACCAGGCGTCTTGACTGCCCCTACGGGAATTTTTTGCGTGGATTTACCTACGCGCTGTAACGCGAGGCCCGCAGCAAACACCGCCAAAAAACCCGATGCATGACACACCACCGCCAAACCATAGGTGAGCCCGATCAGGCCTAGCGCAAGAAACTCGTCGAGGCCGATAGACTCTTTATGATGGCTACGCAAATACACCACCAGCCTGCCGATCACTGCGCCCAATGCACCGCCGATCAACAAGCCGCCGATTACCGACCAGAGCACATCGATGGCTACCCAGTGCCATCCCCACGCGCCCAAATCGTGCAAGCCCATCAGCCCCAAGCCTAGCATCACAAACGGAAACGCAGCGCCATCATTAAGCGCACCTTCGCCGGTGAGGCTGAAGCGCAAACGATCACGATCACTGGCTTCGACAACCTGAACATCCGACGCCAAAACCGGGTCTGTCGGCGCCAGTATTGCACCTAGCAAAATGGCCGCGCCCAACGGAAGACCCAAGGCCATCGCGATTAACGCGATCAGCGCAATGGTCAGCGTCATTGAAACGACTGCCAAACGCAGCGGCATTAACCAGGCTTTATTGGTCAAGGGCAGGCCGAGCTTTAAACCCACTGCGAACAACGACACCAACACCGCCACCTCGGCGAGTCTTTCGAGCAGCACCGTATGCGTCATCGGGTCAATCGCAATCAGGTCCAGCCCGCCAGGCCCAAGCCCATAACCTGCGCCCAGATAAAATATCGTGATACTTAACGGCAGACGTTTTAACAAGGTGCCGGACAGCGCCGCAGTCGTCAGCAATGCGCCAATGATTAACGCCCAAATCGAAAATGACATGGTGATTTATTGCTCAGAGAAAGATGGAAGGTTATTCACATGCACTTCATAAGTGCTGTGAGAGATTAATGCCGAGAGTAATTACGGCTGATTGAGATAACGCTTGGGTGCGAGGTTCGTGCTTTGGTTCCACCAGCATAGTCCATCACCGCACTCAGCGATAGTTTAGATAGGAAGTTTGCGAGCTTCAGCGGATTGCATCGTACACGTCACACCCGTGTCATATAGCTGTGGCCTCATGGCCGAATGTTGAATGCGCTTTTTCCCGTATTGCGTATGTCCGGCCCTCCTCCTGGCGTGCTTCGCTCAACTTCTGACGCCGCGGTCAGTTTGCTTAAACCTGAGGCGGTACCCCCCGACATCCCTTCCGCTTCGCCACGTCACTACCGCACGATTTGGATTTCCGATATTCATCTAGGGACCGCTGGGTGCCAGGCAGACTACCTGCTCGATTTTTTGAAGCATAACGAATCCGACACGCTGTATTTAGTCGGGGACATTATCGATGGCTGGCAATTGCGCAAAGGCTGGTATTGGCCGCAGTCGCATAACGATGTGGTGCAAAAGCTATTGCGCAAGGCGCGCAAAGGCACACGCGTAATTTATGTGCCCGGCAATCACGATTCGATGGTGCGACAATTTATGGGCCTCGCGTTCGGCGATATCGAAGTCGCCGACGAAGTGGTTCACGTGACCGCAACGGGCAAGCGTCTCCTGGTCACGCACGGCGACTTGTTTGACGGCGTGATGCAACATGCGCGGTGGCTGGCGTATCTGGGCGACTCTGCTTACACCATGACCCTCGTGCTTAACCGCTGGTTTAACTGGATGCGCAAGCAGTTTGGCTACCCTTACTGGTCGCTGTCGCAGTATTTGAAGCACAAGGTTAAAAACGCAGTCAGTTTTATTTCTGCGTTCGAAAAAGTCATGACCGAAGAAGCGCGCCACCGCGAATGCGACGGCGTTATTTGCGGCCACATTCACAAAGCCGAAATCCGCACCATCGACGGCTTGCTGTATTGCAACGACGGTGACTGGGTGGAAAGCCTTTCCGCACTCGCAGAAACCGCCGACGGCGAACTGGAAATTCTCTACTGGACGCAACGTCTGGAAGTTTCCGCAGCGCAATCGCAGGCAAGCGTTGCCCTCTAAAAATTACCTATTAGCCAACGGCTAAGGAGTGCCTATGAAAGTCATGATCGTCACAGACGCGTGGTCGCCTCAAGTCAACGGTGTGGTGCGCACGCTCACCACGACGCGACGCGAAATGGAGGCGATGGGTCATCAAGTGGAGATTCTTTCACCCCTGGAATTTCGCACGCTACCTTGTCCCACGTATCCGGACATCAGACTATCGGTATGGCCCGGTAAAAAAGTCGATCAGCGCATACGCGACTATGCGCCCCAGGCCTTGCATATCGCTACCGAAGGCCCGCTGGGAATCGCAGCCCGGCGTTATGCGCGCAAGCACAATCTGCCCTTTACCACCGCATACCACACGCGTTTTCCGGAATACGTCCACGCGCGTACCGGTATTCCGCTGGCGTGGACTTATCGCTTTTTGCGCTGGTTTCACGGCCCTGCGCACGCGGTCATGGCCCCCACCCCTGCCGTTAAAACCGATCTGGAAAGTTTCGGCTTTGATAACGTGGTGTTGTGGTCGCGCGGCGTAGATCTGGATGTGTTCCATATCCAGACTTCGCATCGGCTCGATAGCGAACACCCGATCTTTTTGTATGTCGGCAGGGTAGCGATCGAAAAAAACGTCGAGGACTTTTTGAAACTCGATTTACCGGGTTCCAAATGGATAGTAGGCGATGGCCCCGCGCTGGCCGCCCTGCGCGCCAAATATCCCCAAGCCCATTATCTGGGCGTGCTGAAACAGCCTGAACTCGCCGAGGTTTATGCTGCAGCGGACGTGTTTGTGTTCCCCAGTAAAACCGACACGTTTGGGCTGGTGCTGCTGGAAGCCATGGCCTGCGGCCTACCCATTGCCGCCTACCCGGTTACCGGGCCGATTGATGTGCTGGGCGCAACCTCGACGGCAGGCGTGATGCACGCAGATTTGCGCGTAGCCTGCATGGCTGCGTTGAAACTTGATCGTGCGCATGCGCGCGCCCATGCCGAGCGTTTTTCATGGCGCGCCGCTACTGAGCAATTTGTCGGTCATTTGGTTTGTCCATAAATACGCCCTTGAACCAATTGCTTTTCTCCCGAGTCCATTTGCAGAATATGGGCGAGTTGTGACATAAGCTCTATCTCCCCCAGCCGGTTAAGCCCAAACCCCGGCCCGTTATATTTCTGAAGTAAGATTGAATTATTACGAAATCGAATCCGTGGCGCGTGAATTACGTCGAGCCTCACGTCCAGCGTGCCATGAGCTCTATTTTTAATTCGGAGAATTTGAAGTGTATCGTTTAAAATCAATGGCTTGTGTTGCTAAAAATAAAGGCTTTACGCTGTTGGAGCTGCTCGTCGTGCTGGTAATTTTAGGCTTGCTCGCGGGGTATGTTGCTCCGAAATATTTTGCTCAGGTGGGTAAATCCGAAGTAAAAACCGCTCGCGCTCAAATCGAAGGCATTGAAAAAGCGCTGGATCAATATCGCATCGACGTAGGACATTACCCCAGTACGGAGCAGGGATTGGCCGCGTTAAACACCAAGCCTGCTGATGAACCGCGCTGGGACGGCCCTTATTTGAAGAAAGCGCTGCCCAATGATCCTTGGGGTAAACCGTATCAATATCGGATGCCCGGTGAGCACGGCGAAGTGGATATATTTTCCTACGGGCGTGATGGTCAGCCGGGTGGCACCGGCGACGGCGCCGACATTCAGAACTGGTAAGCCGGTAGCATGCGTTACAGAGTAAAAGCCTTACGTCCCGGCGAAGGCGTCATGGCGCTGATCGTCGAGGCGATTGATGCTGATGAGGCCCGGGCTGGCCTGCAACGGAGTGGGGCACAGGTATTAAGCGTTCAGGCTGAACGCGGCAGCTGGCTTAAACGTCGTAGCCATTTTCCGTTGATGCTGTTCACCCAGGAGTTGATCGCGCTGCTCGACGCCGGTTTAAGCCTGACCGAAGCGCTGGAAACGCTGGCCGAAAAGGAACACAAACCCGAGTCGCGCCAGATGATCGACCGGCTGGTACAAACCATGCGTGAGGGCCGCCCGTTTTCCGCCGCATTGACGGCCCAAGCGGAAGTGTTTCCGCCCTTGTACGCGGCCACGGTGCGGGCTGCGGAAAGCACCGGGGATTTATCCCCTGCGCTCGCGCGCTACGTGGGCTATCAAAACCAGATCGACATCGTGAAGAAAAAAATCGTTTCCGCGTCGATTTACCCGGTGTTGTTGATCAGCGTGGGCACGTTGGTGATCGGGTTTTTGCTCGGGTACGTGGTGCCGCGTTTTGCATCGGTCTATGCAGAATCCGGCCGTGATTTGCCGTGGATGTCGCGCATGCTACTGGCTTGGGGCGAGACCGTGCAGCAATACGGTGTCTGGCTTGCGGTGGGAGCGGCTGTGGTCATTGGGGGCTTTATACTCACGCTCATGCAGCCTGGCACGCGCGCGTGGTTCACGCGTCTCGCCTGGCGCACGCCCGCGATCGGTGAACGCTTACGTACTTTTCAATTGACGCGGTTTTATCGCAGTCTGGGGATGTTGTTATCGGGCGGGATTCCGATTGTGTCCGCGCTCGATATGGTGGGCGGCTTATTAAGCGTGAATTTGCGCATGGGCGCGTCGATCGCGATGGAGTCGCTACGTCGCGGAGAATCAATCTCGAACGCGTTTGCCGCGGGCGCACTGACGACGCCGGTGGCGAGTCGGCTGCTACGCGTCGGCGAAAAAAGCGGTCGGATGGGCGAGATGATGGATCGTATTGCCATTTTTCACGATGAGGAAATGGCGCGCTGGGTGGACTGGTTCACGCGCTTGTTTGAACCCTTACTGATGATATTTATAGGTCTTACCATTGGCTTAATTGTGGTGCTGTTATACATGCCGATTTTTGAGCTGGCTGGCTCCATTCAATGACAACCCTCGCACGTGAAAGTAATGACGCAATGAGAGCAGAAGCCCAGGAAACCTTATCGACTTTATCGCTCGACACCGCGACGCTGCTGGCATTGCGGCAGGAAGCGCGCGCGGCCGGTCAACCTGTGGTGTTGCGCATTCAAGAAAAAATGGGGCTCAGCCCGGAAATCACCTTGCGCACGCTAGCTGCGCAGAATCAGATGCCGGCGTTCGGTATGCACGAACTGAATGCGTTGACGGTTGATTTCGCGAACCTGACGTTTAACGAGTCGGCACGTCGGCATTGTCTGGTTGGCACAGACAGCCGCGGCCAGCTCTGGCTCGTGGTGACCGACCCTTGGGACAATCATGCGCAGGCGTATGCAGCGCACGTGCTGGGCACACCTTTTCAAACCGGTCTGGCACATCCCGCTGATTTAAGTGCGTTGCTGGCGCGGCATGAAGAAGGGCTGCGCGCGATGGAAGGTCTGGGAGGCACAGGCCACACCAGCGCTACGCTCGACCCGGGCGCCGAAGCGCTATCGTTTGCCAGTATTGCCGAGGACGCAAGCCCGGTGGTGCGGCTGGTGCGCTCCACCTTGTACGATGCGTTGAAAGCCGGCGCATCAGATATACACCTGGAAACCGACAGCCGTGGCTTGACCGTGAAGTATCGCATTGATGGCGTGCTGTCGCAGGTGGCGCATGTGCCCAGCGTAGACGTCGCCGAGCAGGCAGTCTCGCGGATCAAAGTCATGTCCGAACTCGATATATCAGAACGTCGCGTGCCGCAGGATGGCCGCTTCAAAGTGGCAATACAGGGGCGCGAAGTCGATGTGCGGGTGTCGGTGATGCCCAGCGTGTTCGGCGAAGACGCGGTATTGCGTATTCTCGACCGCCAGGCCTTGTCAGAAGAACTGCGGGGCTTAACGCTGGAAGGTCTCGGATTTGGCGGCATCACCCTCACGCGCATCCGAAAACTGGCTGCCGAACCTTACGGCATGCTACTCGTGACCGGGCCGACCGGCTCGGGTAAAACCACGACTTTGTACGCCGCGATTAGCGAAATCAATCACGGTCGCGACAAAATTATCACCATCGAAGACCCGGTTGAATATCAACTGCCCGGCGTACTGCAAATCCCGGTGAACGAGAAAAAAGGCCTCACGTTTGCACGCGGCCTGCGTTCGATTTTGCGTCACGACCCGGACAAGATCATGGTGGGCGAAATTCGCGACGCCGACACCGCGCAAATTGCGGTGCAATCGGCGCTCACCGGCCATTTGGTCTTCACCACCGTGCACGCGAATAACGTATTTGACGTGATCGGCCGCTTCATACACATGGGCGTGGATCCTTATAGTTTTGTGTCGGCGCTGAACGGCATCGTGGCTCAGCGCTTATTACGGGTTAATTGCACCCATTGTGCTGCCCCGGTCACCCCGTCCACCGAGTTGCTAGAACTCTCGGGTTTGAATGCCGAAAAAACCGTGGGCTTCCAGTTTAAGCACGGCTCAGGCTGCGGCCACTGCCGCGGCACGGGGTATCGCGGGCGCCGTGCAGTCGCCGAAATTTTGCTGATGACCGACGTATTGCGCGAGCTGATTGTGGCGCGCGCGCCTATCGGCCAAATCAAGGAAGCCGCCGCGCGTGGCGGCACACGCAACCTGCGCGAAACCGCATTGGAATTAGTCAAACAAGGCGAAACCACATTGGAGGAAATCAATCGTGTCACTCTGGTCGCGTGATCAACTCCGTATCGCGTTAGCGCCCAATGGACTGGCGCTGGTGCGGCATCGCGGCAACCCCGCAAAACCAACCGCGAGCAAATCCATCGCTTGCGACACGCGCGACTGGCAAAGCTTGCTGCCCTTACTCGAACGCGAACTGGCTGATGTGGCGTGGCGTGGCGCGGGTGCAGAAGTGATTTTATCCAATCACTATGTGCGCTATGTATTGACGCCCCCGCCTGGCAAGGCATTGGCACAAGCCGAAGAAGAAGCCTTGGCCGCCGCCAGCTTTCGTGAAATTTATGGCGCCGAAACCGACACTTGGCGCATACGCGTACAAAGCCAGCCGCCGCAATTCGGCTTGGTGGGCGCGGCGATTGATGAAAGTCTCGCGGTGCAGCTCGGCGACATTCTTCAACGCCAAAGCTTTACCGATTGGACCTTAAATCCGCTGGCGACTCTCGCCGCGCATAGCTATGCGCAAGCAGCCGATTGGTGGGTGCTGGCTGAACCGGGGTGGATGTGTTTATTCAAATCTGTGGGGGGTTACTGGCGCTATCTGAGTAGCCAAGCAGTCGACGACCATTGGCGCAGCGATTTACCCGAGTTGCTCGAACGTGAAGCGCGCATGGCAGGCGACAATCAGACCGCCATTCCCAAAACCGCATTTATTCAATCCATCGGCGTGGGCCACGGTTCGCCCCCCCAAGCTGAGGGATGGAATTGGCGTCTCGCCAAACAGAGCAGCCCCGAACACGGCGTGTTAGCGCTGGCAATGAGTTAACCGATGGCTACCCTTAATTTCGATTTTCGTCCCCCCTCGACTCGGCCTCGCACCGTCGGCATCGCGTTGCTGCTAGCCGGCTTAATGGCGTTGGGGGCCAGCTTATTTAATATGCAGCGCGCTAACGAAATCCACGCTACGCGCACGCAGCAAGTAGCTGCCCTCGAACTGGCCCAGCAAAAACGCACGCCCAATCGCGTTCGCGTTAACCGCACGCGCTCAAGCGTCGATATCGCTGAATTAGCCAGAGCGCGAGTACGCAGCAGCCTCGACTATTCATGGCAGCCTGCGTTTGCGGCGCTTGAGGCCACCCACACGCCGAAGATTGCGCTGGTTTCGCTTGAAGCCTCACAGGCTAAACAACAGTTGCGGCTTGTTGCCGAAGCGCGTCGCCTCGCCGATGCGGTCGAATATGCGAATCAACTCAGCCACCAAAGCGGCGTGAAACTCACTTCGTTATTACAGCATCAGGTGCAGGAAAAAGACCCGCAACATCCGGTGCGCTTCACGCTATTGATGGAAATCCGCCCATGAATATTTTAATGTGGCACGCCCATCAATGGGCACGCCGTTTGGGCCGCACCGGGGTCGCCGGATTGCTATTGATTGCGGCGGCGGTACTCGTCCAGTTTGGACGTACCGTGCCGCTGCAAGCTGAAACCGTCGCCTTGGATACCCGTTTGCTTAGCTTGCAAGCTGCCGCCAAGCAAATAGTGGTGCAGCCTGCGAGTGTGCCTGCGAGCGGATTTACCGATAGATTGCCCCCCACTACCGCGGCCTCGGCGGTGATCGGTCAGCTAGAGCAATTGGCGCATGCTCATGGCATACAACTCCTGCGGGGCCAATACGCCCAAACGCCGGTGGCGGGCACTTCGTTACTACGCTGGCAGTTAACGCTACCCATTGAGGCGGAATATCCCAACATCATGGCTTTTATTGCCGCAAGCTTGCAGGCCCAACCGACCCTCGCGCTGGACGAACTCAAGTTGAAACGCGACACGATTAATAGTTCCAAGCTAGATGCCGACGTGCGCTTTAATTTGTATTTGCGGGAGTCCGCGCCATGACTGAAAAACGGCGTCGGGCCTTGCTGTTTACTGCGCTAGCAGGCGCGCTTGGTTGGTCCTTGTGGTTGGCGCTTGGCGACAATGGGTCGGATAACGCAGCCGATGATTTGGTCGCAGACAGCGTCGTGCATAAAAAAACGCTTCCCCGCACGGTTGTAACGCGCCAAGCACCAGCCAAGGTCATTGTTGTCGAAAAGACGCGTGTCACTTTGCACCCCGCGCGGGTTAATCTCTTTCCCAAGCAGACTTGGTATATCGCGCCGCCTCCTCCCCCGCCGCCACCACCGCCCCCTCCTCCCCCGCCGCCACAAGCGCCCGGGCTGCCTTACACCTACTTGGGCCGTTGGATGGAAGGCGGTAAAAATACCTATTACCTGAGCCGTGGTAACGAGCCAATATCGGTACAGGAAGGCCAAGTGCTGGATGGCGTCTGGCGTTTGGAACCAATAAGTGGCGCGACCCTAAATTTCACCTACACCCCTTTAAATCAAACGCGCAGTCTGCGCATGGGAGATTAAGTTGCAGCGCCAAAATTACCTATTACTGGGCTTGTTAATGACCAGCCTGTCCGGCTTGCCGGGTTGTGCCAGCAAGGGCTTGACCGAAAGTCGCAAACTCCTGTCAGAGGGCAAAACGCAAGAAGGCCTTAACCGATTGCGCGCGGGACTCGCCGAAGAGCCCGACAATGTAGAGCTCAAACAGCTGTATCACACGCTACGTGAGAAAACGAATAACGAGATTTTGCTCAGTGCGCAACGCGACATTGAGGCTGGAAATTACGACGCGGCGGAAACCAAGATACGCCGCGTGTTATCCGTTCATCCTGAGAATCCGATCGCAATTAATATGCTGTCCAATCTCAAAAATAATGTGCAATACAATAAAACGCTTGCCGAAGCTGAAAAATTGCTAAGCCAGGGCAAGCCCGACCAAGCTATCGAAAAAGCCCGCACGATATTGGCGCAAACCGTATCGCATCCAGGCGCTGAGAGTTTAATCCGCCGCGCTCAAGCCAGTCGCGTACGCGAAGAAATCACCCCGCGCGCACTAGCAGCCAAATATCAGAAAACCGTTACGCTGGAATTTCGTGATGCGCCGTTGCGCAGTATTTTTGACATGATTTCCAGACAATCCGGAATCAACTTCGTGTTCGACAAAGACGTGCGGCTGGACACCAAGGCGACTTTGTTTGCACGTGAGACACCTATTGGCGAGGCAGTGGAATTGTTGCTGATGACCGGTAGCCTGGTGAAGAAAGTCATCAACGCCAACACACTGCTGATCTACCCTAACCTGCCGCAAAAGCAGAAAGACTACAAAGAGCTGGTGGTGAAAAGCTTTTATCTGGGCAACGCTGACGCGAAGAGCACTTTGATCATGCTCAAAACGTTGCTCAAGGCCAAGGATGTGTTCATCGACGAACGTCTGAACCTGTTGATCATCCGCGATACCGTCGAAGTGGTGCGTCTCGCGGAAAAACTGATTGCCGTGCAGGATTTACCCGAAGCCGAAGTAATGCTTGAAGTGGAAATCCTGGAAGTGAAACGCAGCAAACTGACAGATTTGGGCGTGCAATATCCCAATCAGTTTTCGCTGTTATTTGTGCCTCCGGCAGCCACGGCTGTCGTAACCACGGGGGGGAATGTCATTACAACTACGCCTTCTCCTTCGGCCACTGCCCTTACCGTTCAAAGCTTGAAAAGGATTGCCGCGAATCAAATCGCAATCAGTCCCACGCCGACGGTTAATCTGCAAAAAGACGACAGCGACGTGAACATCCTGGCTAATCCGCGCATTCGTGTGAAAAACCGCGACAAAGCCAAAATTCATATTGGCGACAAGGTGCCGGTGATCACTTCCAACGCCACCTCTACAGGGGTGATTTCCGAGTCGGTGTCGTATCTGGATGTCGGTTTGAAGCTGGACGTGGAACCCATCGTGATGCAGCGCGACGATGTTCAGATTAAAGTCAATCTGGAAGTCTCCAACATTGTGCGGGAAATCCGTAGCAATAGTGGCACCCTCACGTACCAGATCGGCACGCGCAATGCGGGGACAACGTTGCGCCTTAAAAATGGTGAAACCCAGGTTCTGGCAGGCTTGATTTCGGATGAAGATCGCAGTGCGGGGAGCCGCATTCCCGGCTTGGGCGATTTGCCGGTTGTCGGCAGATTATTCTCCAGCCAACGCGATGAACGCAATAAGACCGAGATCGTGCTGTTGATCACCCCGCGCGTGCTGCGGACTGTCGAGGCTCATGAGCCCTCATTAACCGAATTCCAAAGTGGCACCGAAAACAGTATTGGCGGTAACGGCGCCAGTTTTGGCAGTTCCTCGCCTACTTTCTCATCGGCCAACGAAGAGGTTAATGTGGACAACGCGGCGGATATCCAGCAAGCACAGGACGCAGCTGAAGCGTTGGACGCGGCGGCCGCCCAAGCAGCCGCGGAAGCGGCGCGCAATGTTCAAGGCGGCGGGACGCCGGGCAATCCCACTTTCCCGACTCCGCCCCCGGCGCCTACTTTCGCGCCCCCGCAGCCGTCGCCTCAATCGCCTCAGCAACCCTCGCTTCAAACGGCTCCGCAAACGCCTGTTTTCCCGCCCGCGAGTCCGGTGACGCGGCCGCCCATAGTGAATGGCCCGGGAGCAAATTGATTGAAAGGGTGGGCTCGCTCAGTAGCACCCGGAGGGGGCTTCACCCTGATCGAGCTGGTGGTGACCATCGCGATTCTAGGGTTGTTGGCGAGCGTGGCGGTGCCGTTTGCGCAGCTGGTGCAGCAGCGCCAAAAAGAGGCTGAATTGCGCGATGGTTTAAAACAGATACGCAATGCGATCGATGCCTATAAGCAGGCAGTCATAGAAAAGCGTATCCCACGTCCTGCTGACGCCACTGGGTATCCACCCAATCTCGACGTACTGTGGCAAGGCGTTGCAGACGCGACCAAACCCGACGACAGCAAAATTTATTTCATACGCCGCCTGCCGCGCGATCCTTTTTTTGCGGATGCTGCAGCTGCACCTGCTGCTACTTGGGGTAAACGCAGTTATGCCAGTCCCCCTGACGAGCCGCAGGAAGGCGACGATGTCTATGATGTGTATTCACTGTCTGAAAAAACAGGATTGAATGGAGTGCGGTATCGTGAGTGGTAAACGGGGGTTTACGTTAATCGAGCTTTTAACGGTGATGGCGATCATCGCGTTATTACTGGCGCTGGCATTGCCAAAGTACTTTAATCATATCGACAAATCCCGCGAAGTCATTCTCAAACAAGACCTGGCGGTGATGCGCGACGCCATCGATAAATTTCACGGCGACAAAGGGCGTTACCCCGAAAGCCTGAACGAACTCGTTGAAACCCGCTATCTACGCGCGGTGCCTGTTGACCCGATTACTGAGGTGCCGAATACCTGGGTGACTTTACCGCCCCCGGCGGATGAAACCGGCACGGTATACGACGTGAAAAGCAGCGCGCCGGGCACCGCTAAAGATGGCACTGCATTTAGCGCGTGGTAGCCCATGATTCGGCACCAATCCGGGTTCAGTTTTCTATTGGTATTGCTGCTCATTGTATTGATGGGAATCGGCTTGGGCGTGGCCGGTACGCTTTGGCATACTGAATCGCAGCGTGCGAAAGAAGCCGAACTTTTATACATCGGCGAGCAATATCGCAAGGCTATTCGCAGCTATGTCGAAAGCCCAGCAGCGGCTGGTGGGGCTAAGCACTTTCCCAAAAAGCTGGACGATTTAATACTGGACACACGGCAAAACACGCTCGTACGCCATTTGCGAAGACTGTATCCCGACCCCCTCACGGGCAAAAACGATTGGGGCCTGATTATGGATGAAAGCAATCAGCAAATCAGCGGGGTTTACAGCAAGGCACCTGGCGAGCCACGCAAACAGCAAGGCTTTGGTATCGAGCAGAAAAATTTTGCGGCGCCCACGACTTATGCTGATTGGCGTTTTGAAGTGGTGAAAGCCAAAGCTGCCCCGACCGCCCCGCCCTCTCCGGCTACTCAAGCTCCGCTGACTGCCACGCCACAGCCCAAGCCTAATTCAGTTCAGGTTGCTCCCATCACTCGACCCTGACTGTTGACACTCGGGCTGCTATCGTTGGCAGGTCACGTAGCTTAACTGCGCTGGTAAATGTCTTCAAAACGCACGATATCGTCTTCCCCCAGGTAAGAGCCAGACTGCACTTCGATCATGTGCAGGTCTATCTTGCCCGGGTTTTCCAGCCGGTGCGTGGTGCCGAGCGGAATATACGTCGACTGGTTTTCTGTTAGTAGCTCGATTTCTTCGCCGCAAGTCACTCGCGCGGTGCCGGATACGATAATCCAGTGCTCGGCACGGTGATGATGCTTTTGCAGGCTGAGTTTTTCGCCGGGTTTGACCATAATGCGCTTGACCTGAAAGCGCTCGCCCTCGTCGATGCCTTCGTACCACCCCCACGGGCGGAATACCTGCTTATGCGTGAGATGCTCGCAACGGTTGGCGGCTCTCAAGCGGTCGACCAGCTTTTTGACATCTTGCACCCGGTCTTTGTGCGCGACCAGCACAACATCGGTGGTTTCGACAATCACCAGATCCGACACGCCTAACGCCGCTACCATGCGCGATTCTGCACGCACAAAATTATTGGCCGCCCCTTCCAGCATCACGTCGCCGCGCACCACATTCCCTGCGGCGTCCTTGTCGCCTACTTCCCATAACGCGGTCCACGCGCCGATATCATTCCAGCCGATATCGGTGGGCACTACTGCTGCACGGGTTGTGCGCTCCATCACAGCATAATCGACCGACTCTGCCGGGCAGGCTTCGAACTCAGCCGAACCCAATCTGAGAAAATCCAAATCCTGGACTGCGGCGGTGAGCGCGGCACGGCTCGCATCCAGAATATCCCGTCGGAAGGCTTCGAGCTCGGCCAAAAAATCGCTGGCGCGGAACAAAAACATGCCGCTATTCCAGAAATAGTCCCCACT
The DNA here is from genome assembly GCA_031366105.1 of Thiobacillaceae bacterium. Classification (GTDB taxonomy): domain Bacteria; phylum Pseudomonadota; class Gammaproteobacteria; order Burkholderiales; family Thiobacillaceae; genus Thiobacillus. The sequence continues at coordinate 291,411 of JANLZE010000109.1, read as the reverse complement.
GGCGACGTAGGCCTGCGCAGTTTTCAGGTCAGGTTTTTCGACGAATGCGGCGACTTGATAAATCGCAGCATCATTAGCTAACGCCGCGCCCTTGCGAATATAGCCATAGCCCGTTTCGGCCGTGGGTGCCTTGATACCAAAGGTGGTCAACTGTCCGGTTTTCGCAGCATTAGCGGCGTGACGGATCGCCAGGTGAAATGCTGTCACGTCGCTAATCAGATGATCGGCGGGCAACACCAGCATTAGCGCATCCGGGTCGCTTTTGCTCAGCATTAATGCCGCGACCGCAATGGCGGGAGCGGTATTCCGCCCAACGGGCTCTAACACGATCGCGGCAGGTTTAAGATTAATCTGACGCAGCTGTTCCGCCACCATAAACCGATGCTCGGCGTTACACACCATTAACGGGGCGGCCATTTCCCCCATGTCTGTCAGACGTGACACGGTGTCTTGCAACATACTGAATTTGGATGCGAGGGGTAAGAGTTGCTTGGGCAGCGCTGCACGCGACAACGGCCACAAGCGAGTACCCGAGCCTCCTGAAAGAATGACTGGATAAATAGTTGCCAAGATAAATCCTCTAAGCGTTATTAGATGGTGCGATAAGCACGTGTCACTTTTGTTGAATTCACGACAGGCCAGCTCAGTCAGTGATACTTGACCAATATAACTTAAAAACTTTAACTTTTTATAGGAGGACTTTTTAGAGAGCTTGCCGATAAGCCATCGTGCTTCAAGTTGTTTTAAATATTCTAAAGTCGGTCACAAAAAAGACGTAATAGAAATACCGATGTGCTTATGTGTGTTGGGTTGTGAATTGATTCCCTGTTGGACCCCGGTATTTAGGGCTCACGCCCAGGCTCCTCCTCTAGTCTTACCGGCTTTCATGCGGCGCCCCCGGCGCCGCATTATTTTTTTAACTTGCCTCAGGCAGCTACCGCTTCTTCAAATTCGAGTTTGATCTCGCCTTTTTCATCCACATCGACAATCACGTGCCCGCCTTGCGCTAAGCGACCAAACAGCAACTCGTCCGCCAGTGCTTTGCGTATGGTTTCCTGAATCAATCTCGCCATTGGGCGCGCACCCATCAATGGGTCAAAGCCTTTTTTCGCGAGATGCTGCTTAAGCGCATCGGTGAAGCTGGCTTCGACTTTTTTCTCATGCAATTGCTCTTCGAGTTGCATCAAGAATTTATCGACGACCTGCATCACAATCGGTTCGCTCAAAGACCCAAACGGAATAATGGCATCTAAGCGGTTACGGAATTCAGGCGTAAACATCCGCTTGATTTCCCCCATCTCGTCGCCGTGCTCACGCGAATTTGAAAAGCCGATCGTGGCTCTATTCAGCATTTCTGCGCCTGCATTGGTGGTCATCACCAGCACTACATTGCGGAAATCTGCCTTACGGCCATTGGTATCCGTTAACGTGCCGTGATCCATCACTTGCAGCAATACGTTGAAAATATCCGGGTGTGCTTTTTCCACTTCGTCCAGCAGCACGACCGAATACGGATGCTTAGTGACCGCCTCGGTTAACAAGCCGCCTTGATCAAAACCGACGTAGCCGGGAGGCGCGCCGATCAGCCGCGAAACGGCATGGCGCTCCATATATTCGGACATGTCAAAGCGGATCAGTTCCACGCCGAGCACATACGCCAATTGCCGCGCGACCTCGGTTTTACCCACACCAGTCGGGCCGGAAAATAGGAAATTGCCGATGGGCTTTTGGGGGTTTCCCAATCCGCTACGCGACATTTTGATAGCCGAAGCCAGCGCCTCAATCGCGGCATCCTGCCCAAACACCACGGCTTTTAAATCGCGATCCAATGTCTTTAATGATTCTTTATCGTTGGAGGAGACACTCTTCGGCGGAATTCGCGCCATCTTGGCAATGATGTCCTCGATTTCGCGCGGGGTAATCACGCGCTTTTGTTTTGACTTTGGCAGAATGCGTTGCGCCGCGCCCGCTTCGTCGATTACGTCGATGGCCTTATCGGGCAAATGCCGGTCGTTGATGTAACGCGCTGCCAATTGCGCCGCAGTGGTGAGCGCCGCTGCGGTGTATTTCACGCCATGATGGTCTTCAAAACGCGACTTCAAGCCGCGCAGAATGGCCACCGTTTCGCTAATCGACGGCTCGGGTACATCCACTTTTTGAAAGCGCCGTGACAAGGCATGGTCTTTCTCAAAAATGCCGCGATACTCGGTGTAGGTAGTCGCGCCAATGCAGCGCAACTGTCCCGATGACAGCGCGGGCTTTAACAGATTGGAGGCGTCCAGCGTGCCGCCCGATGCTGCGCCCGCGCCAATCAAAGTGTGAATCTCGTCGATAAACAAAATCGCTTTGGGGTCATCTGTCAATTGCTTCAGCACGCCTTTCAAACGCTGCTCAAAGTCGCCACGATATTTGGTGCCTGCCAGCAACGCGCCCATGTCCAGCGAATAGACGGTGCCCTGCCCCAGGATTTCCGGCACGGTGCCCTCAACGATACGGCGCGCTAATCCTTCAGCAATCGCAGTCTTGCCTACGCCCGCTTCGCCTACCAGCAAGGGGTTGTTTTTACGCCGACGGCATAGGGTCTGAATCACGCGCTCGAGTTCGAGTTCGCGTCCGATTAACGGGTCAATTTTGCCCGCTAACGCCAGTGTGTTCAGGTTTTGGGTAAAGCTATCGAGTGGTGTCGCAGGCGCAGCTTCTGCAGCACTCTCGCCTGCTTCTTCCAAACGGGCGGGCTCACTCTGAGGCGTTTTAGTGATGCCGTGCGAAATGAAATTGACGATATCGAGCCGCGTGACGCCTTGCTGAGTCAAGAAATACACCGCGTGCGAATCTTTCTCGCCAAACACCGCGACCAGTACGTTGGCGCCGGTAACTTCTTTTTTGCCTGACGATTGCACATGTAGGATTGCGCGCTGGATCACGCGCTGGAACCCGAGCGTAGGCTGAGTATCCACATCTTCAACCCCCGCGGCTTTGGGAGTGTGTTCTTCGATGAATTTGACGAGTTGCTCGCGCATGTCCTCGATTTTTGCGCCACACGCGCGTAACACTTCGATGGCTGAGGGGTTATCCAGCATCGCCAGCAACAAGTGCTCCACCGAAATCAGCTCGTGGCGTTTTTGGCGCGCGTCCATAAACGCCATGTGCAATGTCACTTCAAGTTCCTGGGCAATCATCTCTATGTTTCCTCCATCGTGCACTGCAACGGATGTTGATGCTGTTGTGCAAAATCAACCACCTGATCCACTTTTGTGGTGGCAATATCCTTGGGGAATACGCCGCACACACCTACACCCTCAGTATGCACTTTGAGCATAATTTGGATAGCTCGTTCTCGGTCCATCGCAAAAAACTTCTGCATAACCAACACTACAAACTCCATAGGAGTGTAGTCGTCATTCAAAAGCATCACCTTGTACAGAGGGGGAGGCTTGACCCGCGTAGGCGCGGGCTCCAGTAAAGTATTTCCTTCTCGTTTGGTCGCCATGCCTTGATTATGCCGAAAGTACAGTAGCTATTTTGAGGGCGCGGCAAGATATTTCAAGTCCAACGGCATAAGGGACCCAAAACTTAAGATTTGCTGGTTAAATATTGGCGGAGAGGGTGGGATTCGAACCCACGGTGAACTTGCGCTCACGCCTGATTTCGAGTCAGGTACATTCGACCACTCTGCCACCTCTCCGGGGCCGCAATTGTAACCGACTGCTGTGGCTTTCTTGCACTGGACGGATTTTCTGCTTTCGGCCAGACTTTGGGCATGCAGAAACGGATCGCAGCCGTCTTGTTGTTCGCGTTGATGGTAAGCGCATGCAACAAGCCACCCCCTCCCGCTCCAGAAAAAACCAACGAACTGATCGTGACCACCCGGCAAGGGCCGGCCACTTACTACTTTAGCCAGACAGGTATAGCGGTGGGCTTTGAGCACGATCTTGTGAGGGAATTCGCGCGCGAGCAAGGCTGGGCGATTCGCTGGGATATCCGAAACTCCACCGTAGAAGTGTTATCGCGAGTTGCGAAAGGTTCGGCGCATTTTGCCGCCGCCGCACTCACTGAATCTGCCGTAAAAGCGCGCCATTTACGAGCAGGCCCGGCGTTATTCGAAAGTCCGGTACAAGTCATCTATCGCAACACAGAGGCGCGCCCAGCCACCGTTGCGGCATTGGCGGGCAAAAAGTTGGCAATACTCGACAATACCGGCCATCACGAGCTGATGCAGCGCCTAGCAGCCAAAGTGCCGGGCCTGCATTGGATTACTCTTAATCATCTTTGGCCCGAAGAGTTGCTCGCCAAGTTGGATCAAGGCGACTACGACGCCATCATCATCACCGGGATCGATTTTGATTTATCCAAAAATGTTTATCCCAACCTGGCCGTGGCCTTTGAGCTGGATGAGAAACAAAAAATTGTGTGGGCATTGCCCCGCAACGCATCGCCTGCGCTGGTTCTGAAGCTTGAGCGTTTTATCAGCGACGCGCGCAAAAACAATACCATCAAACGCATTTATGAACGCTATTACGGACACACCAGTCGTCTGGATAACCAGGATGTGCTGGGCATATTGGATCGACGAAACAAGTTGTTGCCCCAACTCCGCCGCCACTTTCAAGAGGCGCAAAGCATCACCGGGATCGATTGGCGTTTGCTCGCGGCGATCGGTTATCAGGAATCCAAATGGGATCCCAATGCAACTTCGCGCAGCGGCGTACGGGGTTTAATGATGCTGACTGGCGAAACCGCCGACCGCATGGGCGTGCAGAACCGGCTGGACCCGCGCGAAAGTATTCTTGGCGGAGCGCGTTACTTGATGTTGATGAAAGACCTTTTGCCGGCGCGCATTCCCGAGCCTGACCGAACATGGATTGCACTGGCCGCGTATAACCAGGGACAAGGACACGTGGAAGACGCGCGGCGCATTGCGCAAGCGCGCGGTGATCATCCTGATAGCTGGGCAGATATCAAAGAAGCTTTGCCTTTGCTAGCCCGCGGAGGCTACGACAAGGTGGTGCGATATGGTTATGCACGCGGCGGTGAAGCGTTGATTTTTACCGAGAACATTCGCAACTACTACGACATTTTGCAACGTACGGAACCGCAATATCGGCCGTATTTTAATATGCCGTAAGTAGTGCGATTGCTACTTAAGCCGCGGGTAATCAGGTGGGCGATAATGTATTCACGCCCCCCATATAACCGTGCAAAACCTCAGGCAGTGTCACGCTGCCATCCGCATTCTGATAATTTTCCAGCACCGCCACCAAAGTTCGTCCCACCGCCAGACCGGAACCATTTAGCGTATGCAGCAGCTCAGGTTTGCCCTGCGCATTGCGATAACGCGCCTGCATGCGTCGCGATTGAAACGCCTCGAAACACGAGCACGACGAAATCTCGCGATACGCATTCTGCCCCGGCAGCCATACTTCCAGGTCGTAGGTTTTGGCTGCCGAAAAGCCCATATCGCCACTGCACAAAGCCATCTTGCGATACGGCAAGCCCAGTTGTTGCAACACCGTTTCGGCGTGGCCGGTGAGTTCTTCCAAAGCGGCATAGGCGTCTTCGGGCCGCACCATTTGCACCAGCTCCACCTTGTCGAATTGATGCTGGCGAATCATGCCGCGCGTGTCGCGCCCGTATGAGCCCGCCTCAGAACGGAAGCACGGCGTATGCGCGACGAATTTCAGCGGCAAAGATTCGGCGGCGACGATTTCATCGCGTAGCAGATTGGTCAGCGGGACTTCGGCAGTGGGAATGAGAAAAAGCTCCGATGTTCTCTTTCTCTCTCGCTCAAGTTCTTCCATCTGGCTTGGTGTGTAGTCCCCATACCCGGCACCTTCAAACGCACTCTTCCCACCTGCAAAAACAGCAAATAAATCCTCTTTGAACTTCGGCAACTGCCCGGTGCCGCGCATCGAATCGGCGTTGACCAGATACGGCACGTACACTTCGGTGTAACCATGCTGAGCGATATGCAGATCGAGCATGAACTGCCCCAGCGCTCGATGCAGCCGCGCCAGCCCACCGCGCATCACCGCGAAGCGGCTGCCTGTGATCTTCACCGCCGCGGCGAAATCGAGCTGGCCTAACCCTTCGCCCAGATCGACATGGTCGCGCACCGCAAAATCAAAACTGCGCGGCGTGCCCCAGTGGCTGACTTCTACATTCGCGGTTTCATCTTTTCCCTGCGGCACCGATTCGTGCGGCAGATTGGGCACGCCCAGCAGCCAGTCGTTGATCTCGGTTTGCAGCGCCGCGAGCTGATCCTCCAGCTGCTTTTGCGCATCGCCCAGCCCCGCCGCCTCGGCCATCGCAGCGCTGGCGTCTTCGCCCTTGCCCTTCAGCATGCCGATCTGCTTCGCCAGCGCATTGCGCCGCGCCTGCGCTTCTTGTGTGTGAATCTGAATCGACTTACGAGTCGCCTCCAGCGCCTCAAAGCGTGCCACGTCAAACGCAAACCCGCGCGTCGCCAGCCGCGAGGCCACCTGCGCCGCGTCTTTGCGCAGCAATTGAATATCCAGCATGGTGAACAACCCAAAAATCTAAAGGCGCTATTCTCGCCGATAGCTGTGTTGCGCGGAAACCGGCTCGCAAACTGATGTTTAATACGCGGGCAAGATAAGAGCGAACCTCATGCTGTCAGCATGAGGTTCGCTGTGTGCAGGCAAGGAAGCAGGTAGCGGTGCCAATACTCGATCCAATCTATGGAGAGTTAGGCATAGCTAACCCGCCAGCCCTGTGCTAAATTCTGGCCAGACTGGACAGAATTAACGGAGGCTACCATGCACAGCGAATGGCAACTGCAAGAAGCGAAGGGCAACTTTAGCCAGCTCATCAAACGGGCTGCGAGTGGCGATGCCCAAACAGTCACCGTGCATGGCAAGCCGACTGCGGTGGTGGTTTCAGCCGAAGAATACGCCCGGCTCACGCGCCGCCGGGGCAAACTTTCCAGCGCGCTGCTGCACCCCGAACTGGCCGCGGAAGACCTGGATATTTCTCGCAGCCGCGACACCGGGCGCACCGTGGAACTATGAGCTGGTTGCTGGATACATGCGCGCTTTCTGAATACGCCAAAAAGGCCCCCGCGTCGCAAGTGATCGCATGGCTGGATGAGCAAGACGAAGCCAGCCTCTACCTCAGCGTGATTACGATAGGCGAAATCGGAAAAGGCATCCTCAAGCTGCGCGCCACCGACCCGCGCCGCAGCCAAAAGCTCACTGCCTGGCTGGGCAAGGTGGAGCAGCGCTTCGCCGGGCGCATCCGCCCGCTCGATGCGGCCGCACTCCACGTCTGGGCGCAGATATCTGCGCAATCCGAACTCGCCGGCCAGCCGCTACCGGTGATGGACTCGCTGCTGATGGCGACCGCACAATGCCACGGCCTCACCGTGGTCACCCGCAACGTGCAAGACTTCGCGCTGTACCCGCAGGTGTTCAATCCTTGGGCGCTGTAGCAACTCAGGTTGTATAGAGCTGTTCCCTACTATCAGGCTGGCCGCGTACCCTTGCAGGCCGGGTATTGAGAGCAACCCCAAAACGCATTGCCTGAATTTGCGCCACGCTTGGCGATACGTTTCTCCATCGTACTCTGGCAAACCGGGCAAGCGGGCGTGCTTGTCACACCAGCGGGTGCAGCCGAGATCGCTTTGACCGGCGCGCTCACGCCACGAACCAGCGCATGCAATGCCTTGCCGTCCAGTAGCTCGATGTTTCGGCCTGTGGCAAATGTACGGGCTTCATTCGTAAACACGCCGGACGTCACTACAAAACCGCCCGTGGCACCCTTTGCTGCCATCACGCCATAGAGTTCACGCACCGTGGTCACGCCCACCTTGTAAGCCTTCCATTGCTTGCATTGCACCAGGAAAGTCTCGCCTTCCTTTTTCAACACCAGATCGATTCCGCCGTCGGCACCGCTCGCGGTCTCGGCTACCGTGTAGCCCTTGCGCCGGAAAGCTTCGCCCACCAAAGCCTCGAATTGCTGCCAGCTCATATCGTTGAGCGCATCGCGGTCAGGGCTGGCGGCCACCTGCTTATGCAATGCGCGGCGCGTGAAGCGGCTATACGCGGACATCGCAGCGCCCAGCAAGAATGCAGCGGGCAACAGATATTGGCCAAATAAAGCCAGCGACTTCAAAAGAGTCTGTCCCGCAAACTCTCCTATCTTTACAGGCTGCGTGACCACAGCGACTTCGCTGGAAGCAATGTTGTGTAACCAAAAATAAGTTGCAATCGCAAGTAAGACCCCAACCCACCAAGGAAACTTGCTAATGATCGCTACTAAATCTTCAAAAGAACTTTGTTTGCGACGTGCCAATTAATTTCTTCCAATCATGAGACTGGGTCATCCCACTTCAAAAAGTACGATTTCAAACGTTCAACCGTATGGCGCCACTTGGGCGTGGTTGGCTGACAGACAGTATTCTGGTTGCCGAAGAGACCTACTTCATTCACCGCTTTGGTTGCAGGCACGGTATCCAGCCAGGTCACGCGCACGAAGTATTCCGCCTTCTCGGGATCGTCTGCGTCTGACCTGTAATGTTCCGCGTGGTTTAGCACATCCAGTGCTGGTCGCTCCCCGGTTGGCGTCTGCACCGTGAACTCCTTGATAGGGCGTACTGTTTCCGTAACCAATCCAACGCCGACATAACCGGTCTTGGGAATCTTCACCCACACCCTGTCACCGGGTGATAGCAGCTTCAGAGTCTGGCTATACCAGCTTCCGCCTCCCGCGCTTATGAAGCCATACTGGCGTGCGTCCTCCCAGCTTCGTGAGCTCAAGTCTCCGAACGAGACGTAATACTCCCCGTTCCAGGGCTCTTTCTCACCCTTGCCCTTTGTGGTGCTGGCCACGTTGGCCTGGGTTTCGCCTGGATCAATGAGCCATGCGCGGCTCAACAGTTGTCCGTCGCCGTGCAGAAATACCTGAAAGAACACAGCGTTGATGGCGATATCACGAGCGTTAAGGTAGCCGAGGATGCGCTCGGTCGCCCCGTCCAGTTCGGCCGCGACGATGATGATCTGATGGGACTGGTTAAGCGTCTCCTCATCCAGCTCCGTGCCGAAGCGCTGACGGAAAGCTTCGCCCAGGTTGCCTCCGTTGGAGAAGCGCTGATAAATTTGAGCAATCTTGTCCGGGGTCAGCTGCTCCACCCAGGATGCATAGTCCAGTGCTTGGGCGATGATCTCGCGCGGTGTGCGGTCGCGCTTGAGTTCAATTAGCACTAATGAACCGTCGGGCGCGATGGCCAATAAATCAATACGGCCGCCGTGGCTGGTAATTTCCTGCCGCCCGATCATCAGCCATTCACTGGAGAGAATGCGTGGATCACGCACGATCATCTCTTCCAACTTCTGCTCGCTGGCGAGTTGGCTTTCTAAGAGCGGCTCGGGCTTGTCTCCGACTTTCCAGATAGCGTGTTGTATTGGCATATCAATCAATTGTTGTCCGATTAATCCTGCAAATTATTCCAAACTGACCCTATTGGTTTCTGCTCTAAGCCAGTGCTATAGCGCGTAGCCGATCAGTTAGAAGCGTTTCCTCGGGTTCCCGAATACCATCCAGCAAGAACTTCAACATGTCCGTAAGATCACTGTCCATCAGCGGGATCACTAAACCCTGTTGCGCCTGATACGCATCACGGCATCTCTGCATCAGAGTAGGCAAATCTGCTATGGTCCGGCACAGCAGGAAACCCAGCTTCCCTCGATTTGGATGGAATCGACCAATCAATTGATCAATTTCAGGATTTCCGATTTCCCTGCCGTAGTTTTTGCACTCAACCATCACATACGGGCAGGGCACGTTATGCACATCTGACACGCGGCGAAACACTCCCGAAACCGACGCATTATCAAATGTAATGTCTATGCGCTTCCGGCCTTGATTTATAGGGAACTCAACTTGCGGACAGGTGAGTCTTGGATAAAGCAGCAGTTCCAATATTGCGGTGGCTGTTCTGTGATATTCAGTAGCGCCGTCGTTACCCGGCCGAATATTTGCTAAAGAGTCTACCAAGTAAGAAACAATCTCTTGCAAATCCGCACGTGGATCTAGTTCGCTGTTATCCAGCGAGTGCACCTTGCTCGCCTGACGTTCCCTGAAGTCACGGAATACCTCCCGGTGGGCCGCCGTAAATTCAGTCAAATAATCCTTATCTAGAGGCGCCTCATACTCAACAATGCTTTTCTTTGTAACCCATACAGTCTCCTTGCCCTTAATAGTAGTGCGGCGCTGAACCAGAACCGAATTCATGCGTAGATGTTCATGCTTGAGGTAGTTCAAAACAAAGTGTTGATGGTATTGCTGTCCAGAATATCTCTTGGCGTATGAGACGACAGCTTTTGGTACGAGAAGAATTTTCTTATCATCAACGAGAAGCATGTCGGTGTACGTTTCATCCCATGCTCGACGTTGTCTATTCCAATAGCTTCCAGAAACAACATTTGATGTCAGTTCAATGTCCCATAGCTTGCATTGCTCCTGCGTATATTGAACTAGCTGATGCCGAATGATATTCGTTGTCATATCCGACACTTTGTCTTTATCAACGTTCTCAATAAATAGGCGGCAATCCTCAAGATGTTCAAGCAGCCCAGTTCTCAAAGCCCGACTAGATTTAATGCTGTCGAAAATAGCTTGCGCATTTTTTGGTCCTATTGCATTGCCACGCGGCTTTCCTTTAGACAGGCCAAGGCATGTCTCGTTGGGTTCATGCAAATAATCAAAGAGTGCCCGCGCTTCGATTTCTTCTCCGGCCAGCATCAGATCGATAAAATGCTGGAAAAAACTCCTAACTGTCCGCGTTGCTTCTACAGAAAATCTGTCGTTTCTAATTCCCAGAAAATATGGATCAAGGAAAAGATGGGTATCTCTATCTGGGTCAATATCCACGAAATCCAATTCAAACTGACTTCTTCCCAGCACAAAATGCTCGCTAATTTTCATCTAGTTCGGCCCCTTAAACCTAGCGTCGCATTACACCCGACCCATCGTTACGTGTTTGAAACAGCTTGTTTTGAACTTAGCGCGATGCAGACTGCATCTGCCGCGTGATCTCGACCGTGCGCACGCTCACCGTCGTTATCCGCTGCAGCAAATCGACGACCTTTTCCTTGTAGTCGGCGAAGCGGTAGGTATCGAATTTCTCGCGAATGGTCGGGTCCTTGGGTTTCTTTTCCTTGTACTGGTCGAGTATCCACTCCAGCGCCGAGCGGTTTCCCAGCTTGTACTCCCAAGCTTCGGGCCGGATGCCGGACAGCGTGGTTTCGCTGTCAAGCTGGATGCGGCCTGCGTCCTTGTCGGCTTTCAGCATGGCCTTGGGCGCCTGTCCGGCGGCGCGGGCTTTCTCGTCGGGGATGTCGGTGCGCGCCAGCGCAAAGGGTTCGACGGACTCGTATCCGATGTGCAAGTCCATCAGCGTCTTGCCCCATTCGGCCCATTGCCAGAAGTCGGAGTAATACGGGATGCGTGGAAACTCGCGCTTCAGGTTTTGTGCGTATTTCTCGCGATAGATAGGGTCGTGCAGCACAGCGTAGCAGTAATGGAAGATGGCTTCTTTGGTTATCTTGCGGGCGCCCTTGCCTTTGCCGGTTTCGGGTTTATAGTGCTCGGTGAATTGCTTCAAGGCCCAGTCGGTGATGTTGTCCACATATTGGCCGTCACTAACTCTGTTTAGCCCAACCGAGAAAGTGCCGCCGTTCCCCTGTTTAAGCAGGCAGAGATCGGCCATCGTTTCGGAACCTAATGCGCATAGGGGATTGTCTGAGGCTATGCAGATGAAATTAATGCACCTATTTTTACCTTCAGCGAACATGGGGTAAAAACTCTGCTGTTTGTAGAAGCGGTGAACAATGTTTTCATCATGAAAGAAAGGACGCTTCACGAATGGACGATAGAGCGCAGTTCTAATCTTGTCAGCCGAAGCATCAAGCCGATGTCCTCGCTTCGCCAATGCTACAAGTTCAGACGTCCATTTAATGGTGCGGCTTACTTCATCAATAGATGCGACGCCACGCTCAGCATCGATGTTGAAGTGCTCAACGAAAAACCGAATTTTTTCAGCCAGGCCCGTTCTACTCCAACCGTAAGCCCACTCATCTCGATTGGTGGCGAGACCCAACGAAAACAGCCCGAAGATGGCTTTCTGATGCACACCCGTCTTCGCTGCCTTTGTCTCTTTGCTCGCCAGCGGCATCAGCGTATCGAAGTCATTGCTTGTGAGATTGATCCAGTTGTGCTTCGCATCCGGCACCACCTCGTCAAACGTCATGTCGCGGAGCCTGGCGTTATTGAGGAATGACAGCTTCTCCTCCGCCGTCTCCATCTCCGGCCGTCTTGCGTAGTAAATCCGGCAGCCCTTCTGCTTGGCGCGCTTGACCATGAAGCTGATGGCCACCCCGGTCTGAATGCCGAACACGTTGTGAGTCGTGCCCGATAGCTTGGGATTGGCACGCACGTCGCCGCCCAGGTCAACGATGCGGATTTCATTGAATTCCTTGGCGGCGATGGCGCGGAAGCCGTCGAAGGTGCGGCTGTCGATAAAGCTGCGGTTGGTGATGAAGGCTAGTACCCCGTTCTCGTCCAGCCGGTCGGCTGCCCAGCGGAAGAAGCGTGAATACATGTCGTACAGCTTAGTTTTCTGCGCGGTGCTGGCTGAGATGTAGGTGTCCTTGATGCGCTTGTCGATCTCGGGGTATTCGCGGTTCTTGTTGTTTTCGTTTTCGTTTAGCTGATTGGCGTTGTAGGGCGGATTACCGATGATGACGCTGATGCGGCGGCTGTTCTGCATGCGGATGCGCTTGATGTTGTCGTCCGACACCGAGCCGAACAGGTCATCCATGTGGCCAGTGTGCTTGCGCAGGGCATGGGTGTTGTCGAGCGTGTCCACAAAACATAGGCCAGGAAATTCCTCGTACTCTCCCATCACCGCGGCGTAGGTGGCCTCAATGTTCAGGTTGGCCACGTAGTACGGCAGGATTGCCACTTCGTTGGCGTGCAGTTCCTGTGCGTATTTATGCTTGAGCTTGGCCGGCTGGCCGCGAAAGTGCTCGATCAACTCGCAGATGAAGGTGCCGGTTCCTGTGGCCGGGTCGAGCAGGTGCACGTCCTTGTCGACGAGGTTGCGCTTGAAGTGATGCTCGCACAGCCAGTCGGCGCTCTCGATCATGAAGCGGACGATTTCGTTGGGCGTGTAGACCACGCCCAACCGGTCGGCGGCCTTGGGGTTGTAGACCTTGTAGAAGTTTTCGTAGATGGCCTTGAGGAAGGCCTGCTTCTGGTGATGCGTGTCGATCTCGGCCGCAGCCTTGCGGATGGCGGTGTAATAAAGCGCCAATCCCTTGAGCGTCTGGTGCTTGGTGTTGCCGGTGAAGAAGGTGGCTTCGAGCTTGTGCAACTCGCGCGCGATATTGTTGTCCTCGTGATAGTTAGTGCCGGGGAAGACGGCCTGGAACACTTCGCCGGTGAGGATGTGCTGGATCAGCATTTCGCGCACGTCAGCCTCGGTGAGGCTGGGATTAATCGACTCCTGGGTGTGTTTGAGGAATTCGTCTGCCGCCTTGCGGAATGCGGGCTCGTCCCTGAGCGATCGCTCGATCATCGCGCGCAGCGATTCGAGCACTGCGGGCAGATCAACCTTGAATTGCTCAACCGCTTTGCGGAAGGCTTCGATTTCAGGTCGCTCATAACCGAAGAACAGCTTAAGCAGCTTTTCCAGCTGCGCCACATCATCGACGCCGCAGCGCATGACTTCCTCGCCGTGCTGAATCAGCACGACCTGCTTGGAATCGTCGAAGATAATGTTGGTCTTGGGGTAGCCGCGCTTGAACTTGTGGGCGATCTCGGCATCGAGATCGTCCTTCTCATCCTTGGCTTCCCAATACCCGAAGGGCACGCGCAGCGTATGGAGCAGCGCTCCATCCACATAGCGCCGTTCCTTGGTTTTGGTTTCGAGTTCGTACTCAGGGATAAAGGTTAGATCGAGCGAACGGCCCCAGGCCTTGAGCAAATCCTTGAAGGCCTCACGCACTACCGATTCGCGATGCGTGCCGGATACCTTTTTGAGCGTGGCAAGCTCGCCCAAGTATTTATTAATTAGTATTTGGCTCAACACCCCTCCCTCAAGGAATTCGAAGTTCAGATTTTCGTTATGTGCCGAATCTTCGCACAGGCCGCGGTTTCTTATGTGTGTCGGTAAATATTAGTTGCATCGACATATCGATCCGTTGACCGCCCACTCTGTCACAGCATCCCACCCAGCTTGCGCAGATGCGCCAGCTTCTTGACGATCTTTCCTGCGCGTCATAGCACCTGCGAGACCTCAAACACCGCATCCATCGCCCCGCCGTTCCAGTTGTATTCCAGATAAGCAGCGTGCAGGCAGTGGCTCAACAGGCCGGTGCGCATGGCGGCGAGGCAGGTGCCGCCCGGGTGGCGTACCGAGGGATACACGATGCCCAGTGCGCCATCGACGCGGAGTTTTCGGCCAATGCCTTGTGCATAGGCGTAATCGTCGGGGTCGACGATGCGCGGCTCGGCCTGGCTGGCGGCGTGCAGGTCGACGGCACGGCCTTTGGCTTGCACGGTGTACAGCCGCATTTGCAAACGCATCGGCGGCTCGCGCGTTGCCTGCATGAACAGCGCGGCGTGATGGCGGGTTTCGGCGATGGCGGTGTCGCGTTTGCGCGCGCAATAAAACACGCCGTAGCTGCCGTCGCTAAAGCGGCTGCCCTGCGGATTGCGATGCGTGAACGCGGCCATGATGCAGGTGCTGCCGGGGCCAAACAGCCGCTCGTCCGCAGGCACCAGGCTGATCTCGCCGACTTCGGCGCGGATGCGGGGATTGGTCATCGCCTCCAGCGCATACAGCGCGTCAAAATCCGCCGCGCTGGCGACGCGCTCGAACAGGCCGATGGATGGAAAGCGGCTGGGGATGACACGATAAGCCGGGCGCCAGTTGAGCGGGGTGGTGGGGTAGATCAAGCCCAGCCGCCGCGCCGCGCATCCAGATACTGGCGCACCGCGACCAGGTCGGCCACATTGCCGCCGAGCATGCGCGCGAGCGCACTTTGGCCGGCAAAGAGCGGCGCGTCATTGGGCTTTTTTATCCAGGCATCGGCCGCGGCCGTGGCGGGCAACAGCACCTGCAAAGCTTTGTATATGCCCAGCAGATATGACAAACGCTCCAAGGTATCGCGCTTGAGATCGGCGGACTCAGGCGCGGATTTCCATTTAAAAAACGTCGACCGCCCGGGCGCACCCATCAATACCATTTGCTCGTCGGTGCTGAGATCCCAATCGCGTGCGATGTTGAAGAACGCGCGTAACCCGGCAGCGGACAGGTCTCGGCTGCTAGGTTGGGTTTGCGTTTTAACAGAGGGGGATGGGTGTTGCATTTAGTTTCCTGTGGGTGTAGATGTGCACTTAACATGAAACTTAGTCTATTTTTGGACTTTTTGCAAGTAACTATTCCGCCCTTTTATTCTTTCCCCGCATCCTCATCCAGCTTGCGCAGATGCGCGAGCTTCTCGGCGATCTTGGCTTCGAGTCCACGCGGGGTGGGGTGGTACCAGTGCTGCTCGGCCAAGTCGTCGGGGAAGTAGCGCTCGCCGGCTGCGTAGGCTTCGGGCTCGTCGTGCGCGTAGCGGTACGCGTGGCCGTAGCCGAGTTCTTTCATCAACTTGGTGGGCGCGTTGCGCAGATGGAGCGGTACTTCGTTGGATGGATTGCTGGAGACAAACGCGCGCGCGGCGTTGTAGGCGACGTAGGCGGCATTGCTCTTGGCCGCGCAGGCCAGATAAATGCAGGCTTGCGCCAGCGCGAGTTCGCCTTCGGGGCTGCCGAGGCGCTCGTAGGTGGCGACGGCGTCGAGCGTGATGCCGAGCGCGCGTGGATCGGCCAGACCGATATCCTCAGAGGCCATGCGAATCAACCGCCGCCCGAGATAACGCGGGTCGGCGCCGCCGTCCATCATGCGCACCAGCCAGTACAACGAGGCGTCGGGGTTCGATCCGCGCACGCTTTTGTGCAGCGCGGAAATCTGGTCGTAGAACGCTTCGCCGCCTTTATCAAAACGCCGCAGTGATTGCGCCAGCGCGTTCTCGGCGAACGCGGTGTCGATTTCGGCGACGCCCTCGGTGCGCGCGGCGCTGTCGAGTTGCTCCAACAGATTGAGCAGCTTGCGCGCGTCGCCGTCGGCGTAGCCTGCCAGTATCTGGTCCACGCCAGCCGCAAATTTGAGCGCGGGCAACACGCCCAGCGCGCGTTGCAATAGCGCGATCAGTTCGTCGGGCGTCAGCGATTTCAGCACGTACACTTGGGCGCGCGACAACAGCGCACCGACAACTTCGAACGATGGGTTTTCGGTGGTCGCGCCTATGAAGGTGAAGAGCCCCGCTTCCACATGCGGCAAAAACGCGTCCTGCTGCGACTTGTTGAAGCGATGCACCTCGTCGACGAACACGATGGTCGCTCGCTTCATCGACTGATTCATGCGCGCGCGCTCAACCGCCTCGCGGATGTCTTTAACACCGGAGAGCACCGCAGAAATCGCGATGAAGTCAGCGCCAAATGCTTCGGCGGTCAGCCGCGCCAGCGTGGTTTTGCCCACCCCGGGCGGGCCCCACAAAATCATCGAATGCAGTTTGCCCGCATCGAATGCCAACCTGAGTGGTTTGCCCGGGCCCAGCAAGTGCGACTGGCCGACGACTTCGTCGAGTTGGCGCGGACGCAAGCGCTCGGCGAGCGGCGCGTCGGCGAGGGTGTCGGTACTGAACAGGTCGTCAGTCGTTGATGACATCTGCGCCCTTGGGCGGCGTGAATTTGAAGCGGTTCGGACTTAAATGGGGATTGCGCTCGAAGCGCGAAAATTTCAGCGTGGTGCGCTGTCCAAAATTGTCGGCTAGCTCCATCTGCGCCAGCGTATCGCCTTTGAAGCCCATGCGGATCTGCTCAAAGGTGGTGTCCTTGTTTTTGGGCACGGCTACTAGCCACTCGAGGCCGCCGGTGGTACCCGCGTCTTTCAGCGTGAAGAGTTT
Organism: Thiobacillaceae bacterium; assembly: GCA_031366105.1. Lineage (GTDB taxonomy): Bacteria > Pseudomonadota > Gammaproteobacteria > Burkholderiales > Thiobacillaceae > Thiobacillus. The sequence goes on along the minus strand of JANLZE010000109.1, from coordinate 274,381 downwards.
TTCGATCGCATTGTCGCCCGCCAATAGTGCGGCAGGCGTGCCGCTCAACGCGTCGCCCAATTTGCGGCTGGTGACCTGATTCAGATCGGCGTCATACAGCCACAGCTTCACACCGTCGCCCACGATCACTTGCTCGTACGGCGGAGCATAGTCCCAACGAAATTTACCCGGGCGCGCAAACGCCATTTTGCCACTGGCCCGCTGCGTGATGTTGCCTGACTTGCCCGACACGGTCTGAGTAAAATCCGCTTCCGCCGTTTTGGCACCCGATATGAAGGCTTTGAGGCGATCTACTCCGCCGGCATACGCGCTCAAAGGCGCAACCAATACGATTAGCAGCAATAATTTTTTCACAGCGATTCCTTATGTAATTGCGATGTGCTTGCGCAGGGTTGACCGCTTGCAGTGCAATGCGTTCGCCAGCCACCCACGATCAAGCCAGAATCTCGCCCAGCGCTGTCAGCAAGACATCGCACTGCTCGTCGGTGCCCACGGTGATGCGTAAAAACGGATCGATGCGCGCGGGCTTTTTAAAATGCCGGACGATGATGCTACGTGCCCGCAACTCAGCGGTCAGCGCCGCGCCGCTATGTTGCGGGTGAGACACGAAGACGAAATTGGCAGCAGACGGCAGCACATCAAAACCCAGCTCAGTTAAGGCCTCAATCAAGCGCGTTCGCGTGGCGATGACTTTGCTGCGCATCTCGTCAAAATAGGTGCGATCCTGCATCGCCGCCGCGCCACCTGCTTGCGCAAACCGATCCAGCGGATAGGAGTTAAAGCTGTCCTTAACCCTATCCAACGCTTCGATCAATGCGGGTTGGCCGATTGCGTAACCGACGCGTAGCCCGGCCAACGAATGCGATTTGGATAGCGTATGCACCACCAGTAATTGTGCGTAGCGCTTGACCAAACCCACCGCAGATTCGCCACCAAAACCGATATACGCCTCGTCCACCACGACCACGGATTCAGTATTGACCTTGAGTAGGCGCTCGATTTCGGTTAGCGCCAGCAGCCGTCCGGTGGGCGCGTTCGGGTTGGGGAAAATGATGCCGCCGTTGGGGATGAAATAATCCTCCACGCGGATTTCGAAGCCGCCTGTAAGGGCGACTTCACGATATTCAATCTGGTAGAGCCCGCAATACACCGGATAAAAACTATAGGTGATATCGGGAAATAGAATCGGTTGATCGTGCTTCAACAGCGCCAGAAACGCGTGCGCAAGCACTTCATCCGAGCCGTTGCCTACAAACACTTGCCCTCTATCTACACCGTGAAAGTCCGCTATCGATTCGCGCAGCGCATCCGAATGTGGGTCGGGATACAGCCGCAGACTGTCGGCGACTTGCTGACGCATCGCTTCCAGCGCCCGGGGACTTGGACCATAAGGATTTTCGTTGGTGTTGAGTTTCACCAGATTCGGCAGCTTGGGCTGCTCTCCCGGCACATAGGGCGTTAAACCGTGCGCAACTTCGCTCCAATAGCGGCTCATCGCGGCTTCAGTGAGGCTGCTTTAAACGATATTCGGCCGAGCGCGCGTGCGCGTGCAAGCCTTCGCCGTGGGCGAGCGTGGAAGCCAGCTTGCCCAAAGTTTGCGCGCCCGCCTCGGACACATGAATCAGACTGGTGCGCTTCTGAAAGTCGTACACACCCAGCGGTGACGAGAAGCGCGCGGTGCGCGAGGTCGGCAACACATGATTGGGCCCAGCGCAATAATCGCCAAGCGCTTCGCAGGTGTGGCGGCCCATGAAAATCGCTCCCGCGTGGCGCAGTTTGGGTAACAGCGCGTCGGGGTCGGTAACCGCGAGCTCCAAATGCTCGGGTGCGATGCTGTTGGCGATTTCGGCGGCATCATTCAGGTCACGTGTTTTGATCAGCGCACCGCGATTGGTCAGCGAGGTGCGGATGATTTCGCCGCGTGGCATTTCTATGATCAGTTTATTAATCGCTGCCGCGACCGCATCCAGATAAGCCGCATCGGGCGAGAGCAAAATCGATTGCGCCATTTCGTCGTGCTCAGCCTGCGAAAACAAGTCCATCGCGACCCATTCCGCAGGCACGCTGCCATCGCCGATCACCAGAATTTCGGATGGCCCGGCGATCATGTCAATACCGACCGTGCCGAATACGCGGCGCTTAGCGGCGGCGACATAGGCGTTGCCAGGGCCCACGATCTTATCGACCTGCGGCACGGTTTGCGTGCCGTAAGCCAGCGCGGCCACGGCTTGCGCGCCGCCGATGGTGAACACGCGATCCACGCCGGCAATCGCCGCCGCGGCCAGCACCATCTGATTCTGTTCGCCCCCGGGTGTCGGCACGACCATGATGAGTTCAGTAACCCCGGCAACTTTGGCGGGAATCGCGTTCATTAATACCGAGGACGGGTACGCAGCCTTACCGCCGGGCACGTATAAACCTACCCGATCCAGCGGCGTGATTTGCTGACCGAGTACGGTGCCATCAGCTTCGGTGTAGCGCCACGAACTTTGCACTTGCCGTGTGTGGTACCCGCGGATGCGGTCGGCAGCCGACTCCAGCGCTTGCCGGATATCCGGCGCAAGCTGCTCCAGCGCGTGATGCAGGCTGGCAGCAGGTAAATCCAGCTGCGCCATCGAGGCTACTTCCAGACGGTCGAAGCGCGCGGTGTATTCCAGCACGGCTGCATCGCCGCGGGTTTTGACGTCGGCCAGTATGCTCGCAACAGTGGTTTCAATCGCGGCGTCAGTCGCGCCATCCACTTGCAACAGGTGGGTGAGTTGATCGGCAAAATCAGACTGGGTGCTATCGAGACGGGTAAGCGTAACCACGGTGTGAGTAGAGGCGTTTGGGGAACGGAATTGTAGCGTTATTTACGTTAGGTACCCTGAGTGGGTTTTTATGCGACTGGGCGCACATTCAAAAAGTCATACTGATTCCGAAGATTAGACAAAGTCCAAATGGGTGTTTATCATCCCTTCATGCATTACACGCGCGATACCCTGCTCGGCCTGCTTCGTAGCCACGATATCAATCCCACGCACCAGCGGCTTGAGATTGCGCACGCATTGTTTTCGCATGAGGAGCATTTGTCAGCGGATCAGATCATGGCGGTGGTGAATACCCGCCACTCCGAAACATCTAAAGCGACGGTCTACAACACGCTAAAGCTGTTTCGCGAAAAAGGCCTGATCCACGAAGTGATCGTCGACCCTAGCAAGGTGTTTTACGACGCCAACACCCGCCCGCATTACCATTTGTATGAGGTCGATAGCGGCAAGCTGTCGGATATCGACGCTGAACACGTGCAAATCACCGGTTTGCAGCCTTTGCCTGAGGGCATGGTGACCGAAGGTATCGACTTGATTGTGCGGATCCGTCGACAAACGGATTAACGCTAGGCCCAATGAAACGGATTTATTGCGCAGGCACGCTGCTCGAAGCGCAACTGGTTGCCGACACCTTATCCAGCATAGGCATACTTAATCATGTGTTAAATCAACACGCCGTCGGCGCAATGGGGGAGCTGCCTTATTCGCAGGTGTTGCCAGAAATCTGGATAGACGATCATGCGCATGAAGCGCGGGCCAGGGAGATCGTAGCCGCGCTAGGTGCGCCGTTGAAACCCGATCACTTTTGTTCTCAATGCGGCGAATTGAATCCGGGCAACTTTCTCAGCTGCTGGCAATGTGGATCAGTCCTGACGGCTTGATTCGTATTGCTTCAAAAAAATTCGTTCGAGTTCATCAATCACTTCAGTCGCGGGCACGCCATGCATCAAGTGCCGCGTCATTTGCGCAGACGCTTCGTTAAAAAGCGTTCCGCTGTCGAGCATAGGATAGGTCTGGCGCAAGCGTTGGATCGCTTTCACCACATTTTCTTGCTCAGGACGTGGAATGGCTAGCGGCTCTGATGGGGGCGCATTTCCAATCTCGTCCGATTCTTTTGCTGCCAGAAACTCTGCAAACTCGGTTAGCGCCTGCTGGCGAGTTTCGGATAGCGCCCTAAAGAGTCCCAGCAGACGCTTGCTGTCAGTCATTAGCGCTTAGAGTTGCGTTTTAATTGTGCGATGTCCACATTGCATTGTTGGAATTTGTTGTCAACAAAATTGATAAACGCATCGAGCAATTTGCTGCGGAATTTTTCCGGGGCATATACCATCGACAATTGACGTGTAAGCGGTGGACTCAGCGGAATCGCCACCAGCGTGCCTAGCTGCAACTCCTTCACGACAGTAGAAGCAGACATGATTGCGATGCCCAACCCCGCCTCGACCGCGCCTTTGATCGCTTCGCGGCTGCCTAGCTCCATTTCGACCACCAAGTCGTCCGGATCGACACCATTTTCTTTAAAGAATCCATCGATCGCTTCGCGTGTACCTGACCCATGCTCGCGTGAAACATACGATTGTTCAGCCATGTCGCGCGCAGTCACGCTGCTTTTGCGCGCAAGCGGATGGGCGGGCGGGCAAATCATTACCAACTCATCTTCGCAGCAGGCGAGCGTGGTGAGGTTAGGATTGTGCGAAGGCGCTTCGATCAAACCAATATCCAGCGAGTGATCGGCAACTTTTGCCGCCACCGTTTCAGAGTTGGCGACTGTTAAGCGAGCCTGCACATGCGGAAAGCGATCCTTAAACTGCCCTAACACGCGCGGCAATTGATATTCCGCGATGGTGCTTGATGCACCGATCATCAGGGGACCCGTGACTTGCCCGGTCTGCTCACCCACGCGCGCTTCCATCTCGCCACTCAGGGCCAGAATACGTTCGGAATAGCCCATCACCAGCTCGCCAATAGGCGTCAACGAAATTCTGCCGTGACTGCGCTCGAACAAGCGGGTATTGAAATGCTCTTCCAGCTGCTTGACTTGAAACGTCACCGCAGGTTGGGTCATGTATAGAATGTCGGCGGCTTTGGTAAAACTGAGCTGCTTGGCTACGGTGTAGAATACTTGGAGCCTGCGGTCGGCCATAAAAATATGCTCTGCGTCTAAAAGATTTTTTATTGAACCACAAACCCCCTCATGTTGATACAGCCCCAAGCGATTTTTTGTGATGTTGAAATATCGACGTGATGTATGTCTAAATCGTACGGTGCCTTTGCCTCATTCCTTGGCGGTATAGTCGTTTGAATCGCCCCTTTTACATTATTTTGCTGGCGCAATTCCTCTCGGCGCTAGCCGACAATGCACTGCTGTTTGCGGCGATTGGGCTGTTGGTGTTCTTTAATGCGCCGGATTGGCACGTACCGCTATTGCAGGAAGTGTTTGTGATTGCCTACATCGTACTGGCGCCACTGGTCGGCCCCTTTGCGGATGCACTGCCCAAGGGACGCGTGATGTTCTTGGGGAATGGCATCAAATTCTTGGGCTGTATCGCGATGTTGGTCGACTTGCCTCCCTTGGTGGCCTATTCCATTGTCGGGATGGGCGCAGCTACTTACTCGCCGGCCAAATACGGCATCCTGACCGAATTACTGCCGGCGTCGAAACTCGTGGTGGCGAATAGCTGGATGGAGGGAGCCACCGTGGCAGCCATCGTACTGGGGGCGGTGATTGGTGGCGCGCTGATCAACCCGGCGTTGTCGGGAGAGTTTTTAAATTTGCTTGACGTGCCCCACTCAGTCATCGCGCCTAAATTCGCGATTGCGTTGATTACGTTGCTTTATCTGACGGCGGCTGCGGCTAACCTGTTTATCCCGCGGTTACCGATTGATCACCGCCTGCCCAACCGATCCCTGAATTTTATTCTGCATGACTTTGGACACAGCTTTCGGCTACTGTGGCAGGACCCTCTTGGGCAAGTATCCTTAGCCGTCACCACCTTGTTTTGGGGCGTGGGCGCCACGTTGCGATTGCTTATCATTGCCTGGGCCGCGCTCAATCTCAAATTTGGGCTGGATCAGGCTACGCAACTCACCGGCGTGACGGCACTCGGGATTGCGCTGGGTGCGGCGCTGGCCGGGAAGTACGTCAAACTCGAAAATTCTATTAAGGCACTGCCCGCAGGCATTGTGCTGGGCGCAGTGCCCATTGCGCTGATTTGGGTAGACAGCCTGGTGCCAGCGGTGATGCTGCTACTGCTGCTCGGCATGCTGTCAGCTTATTTTGTGGTACCAATGAACGCGCTGTTGCAGCATAGGGGGCACTTGCTGATGGGAGCTGGGCATTCCATCGCATTGCAGAATTTCAATGAGAATATCGGCATCCTGCTGATGATTGGGGCTTACACCTTGATGGTTAAGGCTGGCTGGCCTCTCTATCAAATCGTGTGGGCATTCGGACTATTTATTAGCCTAACGATGACCGTCGTGTGGGTACGGCACAGGCACGACGTAGTGCATTAGTATTGAACTTCACGTGCATAAAATAAAAGAGGGCTAAAGCCCCCTTTTATTTGGTACGAAGACTTGCTAACGATTAAAACTTATAGACAACGCCTATCGAGGCCAAGTCAATATCAGTTCTGCCGGTACCGCCGTTAACCAAGCTGCCACCGACTTTATGAAAACGCTCCCATTCAGCACGCATACCCACCGCTTTGTTAAAGTTGTACTGGGCACCTAATCCTGCTGACCAAGCCACATCCGTCTTGCCGGTGTTACCACTTGGCCCGGCGACTGCACCATTTATTTCTGTGTTCAGCACATTCATACCGCCAGTGACGAAGAGCATGAAGCTTGGATTAAGCGAATAGGTACCTACCACCTGGAAAGTCGCGCCGTGCGTTTCCCTAGTGCCGGTGGGGGCGGTGTAATCCATCTTACCGAGATCGACATAACCGACCTGCATAGAAAGATATTCATTCATTTCCATACCGCCATAGACTTTCCACGCGGTATCTTTTTTATCGCATTTGCCTGTAACGCAGGTGTCAGCGGTGGACTGGCCGCCATTGATGCCGATATAAGGTGCGAAGGTGAGATCGAAAAAACCGGCGCTGGCGGGTGCTGACAGACACAATGCCGATGTGATGGCGGCGGCGATAAGATGCATTTTGCGCATTAGAAACTCCTCCTGGAAATTTTATGTGATGGAAAGTTCAGCTTGGTGTCTGACGCTGACCCAAAAGAACTGCGAGCATAATAATCCTTTTTTAAGGATTTGCACGTTCCCGGGAGCCTAGGAAAACATGAGTCCCTGTCATACTGCAGCTGCGGCTGCGGCCTTGAACAGACGGAAAAAATTGCGCGTTGTAATTTCGCCCACTTCCCCCACGCTGACCGATTTGACCCGAGCAATCTCTTCGGCCACATAGCTCACCCACCCTGGCTGATTGATTTTGCCGCGAAACGGAACGGGGGCCAAATACGGCGAATCGGTTTCGATCAGCATACGGTCAAGCGGTACATAAGCCGCCACTTCGCGAATGCTGTGCGCATTCTTGAAGGTCACAATCCCTGAAAATGAAATATAAAAGTTCATATCCATCGCCGCTTGGGCCACTTGCGCGTTCTCAGTGAAGCAATGCATGACGCCGCCGATTTCTTGTGCGTTTTCCTCTTTCATGAGCTTTAAGGTATCTGAAGCGGCTTCGCGAGTATGAATCACTAGCGGTTTGCCACATTCGCGCGCGGCCCGAATGTGCGTGCGAAAACGTTCGCGTTGCCACTCCAGGTCACCGGTCAGGCGATAGTAATCGAGGCCCGTTTCACCGATCGCGACTACTTTGGGATGTTGTGCCAGCTGCACCAGCTGGGCGATGCTGGGTTCGGTACAGTCCTCATGATCCGGATGCACGCCAACCGAGGCGTATATATGAGGATGCGTTTCGGCGAGCGCGATGATCTCGGGGAGTTTCTCCAATTCCACGCTGATGCAAAGCGCGTGACTGACCTGATTTTGCTGCATGAGACTCAACACCTCAGGCAGCTTGTCTGCAAAATCGGGGAAATTGATGTGGCAGTGCGAGTCGATGTACATGGCGGGCTTCCCAGCCATGCTGGGTTATACAGTTGTGAACTACATTGTATGGGTAGGGCGGGTGGATTTTAACGAACCGCCGAGCCATCCTTCAATTTTGTTATGCGCGGCTTTACCGCTTTCGTTCGCCGCAAACTGCACGCCAACGCCCTGAGTACGACTGCCATGCGCGCCGTTCGGCGTGACCCACACCACTTTGCCGGAGACCGGAATTTTAGCGGGGTCGTCCATCAGTGTGAGTAGCATGAACACTTCTTCGCCCATTTTGTAATTTTTGTTGGTCGGGATGAACAATCCACCCCCCTTCACAAAAGGCATGAATGCGGCAAACAGTGAGGATTTTTCCTTGATCGATAAAGACAACACACCGGGCCGGACCTGGCCAATAGGGTCATTCGCTGGTGCGCTCATGCTTTTTTATGTCCTCAAATATGTGTTGATATTGAATTAGCCACGCTTCCAGTTGCAGCTGCCGATTGAGCGGATGCATCACAAACCGCCCCTGCTCAGCATGCGTCCTAGCCAATGCCAGCAATTTAGCCAGATCCGCATATTTTCCCAGTTGCAGCAAAACCTCGCTGAAATCCGGGTTAAAACGCGCGCTACACCTGAGCCTTGCCGCCAGCACATCACATAACCACTTGTACGCAAAAATATGCCACACACGCGGACTCAGAGTTTTCCAGGCATCTGCCAGCGCGATAGGGTCCAAGCGTCGCGGCTGAGCCAAGCTCCTAAGCACCTCGTTACGCAGCGCCAATTCGCCGCTTTCCAACCAATTCATTGCGACCAATGGCGCACCGCCCGCTAACGCCAGCATTTGCTGCGCATCGTCCAGCTGTTGATCTTGCAGCCACTGTAACGCGCCAGCCTGCGGTGGCAAGCCAACATCCAAACGCGTACAGCGGCTGCGTATGGTGGGCATCAAGCGACGCGGCTGATCAGACACGAGCAGGAAACAGGTATTTAACGGCGGTTCCTCCAGCACCTTTAACAGCGCGTTGGCCGCAGCCAGGTTAAGCGAATCGGCGGGTTGGATCACCACCACACGACGACCGGCGCGATATGTGGACATTTGCACAAAATCGATCGTCTCACGGGCCTGCTCGACCTCGATACCGGTCGCCAATTTACGCTCGCCTTCCTTGTTTTCCTTTTCCTGCAGAGTCAGCACACGATAGTCGGGGTGCGTCCCCGTACTAAACCAGTGGCAAGCGCCGCACACGCCACAGGCATCCCCTTCAGCCAGTGGGGCTTCGCATAACAACGCCTGCGCCCACGCGCGCGCTAAAGCGCTTTTGCCCACACCCGCGGGGCCGCAAATCAACAAAGCCTGCGCCGGGCGCGACTTGTTAAACAATAGATGTCGCCATGCCTCTTCCAACCAGGGATACGGTGCACTCATTGCAAGCTTTCCAGATTTTGCACCAAGGTATGCTGGATTTCCGCAACGGAGGGACTGGCGTTGACTACGCGAATACGCTCAGGTGCGGTGGCAGCACGGGCTAGATAAGCCGCGCGCACGCGCTCGAAGAACGCATGAGCTTCGCGTTCAAAGCGGTCTGCCACACGCGCCGCACCGCGCCGCGTCGCGGCCACCTCGGCGCTGACATCAAATAACAGGGTGAGGTCAGGCTGAAACCCCTGCTGCACCCACGTCTCCAGCGCCGCGACGCGTGCCTCGGCAATGCCACGGCCTCCACATTGGTACGCATAACTGGCATCAGTGAAGCGGTCAGATAGCACCCAGGCACCCCGCGCCAAGCTAGGCAAAATAAGCTCGGCCAAATGTGCCTGACGTGCCGCAAACATCAGCAGCAATTCGGTATCGGCATCCATGTCGCGGTTTAACAAAAGTCCGCGTAACTCTTCCCCCAGCGCCGTGCCTCCAGGTTCGCGCGTGACCACCACCTCGTGCCCGCGTTCACGCAACCATTCGGCAATAAAATCCAGATGCGTGCTTTTGCCCGCGCCGTCCACGCCTTCCAGCGTAATGAATTTCCCATACGGTAACGCCCGAGCGCTCATCGTTGATACCGATTTACGGCCCGATTGTGCGCCTCCAGCGTACTGGAAAACACGTGCGTGCCATTGCCACGCGATACAAAATATAGCGCATCGGTAGTAGCGGGATGGAGCGCAGCGTGAACCGCCGCTGTGCCTGGCATCGCAATCGGAGTCGGCGGAAGCCCGGTATGGACATAGGTGTTGTAGGGCGTGTCTTGCTGCAAATCTGCTTTGCGCAGATTGCCTTCGAAGTGGGCGCCCAGGCCGTAAATCACGGTGGGATCCGTTTGCAAGCGCATGCCCTGTTTTAAGCGATTGATAAACACAGCGGCGATTTTCGGGCGCTCCTGTTCAACGCCTGTTTCTTTTTCAATTATCGACGCCATGATCAGCGCTTCATACGGAGTGCGATAAGGCAAATCGGCGGCTCTATCTTTCCACTCTGCATTTAATTTGTCGCGTTGAGTGCGATAAGCACGTCGTAGTATTTCAATGTCCGTTGAGCGTGGCGAAAAGAAATACGTATCGGGGAAAAACAAACCTTCAACGTTCGCTTCGGACGCACCTATTGCGGCCAGCAACTTGTCGTCGTCCATACTTTCGGATGCGTGTATCAGTGTGGCTTGCTCGCGCAACGCGGCTCTCACTTCCCGGATATTCCAGCCTTCGATGAATTGCACCGCAGACTGGGTAACCTCTCCGCGTTCAATTTTTTCATAGAGCGCCAGCGGGGTAAGGGTATGGTTTATTTCGTACACCCCGGCTTTCAAGCCTGTGGACTTGTTTAATAAACGCCCCACCCACTCAAACGCTAGCGGCAATTTTACAATTCGCGATTTTTGAAGTTGTATCGCCAGCCCATGCAAACTGGTGCCCGGCGTGATGCTGAATGTTTTGGGTAGTACCCCCATGTTTAACGGCTGGGTGGCATACCAGTAGAGCCAAGTACCTGATACCAGCGTGAGCATCAGCATCAATATCAATAAAATTTTAATCCGTCTCATATATCCAACGTTTGTATTGATCGAAGCCACCGGTCGAGGTCCATTGTTTGTCCTCCAGTCTGCCTACGCGCCATAGGCCCGCAATACTGTTGCTGAGAAACACTTCGTCTGCCACCAGAATGTCTGCAGCTTCGAGGCGAGCCACATGCACCTCCATGTGATGCTGCTGCGCGGCGCGCAAAATCCGCGCACGCGTTACACCATTAATTCCGCTCTGGCTTAAATCCGGCGTCCATAATCGGCCGCCCTGTATTGCAAAAATATTGGTCATAGTGCCGCCAATGACGGCGCCCGTATCATCGCATAACAAACCTTCAGTAATATTAGGATCGCTCCACTCATTGCGCGCCAACACATTCTCCAATCGATTGAGATGTTTGACTCCCGCAAGTTTGGCCTGACGCGACAGCCGCAACGCACACCATCGCACACTTACGCCTTGCGATATTTGCTGCGAATAATCCGGGACGGCATACGACGCCACGATGCGTGTGCTTGCGCTAGGGTTGGGTGATGCATATCCCCGGTGCCCTAATCCCCGCGTCACGGTAATTTTTACGATCGCCTCGGCGCTATGGTCCGCAACACTGCCGATTTCGTCCAACAATAAATCTCGATCCGGACAAGTCAACGCGAGCGCAGCACAGTCACGCGCGAGGATGGCGTAATGATCCGCCCACCACACCGGCGCACCGGCGCGAACTTTGAGTGTGCGAAATACGCCATCGCCATAACTTAGGCCCCGATCGAGCGGAGAAATACCCGCGTCAGCCTGCCCATTAATCAACCACATCTTTAGGGCCCTCCTAGCGTGCGCAACAGGCCCTGTGCTTTGGCGCGGGTCTCGGCCAATTCGCGCAGGGCTTCGGAGTCGGCGACGATGCCGGCACCGGCCCGAAAAGTCACCTGGTCGCCCTTCACCTGAAAACTGCGAATCAAAATATTAAAATCCATACTGCCATCATGATTGATATATCCCAAGCTGCCGGTGTACGCCTCGCGGGGCGACCCCTCGAGTTCACGGATGATCTGCATCGTGCGCACCTTGGGGCAGCCGGTTATCGTGCCACCCGGAAACACCGCCCGCAGAATATCGAATACCCGCACGCCCTCCTTCAAAACCCCCGCGATGGTGGATTCAATATGGTGCACGTATTGATAACGGGTGATATCCATCAACGCTTCAACGCGGACACTGCCAGGCACGCAGACGCGCCCCAAGTCATTGCGCTCAAGATCCACCAACATCACATGCTCGGCGCGTTCTTTAGGATTTGCGACGAGACGCGCGCGCAGATGGTCATCTTCAGCACGGGTGGCGCCTCGAGGATGCGTCCCGGCGATGGGACGCGTACTGATCTTACCGTTGCGCGCCACGCTGACCAGCCGTTCAGGAGAGGAACTGACCACCGCGTGTTCGCCTAAATGAAGCAATGCAGAAAACGGCGCAGGATTCACTGTCATCAACGACGAAAACAATGCCGACGGATTCACCGCCCCCGAAAATTGCACCTGCCAGACGCGCGAAAGATTGACCTGAAAGACATCGCCCGCATGAATGTAATTCTGAATCGCGGACACGCCGCGCAGAAATTGTTCCGCAGCCTCCTCAGTCAGCGCATTTAGCCGCGGTAAATGCACTTCGGTCCGCCGGGCATTCTCTACATCGTGCAAGGCCGCATCGGCCAAGCCTGCATACTCTTCCTCGATCATCAGGACGCAGCGGCCACTGCTGGGCTGCTGCAAAATCGCGACCGGAATACGCGCCAACCACGCGAGCGGAAAATTAGTTTGCCCGGGGTTATAGCCCACACTAGGCTCCAACAAGCCGCTCAATTCATAAGCCATGAACGCCAGCCAGCCCCCGGTGAAGGGCAGTTGCGTACCAGCTTGATTCTGCGCAGGAGTATGCAATTGCATCGCGGGATGTAGGGCTAGCGCGCTCATTCCGTCGGCAATTGAAAACCGATCAATTTGTTGCGGAAAGCCAAACAAGATGTCCCAGCCCGAATCCGTACCTGTGGTGCGAAACAGGCCGGGATAACGCTCAGGATCCATCGCCTGAATCGCGGTGAGGTCAAGCGGCCCGGCAAGCTCCCAGAGGCGGAGCGGGGTCATAATTATCTATGCTGGATTATCTGTGCGGGTATACGACCGCACTTAGACGCGCTTGAACACCAAGGTCGCATTCGTCCCGCCGAAGCCGAAAGAATTCGACAGCGCTACGTCGATTTTCATGTCGCGGGCGACATTGGGAACGTAATCGAGATCGCAGCCTTCACCCGGCTGGATCAAATTTATGGTGGGAGGCGCGACCTGGCGCGCGACGGCTAAAGTGGAAAATACCGCTTCTACTCCTCCTGAAGCGCCCAGCAAATGACCGGTCATGGATTTGGTGGAACTCACCGCCACTTTGAATGCGTGATCACCCAGTGCGCGTTTGATTGCCACGGTTTCAGCTCGGTCGCCCAGCGGCGTAGACGTGCCGTGGGCATTGATATAGTCGACTTGGTCGCCGTTTAGACCCGCGTTTTTAAGCGAAGCATTCATGCACCGCATGGCGCCATCACCGTCTTCGCAAGGTGCAGTCATGTGGTAGGCATCAGCGCTCATGCCGTAGCCGGCGAGTTCGGCATAGATTTTTGCGCCGCGGGCTTTAGCATGCTCGTATTCTTCCAGCACCACGATGCCTGCGCCTTCCGCCAACACAAATCCGTCACGGTCGACATCCCAAGGCCGACTCGCGCCAGCAGGATCGTCGTTGCGGGTGGTGAGCGCCTTCATGTTGCCAAACCCGCCTACCGACAAGGGCGTGATAGCACTCTCGGCGCCTCCCGCTACCATCACGTCGGCGTCGCCATATTCAATCAGTCGCGCCGACTCGCCGATCGCGTGCGTGCCGGTGGTACAAGCCGTCACCATCGCCAAGTTCGGCCCCTTGAACCCGTACATGATCGACAGGTGGCCCGAGATCATATTGCTGATCGTCGAGGGGACAAAAAACGGAGAAATCTTACGGACACCGCCCGCGAGGTAATCGTTGTGCGTGGCTTCGATTAGATGTAATCCTGCGATACCCGAACCAATATTGACGCCGATGCGTTCCCCATCGGCTTGCAAAGTATCGAGCCCGGCATCGCGAACCGCTTGCATGCCGGCCGCCATACCGAATTGAATAAAAATATCCATGCGCCGGGCTTCTTTGGGATTGAGATACGCGCTCACATCAAAGTTTTTGACTTCACCCGCTACTTGCGACGCAAAGGGCGTGGCATCGAAATACGTGATACGTGATATGCCGGACTGACCTTCGGTGATACTTCTCCAAGCCGCTTCAATAGAATTGCCTACTGGAGAAATAATCCCCAAACCTGTAATTACGACGCGCCGTTTGGACAAGGCTGTTGCCCTTTAAAATTAATAATTAGCTTTTGTGGTTATTGACGTAGTCGATAGCATGTTGAACGGTGGTAATTTTTTCGGCTTCTTCATCGGGAATTTCACATTCGAACTCTTCTTCGAGCGCCATCACCAGTTCTACGGTGTCAAGTGAGTCAGCGCCCAGATCGCCCACAAACGAAGACTCGTTTTTGATCTCAGCTTCGTTGACACCCAGTTGTTCGGCGACGACTTTTTTAACACGCTGTTCCATTTCCATTACATATCCTCTCTCGTTGAATCGCTTTAATTAAAGCGGGGTGATTTTACCAAAAATTTGCCGCTATCCTGTCATCCTTAACCCGGGTAGCCTGTGAGACCGCCGCGCATGAAAGACCGGAATCACGCCATATACATGCCACCATTGACATGCAAGGTCGTCCCTGAAATGTATTCTGCTGTCGGTGCCGCCAGAAACATCACGGCGTGGGCGATATCTTCGACACTGCCCAGCCGCCCCAGCGGAATATGCGCGAGCAAGGCTTGGCGTTGCGCGTCCGGTAACCCGCGGGTCATATCGGTATCGATAAATCCCGGCGCAACGCAATTGACCGTGATGTTGCGACTGCCAACCTCGCGCGCGAGCGACTTGGTAAAGCCCATGATGCCCGCCTTGGCCGCACTGTAATTGGTCTGTCCGGCGTTGCCCATCGCTCCCACCACCGACGCAATGCTGATAATGCGGCCGGTGCGCGCTTTCATCATCCCGCGCAATACTGCACGCGAAAGACGAAACACTGAAGACAGATTGGTCGCGATAATCTCGTCCCATTCATCGTCTTTCATACGCATCAACAAATTATCGCGGGTAATGCCCGCGTTATTCACCAGGATACCTATGTCGCCATGCGCCTTACTGATCGCTGCAATGACAGCCTCGACCTCGCTAGCATCGGTCACGTTTAACTTCATGCCAGCGCCGCTGACCTCAGCCGCTTGCAAATAGTCGCTAATAGCCTGTGCACCGTGATCACTGGTGGCAGTGCCAATCACTGTCGCCCCTGCGCGACCTAATTGCAACGCGATGGCTTGACCAATACCGCGACTGGCGCCAGTAACCAGCGCGATCTTTCCTTCCAACATTTTGTCATGCATTATTGGACCTCTACACGATTTGCTAATGACTGGTTCGTCAGCGCCAGCGCAGCTTCAAGTGACGCTTCATCTCCCAACGCCGATCCGGTAAGACTTGGGTCGATGCGCGGGGTCAACCCCGACAGTACTTTGCCTGGGCCGCATTCGATCACGTGTGCAGCGCCTAAAGTTTTCAACGCTTGTATGGTTTCGGTCCAGCGCACGGGCGTGTGCAGTTGCAACGCCAACGCGCGACGAATGGACTCGGCACTGTGGTGGCTCGTCACATCGGTATTGTGCAATACAGGGATCGATGGCGGCTGGATGGGGATTGACTGCAAATGCTCCCACAGATTATCAGCAGCGGGCCGCATTAAAGACGAATGCGAGGGCACACTCACGGGGAGCGGCAAGGCCCGTTTGGCGCCTCTTGTTTTAGCCAGCGTCATCGCGCGCTCCACTGCGGCTTTATTGCCTGCGATCACAATTTGAGCGGGCGAATTCAGATTAACGGCTTCGACGATTTCGCCCGCTGCAGCTTCACGACAAATCTCAACCACCGCACCCTTATCCAAACCGAGAATCGCCGCCATTGCGCCCACGCCTTCGGGGACCGCGTCCTGCATTGCCTGGGCGCGAAAGCGCACCAGTTTGAGCGCGTCCGCAAAATCCAGTGACTCTGCGGCGACCAAGGCGGCGTATTCGCCGAGACTGTGTCCCGCCATAGTCGCCGGCTTTTTCCCGCCGGCGGCACACCACACCCGCCACACCGCCACATTGGCAGCCAACATTGCTGGTTGCGTATTAATAGTCAGGTTAAGGGTTTCGAGGGGCCCTTCACTGACCAATCGCCACAAGTCGAAACCGAGCACTTGAGCAGCATCGGCAAAAGTGTCGCGCACTTGTGAGCGGCCCTCCCACGCCTGCATCATGCCGACAGATTGGGAGCCTTGTCCCGGGAACACAAACGCGAAGTTCATAGAGTTAATAACGAATTAACGCCGAGCCCCAGGTAAAACCACCCCCAAAGGCCTCCATTAAGATAGTTTGACCGCGTTGAATGCGGCCATCGCGGATGGCAGTATCAAATGCCAGCGGCACCGATGCAGCTGAGGTATTGCCATGATCCGCAATCGTGGTCACCACTTTATCCATGCTCATTGAGAGTTTTTTTGCGGTGGCCTGAATGATGCGGATATTGGCTTGGTGCGGCACCAGCCAGTCAATATCAGATTTTTGCAAACCGTTAGCCGCCAGTGTCTCGTCAACAATGCTGTCCAAGGTATTGACGGCGATTTTGAATACCGCATTGCCTTCCATGCGGATCAGTACAGGGGTGCTTGTGCCGGATGAAGGGCCGGTGGTGGTTTGCAATAAATCCTTATGCCGTCCATCAGCGTGAAGGTGCGTCGAGATGATGCCCGGTTCGCTGGACGCACCGAGCACCACTGCGCCCGCGCCGTCACCCCACAAAATGCAATTGCCACGGTCATCCCAGTCCGTAATGCGCGACAAGGTTTCCGCGCCGATCACCATTACGTTTTTGGCGGCGCCGCCTTTGATGAATTGATCCGCCACGCTCAGCGCATAGATAAACCCGCTGCAAACCGCCTGCAAATCAAACGCGGGCTTGCCATTGGTCATGCCTAATTTCATTTGCACGCTGCACGCGGTGCTGGGAAAAACTAGATCGGGTGTGGTGGTTGCCACCAGTAGTAGATCAATGTCATTTGACTGCAAATTGGCAGCCTCAAGCGCGCGCTGCGCCGCCTGGGTGGCAAGGTCACTGGTGAGTTCCCCTTCGGCTGCGATATGCCGCTGATGGATG
Source organism: Thiobacillaceae bacterium (assembly GCA_031366105.1). Taxonomy (GTDB): domain Bacteria; phylum Pseudomonadota; class Gammaproteobacteria; order Burkholderiales; family Thiobacillaceae; genus Thiobacillus. The sequence continues at coordinate 257,128 of JANLZE010000109.1, read as the reverse complement.
CCGGTGCGCTCAACAATCCATTGCGACGTCGTCTCGATGCGCTTTTCCAGATCGAAATTGGTGAGGATGCGGGCGGGAAGATAACTACCCGTGCCCAAAATGCGGGACGAGATCACGCGGCGACGCGATGAAGCAATTGCATTTGATCGGAAATGCGCTTAAGTACGTTATTACGCACTTCTTGTGCCGCCGTTTCAATCGCGTGTTCGTACGAAAAACGATCGGCCGAACCGTGGCTCTTGACGACAACGCCCTTCAAACCCAATAAGGTGGCGCCGTTAAAGCGACGTGGGTCCAGCCGACGTTTAAACGCACTGATCACCGATAGCGCAATCAGGCCCGCTAATCGAGTACGGAAATTACGTTTGAACTCGTCGCGCAATGTAGTAGCAATCATCCTGGCGACGCCTTCGGATACTTTTAGCGCAACATTGCCGACGAAGCCATCACACACCACTACGTCGGTCGTGCCCTTGAAAATGTCATCACCTTCGACATTGCCATAAAAGTTGAGATGGCTATCGCGCAGCAGTTCCGCTGCCTGCTTCACCATATCATTGCCTTTGATATCTTCCTCGCCAATATTCAAAATCCCGATGCTGGGGTTGAGGTTGTGATCAACCGCCGACACCAACATCGCGCCCATAATCCCAAATTGCAGCAGTTGCTCAGCGGTACAGTTGACGTTGGCGCCCATATCTAACACCAGCGCATGGCCTTTAACCGTGGGCATCACGGCGGCAAGCGCGGGCCGATCAATGCCCGGTAGCGTCTTCAAGACGAAGCGCGCGGTGGCCATCAATGCGCCTGTATTGCCCGCCGACACGCACGCATCTGCCTCGCCCGTTTTGACTAGATTGATTGCCACTCGCATCGAAGAATCTTTTTTGTTGCGTAGCGCCGAGGCGGGCGCTTCATCCATCGCCACCACTTCACTGGCATGACGCACGATTAAACGCGGATTGCTACGGTGACGACGTGCCTTTAGCTCCGCCGCCACAATATCCTGCGACCCCACCAAAATGACATGCAGGTCGGGATGACGTGCCAAGCACTTGATCGCCGCAGGAATAGTGACATGAGGACCGTGATCGCCCCCCATGACATCAATCGCAACTGTGATATTTCTCATGCAGCCGGAGGCTGGTGACGTGCGCTGATACCACGCGCACCGGTAGAATTAATCGCCTTTAGCCTTGACTACTTTACGTCCGCGATAAAACCCATTGGGGCTGATATGGTGGCGTAAATGTGTTTCACCGGTGGTCGGCTCGATTGCTAACGACGGACCCACCAGAAAATCGTGTGAGCGATGCATGCCGCGTTTAGACGGGGATTTTTTGTTTTGCTGAACAGCCATTTCAAACTCCTTTAATATTTACCGGCGGGATAACACACACTCCCGACGCATGCATAGGGGCCAGCGGCAACCCCAGCAATACTTCATCTTCAATCAATTCGATCAGGCTTAACTTCGCACTTGCCAGGATGACATCGGCGCCTGATTCGCTATTCGCATTCCGACGTTCCAGCTCCGCCTCGTCGCGCGCAAGTGTTACATCGCACGTAATCTTTAGCTTCTGCGTCATTTCACCCAAGCATCGCTGGCAGGTTAACTCGACTTCGCCGCTTACCTCCACCCGCAGCACAGAGCCTTTATGTCGATCTAAGCTACCCGTGACGCGGCAAGAGAGCTGTCCCCCACTAAACTCAGCGGCAAGGCGCGGAAACTCAGACAGGTTTGAGTCCACTTCCCAAGCCTGCGCCAATTTACAAAAACGCAGCGGATCAATTTCGTTAGGATCAAACATATTCACCGGGCTCAAAATAGTTTTACCCGGCTAAATTTAAGCCCGCGATGATATGATTTCGGGCTGCTTTTGTCAAAGTACCTGCAAGTGAAGGCTTGAACCCCCATGATCAAGAAGATACTGGTCGCCAATCGCGGCGAAATTGCCGTCCGCATCGTACGCGCCTGCGCCGAGTTGGGGATTAAATCAGTCGCGATCTATACCGACGCCGACCGTCATGCATTACATGTTAAAAAAGCCGACGAAGCCTACCATATTGGTACCGACCCGCTGCAGGGCTATTTGAATGCGCATACTTTAGTGAATCTGGCCGCAGCCTCAGGCTGCGATGCCCTGCATCCAGGCTACGGATTTTTATCCGAAAACGCTGACCTCGCGACCATTTGCGCCCGGCGTGGCATTCGCTTTATAGGCCCCACTCCCGAAGTCATCCGCCAGATGGGCGACAAGATTCTGGCGCGCAACGCGATGATCAAGGCAGGCATTCCGGTCGTACCGGGCGCGGATCACAGCCTGGAAAATGTCGAAGAAGCGCGTGTGCTGTCTCGCAAAATTGGTTATCCGGTCATGCTCAAAGCCACTAACGGTGGCGGCGGGCGTGGCATACGGCGCTGTGATAATGAAGAAGAATTACTACGTAACTACGACCGTGTGGTGTCCGAGGCGACCAAGGCATTTGGCAAACCGGAGGTTTTTGTTGAGAAATGCGTGGTTGCGCCTAAGCACATTGAAGTCCAAATTCTGGGCGATACTCAAGGCAATATTATTCACTTGTTTGAGCGGGATTGCTCGATCCAGCGCCGCAACCAGAAGTTGATTGAGATCGCGCCCTCGCCCCAACTTACCGAAGCGCAACGTCAGTACATCGGCAAATTGGCGGTGAGCGCTGCAAAAGCGGTGGGCTATATCAATGCCGGCACGGTGGAGTTTCTGCTCGACCAAGACAATCAGTTTTACTTCATGGAAATGAACACGCGGCTGCAAGTCGAGCACCCGATCACCGAGACCATCACCGGAGTCGATATCGTGCAGGAACAGATTCGCATCGCCGACGGCCTGCCGCTGCAATACCAGCAAGCTGACATCCATCATCGCGGGTATGCAATCGAATTTCGCATTAACGCAGAAGATCCGAAGAACGGTTTCCTGCCAAACCTGGGACGCATCACCCGCTATTATTCACCGGGGGGTCCAGGGGTGCGAGTCGACGCGGCGATTTACACCGACTACGTGATCCCGCCCTACTTCGATTCGATGTGCGCCAAACTTACGGTGTGGAATCTGACCTGGGAATCAGTGATCGCGCGGGGCAACCGTGCGTTGTCTGACATGCTGGTATATGGCGTAAAAACTACCATTCCGTATTATCAGGAAATCCTTAAAAATCCCGAGTTCCGCAGTGGCCGATTCAACACTTCATTCGTTGAGAGTCATCCGGATCTCACGCAATATATTGAAAAGAAACCGCCAGAAGTGTTGGCCGCAGCCATCGCGATTGCGATCGCCGCACATCAAGGACTTTAAAGTATGGGCAAGGTATTCATCTCTGATCTCGTGTTGCGCGACGGCCACCAATCGCTGATCGCGACGCGCATGCAAACGGCCGACATGCTACCCATTTGCGGCAAGCTCGATCAGGTGGGCTTCTGGTCGCTTGAGGCCTGGGGTGGCGCCACCTTTGACGCTTGCGTGCGTTTTTTGCGCGAAGACCCGTGGCAGCGTTTACAAAAGCTGCGCAAAGCACTGCCCAACACCCGTATTCAGATGCTGCTACGCGGACAAAATCTGCTGGGCTATCGGCATTATTCAGACGATGTGGTGCGCGCGTTTGTGCAAAAGTCCGCCGATAACGGCGTCGATATTTTTCGCGTGTTCGACGCGATGAATGATGTGCGCAATCTGCGCGTGTCAATGACGGCGGTCAAGGCCGCAGGCAAGCATGCAGAAGGCACGCTTTGCTACACCACCAGCCCGGTGCATAACGTGCCCTATTTCGTACAGTTGGCGACTCAGCTCGCCGAGATGGGTTCGGACACCATCGCGATAAAGGATATGGCCGGCTTACTCACGCCCTACACCGCGTTTGAATTGGTACGCGCGATACGCGAGGCGACTAATCTGCCAGTCCACACGCACAGCCACACCACCTCGGGTCTGTCGCACATGACGCATATGAAAGCCGTCGAAGCGGGCGCCAGCATTATCGATACCTGTATTGGCGCGTTTGCTGAGGGTGCCAGCCATCCTACAACGCAAAGTATGGTCGCAGCATTTGCCGGCACTGAATACGACACCGGCCTATCGCTGCCGCTGCTGGAAGAAATTTCGGAATACTTTAAAGAAGTGCGCAAAAAATATTGGCAATTCGAATCTACTTATGCCGGCCCCGACACCCGCGTGCTAATTAACCAGGTGCCTGGCGGGATGATTTCCAATCTGGCTAATCAACTCAAAGAACAGGGCGCGCTCGACAAAATGGACGCGGTATTAAATGAAATTCCCCATGTTCGTGAAGATCTGGGCTTTCCGCCCCTCGTCACGCCCACCTCGCAAATTGTCGGCACCCAAGCTGCGCTGAACGTGCTCACCGGCAGCCGTTACAAATCGATCACCAACGAGGTCAAGCTGTATATGCAAGGCCGCTACGGCCAAGCGCCGGGGCCGGTTAACGAGGAGGTACGCAAGCTCGCTATCGGCAATCTGGAGCAGATTACGTCACGCCCTGCGGATTTAATTCCAGATGAGCTCGACAAGCTGCGTAGTGAAGTGGAAGGCTTGGCCAAGTCCGACGAAGATGTGCTGATTTACGCGATGTTTCCGGAATTGGGCAAAACATTCTTGCAGGAGCGCGCGGCGGGCACGCTCAAACCCGAACCGCTGCTGCCGCAAAACGCCGCCAAGATTCGCGACAGCAGCCCCCAATATGCCGCGGATGAATTCAAGATTACGCTGCACGGCGAAACCTACCATATCAAACTCACCGGCAGCGGGCGCGGTGATGCCGCCCAACGTCCCTACTTTGTTGCGATAGATGGCGTGTCGGAAGAAGTCTGGGTTGAAGCCTTAAACGAAGTCGAAGTCGTAGCAGATAATAGCGCGCCACGTAAAGCGGCCACGCCGGTTGCCCTAGGCCAAAAACCCCGCCCGCGTCACGCTGGCCATGTCACCGCGGCAATGCCGGGCAACGTGGTCGAGGTGTTGGTCACGGTCGGGCAACACGTCAAGGCGGGCGATGCGGTGCTAGTGATAGAAGCGATGAAAATGGAAAACGAAGTGCAAGCCGCGACGACCGGTACAGTGATTAACGTCTTCGCCGCCAAAGGGGATGCGGTCACCCCGGATATGGCGCTGATCGAAATTCAGCCGGAATAGTATCCGTGCAACTTGTGCTCGCTTCCACTTCGCGCTATCGGCGCGAACTGCTCTCACGTTTCGGTCTACCTTTTGAAGTCGTTGCCCCCGATGTGGATGAAACCCCGCTGCCTAGCGAAGCGCCCAGTCAGACCGCCCTTCGGTTGGCAGAATCCAAAGCGCGCGCGGTAGCAAATCATTATCCCGATAGTCTGATCATAGGTTCTGATCAGGTATTGATGTTGCATAACGAACAACTGGGCAAACCCGGCAATTTTGCGAATGCCTTTACCCAGCTCAAAAAAATGCAGGGCAACGCGATGGTTTTTCACACCGCGCTGTGTCTATTCAATAGTCGTAGCGGCAATATTCAGCTGCGAGACATTCCCACGACCATCCACGTTCGCGCCTTGAGTGATGCGCAAATCGAAAGCTATTTAAACAAAGAGCAGCCCTACGATTGCGCAGGTTCGGCGCGCGCCGAAGGCTTGGGGATTGCGTTGATCGCACGCTACGACACTTCCGATCCCAATGCGTTAATCGGCCTGCCCCTGATCGCATTAACGGAAATGTTGGCCAATGAAGGCGTGGATCCTTTGCTGTGAGCACGCTTTACCTGATCCCCACCCCCATCGCCGATGCCCCACCCGAATTTGCGATCCCCTCAGGCACGCTGACAATTCTGCATCGCTTAAACACGTTCGTTGTAGAGAACGCGAAAACCGCGCGAGCCGTACTCAAACAATTGCAGTACCCCCGCCCGATTCAAGGCGTACACCTATTAACGCTATCTGAGCACACCCGCAACGATGAACTGCAAGCTTTGCTCGCGCCGTTATTGCGAGGGGAAGACGCGGGACTGATGTCTGAAGCGGGCTGTCCGGGCGTGGCAGACCCTGGCGCCCATTTGGTGCGACTGGCGCATCGGCATGGCATTAACGTCGTGCCGCTGGTCGGCCCGTCCGCGCTATTACTCGCGTTAATGGGCTCAGGCCTCAATGGCCAGCGCTTTGCGTTCCACGGTTATCTGCCAACAAATAGCGGCGAACGCATTGAGGCAATCAAGCAACTTGAGGGCCGTTCTCAGCGCAATGATGAAACCGAATTTTTTATAGAAACGCCGTACCGAAATGCCGCGTTATTTCAAGCCTTGATAAGCGCTTGCCGCGACACCACGCTACTGTGTATTGCGTCAGGGCTGATGGAAGCCAGCGCAGAATTACACACCACCCGCATTGCCGAATGGCGCACCCGCGGCTGGCAGGCTCCCAAGCGCCCTACTGTTTTTTTAATCTATAGCGGGCTTGTTAAAGTCTGATTGCGACTAGCTTGGTATCCAACGCGCCTTTAAGTTAGCGTCGAGTGATCCAGGGTCAGGGAACACTCACGGCGCTTAACCTATTCTAAGCTGCTAGAATCGAATCCCTTACCGACTAAAAGGGGATAACAACATGATCACACGCGCTTTCTATTTATGCTTAGCCTTGGTTGCAAGTACGTCTTCTCAAGCGTCAACGTATACAACCGATTCGTACTACCTACCTGCCCTGTATTCGATCGTTCCATACGGCCAAGGCACCATCTCCGCCACAGCAATCTCCAATAGCGGCCAAATCATTGGAAGCTACAACATTACCTCTTCTGGCACATCTGGGTTATTTTCATATGCGAACGGTGTTGCTACTGCACTCCCATACCCAACAGCAAGTTATTTCCCCGGCGCAGTCGGTACTAACAACAGTAGTGGCGGTGTGGTTGGCACCTACCAGTCCAGCTACGCAACTGGCGTAACTCATGGATTCCAATATTCGAATGGCGTGTATACGACCATAGATAATCCGGGCGTAAATCAACAAACCACATCACCATTTGGTACATCACTTACCGGAATAAACGATAGCGGCCAAATAGTCGGCAACTACGGTAACAACTATGTCAATGGCGTATATAGCGTTTCAACTCATGCTTTCACTTATTCCAACGGAGTCTTCACAACCATTGATGACCCGCAGGCAAGCGGGACCACCGCCTATTCCATTAACAACAATGGGCAGATTGTTGGCACGATCAACAGTTATAGCAATGTAACCCACCGCCAACTCTATTCTGGATTCGTTTATAACGATGGAGTATTTACACAATTGGATTTTCCCAGCGCAGGCGGATATGGAACCTTCATTACAGGCAACAATGATCTTGGCCAGGTTGTCGGGTACTACTATGATTCTTCGTATGTGACTCATAGTTTCATGTATTTCAATGGCGTCTATAGTCCTCTGCCACTTGCGAACTACGTAAACTCGTCAGATTCTTCTTTCCCGCAAACACTCAATAACTACGTATACGACATTAATAACAATGGCCAAATATTGGGGGCTGTCCAAACACCATCGGGCTATAGCAATGTAACTGACACCGTAGTGTTAACGCCAGTGCCCGAACCTTTCACTTCCGGAATGATGCTGGCTGGCTTGGGGCTGATGGGAGTTGTGGTACGTCGCAACAAACAAGCAGAAGCCTGAATCGAGAATGCTACTTTAAAAATGGGAGCTGTGCCTCACACTTTTAACCGGGTTGTCGGCATTAAGAACTAATGACCGAATAACCAGAGATTCCTTGGGATTGTTATGACTAGCTGGAACACGGACGTGGGATGGCAGGCTGGTTATTTAATGTTTTAGCAGCGTCTCAAACTTGGAGACGCTGCTAACCATATTATTTTGCTTCGTTCACCATCTGCAACGTCTGTTCTTCAACTTCTTTCGCAATTTGAATTAAGGCTGCATCTTGCGATAAGGCCGACAGCATTCCCTCTGGTTTAATCAAGCCAATTCGGGTTTGACCCTTTTCGGTGTAAACCGAAATGCGGCAAGGGAGCGCCATATTCAGGCGCATATCTAACGCCATCACTTTGGCAGCCTGGCCGGGATTGCATACTTCGAACACTTTGCATTCGTCACTAAAGTCCACACCCTTACTGCGTAAAGTGCTGCCTAGGTCGTGCACATGCAGCACGCCAAAATTATGGCGCTTGACGGCGGCTTCCAGATCAGTGGCGGCTTGATCAAATGTTTTTGCGGTATCTACGATGTAATACATTCCTACCTCAATTCTTTTCAGATTAGCTGTTGTTCAGTGGTCCATTAACGCAACTTCATTCCTGACTGTGCAGAGGGGTTGAGCGTATTGGCCATCACTACGCCAAATTTGCCAGCGAGGCGATCCGCTATCCCTTCGTGCGGGGTAAAGTCGACAATATCTTTAGCCTTAATCACGTCACGCGCGACAGACTCAACGGTGCCCAAGCCATCGGCCAAGCCCAGTTCGATACTTTTTTGTCCGCTCCAAACCAATCCACTGAATGTGTCGGGAGTTTCTTTTAAACGTTTCCCCCGCCCTTGGCGCACTACCTGGATAAATTGTGCATGTATCTCCGCCACCATTTGTTTGGCATAAGCCTCTTGCTGAGGATTGGTCGGCGAAAACGGATCAAGGAAGCCTTTGTTGGCGCCGGCAGTAATCAAGCGGCGTTCAACGCCCAGCTTTTCCATGGTTTGGGTGAAGCCGAAACCATCCATCAGCACGCCGATCGACCCTACCAAACTGGCTTTATCGACATATATTTTGTCCGCAGCCACTGCGATGTAGTAGCCGCCAGACGCACAAATGTCGTCGACTACCACATAGAACGGAATATTTGGATGTAAGCCCCGCTGACGGCGAATTTCATCGTTGATTTGCCCAGCCTGAACCGGGCTGCCACCGGGGCTATTGATGCGCATGATCACGCCTTGCGTATTCTTATCTTCAAATGCGTCTTTCAAGCCGGAAATCATCTGGTCGGCATTCGCCTTGTCTGATGCGATCACGCCTTGCAGGTCAATGAGTGCGGTGTGTTTACCCATTTTGTTGACGTCGCCGGTAAACCAGCCGGATACCATGAACAAAATTGTAAATAGATAGATAAACCCTAGGGCTTTAAAGAAAATGCCCCAGCGGCGTGACCGGCGTTGTTCCTGCACTGAGGAGAGCGCCAGCTTTTCGAGAACATCGCGTTCCCAGTTGGGGGAGTGTTCATTCATTTTGTTGGGTTTCCGTAAGGTAAATGTTGCCGTTATGTTCGTTTACAGCCACGGGGACCAAGCCACGTCCGGCACAGCGCCCGCTGATGCAGCGCCCGTCAATGGGATCATACAAAGCGCCGTGGGTAGAACAGATTAAGTATAACCGGGTGTCGTCAAAGAACTCACCTGCCTGCCAATCCAGCTCGACGGGCAGGTGGCCGCATAGGTTTTGGAATGCGCGGGGCTTGCCGTCGAATCTCACCACAAAAGCTGGTTGCGAGACGCCGGTGCGTACGATTTCGAATCGTACGCCCAATCCCTTCTCCTGCACGGCATCGGCAACGCAGATCAAGCGTTCGCGCAAAGCCATGCATGGACCTCGTTAAAACTATCCATCAGCGCCAGCGGCGAATGCGGGACCAAATCTTCGACTTCGTGCGCGCCGTAGGTCACGCCGAGGCTTGCCACGCCCGCATTTGCGGCCATCAACAAATCATGACCGGTATCACCGATGACTAGCGTACGCGCGGGATCGGCGTTCAGTTCTTCAATAATTTCCAGCACCATGGCCGGATGGGGTTTGGAATGGGTTTGATCGGCGGTTCGCGTGGTCAGGAACACGTCGCCCAATCCACTGCTGGCAAACGCGCGATCGAGCCCCGCGCGGTTTTTGCCGGTGGCCACCGCCAGTTGAAAACCCTGGGCGTGCAAATTGCGTATCCCCGTGTCAACGCCGTCGAATAAGGGAATAGCGTGATCTCGTCCGAGATAATGGTAGCGATAACGCTCCACCAGACGCGGATAGTATTCCTCTGCCAAATCTGGCAATAGCGTTTTTAAGGCCTGTATCAGACCCAAGCCAATAATCTGACGCGAAGCACGAACCCCGGGGATGGGAATGTCTAGGTCGGCACACCCGCGCTGGATGGAATCGACGATGACTCCAGCGGAATCCATTAATGTCCCGTCCCAGTCAAAAATGAGTAAATCAAACTGGCGAGGCAGTTTCGTGGGTGCATTCATGCTGAGGTATTCAAATAGTCTACAAAAACTTGTAAATCTGCAGGTAATGGGGCGTCAAGCTGCATCGGCTCTGCACTTATCGGATGAAGGAAAACCAATTGGGCCGCATGCAAAAACATCCGTTTCAACCCGCGCGCCATCAAATTTTTGTTCAACGAAAAATCGCCATATTTATCGTCACCGACTATGGGGAAGCCCAGGTGCGCGGTATGCACACGGATCTGATGGGTGCGACCCGTTTTTAATTCCGCCTCCAGCAGACTAAATCCGGGCCAGGTCTGTAAGCGCCGAAAAATCGTATGCGCGGTTTGCCCGTCGTCACGCACCGTCACGCGTTTTTCGCCTTCGTCTGTTACGCGCTTATGCAACGGTAGCTTGACGTGCTGGACGGGATTAGGCCACAGCCCTGCCACCATGGTCAGATAACGTTTCTGGATTTTACCGGCGCGCATCGCTTCGTGCATCCCCACCAGCGCACGGCGCTTGAGCGCAATCAGCAATACGCCAGAGGTCTCACGGTCTAGCCTGTGCACCAGTTCCATCGTGCGGCATTCGGGCAACTCGAGGCGCATTTGCTCGATCACACCGCGCGATATGCCGCTGCCGCCGTGAACCGCCATCCCGGCGGGTTTATTCAATGCAATCAAGAACTCATCACGATAAAGGATGCGGGGCACCAATTTATTGACGCCTGGTGGAAGACGTAACACCGGCGTTTCCGCGGGCGCGGCCACCCGAACGGGTGGAATCCGTACTTCGTCGCCCACTTGCAAACGATAGCTCACCGCGACCCGCCCGCCATTGATCCGTACCTCGCCGCCCCGCACTAACTTGTAGATACGGCTCTTGGGCACGCCCTTCAGGCGGGTCATCAGAAAATTGTCCAGGCGTTGGTCTTGCTGATCGTCATCGATCTTGAGACGGTGCACCAAGTTTTTGCCTAAGTCATTCATTTTCAATATACTAGTTGCGAATTGGCACTGCTATTTGTAAGCCAATCACGAATTCCAAGCCGGTTACCACGCTCACCGGTTGTCGCTAGCGCAGCTCGATTGACTCCGTCCACTTAAGGCGTTGATTCTCCCGCACCGTTTGCGACAAAGCAGCGATGTTATCAATGACGCGCCTTAAAGCATACGTATAAAACGTCTCGTTGCGCTTTGTTATATCGCGACGGGCCTATGAAACAGTCCGCCCACTCTGTGGCTACGGGCCTTTCCCCCAGGAACAGGAAACTTTCCATGTCTTTTCACCTACCCCTTGTGATCGCATGAACCGCCTGATTTAACAGGCACCGGTTTCCGTTCCCGTATGCACGCGCGCGGGAGACACTATGAAGCGCATGCTATTTAACGCAACCCAGGCGGAAGAACTCCGGGTTGCCATTGTCGACGGCCAAAAGCTCGTCGACCTTGACATCGAATCCGCCAGCAAAGAACAACGCAAAGGCAATATCTATAAAGGTATTGTCACCCGCGTCGAGCCCAGTCTCGAAGCTGCCTTTATCGACTATGGCTGTGAACGTCACGGCTTTTTACCCTTCAAGGAAATTTCACGCGCCTGCTTGCCCGGTAACGGCCGCCCTCAGGACGCGTTGAAAGAAGGCCAGGAACTGCTGGTGCAAGTCGAAAAAGACGAGCGCGGCAACAAGGGCGCAGCGCTGACCACTTATATTTCGCTCGCCGGTCGTTACGTCGTGCTGATGCCGACCAACCCGCGTGGCGGTGGCGTTTCTCGCCGTATCGAAGGCGAAGACCGTAACGAATTGCGCGACGCGCTCGCGTCACTTGAAATCCCCGAAGGCATGAGCTTGATCGCTCGTACTGCGGGCATAGGCCACGTCGCTGAAGAGTTCCAGTGGGATCTCGATTACCTGCTGCGCATTTGGACAGCGATTGAAACCGCCGCCGCCGGAATCAAGGGCACCGACCTGATTTATCTCGAATCGAATCTGATTACGCGTGCGATCCGTGACCACTTTTCTCCAGACATTGGCGAGATTCTGATTGATACGGAAGACGTTTTTGAACAGGCCTACCAGTTCATGGAAAACGTGATGCCGGACAACGTCAGCAAGGTCAAACTATATCGCGATGACGTGCCGTTATTCTCCCGCTTTCAGATCGAGCATCAGATCGAATCCGCGTATTCACGCCAGGTTAACCTGCCCTCCGGCGGCGCGATCGTGATAGACCACACCGAAGCGCTGGTGTCAGTTGACGTTAACTCCGCGCGCGCCACCAAAGGCAGCGATGTGGAGCAAACCGCTTACAACACCAACCTTGAAGCCGCAGATGAAGTGGCGCGCCAGATGCGTTTACGCGATCTGGGTGGTTTGATCGTGATCGATTTTATCGACATGGAAAATCCCAAGCACCAACGCGAAGTTGAGAACCGCTTGCGCGATGCACTGCATCACGACCGCGCGCGTGTGCAAACCGGAAAGATTTCGCGCTTCGGTTTGCTTGAAATGTCGCGTCAGCGCTTGCAGCCTTCGCTCGGTGAAACGAGCTACAACCCCTGCCCACGTTGCCACGGCACGGGGCATATTCGCGGCACCGAATCGTCCGCGCTTCATATTCTGCGCATCCTGCAGGAAGAAGCCATGAAGGAGAATACCGGTGCGTTGCATGTGCAATTGCCGGTCGATGTCGCGACTTTTTTGTTGAATGAAAAACGCGTCGATATCCATACATTGGAAACGCGGCTTAAAGTTACCGTAATGTTGATACCCAACATTCATCTCGAGACGCCGAATTACAGCATCGCGCGTTTGCGTCATGACGAATTGAATCGCTCCGATGCCACTGAGCCCAGTTATAAAATGGCGACGCTACCGGTGAGCGATGAAGAAGCGGCCGCTGCTACCGCATTGCTGCCGGTTGCACGTATGGAAGCTGCGGTTAAATCCATCGCCCCGGCACAACGCGTACCGATGGCACGCCCGGTGGCCCTCGTCGCGCCACAAACGGGTATGTTTGATCGCATCTTCGGCTGGTTTAAAAAGACGTTGGCGGATGAACCAGACAACGTTCCGGAGCCGATAGTGGAGGCGAAACCTCGCGAGCGGTCTGCGACTCGACCCGAGCGCCCGCGCGAACGTAAGCCACCGTCTGCGCGTCGTCCTGAGACTCGCGAGCCGCGCGAAGCTAAAGCGCCCCAGGAGCGCGAACCGCGTGAGCCAAAAGAGCCGCGTGCCGAACGTAACACAGAAGCGACCAAGCCCCCACGCGCCCCTCGTCCGCCACGGCCTCCCAGAACAGAAAAACCGCAGGAAGGCGAAGTGCGCCCCATAGCGGAAACTACCCACGGTATTGCTTCGACTGAAGCACGTGAGCCGCGCACCCGACGCGGTCGCGGAGGGCGGGGCCGGAATCGTGAAGATCGCCCCATACAGGATCCAGCATCAATGCCTGCGGCGGCTGCTTCGTCGACCGTGCAGCATTCTGCTGCCCAGAGTATAAATACTGGCATAGAGTCGGCTCCCCTCAGCTCTGCGTCTGAGGCTTCCGCCGCGCCCGTGCAAATCGCACATGCGCCAGTAATAGCTGCAGTTAGCCCTCAGCGTTCGTTCCCGTTGGAGCCGGAAACAACTCAATCCGGGAATACCCCTGAGGCAGTTTTGGCCGCACGCCTGGCTAGCGACAAACAATTGCAGCAAATCGAGACTCAAGCTGCGATTCCCGCTGATAGCAACGACACACCGCGAGGGGAACGCCCCCGCCGTCGTCGCCGCCCAACCACCGTGGATTCCGGGAGCGAACCTGCATTGCAACAAGTAGAGACCGCCCCGGCTGCGATAATCGGCGACACTTCTCCAGTTCCCGCCGCGGTGACTCATCCCACTCGTCGCCGGCAACGACCACAAACGACAGCCGTTAATGAGCCCTTGATTCAAGTAGAGACAGGCAACCCACCCTAACCACAGAGCGAGCTGCGATCGCAGCCGGGCTAGTGAAAAAACCCCGACTTGAAGTTGGGGTTTTTTTTGAATACGGCAATCTGCGTATGTGAGCAAAAATGAAAGATGTCGGGATAATTTACGAGCCTTTGGCCGCTACGAACAAAGAGTTTCGTCAATCCCAATGTCTCTATAGGAACTTCATGACTGCACTATTGCAATTTTTGAATTTATTTTAGGCACCAACATTGCTTTGATTTCATCCATGATTCAAAAAAAAACCCGCCAAAAGGCGGGCCAGAGATGCGCGTGAACGCATTCGGTGAGGCGAGGCTTCCCGAATCCACATGGAATGCAATATAGGAAGCTTCGGCTTGAGACGAAAAGAGTGAATCTATTCACCATCTTCTTAACAAATTATTTTACTGTAGGTCGTTTAAGTCCTACCTCATTGAGTTTTCAATCTTGGCATCAGGGTGATCTAAAGCAGTTAGGATAACGCCTAATGAGCCCGCAAATGCTCCCGATTGTCGCAGGTTAATACTTAAAGTCGAGTAGGAAATAACCTACAGTCTAGTCAAGCTAATTACGTGGGCGCCGCATCCTTTATCTCACGTATTAGGTGTTGAACTGCCTCCTGAATCATATCGAGATTTTCTTCGAATCCTTGGGTGCCGCCGTAGTAAGGATCAGGCACATCAAGGTTGGGATATTTGCGGCTGAAAGACAGCAAGCGGCGAATTTTATGTTGGTGCTTTTCTGGCGCACGACGCACTAGATTGGCGTGGTTTGCGCCATCCATTACCAGGATGTAATCGTATTCGGCAAAATCCTGGTCAACCACCAATCGGCTACGCAAATTGCTAATGTCCACCCCGCGCTTTTGACTCGCTTGTTGCGCACGAGGATCAGGAGGTGAGCCTATGTGATAACTGTGTGTACCTGCGGAGTCAATCTGCACTTGCTGATCCAGTCCTGCTGCTTTGATCGCGTGGCGAAACATCCCTTCCGCCATGGGCGACCTGCAAATGTTTCCCATGCAAACAAATAAAATTTTAGTCATGTTCTTCCACACCAAATAACACTTGCTTGAGATCTCTTAACTGGTCGCGAACTTGTGCCGCTTTTTCAAATTCCAGATTGCGTGCCGCATCCAGCATGTCTTTTTCGAGTCGCTTGATTTGTTTGGTGAGCGATTTCTCATCCATGATTTTATAAGCGGCTACCGTCTGCGCGGCTTTAAGCTCCTGCTTCGCGGTATCGGTGTTGTAGACACCGTCGATGATGTCCTTGATGCGCTTTTGCACGCCGCGCGGGGTGATGTTGTTCGTCACGTTAAACGCGAGCTGGGTGTTGCGGCGGCGCTCAGTTTCGTCCATTGCGCGGCGCATCGACTCGGTGATTTTATCTGCGTACAAAATCGCTCGGCCGTTCAAGTGACGCGCGGCGCGGCCGATGGTCTGGATCAGCGAACGCTCCGAGCGCAAAAAGCCTTCCTTGTCCGCGTCCAGGATCGCCACCAACGACACCTCGGGAATATCCAGCCCTTCGCGCAATAAGTTGATGCCGACCAGCACGTCGAATACGCCGAGTCGCAGGTCGCGCAAAATCTCGACGCGCTCAACCGTGTCGATGTCGGAATGCAGATAGCGCACTTTGATGCCGTGCTCGGCCAGATAATCGGTCAGGTCTTCGGCCATACGCTTGGTGAGCGTGGTGACCAACACGCGCTCGCCGATGTTGATGCGCTTGCGTGCTTCCGACATCAAGTCATCGACTTGCGTGGTTGCCGGGCGTACCTCGATCATCGGATCGACCAGGCCGGTCGGGCGCACCAATTGCTCAACCACTTGTCCGGCGTGCTCTTTCTCGTAGTTGGCTGGCGTCGCAGATACAAATACTGTCTGCGGCATCAGGCTTTCAAACTCTTCGAACTTGAGCGGGCGATTGTCCAGCGCGGACGGCAGCCGAAAGCCGTAATCGACCAGATTCTCTTTGCGCGATCGGTCGCCTTTATACATGCCGCCAACTTGAGTCACGGTGACGTGCGACTCGTCGATAATCATCAGCGCGTCTTTGGCCAGATAATCGATCAGCGTGGGCGGTGGGTCACCGGCTTTGCGTCCTGATAGATAGCGCGAGTAGTTTTCGATGCCTTTGCAGAACCCCAATTCCACCATCATCTCTAGATCAAAGCGCGTGCGCTGCTCCAGCCGCTGCGCTTCGACTAGTTTGTTATTCGCGTAATACCAGTCGAGTCGTTCGCGCAGCTCGACCTTGATCAACTCAATCGCACGCAGCGTCGTCGCGCGCGGGGTGACGTAATGGCTGGACGGGAACACGGTAAAACGCCCCACCTTGGACAATATTTGACCAGTCAGCGGGTCAAACAAATGCAGCGCCTCGACCACATCATCAAACAGCTCCACACGGATCGCGGTCTCGGCGTGCTCCGCCGGAAAGATATCGATCACATCGCCGCGCACACGAAACACGCCGCGCTTGAATTCAACATCGTTGCGGTCGTACTGCATATGCGTCAGCCGCGTGATCACATCGCGCTGCGTCATCTTGTCGTTCTCGCGCAACAACAGAATCATGCTGTGGTAGTCGGACGGATCGCCAATACCGTAAATCGCCGACACGGTGCAGACGATAATCGTGTCGCGGCGTTCTAATAAAGATTTGGTCGCCGATAGCCGCATCTGCTCGATGTGTTCATTGATGCTCGAATCTTTTTCGATGAACATGTCGCGCGAGGGCACGTAGGCTTCGGGCTGGTAGTAGTCGTAATACGACACGAAATACTCGACCGCGTTTTCCGGAAAAAACTCGCGCATCTCCGAATACAACTGCGCCGCCAGCGTTTTATTCGGCGCCATGATCAGCGCGGGGCGTCCCAGACGGGCTATCACATGCGCCATCGTGTACGTCTTACCCGAACCCGTTACGCCGAGCAGCGTCTGGTACGACAACCCGTCTTCGATGCCCTCGATCAACTTGGCGATCGCCTGCGGCTGATCACCAGCGGGCTCAAAGGGCTGGAACAGCTTGTACGGGCTATTGGGGAAGGTCAGGAACACAGGTAAAATCGCGCGGCAAATTTGATGATATTAGCATCCACAATATTGTGGTCATGTAAGGAAAACAGTGGATCTCTCGTATCGCGTTCAGGCCATCAAGCCCTCCCCTACTCTTGCCGTTACCGCCCGCGCTGCTGCGCTGAAAGCCGAAGGCCGCGACATTATCGGCCTCGGCGCTGGTGAGCCGGATTTCGACACGCCGCAGCACATTAAAGACGCAGCCATCGGCGCAATCAACCGCGGCTTCACCAAATACACCGCGGTGGACGGCACGCCCAGCCTAAAAGCCGTCATCATCGCCAAATTCAAGCGCGATAACGGGCTGGACTACACGCCAAAACAGATACTCGTGTCATGTGGGGGCAAGCAAAGCTTTTTCAACCTGGTGCAGGCATACATCAACCCCGGTGATGAAGTCATCATCCCCGCGCCGTACTGGGTGTCGTATCCGGACATCGTGATTCTGGCCGACGGCAAGCCGGTCATCATCGAAGCGGGCATCGAGCAGGGCTTCAAAATCACTGCAGCGCAATTGCAGGCAGCGATCACACCCAAGACCCGACTAGTGGTGATTAACAGCCCGTCCAATCCCACCGGCGCGGTGTATAGCGGCGATGAATTGGCGGCACTTGGCGAAGTGTTGCGTCTGCATCCACAAGTGCTGATCGCCAGCGACGACATGTACGAGCATATCCGGTTGGACGATGCGCCATTCGTGAATATCCTGAATGTATGCCCCGATTTATACGATCGAACGATGGTGCTGAACGGGGTTTCCAAAGCCTACTCGATGACAGGCTGGCGCATTGGCTACGCCGCCGGACCCGAAAATATCCTGCGCGCGATGACCAATGTGCAATCGCAATCCACCTCCAACCCGACCTCGATTTCGCAAGTCGCCGCCGAAGCTGCGCTGAACGGCGATCAGGCTTGCATCACGCCTATGCTTGATGCGTTCAAGCAGCGCCATCGTTTTGTGGTGGACGGTTTGAACAAGATACCGGGATTTAAATGTGTAGACAGTGGCGGCGCGTTTTATGCCTTTCCGGATGTGCGCGACGCGATTGCGCGCCTGCATACCCAGGGCGCGATTAAAGCCGCGACCGATATCGACTTCTCTGAATACCTGTTAAACCAAGCCGATGTTGCGGTTGTGCCCGGGTCGGCTTTTGGTGCTGAAGGTTATATTCGGTTGTCGTTTGCGACTTCGAATGCAAATTTGGAAAAAGCGTTGGCACGGATTGCAGCGGCGTTGAGCTGATCCTCGCGTAAGTCGAAACTAAACAGCGGCGTCTTCCTAGTTAACGCTGCTAGCCGGGGGTTGCCCGGCGACAAGTTACATTCTTTTGCTTCGCCAAAAGAACGTAACCAAAGAAAAGGCGACCCTGCCATCCCCGAATTCCCGAAGTCTGAATCTGCCAGGCGGGCGGCGAAGAACTGGCCTGCTTTTATTGATGTTTAAGGAGAGCAGGCCTCAAACACCTTCGCCGCTGATCCGCCCGGCAGACCCAGACTTCGGCGGGGCTGAAAGGGGGGAAGGTCAAAATCGGGGCGGATATAAGTGGACGTTTGTGGTTACTATTTGGGCTTCACACATCCGTCCGTTATGGTTTTTCTTCTATTACAAATATAGCCATCCCACTGGCCTTTTTGCCTGATCTAGCATTCATGGCACCAGTGGCGACGACAGGTGCGCCATGCATAGCCGATGGAACTACGACTAAGCAGGAAGACCATGTATAGAAATCACCGACGCCATCCAACAAAACGCCGTTGGCACCAACTTTTGCAGCTTCCGCCTTAATCTTAGAAATAGCTATGTTCATCAACTCTTGTTTGCCCATGAAGTCATGTGCGGCGTCGGCAGAAATAATTGCGATTTCTTCATATTTCGCCGGGGCCTTGGTGTAGAGCTTGACTTGATCTGGTGTTGTTGGTGTCCGGGTTTTTCCGACTATGACTGATGTTTCGTTCGTGATCGCGCAACCATTGATGACAAACATCGCCAGAAGTAGAGGCATAAGACGTGAGAATTTTTTCATGGCATTTCCCCCAAACCGTGTCGTGAACATGCGCGGACTGTAACACCAACGTTTGACTTAGCTGTCATCTCTCAACAGGGACTTCAGTCCACCGCGCGAACTGTGGCTTGTAGATGATGACGCGCTCATAGGACGCTTTCAACGAAGAACACTCGACGGGCCAAGTTATCCCTTGATCTTGGGCGCGATCGATGAAGTCAACAACCAGGAGCAACCAGTAAGAATCGCATTGCTTGTAGTCAGCGAGTCGTTGCTCCTTGGTGGCGACAAGCTGTGCCACACGGTCAACGGAGAGACCTGAAACCGAGAACACCTGAGAAACTCGCCACAGTGCGTCAGGGTACTCGGTAGGGTTGTGGTAGACGAAGTTCAGATGAGGAACTTGGGAAAAATGCCGCCGCGGCAGAACACCGGCCGGAAGGTGTTCAATCGAGTGCGCCACTGAAGCCAAGGAGCCAGCGACTTCTTGCGCGTCTCGCGTGTCAGTGATTTTACGGGATAGGTCGAAGGATACGGTCAGTTCAATTTTTTTCCCTCCAGCAAGAGAGTGACGTTTCTGCGCGTCGCGGACGACTGCCTCTCTCCTCTTGCGCTGAACCTGCTCACTGTTGGGGTCGACACCGTCAGTGAGATACAGATTGGCTATCTCGATGCCGAGCTTTCGCTCACCGTGAATCACTACGTCGGGTTTGTCGCCGTACTCAACCTCGCCAGCGGGCAGGGGGAAGTGAACGCGGAACTGGTCAAAGTAGTACTGCTCAATCTCTCGATTGGATGGGCGGCTCATGGCTGACGGTTATCCGACAATTTACGGTGCACAGACTTTGGGCATGTCCGAAAATCCTTTGTCATGAATTTCCTCCCCCTATTTTTGACATCCCCCTTCCAGTTCCCGCCGAAGTCTGGGTCTGCCGGGCGGATCAGCGGCGAAGGTGTTTGAGGCCTGCTCTCCTAAATATCAATAAAAGCAGGCCGAGTTCTTCGACGCCCGCCCGGCAGATTCAGACTTCGGAGGTTTCGGGGATGTAGGGGTGCTCTTCTTTTGGTTACTTTTCTTGAGCAAGCAAGAAAAGTAACTTGCCGCTGGGCAACCCCCGGCCAGCCGCCGCATGCATAACGACGAAGGCCGATCAGCGCTACCGTTATGCTTCCACAGCATCCAACCTCGGGTAATCAATATAACCTTCTGCACCGCCGCCATAGAAGGTTTCCGCATTCGGCGTATTGAGCGGCGCGCCTTGTTTGAAGCGCTCGACCAGATCGGGATTCGCGATGAACAATTTCCCGAATGCGACCAGGTTGGCATGGGCCGACTTCAGCACCGCACTGGCACGCTCCAACGTGTAGCCACCAGCAACGATGATGGTACCGGGATACATCGGCCGGAAAAATCTCGCCGTCAAATCCAGGGAGGCTGCCCCGTCCGCGGCCTCGGGCTGCTCGATCAAATGCAGGTAAGCCAGATTCAATTCCGCAAGCCGCCGCACCACATAGCCAAAGGTTTCTTGCGGCTGGCTATCGCCCATGTCGTTGAACGAGCCCCCCGGCGAGAGTCGCACGCCGACGCGCACGCTGCCCCATACCGCAGTCACCACGTCGATCACGTCGAACAACAGCCGCCCGCGATTTTCAACACTGCCGCCATATTCGTCGGTGCGCTGATTGGTGCTGTCTTCCAGAAACTGGTCCAGCAAATAACCATTCGCGCCGTGCACTTCCACGCCGTCAAAGCCCGCCGCTTGGGCATTTTTTGCTGCTTCATGAAAGCCCGCAACAATGTCAGCGATCTCACTAATTTCCAGCGCGCGCGGGGTGGGAATATCCTGAAAACCATTCGCGGTATAACTCTGCACGCCACGCGGCGCAATGGCAGAAGGCGCTACTGGCACCTCACCGCCCCGAAAATCCGGATGCGAAATGCGCCCAACGTGCCAGAGCTGACAAAAAATCAGCCCGCCATTTTCGTGCACCGCATCGGTGACCTTTTTCCACTCTGCGACTTGCGCTTCGCTATAAACCCCGGGCGTATCGATATACCCCTGTCCATCAGCAGTAGCCTGGGTGGCTTCTGTAATGATCAAGCCCGCGCCGGCGCGTTCGCTGTAATACTGGGCCGCCATCGCAGAAGGGATGTTGCCCTGCCCCGCGCGGCTTCGCGTGAGCGGCGCCATCACCATACGGTTTTTCAATTGCAGCGGACCCAACGCCCACGGCGCGAATACATCCACTACAGGTGCAGGCGGCTGGTCCGTGGGATCGGGATTCGGGGGCAGCGCATCCTGGGTGGTTGTATCAATGGTTGGCGTATCCATACTTGCTCTCCAAGATTAAATAAGGGGGTAATCCATCTCAGTTTGACAGGGTTGCTCGAGCTGTCTGTAAGACGGCGGCGGATTAGCTTTGTAAAAAATCGAGAATCAAGATTAAGTGACGAAGATTGTCCTCCGATCTCATCTGGGGTGGCTCACATATGCCGTTCCTCCTACATACACGAGGTGGTGCCGACTACAAATATTGAGACTATTGGTACTAATATTATTGATAAAATTTATTGTGATGGGAGGACCCGTGTACCGCTATGGCTTCGCCCTCATTTCCAATAATCTCCCTATAAATCGAATCCCTAATTGTTTTCTCGTTTTTTCATGACGTCTATTCCTTCTCCTGCTCCGCTCACCCTTCCCCCACTCTCCACTGGTATCGAAGGGCTCGATAACATCTTGTGCGGGGGGTTGGTTCCCGAGCGCATTTATCTGGTTGAAGGCATGCCAGGATCTGGAAAAACGACACTATCGCTGCAGTTCTTGTTAGAGGGTGTGCGCAATAATGAGCCGGTGCTCTATATCACTCTGTCGGAAACCGAAACCGAATTACAGGCAGTCGCCGCCTCGCATGGGTGGACGTTGGATGGCATCCATATTCATGAGGTAATTACCTCGGAAGACTTGCTCGACCCTTCGCAGCAACACACGCTGTTTTACCCTTCTGAGGTCGAGCTTGGCGACACTACCAAAAACATTTCGTCGATTATCGAAAGCCTCAAACCCAAACGGGTCGTGATCGATTCGCTGTCGGAGCTGCGATTGCTCGCTAGCAATCCTCTGCGCTATCGACGTCAGATGCTGGCTTACAAACAGTTTTTTACGCATCGCGCCTGTACCGTGCTGATGCTCGACGATCGTCCAGACACCCAGGACATGCAAATCCGTAGTATTGCCCATGGTGTCATCGGACTCGACCACGTCGACAGTGATTACGGAATAGGCCGGCGCAGACTTCACGTGATCAAATATCGTGGCGTTGCGTCGCGCGATGGATATCACGACTACAAAATCACGCGCGGCGGTGTCAAGGTTTACCCACGGCTCATTGCCGCCACGTCCCGTGAGTTGAGCGAACTTGCTCAAGTGAGTACCGGCATCCCTGAACTCGATATCCAATTTGGGGGAGGGCTGGAATTAGGCACAAGCACCATGATTGGCGGCCCACCCGGCACAGGAAAATCCACGTTGGCGGCTCAAGTCGTTGCTGCGGCGCTCAAGCGCGGAGACAAAGCGGCAATGTTTATATTTGAGGAATCCACCAACATATTGCTTAATCGGTGCACCGGTATCGGCATTGATCTACGGCATGAGCAGGATTCGGGAAACTTGACCATTCAACAAATAGACCCGGCAGAAATGAGCCCGGGCGAGTTTACCGCGCAGGTGTGTTCGGCAGTTGAGACCCGAGATGCAAAAATAATCGTTATTGACAGCCTGAATGGTTATCTAAATGCGATGCCGAATGATCGGTTTCTTACCCTACATCTGCATGAGCTATTAACTTATCTGGGCCAGCGTGGCGTTGTGACTATTATTGTAGGCGTCCATCAGGGTATGCTGGGCGGCAACATGCGTTCGTCAATTGACGCGAGCTACCTTGCCGACAACGTCCTGCTATTGCGCCATTTTGAGTTTAACGGGGAAGTACGCCAGGCGATCTCAGTATTCAAAAAACGCGGCAGTGCCCATCAACGCTCGATAAGGGAATACTCCATTTCCGCACAAGGCATACATGTGGGTGAAGTGATGCAACATTTCCATGGCGTATTAACTGGCGTGCCAACCTTCGAGGGAAATGACCCGGATGATGAGCAATGACCTGCCCGTAGAGGCGGCCGCGTATTTGCCGTGTAGCGCGGACGAAATACGTCTGCTGGTGTTGGCATCGTCCTGGAAAGACGGCCATGTAGCTTCGCGGGTATTAAGCGATGCCCAGATTCATTGCACGGTGTGCAATGATCTTGCGGAATTAATGAAAGAGCTGAAGCGGGGCGCGGGTGCGTTGTTACTCGTCGAAGAGGTGCTCACTCCCGCCGCATTGGATTTACTTCACCACCATGTGCTCCATCAGCCCGATTGGTCTGACCTATCCATATTCCTACTTACTTACCATGGAGCTGACTCGCCGTGGCTTACCGATTGGGCCGAGAAATTGGGCAACGCCACTTTGCTTGAACGCCCGGTACGCACGGCTGCACTGATCACTGCTGTGCGTTCGGCGTTGCGCGGTCGACGTCGGCAATATCAAATGCGCCAATCGCAGCAACAACTGCGCGAAAGCGAGCAACGATTCAAGACCTTGTTTGAACACCATCCAGACGGCATTTTTGTGCGCGATCTGACGGGAAAATTCATCTCGGGTAATAAGGCTATCGAAGCCATGACCGGCTACTCAATTGCCGAGCTCCAGCAAGAGTCGATACAGGCGTTGTCCATGCCTGAAGATATGGCCCCTGCCACGGATAGTTTAAGTGCAGGGGAAAATGGACATCCGCAAAAATTTCGCGCCAGTGCCACGCGTAAAGACGGCTCGGTGATCGAAGTCGAACTCGCGTATCTGCCTTTGATCATCGACGGTCAAATAACCGGGGTGCATGGTATTGCCCGCGATGTGACGCAGGCGCGAAATTATGAACGCCGTATTGAACATCTCGCCAATCATGATGCGCTCACCGGATTGCCCAATCGCCTATCACTGACTGACCGCTTGCATCATGCAATCGAAAAGAGCCGGCACTCCCATTCCCAAACCGGCGTGCTGTTCATGGATTTAAACCGCTTCAAGCAGGTGAACGACAGTCTAGGTCACGATCTTGGGGATTTGCTGCTCAAGGAAATTGCCAGCCGCTTAAAAAAACTCGTGCGTGAATCGGACACAGTCGCACGCTTGGGCGGTGACGAATTTATTATCGTGCTGCCCGAACTCGACTCCATTGAAACCATGGCTGAGATTGCGGCGGCCGTGCTGGAGCAGGTCGCTGCCCCGGTGCATCTCGCCGGACATGAGCTAAACATCTCCACTAGCGTCGGCGGCAGCGTCTATCCTAAGGATGGTCACGATGTGGGCACATTGTTAAAGCATGCAGACTTGGCGATGTATCAGGCCAAAGAGCTGGGGTCGGCTTCGTTCCGGTTTTATGACCCCGCGATGAATATCAAAATTCTGGAACGCTTGCTGACCGAAAGTGCATTGCAGCGCGCGTTGGAAAAAAATGAATTCACTATTCACTATCAGCCGCGTGTTTGCACTATCCGTAAAGCCATCGTGGGCGTTGAAGCGCTGGTTCGCTGGGAACACCCGGAAAAAGGCCTGATAGCGCCTGCTGATTTCATTCCGCTGGCAGAAGAAATTGGCATGATCAGTAACATTGGCGAATGGGTATTGCGAACCGCATGTGCCCAGAATCGCGCTTGGCAAGACGCGGGCTTGCCCTGTATCAAAATGGCAGTCAACCTCTCGGCGCAACAATTGCGCACCTCAGACATTGAGAAAACCGTAGCGTCTGTTCTCACCACCACCGGGCTTGATCCTCAATACCTCGAGTTGGAAATTACCGAAACCGGATTGATGCAGGATATTGAATTCAGCCACCAGACCTTGATGGGTATCCGCAATTCGGGTGTCTCGATTTCGATTGATGATTTTGGCACAGGCTATTCGTCCTTATCGCATATCAAACGTCTGCCCGTCGATACGCTGAAAATAGACAAGTCATTTATTCGCGATATTGCCAACGACCGCGATGACGCGGCCATAGTCGGCGCCACCATTGCTATGGCAAAGCACATGGATTTAAAAGTCGTTGCCGAAGGCGTGACATCCCCCGCCCAAGTTCGTTTTTTAGCTGAACATCATTGTCATGAAATGCAAGGCTATTTATTCAGCCGACCCCTGCCAGCTGCTGAACTTGGCTTGATGTTAAAGACTGGACTGTCGCGCGGATATGAATATATGGGTGATAGCGTGTTGGCGATGTGGTGATCAAATCAACGTTGCGTGCGCTATGTTTCCTTAGTATTCCCTGACCCAGTTTCTTACATTCGATCTAGAAACTAGCCGACAGAACAACGTCGGCTTCAACGGATAATTGTTCCTACTAATTGAAGCGAAGCAGTCGTGAGATTAGCTTAGGAACGTCGACCTTACATTACTCAGTCGACCTTACATTACTCAGGATCAAAGGATCATCATGAATAGCAAATTAAATAGTGCATTAGTAGCTTTAGTCTGCGGCTTTTCACTCTCGGCGACTCAGCCAGCGCTTGCCCAAGGTTGTTTAAAGGGCGCCGCTGTAGGGGGTGTAGCAGGTCATGTCGCGGGACATCATGGTGTCATTGGCGCTGCAGCAGGATGTGCAGTCGGCCGTCATCGGGCGAATAAGGCCAGATCAGAGAAGGTCAACGCGGAGAGGACTCAGCCTAACAGACCTCTACCTGCTCACACTATGTAACCTCTAAGCACAGACCGCGATTGTAGACGGCATTTTCACAAAAAAACCCGGAAGCTAGGCTTACCGGGTTTTAAAACTACTTCATACGCACTTATTTTGGTGGGTCTGCACGGACTTGAACCGTGGACCAAGGGATTATGAGTCCCCTGCTCTAACCAGCTGAGCTACAGACCCGTGATCTTAACGACCCGGTTGCGGTCAGGATTCGCCGTTACCGACAAAGCTTTTCAGCTTTTCGGAACGGGTCGGATGGCGCAGTTTACGCAATGCCTTGGCTTCGATCTGGCGTATGCGCTCTCGCGTGACGTCGAATTGCTTGCCGACTTCTTCCAGCGTGTGATCGGTGTTCATCTCTATACCAAATCGCATACGCAGCACTTTAGCTTCGCGCGAAGTCAGGCTGTCTAGCACGTCGCGGGTGGCGTCGCGTAGGTTGGCGTAGATCGCGGAATCGTCGGGCGATAGCGTCGTCGAGTCTTCGATGAAATCACCTAGATGCGAATCTTCGTCGTCGCCGATCGGCGTCTCCATCGAAATCGGCTCTTTAGCGATTTTCATGATCTTGCGGATCTTGTCTTCGGGCATTTCCATCTTGATCGCGAGCGTCGCCGGGTCGGGCTCCAGGCCGGTTTCTTGCAAAATCTGCCGCGAAATGCGATTCATCTTGTTGATGGTTTCAATCATATGCACCGGGATGCGGATGGTGCGTGCCTGATCAGCGATCGAACGAGTGATCGCCTGCCGAATCCACCAAGTGGCGTAGGTCGAAAATTTGTATCCGCGACGGTATTCGAATTTATCGACGGCCTTCATCAGACCGATGTTGCCTTCCTGAATCAGGTCGAGGAATTGCAAACCGCGGTTGGTGTATTTCTTAGCGATCGAAATCACCAGACGCAAGTTGGCCTCGATCATTTCGCGCTTGGCGCGGCGAGCTTTGGCCTCGCCGGTGGACATTTGCTTGTTGATGTCTTTTAGTAATTTAACGGGCAGACCGATGCGCTCTTGCATGTCGATCAATTGTTGCTGGTGATCTTTGATCTCGTACTGCACGCGCGCCAATGTCGAGCAATAACCTTTCTTCGCGGCAATTTCTTTATCCAGCCAGGTCAAGTTGGTTTCATTCCCGGGGAAGGATTTAATGAAATGGGGGCGAGGCATGCCCGAATGATTCACGCAGAATTGCAAAATTTTGCGTTCGTGCACTCGCACATCTTCAACTGCTGAGCGAATCTGCTCGCACAGCGCATCCACCTGACGCACCGAGAAACGGATCGCCATAAGTAGTGACGTGACTTCCTCTTGGGCTTTCGTGTGTTGCGGACTGCTCAGCCCGTATTTGAGCTGCGCCGCTTGGGCTTTTTTATACGCTTTACGGATATAGTCGAACTGCGCAATAGCCTCGACCTTAAGTTGCGCCAGATTGGCGGCAGCTATTGCCGCGCCGGCCTCTTCATCCTCCTCATCTAACGGTTCGTTAGACTTGGGCGGGGGCGTAGGAATGCCGACGTCGGTATCTACAAAACCATCGATCAATTCATCGACGCGGATTTCGTCTTTTTCGACCTGTGCAGATAGATCCAGAATTTGTTGGATGGTAAAGGGGCACGACGAAATCGCGCTGACCATTTGGCGCAAGCCTTCTTCGATACGTTTGGCGATTTCGATTTCGCCTTCGCGCGTCAGCAAATCCACCGAGCCCATTTCGCGCATATACATGCGGACTGGGTCTGTGGTGCGACCAAATTCGGAATCGACAGTGGTTAACGCTTGCTCGGCCTCAGCGACGACGTCTTCGTCGGCGACGGGTGGGGCGGCTTCCTGCATCAGCAAGGTTTCGGCATCGGGTGCCTCATCGTAAACCTGGATGCCCATGTCGTTGATCATGCTGATCACGCCTTCGATCTGCTCGGCGTCGAGCATCTCGTCAGGCAAGTGATCGTTGACCTCGGCGTAGGTCAAAAAGCCGCGCTCTTTACCCAGCACAATCAAATTTTTAAGGCGCGTACGGCGCGCCTCGGCTTCGACTGGGGTCAGCACTCTTAGAGGCTGTTTGGCTTCGGCTTTATTGGCGCCACCGCCGGGTTTTCTTCCGCGTCCTGCCACAGGTATTCTCCGCTATAGTTTTATAGATAAGCGCTTGGGCTTGTCTGGTCAAAAATCGTTCAAAAACCGGCAATTATACCGTAAACATTGAGTTTGTCGTGAGTCCAACAGCCCTAGCTTCCGTTGGACGACGTCCTTGCCCGGTCAGCTAGTAATGAGGGCAAGCCTTAGATATACAAGAGCCGCACGCCTAGAGGGCTCCCTCAGCGCAAGTGGTCGGGCGTGTCTAGCGCGGTACGTCTCACTTGATCTGCATCTTGTTCCGGGTGATACCAACCCAGTTTTTCACGTAGTTTGACGACATTGCCCACGATGATGAGGGTAGGCGCTTTCAGTTGAGCCTCTTCTGCACGTTGAGGCAAGGTAGTGAGGTCGCCGGTGACAACGCGTTGGGTGGGCAGTGTGCCCTGCTGAATAATCGCAGCGGGTGTATCTGCTGGCAAGCCATGCTTGATCAGCGCTTCGCACAACAACGGAAGACCCTTTAAGCCCATGTAGATCACGATGGTTTGATCTTTGCGCGCGATGCCTTCCCAGTTCAAATTGAAGGTGTTGTCACGAAGGTGGCCGGTGACAAACGCGACCGACTGCGCATAATCGCGATGCGTTAGCGGAATGCCTGCATACGATGCGACGCCAGCGGCGGCGGTAATACCCGGCACAACCTGGAACGACACGCCATGTTCAACCAATGTTTCGATTTCTTCGCCCCCACGTCCAAAAATGAATGGGTCACCACCTTTCAAACGCAGTACACGTTTGCCTTCTTTGGCGAGTCGTACCAGCATCAGATTGATTTCTTCCTGCGGGACGGCATGGTCGTCGCGCTCTTTGCCGACGTAGACGCGATCGGCATCGCGACGACACATATCCAATATCGGCGGAGAAACCAGACGGTCATACACCACCACATCGGCTTGTTGCATAAGACGCAGCGCACGAAACGTCAATAGATCGGGATTGCCGGGACCGGCGCCGACCAGGTACACCTCGCCTCGACTGATGTCATGTTCCGCGCCGTCTTTGAGCATGGCTTCGAGCTGTTTTTCGGCCTCAGCTTCGCGTCCAGAAAAAACCATTTCAGCGACGGGTGAAAGAAAGACTTTTTCCCAGAACGCGCGACGTTGTTCAGATTTGATAGCGGCGCGTACGCGGTCTTTAAAGCGCGAAGCGAGCGCCCCTAAACGGCCATACGACGCAGGAATTAAGGTTTCCAGCCGCGCCCGCAGCATGCGCGCAAGCACCGGCGACTCGCCGCCGCTGGACACCGCGACGATCATCGGCGAGCGATCAATTATCGACGGCAGAATAAAGCTGCAGAGTGAGGGCGTATCGGCAACGTTCACGGGGAGATGGCGCGCCCGAGCCAATTCGGCAATATTTTTCTTCAGCGCGGCATCGTCCGTCACTACGATAACGGCGTCTTTCCCGTCCAGCAAGTCGGCGTTGAATACATCGGCAACCCGGTTCAACCGTTCGAGATGCGGCAGCTGCTCAAATCCGGCGTGCAAGCTTGGCGCAACAACATCTACAAACGCGCCCGCGCGCAATAGCAATTCCGCTTTGCGCGCAGCCGTCTCACTGCCTCCCACTACCAGGCAATGGCGATCACGGACATCGTAAAAAATGGGCAGATAATTCATCGTGGCGCGCGTCGATTGAGGCGTTAATTGGCTTGGGGCGAATTAGGCGGGATAAAGATAAAGCGCATGTCACCCGGTTCCATTTCGACGAAATCGAGCGTTACGCCCTGGATAAAGGGCAGGCTTGTCTTAGCGATCAACAATTCAACTCCGTTCACAATGACCTGCTCATCCGCTTCGCGCTCTTGGTCGAATCCCATGCCAAAAGTGATGGTGTCGTCGTTCATGCGTTTAGCCGCGACGCGCAAGATCATGTTCTCGGCATCGGGGTTGTTGGCGGCGATCTTGATCTGCGCGGCGGCCGCATCGGTGATTTTGATCATGCTTGGTTTCTCCTGTGGGGCTGGGATAGCGCGTCTTTATGCGCGCGCACCTGATTTAAAAAAGGGGGGATCCAACCGTGCTGGCCACTGCCGCGACGGTGGACATACCCTGCCAATAGATTGTGGTGGACATAGCCATCATGTACGCCATCAATGCCGTGACCCCGTATGACTTTGTAAGCGTAGTCGGCATCGGAAGGCATATTTTCAAGGCTGGAGTAATGGAATTCATGGGCAGGAATTTCTGCTAATTCGTCCCCTGCATGCTGGCTGCGCGGTTGCAGCCTCGCGTAACCACGCCCCACGGGACGATCGTGCATGACGACTTCCCCTGGCACGCTACCGACCATCTGCCGAGTCTGGTTTTTCCAATGAATACTTTTGGCCAGATACATCAGTCCGCCGCATTCGGCATAGGTCGGCAGACCGCGTTCAATGTGGGCACGTATATTGTGGCGCAACGCACCGTTGGCTTCGAGCGCATCCATAAAGACCTCTGGGAAGCCACCGCCGATGATCAACCCGTCAGCGGCCGGGAGTGCAGTATCGCGGATCGTATCCACAGGGATGAGTTCGGCACCGGAGGCACGTAAGGTGTCGAGATCTTCGCTGTAATAAAACCCAAAAGCCTGATCACGCGCAATCGCAATACGCAATGGTTCATGCATTTTTTGAGTAGACACAACCTTTTCCCAAGTAAACGCCGGGGCGCTGTCGGCGATCGCCAACACCCTATCCAGATTTACTTGCGCAGCAATGCGCTCCCCCACCTGCTGCATTTTTTGCCTCGCAGCCTGCTGTTCATTGGCAGGGACCAGCCCCAAGTGCCGTTCAGCAATTTGCAAGGAGGCATCGTGCTGCACCGCGCCAATGACTTCGATGTGGGTGTAATGCTCAATGACAGCGCGCAGTTTGGACTCATGTCGGCTGCCACCCAGATTGTTCAGGATTACTCCGGCGATGTTGATCTCAGGGTCGAAAGCTTGATAGCCCAGAATCAGCGGCGCCACGCCACGCGTCATGCCACGCGCGTCTATCACCAGCACGACAGGCATGCCCAACAGTTTTGCGAGCGCAGCATTACTGTTGCTTCCGTCCAGATCAAGGCCATCGTATAAGCCTTTATTACCTTCGATCAGACTGATGCGTGCGTCGGTAGCGTGCTCGCCAAAACATTGTGAGATTTCTGCGCGTTGCATCATATGAAAATCAAGGTTGTAACAGGGACGATGGGCGGCCAGCCCCAGCCACATCGGATCAATATAATCTGGACCTTTTTTGAAAGGCTGCACCCGATGGCCGCGCGCATTCAGCGCCGCGCATAGACCTAAAGAGACGGTCGTTTTACCCGAGGATTTATGCGCTGCGGAAATAAATACGCGGGGCATAAAAGCCCCGCGAGTGGGATGCGTTACTGGAGGGGATGCCGTAGCAGCTTGAAGATTCATGCACTCATTTCTCGGTCGGACTGATGTCCGACACCCGATTAGTGCTCTAACTTGGCGACGGTAGCGTCGTTCAAATCAGCAGGCAACAGGCGCAGCACCTTGACCGCAAAAGTCGTCATCAACAACGCAATCGCCACGCCTCCCAGGCCTAGCAATAATTCCGGCAAGCTAGGCGCGTAAGGGTGGATTTCACCATCGTAAAAACTGCTGGATTCTTTCATGCCAGGGAAGAGGTCAAGCGGATAGGCTTGCGCACCGATGATGGTGACATACATCTGCGCGACACCCCCCAGCGCGATCAGCGCACATGCCACCATGATCCAGAAGCGCTGTTTGCCTAGCGAAGTTAGCAGAATGACCAGCGGCGCAACGCAACCCAAACCAATCTGTGCAATCCAGAATAACTGCGTGTAAACACCGCCGTCACGCAAAATAAAAGCTTCGACGTTGTGCATCTTGGAGAAATAAAGATTAGTGAGGTGGTAAATCACGACAAAATAAAGTACCGCTGCCACAAATATCGCCAACAAACTTTTTAGCCGGAGCACCACGGCGTTGCCTAAAGGGCGATCCGTCCACGCATAGGCCGCAAACAGCACCATTAAGTAGATAGCTAAGCCGTACGCAAACGACATGATGATAAACATTGGCGCCAGCATCGCGGTGCCATAGAGTTCTCGCGCGATCAAGAACCCGAATAGCGAACCCGTACCGGTGGTGAGAATCAAGCGCCATAGGAATGCTGCGGTACCTGCATATTTCGAATACGCTTTGACATTGCCGTCGAGCATCGTCCACAAATAGACGCCGACCAGTGCAAAGAACCCTGAATACAGGAACACGTTCCAAGTAAACATCGAGCTGAAGTTGAAGTTCGTCATCGCCACAATCAAGCGATCTGAACGGCCTAAGTCCAGCACCAATACCAGCAAACCCCCCGCCATCAATGCCAACGCCAGGATGGCGGAAAGAGGTGCGAGGGGTTTATACATCGGCTTATTAAACACTGAGGCGATCGACGCGACATTAAGTGCGCCTGACGCCGCGACAATTAGGAAGACCGCGAATACGTGCGGCAATCCCCATACGATCTGATTATCCATGCCGGTCACAACGTGGCCGTGATGATGCATGTACAGATAGGCAGCCAGGCCCAGTAATACAAAAAAGCCAATGCCACTTAATAGCAGCCAATATCTCAGGCTCTCGCCTTTAACTTCGCGGAAGGTAATACTTGCCATAATGATTAAATTCCGTGGTAGCGAACGCCAACATTCAGGTTCAAGTCAGCGCGCACTTGCTTGGTTGGGAGCGTACGCAACAATTTGGAGATTTCGCTTTCAGCGTCATTCAGATCTCCAAATACCAAAGCATTATGCCCTGCTGCGGTACAAGCCTGGACACACGCGGTAGTACCGTCACCGCGGTCCACTTTTTGTACACAAAAAGTGCAGGACTCCACGCAGCCGATACCACGCGGCACATCCGGCTTTTGGGTATCGTTCAACGGCTCGTGCACCAACGAACGCGCCTTATAAGGGCAAGCCATCATGCAATAGCGGCAGCCGATGCAAGTATGGCGGTCCACTAGCACAATGCCGTCGGCCCGTTTGAATGATGCGCCGGTGGGGCATACATCCACGCACGGTGGTTCAGCGCAGTGCTGACACATCATCGGCAAATTTGTTTTGACTTGGGAGAGCGGGTCTTCCAGCTCAAGCTTACGTATCCATTGCGGCGCTTGGCGCGGGTGTTGACTCTTTTCGGGCAATTGCCAGCCATTTTCGGTACTGCAGGCAGTGACGCACTCATTGCACCCTGTTGCGCACTTAGTGCTGTCGACCAGCATGCCCCACCGATTACGATTACTGACGCTAACTTCCTCGGGTTTGCTATGCGCCACTTCGTATAACAATACCCCTGGTGCCACAGTTAACCCAGCAACGGTAGCGGCGGTGCTAATAAACCGGCGGCGTTCTTCTGATTCCGGCTGTTTTTTCAGGTCGTTCATTTGAAACCTTCCACCATTCCAGCCATATCGTTGACGCTCACCTGAGTCCGGGTTTGCGCGGCCATCTGATGCTTCAAGTGTGCGCCCTTTGCGGTCAACGGGTGCAAGCTTGCAGTCGATTGCGGCTTGCTAGAGTGACAATCAAAGCAATCAATTTTCACTGCGGCATAAGTGTGGCAACTTACACAGAAATTATCCTTAGCTGCGGTCACACTTCCCGTTTCCTTGCTCGCGTGACAATTAATACATTCCTTAAGACTGTATTTTTTGGTACGTATACCTTCGTGCACAGTTTCGCGACGTTGATGCGTCAAAAGCTTCATATGGTTGCGGCGCATGTAATCCGTTGGCTCAACGCATTGTTCGCCCTTGACCGCCCTTTCCACTATAGGCTTCGGCGCATCCGCGTGAGTGGGTACACCGGTAGTCAATGCGAGCAATGCAAAAAGCATCAGCCCAGATTGGCCCAAGTTCAGCCGCATATTAATCGCCCATACCCATCACGATATAACCCGTCGGACAGACGTCAGCGCAAATATGGCAGCCAATGCACTTGCCATAGTCGGTATCCACGTAACGCCCCACAGTGGGATTGTCTTTCTTTTTGACCTTGAACACCGCAACCTGTGGGCAGTAAATGACACAGTTATCGCACTCAAAGCATTGGCCGCATGACATGCAACGCTTTGCTTCATCGACGACTCTCTTGTCGTCCAGCAGCATCAGGCGCTCTTCAAAGTTACCTAGCGCAGTCTGTTTATCCAGCATGATGACTTCGCGAATATTGCGATCCACCTGCGGGAAGTGCCCGAGAAATAACTCGTTGTGCGGAATGATATGCTTGGTCGAACGGTCTTCAAAGTTATGGAGCACCGCTTGTTTATCAGAACCCCATACTGGACCTTTGACCTCTTTGTATTCGTGACCCGACTCCAGCCATTTACGCACTTCATCAAAATGATGCACGTCTACTTTCGGTCGCTTATCCAATTCTTTGCCATTCAAAAAGCCATGGATACCGTCAGCCGCAATTGAGGCGTGGCCGATCGCGGTGGTGAGCAAATGCGGCTTCAGTACGTCGCCGCCGATAAAGATGTGCTCTTTGCCGGGGAAACGGAAGTTTTTGTCCGATTTCATCAGGCCGTTGTTGTTATTGAATTGTTCAAGGCCGGTGAAATCCACACCCTGACCAATCGCGGATACGATCAGGTCAGCCGGCAGATCGCGTTCAGTACCTTCAACAATTTTGGTCTCTTTGCCTTCCATCACAAAGTCGGCAATGCGTAATGCGGTGGCGCGGCCGCGCTCGTCTACGACAACAGCAATCGGGGTGACGCCACCGATAATCTCGATGCCTTCAGTCTGGGCATGCTCCACTTCGTGTTTGCTCGCAGCCATTTTGTCGATGGTGGAACGAGAAACCAGCACCACTTCGGCACCGCCGCGAGCGGAAATCGAAGCGACGTCATGCGCGGCATGACCGGCAATCACATTCTCTGGACGATCATTGGTGCCTTCTTTGGTAATGTTGCCTAAACGGCGTGCGACGGTTACCACGTCGATAGACGTATCACCACCACCGATTACGACGACGCGATTACCGACGTGCTGCAGGCGACCTTCGTTAAATGCGCGCAGGAATGCGACAGCCGTCACGCAGTTGGGCGCTTCAGCCCCAGGCACCGGCAAGGGGCGACCCGCTTGGGCACCCATCGCCATAAAGATGGCGTCAAATTCCGTCTCAATCGCTTCAAAGCTAACGTCAGATCCGATGCGGGTTTTGAGACGGGTTTCAACACCCAGATCGATAATCCGCTTGATTTCTGCATCCAGCATTTCACGGGGCGTACGGAAACCCGGGATACCGTAGCGCATCATGCCGCCCAGCTCTTCGTGCTCGTCAAAAATAGTCACGCCGTGACCTTTGAGACGCAACTGATACGCTGCCGCCAGCCCAGCCGGACCCGCGCCAATAATCGCCACTTTCTTGCCGCTTTCGGGTGCGGTTGACGTGTAGGTCATATTGTTTTCAATGCCCCAGTCGCCAATGAAGTGCTCGACTGCGTTGATCCCCACATGGTCTTCTACCATGTTGCGGTTGCAACCCGATTCACACGGTGCGGGACAAACACGGCCCATCACACCAGGGAAGGGGTTGGCTTCGGTCACGCGACGGAATGCATACTCCTGCATAGACACCCCTGCTGGGGGCTTTTCGATTCCGCGAACAATGTTTAGATAACCGCGAATATCTTCTCCCGCCGGGCAAGAGCCTTGGCAGGGTGGCGTCGCCAGCACATATTCCGGGCATTTGTGCGTCCAGCTGGCCTGGAAAATCTTGTCTTGGGAAGAACGGAAGCCGCCCTCCTTCTCGCCCTCCTTATAGCGACGCCAGAATTTGCCTTCGGTTTTCTCTTTGCTCGTCGTGACAGCCATGCTGGTTCTCCTTAATGCGAAATAACTCAATAAATAAACTTATACGGACGCTACTGCGGGTACCATTGTCGACTCGACAGTTAAATCAGGCTTAACGGGCTCAAGCAAAATGGCCTTGGCAACCAGTTGATGCACCCCACCCACCATACTCATATCAAAACCGTATTTTGGTAATACTTTGGTAAATTGCGCCTTGCAAATAGCGCAAATTGTGGCCATGAAATTAACTTGATGTTCCTTAACAACAGCGCTTAATGCTGTTGCGCGAGGCAACGCACCTTTGACTCGAACTTCCATTAAATCATCCGTCAGCAATCCACCGCCGCCGCCGCAGCAAAAAGTCGATTCATAGATTGTGTCATCAGCCATATTGTGGAAATTGTTCACTACTGACTGAATTAGTTCACGGGGAATAACGAACTGTCCACCCGGCTCCGTGCCCATACGCGAAGCGCGCGCCACATTGCAGGAATCGTGATAAGTCACGATCAAGTCATCATTCAATGACGGATCGACCTTGATTTTGCCAGACTTGATCAGGTCGTTGGTCATCTCGCAAATATGCTGGGGTTGCGGGTAATTGTGGTCGAGCTGGTTTTGCAGTTCGATCGAGAACGGATCATTCGCACCATAACCGATTCCGGTCAGCGTGTTCCAGAAACTATACGCCACGCGCCAGGCATGACCGCACTCGCCAACCACAATGCGTTTAACCCCCAACTCTAACGCGGCATCGCGTATGCGCATCGCGACTTTACGCATGGTTTCGTAATTGCCGTTGAACAGTCCGAAGTTCCCCGCCTCAGACGCTTTGGACGACAGCGTCCAACTGGTTCCTGCTGCATGGAAGACCTTGGCATACCCAATCAGCGACTCCACATGTGGCTCCGAGAAGAAGTCAGCCGAGGGCGTTACTAGCAGCACTTCGGCACCTTTCACGTCCAATGGCATTTTGACTGCTACGCCGGTATCGGCTTCGATGTCTTCTTCCAAGCCTTCGAGCGTGTCTTCCAATGCTGGACCGGGCAGGCCTAAATTGTTACCAATCTTTTGGACCTTGCCCAGGATTTCATTCGAATACTTCTGACCCATGCCTACATGATTTAAAATTTCACGGCCAGCCATGGTAATTTCAGCCGTATCAATCCCGTACGGACAAAACACGGAGCAACGTCGGCACTCTGAGCACTGATGGTAATAGTTATACCAATCGTCCAGCACTTCTTTAGTAAGATCTTTGGCACCCACGAGCTTGGGAAATAGTTTGCCAGGCAAGGTGAAGTAGCGGCGATAGACCTGACGCATCAAGTCCTGACGCGCAACCGGCATATTTTTAGGATCGGAAGTGCCCAGGTAATAGTGGCATTTGTCAGTACAGGCACCGCAATGCACACAGGCATCCAGGAACACTTTCATGGAGCGATATTTACCCAGTAAATCGCCCATTTTTTCAATGGCCCGCTCTTTCCAGTCGTCCGCCAACTCGTGCGGATAGCCCATAAAATCCTGCACGGGCTGAGCCGCAATGAACGACTTCATATGACCCATTGACCCCGGTTGAATCTTGGGGATTTCAATAGTGTCTTTTATTACCGGCATTTCAAATTCAGCAGCAGCCACTTCGTACCTCTATCTATCGTTAGATATGACTAGCTTTTTTGATCCAGACGCGCAGCCCAAGCCGCAAGATGGCGGCGTTCACGCGGGTTATCAACTTGATTTCGAGTCGGGCTAAAAAATAAACCCGGCGCGTGCAACAACTTACTAATCGGAAAGATCACCATCAAAAATGCTACTAGCGCCAAATGAATCAGAAGTAGCGGGTCCTGTGGCAAAGGCTGGATATCCAGATACATTAGACCCATAAAAAACTGCTTCAACGCAATTATGTCGGTGTGGGCTACGAACGTCATGGACATCCCGGTTAAACCAATAGCAAGAATGAGCACCAACATAAGGTAGTCGGATGGCGTAGAAATATAACGTACCCGATCAACCAGGAAGCGCCTGGCAAGCAACCCGGCCAAACCAATAACCATCATAAAACTGGCATACTTGCCAAAAGGTTGAAGCACATCAACCCACGCCCATACCGGCTGTGTAAAGTAACGTAAATGGCGCAGCAGAACTAATAACAAGCCGAAATGAAATAACCACCCGAATATCCAAATCCATTTGTTCGCTTTGAACAGGGATTCAAACACTACTACTTCTTTTACCATGCGATAGACCACTCCAGCTTGAGTGGTGGGGGCTGGGGTAGTGGGAATCACTAGCGGTGCGGGGGTCCGGCGGTAATCAAAGATTTTATAAGCCAAACCCACTACCAGCAGCAGCGTTGCCGTGTAGAAAATTCCAGCATAAATCATCGTCAAAGTAGACAATCGTATCCCCTAATTACATCCATCTTCAAAGTAGAACGCCTTAATCAATCAGGAGCTCTATTTTCAAAATAGTTGAATAGATAGCCGGGGCGAATCAAAAACCGCCCTGGCTAACCCAAACCAGAGCGGCCCGATACTACAAACCGGTTTAAATACAACCAGTGGGTTTCGGCAAACCTGCGATTTTACAAGCTTGCTTGGCAGGCCCATAAGGGAACAATTCATACAAGTATTTGTTATTGCCTTTATCCGGACCAAGCTTCTTGCCAATGGCCTTAGTCAGCACGCGTACAGCCGGGGCAATTTGATACTCGTCGTAGTATTCACGCAGAAAATTAACGACTTCCCAGTGGCTGTCGGTCATATCAACCTTCTCTTCAATGGCCATATATTTGCCAATGTCTTCGTTCCACTGAGAAAGGTCTACCAAATACCCCTCTTCGTCTACTTCAACTTCTTTACCGGCGATTTCTACCATGGGCATAGCAATACTCCTTAAGTTTTAAAATTACAGCCAAGACTGACAGCTGTTGTGCTCTGCAACCAGATCCACGAAACCGCCGTAATCCACAACATTGACACCGTCCAACACACGCGAAGCCATACCCCGCGCAGCCAGATCAGGACCGAGGGCGTATATTTTCAGATCGGTGGAAGCCGCCTGAATTTTCGCCGCTGCAGCGCCGCCTTTAGTTGCCGCATAGACAGCATCTTCAATCAGCAACACAGCAGAACCTTTGGTGACCATCGCAAGGCAGCTTTCCAGTGCCCCGCGATCTGTGGCCGATTTATTTACAATGTGCAACATGTTTTACTCCTAGAAGCTGATGACGACGTCTTGCTCAGCCATAAGGCTTGCCATTTCGGCAACTGGAAGCACCGTCACATCGACAATCAAATCATCTTCACTCAGACCGCGAGCGTCCATTGAAGCCTGATCAACATAAAGCTTCTCGATATCGTAGCCATCCAGCGCACGGTAAGTTTTGGAGAAATCTTTAATTTCAATCCCCTTGCTGTCCACTCCCTTCATCAGCTGGTATACCCCATCGTCGGTAAATACCATGCTCACGTCTTGGTCAAAAGC
Source organism: Thiobacillaceae bacterium (assembly GCA_031366105.1). Taxonomy (GTDB): domain Bacteria; phylum Pseudomonadota; class Gammaproteobacteria; order Burkholderiales; family Thiobacillaceae; genus Thiobacillus. The sequence continues at coordinate 217,640 of JANLZE010000109.1, read as the reverse complement.
AGCAGTAATCAGTACAACTTCCAAACCCTCTAGCGCATACACAGTCCCGTGCGGCGCTTTACGGTTTAAAAACATAAATTTTTTGACGACACCGGAGCCGTCTTCCATTTCGTCATCCATATCACTCATTTTCGTCTTGCCTCAATCGCCGAACGTCACGAGACGATCGTACTGAATCCCCATTTCCACTAACTGACCCAAACCTGATATCCGGAAGTTATCTCCTAAAACACCATCGGTTATGCCACGGCGCTGAGCAGCAGCCACGCATACCACGAGATCGACGCCATGATCAGCGGCCAGTTTAGACCAACGCGCGCCTACGTTACGATCATCCTGGGGCGGGGTAGCCAAGCGTGATGCGTTGTATACGCCGTCATGATAAAAGAAAACACGGGGAACTTGATGACCTTTTTCAATTGCATTACGTGCAAATAAATAAGCAGAGTCGCTGGCCTGATGACTATAAGGCCCTTCGTTTACAAGAATACCGAATTGCATGTAATACCACTCCGAAAAGAACCAATTTATATTAACTGCACCCTCCCGAATTCAGGAGGGTGAGCCATATCAGAAATGCTTAGAAACGGATGTGCGCAGAGGCATTCAAATTCGCACGGCCACCACGCCAGTTATCGATGTGATACTTGGTAAACGGCAAACCCGTCTTGTCAAAGAATGCGGGCCAGCCAATCCGGTCGATCCAGTCGATCATGCGCTCCCACGGCTTGCCATCGGCTTTATAAGTCGCGAGGATTTTCACTACCACTTCGCTGACTTCAGGCCAACGCGGCGCATTGTTCGGCAAACCGGAAGCCACCAGCTTGTGGAAAGTCGGTTTGGAACGCGCATTCGAGTTCTTGCCGCCTACCCAAATCGCAATCTTGGAATGCTCGGGATCATTAATTTGCATGGGGGGGCACGGCGGGAAGCACGCGCCACAGCAAATACATTTCTTCTCATCCACTTCCAGCGACGGCTTACCGTTCACCAAGGCGGGGCGAATCGCTGCCACCGGGCAACGCGCCACTACCGAAGGACGTTCACACACGTTAGCCACGAGATCATGATTAATCTTGGGGGGCTTGGTGTGTTGAACGATAATTGCTATATCGGCTTGACCACCGCAGTTGATTTCGCAGCACGAAGTCGAAAGCTTGACGCGATTGGGCATTTCACACTTAACAAAATCGTCGTACAACTCGTCCATTAGCGCTTTCACTACGCCGGAAGCGTCCGTACCCGGGATGTCGCAGTGCAGCCAACCCTGAGTGTGAGCAATCATTGATACCGAGTTAGCTGTACCGCCGATGGGATAGCCCTTATCGTTGAGCGCTTTAATCAGCGGCTCCACTTTGGTGCCATCGGCAACCATGTACTCAATGTTAGAACGTGCTGTAAATCGCACAAATCCGTCAGCGTATTGATCGGCAATGTCCGCCAGTTCACGAATGGTGTAGTGATCCATTTGGCGTGCTGTGCCGGCTTTTACCGTCCAGATTTCATCCCCGGAGACCGCACGGTGATAAAGCACACCGGGCTTCGGATGGCTATGGAAATTCCATTTGCCATAATTTTTCACCATCACGGGGTGCATGTAGGGCATTGGGTCCGGGGCACCGGATTCAATAGGCGTGCGAGGATCAGCCATGTTAAGTCTCCAACTAGTAAATTAAAGCGAACCTCGCTAATGCGAGGTTCGGGATTAACCATGCGCCCCGCGAATCGGGGCGCCAATCAACCGAGGATTAAGCTGCGGATTGCTGTTGCTGCTTGTACTCGTTCCACTTTTCGACCTGCTCATCCCAATCGTCAGAACGGAAGTACGGATTGGACCGCGGCTCGGAAATCATGTTCGGATCAACCGGAATATCCAAGCCTTCGAGGAAGTTGGTCAAGCCAATACGCTCAATCATCTCGCCGGTACGCTCATGCTCCAGCGCGTTTTCGGCGAAGAAGTCGAGAATATTACGAGCCAGCTCGTTCAACTTTTCAAAGTCTTCGTCCGATTCCATCTTCATGAACGGGATCACCACGGTACCCATGGAAGCGCCAATTTTCAACACGCCTTTGCCCCCCACCAGAATCGACACGCCTTTGTCGTTACCGGGCAGCAGACCGCCTGGAATAACATTCAGGCAATGCATGCAACGCACGCAGTTTTTGTTGTCGATGCACATCACATTGCCGTCGCCCAACGCAGCGGTAGAAACATTGGGATGAGCAACAACTTTGTCAGCAGCAACCAAGGTAATAGCCTTGGTCGGGCACTTGCTGATCACGTCGTTGACGAGATCAGACATGCCATGATGCTTGTAATAGTCCTGGACTTGGGCTTCGTTGACGCGGATGTTGTCGCGCCAAGTACCAATGGTCGCCATATCGGAACGCTGAATCGCGTTAACGCAGTCGTTCGGGCAACCCGAGAATTTGAATTTGAATTTGTAGGGCAATGAGGGACGGTGCATATCGTCCAAATTGTTGTTAATCACAGTCCGCAAGGCTTTTGCTTCGTCATAGCACGACATTTCACAGCGCGCAGCACCGACGCAAGACATCGAGGTACGCAACGCAGGGCCAGCGCCACCGAGGTCAAAACCCATTTCATTGAATGCATCGAAGGCGCCTTGCACGTCAGCGGTCTTGATACCTTGGAACATAATGTCGCCAGATTGACCGTGAAAAGCAATCAGACCGGAACCGCCTGTTGCAGACCAGGTGTCGCACATTTTACGTAGCAAATCGGAGCTGTAATGCATGCCAGCAGGAGGCTGTACGCGTAAAGTATGGAATTCGGCAGCCTCAGGGAAAAGAGGCTTGTGATTTTCATCCTTAAGCTCAGTAAAACGCGGAATCACGCCGCCGCCGTAACCGAATACGCCCACCGTACCACCCTTCCAATAACCAAATTTGGTTTTGTAGGAGGTTTCCAGTTGACCCATTAGGTCAACCATCATGTCGTTATCTTTAGCCAATCGCTTCAGACCGGTTACGAAGCTGGGCCACGGGCCGCTTTCCAACTGGTCCAGATTAGGCGTATCAATCATTTGCTTTGCCATTTATGCTCTCCTAGAACATTTTTGAATATCGTTAAGCCCGCTTTGCAGACCACGCAAACCTATGGGTGAATCCTATTTAGATGCCGCATATCCCGCCATCATTCTGATGGGTAAATCCCCTAATCCCTTACGACTAGGCAAACCTACCCATAAGGAGTACTAAGACGGCCCCAAAGCGGTAATGCCTTGATTTACAAAACAATGAGACATTTAGGGCGCAACTACAGCTGGTAGAGTATTAAAATACCATCCGAAATGCAAGGTTGATAATTTCTAACTACCGGTCCGCCCCAAAAAATCACAATTGAGAATTAAACGCAATGGCTGACATTACTTCCTTAACCAAATTTCGCCTCCCTTTCGGTGGTCAGGAAATTGAGTTGCAAAACTTTACACATGAATCGGGTGGGGTGCCGTTTTTACGCATCCGCATTCGCGAAAATAAGCGCTTTACCATTTTTGAAGTCGATCCAGGCAGCGCGAAAATATGGGCTGAAGCTATGCTGGCCTGGGCTGGCGAACATGGTGAGGATGTTGCGTGAGCTGGGACCAGTGGCCCGAACAGAAGCCAGAAGAATACACGCCCAGCATGATTGATCTGCAATTTGATCTGGTGGGTGTCACTATCCCCGCGGATAGCGCTCTGCAGTTATCTGATGCGTTAGTGCAAGTATTACCGTGGCTGGGTGAGGAGCAGGGCGCGGGCATTCAATTATTGAAAGGCGCCGAAACCAATAGTGGCGACGCCACGGTGAACATTAATCGCCGTACCAAGTTGTTTTTGCGTGTGCCTAAAACACGGGTAGCAGACACTGAAATTTTGGTGGGCCACGCTTTCAACCTTGAGGGTCATGGCTTGCAAGTGGGCAAATTCAAAACCCGTGCTTTTACCCCATTCAGCAATATCTACGCGCACTTCGTTGACACGGGCAGCCCGGGTGAAGAACAATTCGTTCAAGATGTGATGCGCGAACTGGACGGTCATTTTCAGTTGCGCTGTGGTTTCATTTGCGGCAAACAGCAGACCTTGCGCGGCCCGCAAGGGGTATTGCAGGGCTATAGCTTGATGCTGCATGACCTTCCGCCCCATAAATCCTTGCGTCTGCAGGATGAAGGCATGGGTCACAATCGTTTGTTAGGCTGCGGGATATTCATTCCGCATAAATCCATTGCACCGGTGGTTTCGGTGAATATTTGAAAAAGGAGAGTAAAAAATGGCTTATGTAGTAAATGGAGTTGAACTCGAAACCGGTGAAGAAAATTTCTTGCTAGAGCCCGATTTCAGCGAAGAAGTCGTGGGCGTGATTGCCGCCGCCGAAGGGCTTAAATTGACCGACGAGCACTGGATGGTGGTCAACTATCTGCGCGACAAGTTTAAGGACGATGGCTCTACTCCCAACTTCCGCAACATGTTGGCCGAGTTGGAAGATTTGCACGAGGGCATCGACTGGAAGAAAAAGCTTTATGACCTGTTTCCCAATCAGCCTGCGCGCCAGGCGTGTCGGGTAGCCGGACTCACCAAGCCGTACGGCAAAGGCGGATACTGATTTTTGCGGACTGGCCAAAAGCATCCGCGTGCTTGCTGGCCGTTCCCACCCCTCATGTTTACAACCCTTGTCACTACCGAACAACTTGCTGCCGAGTTGGATAATCCCAACTGGGTAGTCATTGATTGCCGTTTTACGCTAACTGACCCGAGCGCGGGCCGACGCGCCTACGAAACCAGTCATATTCGCGACGCACGCTATGCGGATTTGAACGAGGATTTATCTTCAGTCCCAACCCCACTTACCGGGCGCCATCCGTTGCCCGACTCGCAAACACTTTGCAATAAATTAGCGAATTGGGGTGTAGGAGAAAATTCTCAGGTCGTGGTTTACGACGACAGCTATGGTTCGATTGCGGTACGTTTATGGTGGCTGTTGCGCTGGTTGGGTCACGTCAACGTGGGTTTGCTCGATGGTGGCCTGCCGAAATGGACACGTGAAAAAAAGCCTATATCCAGTGATCTTCCCGCGATAACCCCGCAAACTTTTCGTTGTCGGTCTAATCCTGATTTGATGGTCGATGCTAATACCGTTGAGTCACTCCGCCAAAGCGACGCCCACCGGCTGATTGATGCACGGCCTGAACAGCGCTTTACCGGTGAGCGCGAACCGCTGGATGCAGTAGCCGGACATATTCCCGGCGCGATCAACTGGGTGTTTGAAGAAAATCTGGATTTTGACGGGACTTATCTGCCGCGCGAGGAACTGCATGCGAACTATACGCAACTAACGCATGGGGTCGCCCCTGAAAACGTGGTCCACACCTGCGGCTCAGGCGTGACCGCATGCCATAACATCCTGGCGATGGAAATCGCTGGGCTCACAGGCTCACGCCTTTACCCTGGTTCGTGGAGCGAGTGGATCACCGACCCCGCCCGTCCTGTCGCAACTGGAGACGTCGCCTAAGCGACAAAGGAGATCACCATGGCTATGCCTATTCGAGTTAAGACCGTCTGGTTCAAAAAGGACGGCGAGCGTACCGCTGATGAAATTGCATCGGCAGTTGCCACCACTACCTGGCGTGTTGCCGACAAGGCGGTCGACAATTTAGGCCGCGAAAATTACGACATCATCACCGCCGAACGCGGCTTTAAACTTATCGCCGAATTTCTGGCTTTTCTGGTCCATTATTGCGACCGTATGGCGTATGCCACGCTGCCGTCCGAGCGCCGCATGGCGGTATTGCAGGCCGTAAGTCATCGCCTCGGCGAAGTGATGGAGCAAAACGTACACAGCATGGTGGGCACTGGAGACGGCCGGGACTATAAAAAAGAATTTATCGATTTTTTAAATCGACGTTTCGCTGAGTATGCCGAGTTTGAATTCCCCGAGGACGACAAGGCCAGCTTCCCGGCTTTGCGCTTTCTGGGGCTGCAAATCCGAGATGAAATGGGCGATAACGATAAAACCTGGGTGATGGATCAGATTATGGACATCGAAATGCCGGAAATGATGGGTACCGTGCGCAAGAGTTTCAAAGGTCTGTTGTCTGATGCGCCGGTCAAACGCGGCTTCGGTTCGCCGGACATGCTGCCACCGGAATGAGCGCGCCCTTTTCGCTGGCAAACGACAGCGATTACCGCGCCTGGCGTACCACGAAGCTGGCGAACTATCCCAAAAATATCGACGAGTTGATTGTGCGCCTTGAGGATCCTCGCGCGCTCAACACCACGGAAATATCGGCTTTAAAAAACCGCTGCCAGCGTGCCAATATGGCGCTCTATTACGCGCCCGATCAGCCCGTTACCGACAAGTCCGTACCCCACCAATTCGCCAAGCAACTCGGGCTGACACGGCTGGAAGGTAACTATCTTGCCGACGAAGATGGCTTGTCGAGCATCACGCCTCACGAGGGTGATGACGCTCACGGCCGCGGTGAATACATTCCCTACACCCATAAACCCATTAACTGGCATACCGACGGCTATTACAACGCACCCGATCGCCGCATTCTCGGCATGCTGCTGCATTGCGCGCAAGACGCCGAGAGTGGTGGTGAAAATGCGCTGCTTGACCCTGACATTGCCTACATTCAACTGCGCGACACCCAACCCGAGTATGTCGCCGCGCTCATGCAGCCCGACGCGATGACCATCCCCGCGCGTATGGATGAAGACACTATCGCACGCCCCCTTCAAAGTGGGCCGGTGTTTTCAGTGGATGAAGACCAGGGGTTTTTGCACATGCGCTACACCGCGCGCACCCGATCTATCGAATGGAAACCGGATGCGCTCACACAAGCGGCGATTAAAACACTCGTTGAAATTGTCAACGGTTCGGAACACATATTGAACGCCCGCCTGACGCCAGGCATGGGCCTTATTTGCAATAATATTTTGCACACCCGCACCGCGTTTACGGACCGACCAGAACGCCGTCGTCTGCTTTATCGTGGACGATATTACGACAGACTAAAATTTCCCTTATAAAGGGTAAATATCTGAATCTAGCTCGCTAATGTATTTCGGATCGCCCTACCCTGAACGTCTTACGAAAACTTGTTATGATGCGCCAAGCCCCCTTCGGGGGGGTAGGACGCGAGCACTTACAATCATAAAATAAACGTTTACACACCCTCACCTTCACTTGGGTCGGCCAATGTATCTAGCGCAGAAACATCAATTTCGATGACCCTATCTGGCTCGGCTGCGGCCACGCGCGTTACCCTGTCATATCTGCTACTGATACTGCCCCTCACGTCGCCTGCTGAGGCTGACGAAAACTTCTTCTTTAAGCAAACCGTTCCTCGATTAGAACAATCGCTACGAGATGGGCGCACTGTGATCTGGACTTTGCCCAATGAGGCTACTCAATATCGCCCCGAAAAAATGACGCCGGTGATGAAGGCCGCTCTAAAAGCACAGCGCGAGGGCCGTTACTTAGATGCGCTTTCGCAGATCGACCAAGCGGGTTTGCAAGATGATGGGAGCACTACCGACTTATTGCGCGCCAGTTTGTATTTGCAAGGGGGGCAGCCAGAACAGGCAAAATCAGTGCTGGCGCCTTTGCGCGTTCATCCAGCCTTAGCAGCAGATGCATATGCATTGAGTGCGATGGCGCATCTGCAACAAGGTGAACTGTCTGCGGCATTGACTGACGCCGAGCACGCTAAAACACTCAGTGATAGCATGCTGCCCGCTATGGCATTGTCATATGCTTTGCAAGGCAAGGGCCAATTGGCCGACGCGCGCGCTACTGTTCATGCGCTGAATGCCTCGCAGCCTGGCATAGCGGTCACGCTGGCGCGTGAAGCCGAGTTATCGTTAACGCTGGATGACTTAGTGGCTGCAACGCATTTGATCAGTCAAGCGCGCACTATTGAAGCAGATCAACCCTATGTGGTGGCCGTGAGTGGGTTGGTATGGCTTATCAGCGGACAAACCAGCGCTGCCAAATCCGCGTTCGATACAGCGCTCAAGCGTGATCCCGAGGACGCCAAAGCCTTGATGGGATTAGGTTTGGCGGAAGTGCGGTTAGGCCATACCCAAGCGGGATTACAGGCATTGCAGGCTGCACTTGAAGCCGATCCTGATAACCCTTTAATACTGACGTATCTGGGGCGCGCTCAACAACAATTAGGCCAAACCCAACAAGCTCGCGACCGTTGGCGACAGGCGCAACGCGCGGACGCGAATGATCCGACTCCGTGGCTGTATCTCGCGCAGGCGCAGTTGCAGGCTAATCAGCCTGTCGCCGCGCGCGAAAGTCTGCGCCAGGCCCAGGCGCGCATCGCCTTGCGCGCGGTCTATCGCGGCGACATTTTGTTGCAGCGGGATGCCCAGTTATTGCAATCCAACCTAGCTGAAACGCAGCGCCGCCTTGATCTGACCGACCTGGCATTTCAAACCCTGGCCGACACCAACGACTACCGCGCAGTTACACTAAAGGATCAAGCTGAAATTCTGCAAGGGGTGCGGTTTGCCGAATCGGCGCGGCGCAGTCTGGTGTTGCAAAGCCTGTTCAACGACGCGGCGGGTGCCATGCCCGTGTCGCTAGATGTCTACGGCGACGGCGCAGGCGAAACCGGTGCCACCACGCCCCAGCATGGCGCGGTAAGCGGCTTGACGGCCCAGTTGCCTAGTTATAACGATTACGGTGCCTTGTTCAGCCAGAAGGCTTTTCTGCAATTCGACGGCGTAGTCGGCAGTAACAATACCCGCGGTGAGGAGTTGCGACTGGGTTTGGGCAGCGACACGCTGGGACTGAGCTTTGCCCAGCGTCAATTTGCCAGCGACGGTTTTGCGCGCTTCAACGAACTGGATAACAGTATCTGGCAAGGGGTGGTGCAATGGCGGCCCGCAGGCCACACACAGGCATTTATCCTATACGAAAATTACCATTCAGATCGGGGCGAAACCATCCTCCCAGCTGATCCTCTGTTCGGCTCGAATTTAGCAATACAAGACCGCAGTGAGGTCACTCGCTTGGGTCTGCGCCATTCCTGGAATAACGGGGATGAACTACATGTGTTGCTAAGCCGTCAACGTACGCGTCAGCGGATTGACTTTGAAGATTTCAGCGTGCCGCCAATCACTTTTTCCCAAGAAAGTAACAGCCAGGCCACTGGTGGCGATGTGCAATATAGAACACAAGTCTTTGGGCAATCACTGCAATGGGGCGCGCAAGCCTATCGCTCACAATTGAGGATTTCCGGTTTTACCAGCAACACTCTCCAGTCTCATCAGATGTATGTGTCAGCCCAAGGTCAGCTTAGTTCTCAATGGAAAATAGACTGGGGGATGGGCTGGGGGCAAATATGGAATCAGATTCCTGGGGGGAGCAAAGTCATCGTACAAAGTTGGTTGCCCCGCGTAGGGATAGTGTTTTCCCCCGACCCCGTAAGCCATCTGCGCTTGGCGGCATGGCAGGGGCTGGGTATAAACAGTGTAGGTAATGCCGGGCTGGCACCGATAAGCCTGGCGGGTATTGTACAAACGCGTCCAGGCGACACTGGTAAGAGGGTGCGAGCCGCAGCGCTTGGGCTGGACCGACAGTTGAGCCAGGATTGGCTAGTAGACTTCAGCGGAGAGCTCCGCACCATCGCTGAGCCGTTTGCGGATCAGGTCAGCGTAGGGCAAACCGCCTTTTCACTACAGCGAATACACAACGCTCACGTCGGTTTGCATTGGCAGCCGCACCAATTTTCCTGGGCTATCGGGCTATCTGGCGAGTACGAAAAAACGCGTAACGATGATCGGGTTACTAGGCTTGACTCGCTCAGTAATCAAGCACTGCGTGCCGTCCAGCTCGATTTGCGCTGGTTTGTAAACCCTACGATGAGCGCGCATTTGAAATGGAGCCGGAATTGGGTAGTGGGCTCTCAACTGGTGCCAAGTACCGGGATGCTTTCACCTTATGCCGATGTGTATAATCAAGCCGACGTTTCGGTGGTCTGGCAATTACCCAAAAATAAGGGTCAAACCCAGCTCGGCGTACGTAATATGGGGGACACACGGTTTCGGTACATTGATCCCGACCCACTCAGCCCCCGCTTCAGCACGGGCAGACTGGTATACGGTACGCTCAATTTTGTGTGGTAAAGCTAGTCTAACAAGGGGAATGAAATGAAAAAATTGATTTTTGTTTGGATGATATTGGCAATACCGGCATGGGCCGCCGAAACGCCAGTTGAAACGCACGTGAGCGGCTATCTGGAACTGCGAGGCGCCCCTAAAAAGGTGCAAAGTGTACTCGATCAATTAACAAAAGAAGAGGCATACGGAACCGCTGGCTGTAAAGCCCTCCCCCCTAGTAAAAACGGTAAAGTTGTGGGGATAAGCTGTACCAATCCAGATAGTGCCCTGATGCAACTGCTCAGCCTCGGTACGGGGACAGGGGTGAAATTATCACTAACGGCTCAAGGTTGTCCTACAGGGTGCACCAACATGACGTGCCCACCGCTCAGTAGTCCCGTAGCCTGCTGTAAAAAAACAGCGACGGGGTATAAGCGCTGTGATTTAACCCTCCAGTGACCTAAGCCAGTTTTTAATGGGGGTTCCCGTCCCCCGCGCATCTCTCGGGAATCCCCATAAGAAATTCGGTGGCTGTATATTTGTGGGGCCGATGACCTATTTAAGAAGGCCTTATTCATCACCTTAGTTGCATGAGACTACGAGGGGTGTGGGTGCGTGGCACTCACACACCGAGTTTTTTCACTATGTTGCAAAGGTTAATGGGCAAGGCGCTGACAGCGCTGCTAGCCAAGTTAAGTACAGAAATTACGAGTGAGGCATGGTTTTTCGCACGCGTCGTTTGGGCACGGTAAAATAGTAGCCTCCATTCTCCGGCCCACCGCCGTCATGCAGCTTTTCGCCCTTGGGATCAACCACCACACTGCCCCACTCGCGGTCCGCGAGCAGGTGGCATTCGGCCCGGAAAAGCTCACCCAGGCCTTGCATGAATTAACCGATAGTCAATGTGCGTCGGAGGTAGCGATTCTTTCCACTTGTAACCGCACCGAGCTGTATTGCAATACAACGCAGCCGGAAGCCACGGTGGATTGGCTGGCCGCGTTTCATAAAATCGAACGACGCGAGTTGAGTCCCTACCTTTACACCTTGCCCCGCGAACTGGCCGTACAGCATGCATTTCGCGTCGCGGCCGGCCTGGATTCGATGGTGTTAGGCGAGACGCAGATTCTGGGGCAAATGAAACAAGCGGTGCACACCGCCGAAGAAGCCGGCACGCTGGGACTGTTGTTGAACAAACTCTTTCAGCGTACTTTTTCGGTCGCCAAAGAAGTGCGTACAAGCACCGAAATTGGCGCGAATTCGGTGTCGATGGCGGCCGCTGCGGTGCGTTTGGCCGAACGTATTTTTCCCAGCGTGCGCGATCAAGCCTGCCTCTTCATCGGCGCGGGCGAAATGATCGAATTGTGCATGACGCACTTTGCCGCGCAGCATCCGCGGCGCATGACGGTGGCCAATCGCACTGAAGCGCGCGCGCGTCCGCTGGCCGAGCGCTTTCATGCTGGCATAACCCCACTCACTGCGCTGCCGGAAGAGCTGCCCCATTACGACATCATCATTACCTCGACCGCGAGTCCGCTGCCCATTCTGGGCAAGGGCATGCTCGAGCGCGCGATCAAACAGCGTCGCCATCGCCCGATTTTTATCGTCGATTTGGCAGTACCGCGAGACGTTGAGGCCGAGGTCGCTGACATGGACGACGTATTTCTGTACAGCGTAGATGATCTAGGGCAAGTGGTGCGCGAAGGTACCGACAGCCGGGTGGCTCAAGTCGCGCAGGCCGAGGCGATTATTGAAACCAATGTCGCTAATTTTTTGCACTGGATGGAAGGACGCGAACTGGTGCCAACGATTCGGGCTTTACGTGACACTGCCGAGCGCCACCGCCGTCACGAGATTGAAAAAGCCACGCGTGCGCTCGCTAGCGGCAGCGATCCGCAAATGGTGCTTGAGGCGCTAAGCCGCACCCTCACCAACAAATTAATGCACGCGCCTACCCACGCCCTTAACTACGCCAATAGCGAAGAACGCGAACAAATCGCGAAAATTATCAGTCAGCTCTACGGCTTACATCCCGAATGAAAGCGAGCCTTGCCGACAAGCTCGCTCGCGCCGACGAGCGGCTGCTTGAGCTTGATGCCTTACTCTCGCAGCCGGACGCCACCAGTAGCATGGACGCCTATCGCAAGCTCACGCGCGAACACGCCGACATCACTCCCGTCGTGATGCTGTATCGCCAATATTGCCAGGTACTGGCTGATCAAAAAAGCGTGCTCGACATGCTGGCAGACCCTGATATGCGAGAGTTGGCAGAAGCTGAACTGGCCGAGGGTGAAGCTAAAATCGTACGTCTGGAAACGCAGCTCCAAACTGCGCTACTGCCTACAGACCCTAACGATGCGCGCAATATTTTTCTCGAGATTCGTGCTGGCACCGGCGGCGACGAATCGGCGTTGTTCGCGGGAAATCTGCTGCGCATGTATATCCGCCACGCGGAACGCAGCGGCTGGAAAGTGGAAATTATTTCGGAACATCCGGGCGAAGTAGGCGGCTATAAAGAAGCGATCATTCGCATCGTCGGCGTCGGCGCTTATTCGCGGCTCAAATTCGAATCCGGCGGTCATCGAGTCCAGCGGGTGCCTGAAACTGAAACGCAAGGCCGCATCCACACCTCCGCGTGCACCGTGGCCGTTATGCCAGAAGCCGAAGAGCTCAGCGAAATCGACATAAACCCCGCGGACTTGCGCATTGACACCTACCGCGCCTCTGGTGCGGGCGGGCAGCACATCAATAAAACCGATTCGGCCGTACGAATTACTCACCTGCCCTCGGGGCTGGTGGTGGAATGTCAGGATGATCGATCGCAACACCGCAACAAGGCGCAAGCTTTGAGCGTGCTCGCGGCGCGACTGAAAGACCGGCAATTGCAGGCGCAGCACGCCGAAGAAGCTAGCACACGCAAGAGCCTCATAGGCAGCGGCGACCGCTCTGATCGGATTCGCACCTACAATTTTCCGCAAGGCCGAATTACCGATCATCGGATCAACCTGACGCTCTACAAAATCGACGCGATCATGGATGGCGATTTGACCGAACTGCTGGATGCGTTGGCGGCGGAGCATCAGGCCGAATTGCTGGCGACCTTATCAGGTGAAACTGAAAGATGAGCACGCAAGCTCTGCGCGTTACGTCGACTTGTGTGGCAGATGTACTGACCGACGCCAGCACTTCTCTGATCGAATCGCTCGCACTCGATAAACGGGTCGCGCGCCTGGAGGCGCGTGTTTTGGCCGCATTCGCCTGGAATGTGACGCAGGTTTGGGTCATTGCGCATGACACCGATATTTTGAGTCCCGAGCAAGTCACCATGTTTCACACGCTTTTGCACAGGCGTCTTCGCGGCGAACCGATTGCGTATATTACCGGCCAGCGAGAATTTTATGGCCGCCAGTTTCACGTTACCCCCGAGGTATTAATCCCTCGTCCGGAAACAGAGCTGCTAGTAGAACTCGCCTTGGCGCAGATGCCGAACGATCCCACTTTCGAAGTCCTGGAGTTGGGAACAGGTAGCGGTTGTATCGCGATTAGCTTAGCGCTCGAACGCCCGCTCGCTAAGATCACGGCTGTCGAGCAATGTGATCGCGCGCTCGCAGTAGCGCGATTAAATGCTGAAAAATGGCAGGCGAACTTAAAACTCGTCAAAAGCGATTGGTTTACCCAATTGGATCGGCGCAAATTCGATTTAATTGTCAGTAATCCACCATATGTGTCCGCGTTGGATACACATTTGAATCTTGGAGATGTACGGTTTGAACCTCTACCCGCCCTTGCTTCTGGGGAAGACGGTATGGATGACCTGCGATTGATAATATCCCTCGCCGATTCGCACTTGAAAGACGGCGGTAGCCTTTTAGTGGAACACGGTTGGTCCCAAAGTATGGCCACCCAGAACGCTCTTCATGCCGCAGGTTTTCAAGCGCCCCGCACTTGGCAAGATCTCGCTGGGCGTGATCGTGTGAGTGGAGGGAGACGTCGGAATAGTTTACAAATTTGGCGAGAATCAAAAAACCCATGAGAACCAGGCCCGGTATAGCTAGAGTACAGCGCCTTTGCAGGGCATGGCCCAATTTTTGCTGATAAAGCAAACATTAACGGCTAAATAAAACGCCGAATGCTTAAATGCTAATCGAGGCTCCTCCATGTCTGAAAACAAATCTGATTCTCACCCTTATTCGACCCAGGAGATTAATCCGCAGCCGGATACACAAGTGAACACTTCACGGCGAAGGCTCACGGGCGCAGGGTTGGGTATGTCGGCAATCTTTACATTAGCGAGCCGGCCCGTACTAGCAGCGCAATGCGCAACGCCCTCCGCCGCTGCTTCCGGCAATTTGAGCCATCACGGCACCCCCGTTGTATGTCTGGGTCGTACTCCCGGATTCTGGAAACAATCCAATCATTCTCGCGAATGGCCTGCCCGTTACGTGCAAGGCACTTGCAGTGGCCTAAATGGGAGTTGTAATAGCTCACCACAGAGCTGGACTGGTGGCACGCTATTCCACAATGTGTTTGGCGCAGGCGGGGTTAAGAAAGGCAGCTCTTTTAAGGTGCGAGGAGTCTCGCTTTCATTGAATCAAATTATGGTGATGAACGATAGCTCCTATCCCGGGCTGTCTGATCCTGACAATCTTTGTTCCCATCTGGTGGCTGCGCTATTAAATGCAGCGTCGGGAAGAACCAACGGCGTGCTATCTGTAGCAACGGTTCTTGGCATTTGGAACGAATGGTTAAGTAAGGACTACTTTGAACCCACCGCAGGCGTCAGCTGGAAGTCCGCCCAAATCGTGGCTTATCTCAAAACCACAATGGATTAAAATCGGTCATTATGTGCAACCATTAGGTTTTTCCTAATCTGGCCGTACATGATCGATGCTTCGTTTTCAAATCAAATGTTTCGGGGATGAGGCCGTCGTTTTTGACACAGCTTCCGGCGATACTCATTATTTGGCGCCGCTGACCTACGCCCTATACACAACGAGCCGCAAACACCCTGAAATGAATGCCTGCGAAGCTCCGGTCAAGCTGGCGCGAATGTTTAACGTCGCTGCTGATGCTTCCTTCACAAAGTTGACCGATGAAGCGATGTCCAGTTTGCAACACATTGGTCTGTTGAGTCGTCTTTGAAACTTCTTCAGTTATCGGCCACGGATTTGCGCAAGCAATTAGCAGGGCCCGGGGTTTGGTTACGCACAGGTCCCTTTTCACTTAAAGTGCAATCGAAGCTACCCAGAGTTGCAGAAGGTTTGCTTGAGCTGTACGGCCAGTTTGAAGTACGTGACCCCAACTTGGCCTTCGCCGACTTCCATGTAGAAATCAATTCCCCTGGGTTACTGCGCCGATGGTTTCGCCCCCAGGTGAATTTTTCTTTCGACGGCGAACAACCTTTTAAACCGCTTCCACTGGATCAGGCCTATCCCATGCTGGAATGGGGCTTAAACTGGTGTATATCGATGCACGCTCACCAGTATTTAATCATTCACGCTGGGGTGGTCGAAAAAAATGGTCTGGCTGCGATCTTGCCAGCCCCTCCCGGTTCGGGGAAAAGCACGCTGACAGCGGGGTTGGTGTTGTCTGGCTGGCGCTTACTATCTGACGAACTGACTTTGATCGACCGTAAAACAGGATTGATACGTCCGCTGCCACGTCCCGTCAGCCTTAAAAACGAGTCCATTCCGCTAATCCGGGAATTTAGTGCTGAAGCCTTCATTAATCGCGCCTCACACGACACGAGTAAAGGCACGGTCGCCCATATGCGCCCCCCTAAAGAAAGTGTTCGTAGGCAGCATGAATCTGCGCGTCCCGGCTGGATGATTTTTCCAAAATGGACAGCGGATAGCCCCGCCACTCTTACGCCACGCTCAAAGGCACAAACGTTTATGTTTCTGGCACAAAATGCATTTAATTACAGCCAGCTGGGCGCGGATGGATTCCGCGTGGGCACACACCTGATCGAACAAACTGAATGTTACGATTTTCAATACAGTCGGCTGGAGCAAGCCATCACCACTTTCAATCAGCTGGCAGATCGAGCGCTTGATTCAAATGCGGCTTGAGTCAGTTATGACACCTCCTCGCGATCTCGTCTCACAAGTCTTTCGTAACCCTTACACCCTCCGCAGCTTTTCGTTGGTGGACTGGGACAAGCTTATTCGTCAAGCGCGTCGCGCCGGCTTGCAAGCCCGGTTGCGTGGGATGCTGGAGTCACACGGTCAACTGGATGGGGTTCCTTACGAAGCCCGTTCCCACTTAGACGCCGCAGCGACGCTTTCTGCAAAGCAGCAAATTGCAGTGCGTTGGGAAATTGGGAAAATTAGTGAAGCCTTGGCCGGCATCGCGTTTCTGCCGATCATATTAAAAGGCGGCGCGTACGTGATAGCAGGGTTGCCTGCCGCCGCAGGCCGTATGTTTAACGACATCGATATTTTGGTACCGCGCGAATTATTGGGCCCGGTTGAAGCTGCATTAATGTTAGGCGGTTGGCATCCCAATGGTCTTTCTGCCTATGATGATCGCTATTACCGACGCTGGATGCATGAAATCCCGCCGATGCAGCACATTAAACGCGCCACAGTCATTGATGTGCATCACGCCATCCTGCCCGACACTGCGCGCTATCATCCCGATTCTGCAAAACTACGTAGCCAAGCGATTGCAGTGGGCGATATGGAAAATATTCGTGTGCTGGCGCCCGAAGACATGCTGCTGCATTCGGCCACTCATCTGTTTCATGATGGCGACTTACCCCATGGCCTGCGCGACTTAACCGACCTTGATTTACTGTTTCAGCATTTTTCCAAGGATGCAAACTTCTGGGGGCGGCTACTCGCCCGCGCCCAGGAACTTGGCTTAAGCCGTCCCCTATTTTACGCAGTGCGCTATGTGCAGCATTTTCTCGCTACCCCCATTCCTGAAAACTTTGTTCATCAGCTACAGTCTGCCGCCCCCCACCGTGCCACGCTCGCATTAATGGACTCTACATTCACGCGCGCTCTTGCTCCGGATCACGTGAGTTGCAGCGATACCTACACACCTATGGCCCGAAAAGCCGCCTACGTGCGCGCGCACTGGTTGCGTATGCCGCCTCATTTATTATTCCCCCACCTGTTCCACAAAGCTTTTTTTGAGTTGGGCTATGATGCGCAAACAAATTAACTATTCTGTGCGAGCCGATATTTAAACCTATTTAATCCCTGCTAACCTGTTAATAATTACGTAGAAGGATCCAACCAATGAAACTAACCTACACTTTGCTACTGAGCGCATTCTGCATCGCAAGTCAGCCGGTATCGGCTAACATAAACATCGCTTTTGATTACAGCTACGACACTAATAATTTCTTTGCGGAAAGTTCACGGCAATCTCTGTTGAATGCCGCGGCATCCGTATTCGAAACGCGTTTTACCGACAACCTCACCGCGATTACCTCATCGGGCCCATCAGGAATCAACCACTTTAATGTGGCTTTTGCTGATCCTTCTGCTGCGCAGACTAAAACCGTAAACGATTACAGTGTGGCTGCTGACAATATTATTGTTTATGTAGGTGCTTATAACTTAGGAAGTAATGTTCTAGGGCAAGGCGGCCCAGGGGGGTTTAACGTAAGCGGGACTCAGGACTTTGTTAATAATGCTGCCAGTCGGGGGCAGCGGGGAGCCTTAGGGACGCCCGCTTCTCAAACTGACTTTGGCCCTTGGGGAGGAACGTTGTCCTTTAACACCACTGCCAATTATTATTTCGGTACGGATGCACCATCCCTGTTAACTACCGGGTTTGATTTTTATTCTATTGCGGTGCACGAGCTTGGACATCTGCTGGGGTTCGGCACCGCAGACTCTTATTATCATTATGTAGCCAATAATAATAATCTAGCCAATAGCTACTTTACAGGCACGGCCGTCAATGCTTTTACCTCGAACCCCCCCGTCACCAATGATGGACATTGGTTGGCAAATACCACCTATCGGGGGCAAGAAGCCGCCATGACACCCGGTATTGCTGCTGGCCAACGCAAAAACTTTACTGAGCTCGACTTCGCCGCAATGAAAGATATTGGATGGCAAGTTACAGCCGTGCCGGAGCCAAAAACCTGGGGCATGTTACTTGCCGGGCTTGGGCTTTTAGGTTGGCGGATGCGGGTCAAAATGACCCATAAATTTTGAATCGCATCTGATCAGTGCGTCGTCTCGCTTGAGCTGAACACCCGCTTCTTTCTCTCTAGCAAACAATTTTCCATAAAGCGAAGCTAGCCTTGACGGGCTACCTTCAGCCCGTATAATCCCGACTATTCTAGTCAAGTATTTTTTTAGGAGTTCACATGAGCGCTTTAGATCGAATTCGCGAACAAGTTACCGGCAATAATGTAGTGCTTTATATGAAAGGCACGCCTCAGTTTCCACAGTGTGGGTTTTCTTCGAAAGCCGCTCAGGTGCTGCAAGCCTGTGGCGTCAACGATTTTTTGGCAGTGAACGTGCTGGCTGATCCGGAGATTTTTGAAAACTTGAAGCACTACGCCAATTGGCCCACTTTCCCTCAGTTGTATGTGAAGGGCGAGTTGATCGGCGGTTGCGACATCATGATTGAGATGTATCAGAAGGGTGAGATTCAACCCTTGTTAACAGAAGCCACGGCAAGCTAGGTTTCTAAGGTCATCTTCAAAAAAAAGCCGACCTGAGTCGGCTTTTTTTTGGCTCATAGGGTATCCAGCGCCTCTGCGTCAGGATGACTGTCCATACCCAATTCGTTAATTTTACGCGTCAGCGTATTTCTTCCCCACCCCAGTAAATGCGCGGCTTCAATCCGACGCCCACCCGTATGTCGCAACGCCACTTCAATCAACGTTTTTTCATAAGCCTGGGTCAGTTCTTCCAGAATGGCAGCTTCGCCACGGGCCAATCGCGCACCGGCTTCTGCGGCGAGGCTTTGTAACCAGTCGCCGTTGGAGGGAGTCATTTCGACCTGCGTAAGATCACTCGGCAAATCGCTGACTTCCACCACTTGGCCTGGCGCCATCACCGTTAAGTAATGGCTTACATTTTCTAATTGCCGCACATTGCCACTCCATGGCAAAAGGGTCAGTTTTTTGAGCGCGGCATCGGATAATGTTTTCGCGTCTATCCCCAATTCACGGGCGCTTTTTTGCATGAAGTGGCGGGCGAGCAGCGGAATATCTTCGGTGCGTTCGCGCAAGGCGGGAAGACGCAGCCGGATCACATTCAGACGATGGAATAGATCCTCACGAAATAAGCCTTCACGTACCCGCACTTCCAAATCTTGGTGGGTTGCGGCTATCACACGCACGTTAACTTTGATCGGCGAGTGCCCACCGACACGGTAGAACTGGCCGTCGGATAGCACGCGTAGTAAGCGCGTTTGCAGCTCGGCTGGCATATCGCCGATTTCATCCAAAAACAATGTGCCACCATCGGCTTGCTCAAAGCGGCCCCGGCGTTGCGCAGCCGCTCCGGTGAACGCGCCGCGCTCGTGGCCAAACAACTCTGATTCGAGCAGATCTTTCGGAATAGCGGCAGTATTCAATGCAATGAACGGCCCGGTGGCACGTGGGCTGTGGCGATGCAACGCATGCGCAACCAGTTCTTTGCCAGTGCCGGATTCGCCATTAATCAGCACGGTGGTATGCGATTGCGCCAGCCGGCCAATCGCACGAAACACTTCCTGCATGGCGGGCGCCTGGCCGAGAATTTCAGGTACGGGTACGTCACTCGCTTCTGAAATATTACGGCTGACGCTCTCGCTTAACGCGCGCCGGACCAGCTCTACGGCTTGATCCACGTCAAAAGGCTTGGGCAGATATTCAAACGCGCCTCCCTGAAAAGCT
Source organism: Thiobacillaceae bacterium (assembly GCA_031366105.1). Lineage (GTDB taxonomy): Bacteria > Pseudomonadota > Gammaproteobacteria > Burkholderiales > Thiobacillaceae > Thiobacillus. Next base: position 197,671 of record JANLZE010000109.1, on the reverse strand, counting down.
GCCACTGCGCTGTCCAGATCGGAGTATGCCGTCATGATAATCACCGGCACTTTAGGCAAGCGCTCTTTGAGTTGCTGCAATAACTCCAGGCCGCTCACGCCTGGCATACGAATATCGGACAATACTGCGCTGGGCTGGCTACGCGTCAATTCGGTCAGCGCTTCGCTCGCAGCGCTGAAGGTGAGGCAGGGAATGTTATCGCGTAGCAGCGCCTTTTCCAGTACCCAACGAATGGAACGGTCATCGTCAATGATCCAGACACAAAGAGATTTATTCATGTGAGCTCACGCGGTAATGGGGAGAAAAATCGAAAACACCGTACGGCCAGGATAACTTTCGCAGTCGATGGTGCCGTGGTTTTGCGCAATCAATGTTTGTGCAACCGCCAGACCCAAACCGCTGCCGCCTTCGCGACCTGACACTAGCGGATAAAAAATCTGTTCGCGGATATCTTCTGGAATACCCGGGCCGTTGTCGATAATTTCGGCCTTCAATCCGAGTTGATGACGCCGACTCTCAAGGGTGCTTTGTCGGGCTACACGGGTTTTGAAAATAATCTTGCCCTGGCTATGCATCGCCTGCACCGCGTTGCGCGCCACGTTGAGCACTGCCTGGATAAGCTGTTCGCTATCGGCACGCAAGTCCGGCAGACTGGTATCGTAGTCGCGCTGCAAACTCATGCCGTGCGGAGTTTCCGCCAGGATAAGACTACGCACGCGCTCTAAAACTTCATGGATATTGACTGCGCTAAAACGGGGCGTGCGATGGGGGGTGAGCAGCCGCTCCATCAAAGACTGTAAACGGTCTGATTCCTTGATGATGACTTGTGTATATTCACGCAAGGATTCGCGCGGCAGCTCGTGTTCTAACAACTGCGCCGCGCCACGAATGCCGCCCAGCGGATTTTTGATTTCATGTGCAAGATTGCGTAACAGTTCGCGATTGGCTTCTTGCTGCAAACGCGTTTGTTCTAAACGAGCAATCCGCAAATGCGGGTCGACGCTGCGCAGCTCCATGAATATCCCTTCCTGCGGGGCATCGTATGGCGTAATCGTACAGCCCAACCGCAGCGGCGGATGCGCGTTCACCGTCACATCGAGTTCGTATTCAATCACTGTTTCGCGCGTGAGTTCGGCGGTTTGTATTGCAGCCAATAATTCCAGACTGCGCTCAAATACCTCACGCACAGACGCGCCGACCAGCAATGCACCGGACACGCCTAGCAGCGTCTCGGCGGAGGGATTGACGTAGATAATCGTGCCGGCAAAACTGAACACCACGACACCCGTCGCGAGTTGATCGAGCCCTGCATAGTGAACGGTCTGGGAGGGCATAGTGCGCATAGTGCTAAGCTAGCACCGTTTATGCCAGTTGGCGTTTATGCGATGGTAACGCTATTTGAGGTTGTTGATTTCGCGCTGGATAGCGGAAACGTTTTGCTCGTGTTCTGAGATGGTAGCGCGCAGTTTTTTTACCCGGTTGGAGTAAGTGCTATCACTTAGCTTTTCGCCCGGCTGTAAGCGCTCTCCTAGCGTTAATTGGCGACGTGCTTCCTCGGCATTTTTACGTTCTGCAGTCACTTCATCTTGCAACACCTGCCGGCGAATATCGTCGCGTTTTTGTTGCGTAGCCGTATCAATGCGAGGGAAATTGCTGGGGCTGGGTTGGAACGAGGCACGCTTTTGTAACTTATTGCCGCCGCCAAGAGATAAGCTGGCCGGTGCAGGAGGCAAGTCAATACGCTTTGATCCCTTCTTGTACACATCGGTGAAGGTAATCTGCCCATTTTCATCTATGTACTTGTATATCTCAGCCTGTGCGATACAAGGCACAAGTAATACACAGAAAAGTAAGGGGGTCTGGATTCGCATAGTGATTTAGGAGTTTCCTCCAGATTAACGACCAGCTTTCTGCGATCTTGAGGGGCCGGATAAAAAATAAGGCGGCTTGCGCCGCCTTATTTGATTTACGTTACCGATTACAACGAATAATACATTGCAAACTCGACGGGATGCGTCGTCATACGGTACTTGGTCACTTCCTGCATTTTCAACTCTATATACGCGTCGAGCATGTCATTGGTGAACACACCGCCACGGGTTAAGAATTCGCGGTCTTTATCCAGCTCATCCAACGCCATTTCCAGGCTATGGCAAACTTTGGGGATCTTTGCATCTTCTTCAGGCGGTAGGTCGTACAAGTCTTTATCCGCTGCCTCACCCGGATGGATCTTGTTCTGGATGCCATCCAGACCTGCCATCATAAGCGCAGCAAAGGCGAGATAAGGATTAGCCAGCGGATCAGGGAAACGGGTTTCGATACGGCGGGCTTTTTCACTAGCAGCAATCGGAATCCGAATCGAAGCCGAGCGATTACGCGCCGAATAAGCCAGCATCACCGGCGCTTCAAAACCAGGCACCAGACGCTTGTAAGAATTGGTCCCTGGGTTGGTAATCGCATTCAGTGCTTTGGCGTGCTTGATCACACCGCCGATGTAATAAAGGCACAACTCGGATAAACCGGCATAGCCATTACCGGCAAACAAATTCTTGCCCTCTTTCCATAACGACATATGCACGTGCATGCCCGAACCGTTGTCGCCTACGATAGGCTTGGGCATGAAGGTCGCAGTTTTGCCATAAGCATGCGCGACGTTATGCACAATATATTTCAGCATCTGGGTCCAGTCAGCGCGTTTGGTCAAGGTGCTGAACTGGGTACCAATTTCGCACTGGCCTGCGGTCGCGACTTCGTGGTGGAAGACTTCGACTGGCACGCCCGCCTCTTCAAGCGCCAGCACCATGGCGGCGCGAATATCTTGTAACGAGTCCACAGGTGGGACCGGAAAATAGCCGCCCTTAATCCCGGGGCGATGGCCGGTGTTGCCGTTCTCGAATTTTTCTGCAGACGACCAGGCCGCTTCTTCGGAATTGATTTTGACGTGGCAGCCAGACATGTCGTCGCCCCACGTCACCGAATCAAAAATGAAGAATTCCGGTTCAGGACCAAAGTAGGCGGTATCAGCAATGCCGGTGGATTTCAAATAAGCCTCAGCGCGCTTGGCGACGGACCGCGGATCACGCTCATAACCTTTGCCATCTGCCGGTTCGATCACGTCGCAGGTCAAAATAATGGTGGCTTCATCGAAAAAAGGGTCCATCCAGGCCGAGGTCGGATCGGGCTGCAACAGCATGTCTGAAGCTTGAATTCCCTTCCATCCCGAAATGGAGGAGCCGTCAAACGGATGACCACTTTCAAACCATTCCTCCGTGACTAGACGGGCCGGGATGGAAACGTGCTGCTCTTTGCCACGTGTGTCGGTAAAACGCAGATCAGCAAACTTAGCTTCGTTTTCCTTGATCATCTTCAATACATTCGCCACGGACATACGGAACTCCCCTCAAAAATTAAAATTACAATTCGCTCGTCTGGGCACGTTAACGCACCATTCGTGCCATATGGATTAGACCGTAAGCATTGTGCCATAAGGCTTCTTTGACGGCGAGCGTCAGTCTCAGCCTAATAATAATTGCACCTTTATGGTGCAATCTCCATAGATATGCACAGTAAAGGCGCATTTGACAGTTTAAAGCTCAGCTATAAGATTTTTCGGTCTAAAATCAAAAGGTGCAGAGGGCAACGCTGATTTTTACCGACATATTACAGGCGAGTAGAATTCGCGGCCATGACAGATCGCTACGCCGTCTTCGGCCATCCCATACACCACTCCAAATCTCCGATAATCCATGCGCTATTTGCCCGAGACACGGGTCAGAACCTGGCTTACGAGGCGATCCTCGCGCCATTGGATGGTTTTGCCGAGTGCGTCGCGCAGTTCCAAGGGAATGGAGGTAAAGGTGCCAACATCACCGTACCATTCAAAGAACAGGCTTTTGCACTGTGCACCCAACGCACTCAGCGAGCCGAACGCGCGGGAGCGGTAAATACCTTCAAATTTGAAAATGATTCAGTGGTGGGTGACAACACAGACGGGGCGGGCTTAGTCGCTGACCTGACGCGTAACTTGGGTTTTACCCTTGCCGATAAACACATTTTGCTACTGGGCGCAGGCGGTGCCGCGCGGGGCGTGATGGGCCCGCTGCTGGAATGCGCACCTGCCCACTTGGTAGTAGCCAACCGCACCGCTATTCGAGCGCGTGACTTGGTTAAACAATTCCAACAGTACAGCGATCAGGCCGTGGCAGGCTGTGGTTTGGACGAGGTCGACCAGCCGTTTGACCTCGTGATAAATGCCACTTCCGCTAGTCTCGGCGGTGAGTTGCCGACACTATCCAGCCATATCTTTAAACCCGAAGCCTTGGCTTACGACATGATGTATGGCAACGAAGCCACCCCTTTTCTGAAACTGGCACGGCAACACGGGGCGCACATCGCCGATGGCTTGGGCATGCTAGTTGAGCAAGCCGCCGAAGCATTCTATTTTTGGCGTGGCATACGACCGGAGACACAATCGGTGATGGCTGCGCTGCGCGTCGCCAAATGAAACAAATAGCGGGCTTTCTTAAAAAGCTGATGTTGGCGGCGCTTGCACTGGTAGTGTTTTATCAGCTCTGGGTTTTTGCACATGTGTGGTGGTGGATTGATCACAATCCTTCATCCAGTGCGTTCATGAGCGCAGGCCTTAGCCGCATGCAGGATAAGAATCCCGAAGCTGTGCTACGTCATCACTGGGTCGCGTATGAGCAGATTTCTCCGCAGCTAAAGAGAGCCATTGTGTCGGCAGAAGACAGCAAATTTCTCGACCACGAGGGTTTTGACATTAAGGGCTTGCAAACCGCGGTCGAAAAGAACCTCAAGAAAGGCAAACTCATCGCAGGCGGGTCCACGATCAGCCAACAGCTTGCTAAAAATCTGTTTCTATCGGGCGACCGCAGCTTCATACGCAAAGGTGAGGAGGCGATTATCACGTTGATGATTGAATATACCTGGAGCAAACATCGCATCCTTGAGGTGTATCTCAATATCATCGAGTGGGGCAATGGAATCTATGGCGCTGAGGCAGCCGCACAGCGCTACTTCAAAACTTCGGCAGCTAATCTGGATGCCAGCCAAGCGGCGCGGATGGCAGCGATGGTGCCGAATCCGCGCTGGTACGAAAACCACCGTAGTTCTCGACAATACCAACGACGTGTCAGTACCATTGCGCGGTACATGCGTTCTGCACAAATACCGCGCTGATAAAGCAGTTCAGCGCGTTACAATTCATGGGTCTACGCATGGCGCCGCCATGACGAATCGCATGAACAACCTCCATGATCGACTCGTTTGAAAATCAATCTCAAGAAACACTAGAAGCGAGCCTGAAGCAGGTGCAGACCCTGCTCGTCCGAATGCGGCTGGTGGAAGAGCTTGTGCACAAACAAGGTGGTGCGCGCCACGAGCTGGTTGAAAACCTGGTCCACAAACAGAATCTGGCCGAACTGAAAAAGCGGCTGGCAGCGCTGCATCCCGCCGACGTCGCCTACATACTGGAATCGCTGCCGCTGGAAGACCGCTTGCTGGTGTGGGAGCAGGTGCGCGCCGATAGCGACGGCGAAATTCTGCTGGAAGTATCCGATTCTGTGCGTGAGTCGCTAATCGCGAGCATGGACAACGCCGAGCTGTTAGCCGCCGCCGAATCGCTCGATACCGATGAAATCGCCGACATTGCGTCCGACTTGCCGCACGACGTGATTCAGGAACTGCTGACTTCACTTGACGCGCATAAACGCGCGCGTCTGCAATCGACCTTGTCTTACCCCGAAGACACCGTCGGCGCGTTGATGGATTACGACATGGTTACCATCCGCGAGGACGTTACGCTTGAAGTGACGATGCGTTACCTACGGCGGTTGGGCGAATTGCCGGATCAACTCGACAAGTTGTTTGTGGTTAACCACGGTGAGGCGCTGATAGGTGTACTGCCCATTAAACGTCTGTTGACCGCTGACCCCGAAGCCTCCGTCGCCGCGGTAATGGTGGAAGACATGGTGATCTTTCGACCCGAGGACGAAGCGACGGACGCGGCGCAAGCGTTCGAACGTTACGACCTGGTGATGGCGCCCGTGGTCGATAATCAGGGTCGGTTGATAGGCCGTTTAACGATCGACGCAGTCGTGGATTACATCCGCGAATCTGCCGACGCGGATATGCTCTCAATGGCAGGCCTGAGAGAAGAGGAAGACCTGTTTTCGTCGGTTTGGCAGGCTGCGCGCAACCGCTGGACATGGCTGGCTATAAACCTTGTAACCGCATTCATCGCCTCAAGAGTCATTGGGGCTTTTGAGGGCAGCATCGCAAAGCTTGCCGCACTGGCCGCGCTGATGCCGATTATCGCAGGCATCGGCGGCAACTCCGGCAACCAAACCACCACGCTAATTGTACGCGCGCTGGCATTGGGCCAAATCACTTCCGCCAACGCACGTCGCCTGATTATTAAGGAGCTAAGCGTGGCAGTATTGAATGGCATCGTCTGGGGCGCAGCCGTAGGCCTATTCGCCTGGCTGCTATACGACAGTATTGCGCTAGGCGGCGTGATGGCGTTGGCGATGATGCTGAATTTGCTGGTCGCCGCGCTGGCCGGCACTTACATTCCCATCTTGATGAATCGCCTTAAACGCGATCCCGCGATCGGTTCATCGGTGTTGCTCACCGCCACGACCGATAGCATGGGATTTTTTATTTTTCTGGGGTTGGCCACCCTGATACTGCTCTAGATGCCTGGCCCAAAAAACGCTCCGAATAGCCGCGCGCTGTACTGGCGACTATTGTCGTTTGTGCGACCTTACTGGCGTATGTTCGCGCTGTCTTTAATTGGCCTGATTGTGACTGCGGCCACCGAACCGGCGTTACCCGCGCTGTTCAAACCCTTACTGGACCAAGGCTTTGTCGAAAAAAATAAGCATTTTCTGCACCTGATTCCGTTATTGATTCTGGCGCTGTTTCTGATTCGCGGATTAGCCACATTCGTCAGTACGTATTGCATGGCGTGGGTGGGCACACGACTGGTGATGGACTTACGCGCAGCGATGTTCGACAAATTGATGATCCTGCCGACACGCTTTTTCGACCAGACCGCCAGCGGCCAGTTAATCGCACATCTCGCGTTCAACGTCACGCAGGTCACGCAATCTGCGACGAATTCATTGACCACACTGGTACGCGACAGCCTCACCGTATTGGGGCTGCTTGGCTATCTGCTGTGGCTGAACTGGTCACTGACCTTGATCGTTTTTGCCATTGCGCCGCTCGCCGCCTTTATCGTCAAAATCGCCAGCAAACGCTTGCGCGGCCTCGCGCGTCGCGCCCAGCAAAATCTGGGCGACATCACGCAGGTCGTCGATGAAGGCGTCTCAGGCCACCGTGTAGTTAAGCTTTTTGGCGGCGAAGAGTACGAGCGACAACGCTTTGCGCAAGCCATCAACGACGCCCGCCGTTTTGAGATGAAACGCATTGCCGCCGCTGCCGCCTACGATCCCATCATTCAGTTTCTCGGCGCTATTGCATTGGCATTAATTGTCTACCTCGCTACCGGGCAGGCCACCGGAGACCGCAATACTGTGGGCGGTTTCGTCGCATTTTTCATGGCGATGCTACTGATGTTTGCACCGATCAAACGTCTGACCGGCGTCAACGAGCAACTGCAACGCGGACTCGCCGCCGCGGAAAATATTTTTGGTCTGCTGGACGAAGACGCGGAGCGCGACAGTGGCACTCAAACGCTCGCGCACGCACGCGGCGAACTGGAATTTCGCAATGTCACCGTACGCTATCCCGGCAAAACGCAAACCGCGCTAGATGCAGTTACGCTGACCATTGCCCCCGGCGAGACCATCGCGCTGGTAGGCGCATCCGGTGCCGGCAAAACCACGTTGGCGAATCTGGTGCCCCGTTTCTACGACCCGGACTCGGGTATGTTGCTGCTCGACGGCATCGACATCGCTATGCTGACACTTACCAGCCTGCGCGCGAACTTAGCCTTGGTATCGCAGGACATCGTATTGTTCAACGACACGCTGGCCAAAAACATTGCGTATGGCGCGCAACGCGACGCCAGCCTTGAACGCATTCAAGAAGCCTGCATCGCCGCGCACGCTTGGGAATTTATCAAAAAACTGCCTGAAGGTTTAAACACTCAGGTGGGCGAAAATGGCATGCGCCTATCGGGGGGCCAACGCCAGCGCATTGCAATTGCGCGCGCGTTACTGAAAAACGCGCCCATTTTGATTCTCGACGAAGCCACGTCCGCGCTCGATACCGAATCCGAACGCCACGTGCAGGCCGCACTCCAAACGCTAATGGAAAACCGTACCACGCTCGTCATCGCGCACCGGTTGTCGACGATTGAGCACGCCGATCGCATCGTCGTGCTGGAACAAGGTCGCATCGTTGAAGTCGGCCGACACGAAGAATTGATTGCCAAAAATGGCCGCTATGCGCAACTCCATGCGCTGCAATTTTCCGCCTGAATCTGCATATGACGATGACCTGGGTTAAACCTTCACGCTCGCTGCTCACCGAAACCGGCCGTGCCATCGGCGACTATCAGATGATCAAGAATGGCGACCGCGTTTTGCTCGGACTGTCGGGCGGCAAAGACTCTCTGTCGCTGTTGCACACGCTGCACCACTTGCAGCAAAAAGCCCCGATCAAATTCGAGCTCGCCTGCTGCACCGTCGATCCGCAATCGCCGGATTACGACCCCAGCCCGTTAACGCCTTATCTCGCCGAACTCGGCATCCCCTATTTTCTGGAATCGCAACCGGTGTTAGAGCAGGCCAAAACCCGCATGGAGGGCAACTCTTTTTGCGCCTACTGCTCGCGGATGAAGCGCGGCATTTTGTACCGCGTCGCGCGCGAGAATGGCTACAACGTGCTCGCGTTGGCACAACACCTGGACGACCTGGCCGAAACATTTTTAATGTCTACATTTTTTGGTGGCAAGCTGCGCACTATGCAGGCCAACTATCTGAACGACGCGGGCGATGTGCGCGTGATCCGCCCCTTTGTTTACGTGCGCGAACGCCAAACCCGTGACTTCGCTGCCAACTCGAATTTGCCGGTGATCCCGGAAAACTGCCCCGCGTGTTTCGCGATGCCGCAGCAGCGCTACGCGATCAAGCTGATGCTCGCCGAGCAGGAAAAAACGCATACGCGGATTTTCAACAGCATGCTGACCGCGATGCGGCCGTTGATGGGTTAGCCGCCGGTTTAAGCTTGCCGATGCGGTTGCCTCAATTTCCTTTTATCTTTGCGGGTAAAATTACGGTTCACGCTTCCTCCTAACCCTTTTGCCTCTAACCTACCAAAATACTTATGACTGCCTCATTTATTCCCCCCAAACGCATCCTGATGGGCCCCGGCCCTTCCGACGTCCCTCAACGCATCCTGGACGCGATGGCGCGCCCGACCATTGGTCACCTCGACCCGGCGTTTGTCGAGCTGATGGAGCAGATCAAAGCCATGTTGCGCATGGCGTTCAAAACAGAAAACGCGCTCACCTTCCCGGTCTCGGCGCCGGGATCGGCGGGCATGGAAATGTGCTTTGTGAACCTGGTCGAACCCGGCGACAAGGTCATCGTCTGCAAAAACGGCGTGTTCGGCGGGCGTATGTTGGAAAACGTCAAACGCTGCGGCGGCGTGGCGGTGATGGTGGAAGACGCGTGGGGCGCGCCGGTGTCGCCCGACAAAGTGCGCGACGCGTTCAAGGCCAACCCGGACGCAAAAATCCTCGCCTTTGTGCACGCCGAAACTTCAACCGGCGCGCAGAGTGACGCCGAAGCGCTGGGTAAAATCGCGCAGGAATTTGGCGCACTGACAATCATGGACTGCGTCACCAGCCTCGGCGGCACGCCGCTGCTGATGGACCAATGGGGCATCGATGCGGTGTACTCCGGCAGCCAGAAATGTCTGTCGTGCACGCCTGGCCTGTCGCCGGTATCGTTCTCCGAGCGTGCCATCGCCAAGCTGCGCGCGCGCACTACCGTTGTGCAAAGCTGGTTTCTCGACCTGAACCTGGTGCTGGGCTACTGGCAGTCGGCCGGCAAACGCACCTACCACCACACCGCGCCGATCAATCCGATGTACGGCCTGCACGAAGCGCTGGTGATCCTCGAAGAAGAAGGCCTGGAAAACGCCTGGGCGCGCCATCGCGCGATGCACGAGAAGCTGAAGGGCGGACTCGAAGCAATGGGCCTGCGCTATGTCGTCGAAGCCTCCGCGCGGCTACCGCAATTGAATTCGATCTTTGTGCCCGAAGGCGTCGATGAAGCCGCGATCCGCGCACGCTTGCTCAGCGAATTCAATCTGGAAATCGGTGCGGGTCTCGGCGACATGTCTGGCAAAATCTGGCGCATCGGTTTGATGGGATATTCGGCCAAGCAAGAGAATGTGGATTATTGTTTGAAGGCCTTAAAAGCTTGCCTTAACTAAACGCATGAAAGCCTTTCTGATCGACGCCGCTACGCGAACCATCACCCCGGTCATACTCACCAACGGTTTAACCGACGTGGGTACGTTGATCGGCTTTGATACTATCGACTCCGATGAAATTGACGCCAGCGGCGACCGTTTGTATTTTGACGAGCGCTGTTTTTTGCGCGAACAAACCGGCAAAGCCCGCTTCAAAATTGATAACCTCGCGCCGGTCGCTCACAAAGCGCTCGTCGTGGGGTCAAGCGACGGCGGCGCAATACTCAAGGACGCCATGCTGGACTTAACTACTTTAGAACGACGTATCAGCTGGTTGTAGAGCTACCGTCCAAGCACAATGAATGCAAAGCTTAAACCAGAACTCAATGCGCGTTTACGCGCTTTTGTGTTTATTGCTAAAGATATAATCTATATCAATACATTCACACAACACTACTGAGGAATACAGCAATGGGACTATTTGACGAAGCGCTCAACGCGGTTAAGGGCCAAATGGCCGGGGGAGCAGACGGCCAAAGCGGCTTGATGGGCGTGATCATGGGCTTGGTCAACAATTCACAAACCGGCGGCTTAGCCGGTTTAGTCACGCAACTTACACAGGGCGGCTTAGGCAGCGCCGTATCATCGTGGGTGAGTACCGGCGAAAATCAGCCAGTCAGCGGCGACGCCATTCATAATGCACTTGGCAGCGGCAAAATTCAGGAGCTCGCCGCTCAGGCTGGCATTACGCCCGAGATGCTGTCCGCAGGTCTGGCGAAATTTCTGCCTGGCGTAGTCGACAAACTCACGCCCAATGGCGAAGTACCGCGCTGACAAGCTCGGCACACTGGTGACTAAAGGCTGTAAGTCGGCTTAGAGCCTTCGTGAGTGCTGACACTTTAATCAAACTTTAACTACAGTTTTTTGCTAGCCAAGGCTATCCGCCTAGAGAACCAAATTTTATAAACTATGCGTTCCATCCATAGAGGAGAACGTTATGAAAGCTTTAGCCATCGTTAGTTTGTTCGCGTTACTCGCAGGCTGCGCCGCGGACCGTAGGGAAGATCGGCGTGAAGATCGTAGAGATGATCGTCGTAGTGAATTACAAAGTACTTATCAAACGGCGCAAGTCCTACCGCCCCTTATTCGCGCTTCACAAGCTTAACTTTCCAGATCGGGAGTATCAGTCATATCCCCTGCTAATCCCATTATTTAGCTTCCGGCTCCCCATCGCGGAGTTCACGTAGCACTTGGATTTTTGCCCGCAGTGGCGCGGTGATGGGCTCGATTTTGCGCCGCATTAAGGAACCGATGGCGGTCGTCTTGATAAAAATAGGACGCACGCTTTCGGCATCAACCGTTGCTAACACCTCTAGTGCATCGCATTCGGCAGCGAGTGTGGGAGCCAGGTCGAGTACAGCGGCACGGTCGCTCTGTCGCACAAGGGTATCGCACTCGCGCAAAGGCGCGCACCACTTGCTCAGCGCCTGCAAACAATGGTTAACCACTTCTTGGACTTCGGGCCGATCGAGGATGATCGCGGTCGCATATAAAAAAGTCTGTCCCTGATCCGATAGTGCTTTGCTCAGCATGACTGCGTAGGGATTGTCGGGCAAGGTGGCGAGACTTGTACGCTGGGGCTCAAAATCCGCGCGGGCTGGTTTGGTTTGCGGCAGCGTATCCGGGCAGAGTTCAAGAAAGGGCACGTAATACGCGTTGCGATGGTTGCCACGCCGCCAGATAGCCACGCGCTCGGCTTCGGTCAACACGCCGGAATAAATCATCACGGCGACGGTATCGAGTATGCCCACGTCATCTTCGTGCAGAAATGCCAAATGCTCGACTAAAAATTGCGCGAGGATCCGCCCCATGCTGCCTTTTGACACCACGTCGCGCATTAACATTAGCCGTGCGTTTTCGAGCGTCGGCATGCACCACCACGCGTACTGCGCGAGTTCGTCGGTGAGCGCAGGCGAATGCACCACCGCGACCACCGCTTCTTCTTCGGCGATCAACAGCAATTGCGTCAGATGTTGCGCGGACAAGCCGGTTTGGCCCTGGCGCGTCCAGCGCGTGAGATGCACCGGATAGCCGCCCGGCGAACCGAGCGCATGGCCGCAGAGCTGCTCGCGCACGCGTTTCAAATAACGATCAACACGGTCGTTGGGCTTTAACGGCACGCTAGCTTCGCCGTCAGCCGTTTTTGCCCACAGCGTCATATTCGATTCGTCTATGCGCACCGCTTTAAGCTCGGTGGTGAACAGCACGTTCAGACGTAATTCGTCTTCGGGTGAAAGCTCATCGCTCATAACACAGTAAAAGCCTTACGCGCCGCCTCGATAGTAGCGGCGATGTCCGCATCGGTGTGCGCGGCCGAAACGAACCCGGCTTCAAACGCCGACGGCGCGAGATAAATGCCCTGGTCGAGCATCGCGTGGAAGAAGCGGTTGAAGGCCTCCTTGTCCATCTGCATCACTTCCGCAAAACTCGTCGGCGGCTTCGCAGCGAAATACAGGCCGAACATCCCCCCCACGCTATCCGCGCAAAAGGTGACGCCAGCTTCTTGAGCGGCCTGTTGCATGCCCAGCACCAAGCTGTGCGTGTTCGCGCCCAGACGGTCATAAAAACCTGGCGCCGAAACCGCCTGCAACGTCGCCAAACCCGCCGCCACCGCGACCGGATTGCCGGATAGCGTACCGGCTTGATACACCGGGCCTAGCGGCGCCAGCTGATCCATGATGTCGGCGCGCCCCCCAAATGCGCCCACCGGCATTCCGCCCCCGATGACTTTGCCCAGCGTGGTGAGGTCGGGCTTGATACGCAGCAGTCCTTGTGCGGAGGTGATGTCCACGCGAAAGCCAGTCATCACTTCGTCGAATATTAATAGCGCGCCGTAGTGATCGCACACCGCGCGCAACGCGGTCATAAACGCGGCGGTCGGCTTGACCAAATTCATGTTGCCCGCGAACGGTTCGACAATAATGCAGGCGATGTCTTTGCCGACTTCTGCAAAGGTGCGCTCAAGTCCCGCAACGTCGTTGTAATCCAGTACCAACGTTTGCGCGGCGGTTTCGGCGGGCACGCCTGCGGAGGTCGGGTTGCCAAATGTCAACGCACCGGAGCCGGCCTTCACCAGCAAGAAATCGGCGTGGCCGTGGTAGCACCCTTCAAATTTGACTATTTTGCTGCGGCCGGTAAAGCCACGCGCGAGCCTGATCGCGCTCATCGTCGCCTCGGTGCCGGACGACACGAGGCGGACTTTTTCGATACTCGGCACGAGCTTCACGATCAATTCGGCAATTTGCAGTTCGGCTTCGGTCGGTGCGCCAAAGGATAAGCCGCGCGCCGCGGCGTCCTGCACCGCCTTGACGGCAGCCGGATGCGCGTGGCCGAGAATCGCTGGCCCCCAGGAGCCGACGTAGTCTATATATTCGCGGCCATCGGCGTCCCATACGTGGGAGCCCAGGGCGCGGCTGAAAAATACCGGCGTGCCACCGACGCCCTTGAATGCCCGCACCGGCGAATTGACGCCGCCGGGGATGACTTTTTGCGAAGCTTCAAAGAGTTGCTCGTTACGATTCATGGTGTGTTCAATCTTCAGTTTCGGATGCGAATAGGGCGTTGAAAGCGTGTGCGGCCGCGTCGATATCTGGCGACTCAAATAGCGCCGTCAGCACGGCAAGGCTGTCGGCCCCAGCGTCCAGCAGCTCCAGCGCATTGGCAAGGGTAATGCCGCCAATGGCGACGATAGGGACATGAATACGGGCGCGGGCGGCGCGCAGCAGCGCTCCTTCAGCGCGGACGGCCTGCGGTTTGGTGACTGAGGGATAAAAGCTGCCGAACGCAATGTAATCAGCGCCTTCTGCCTGCGCAGCGAGTGCCAACTCCAAGCTCTGATAGCACGATGCCCCGATAAATTTATCTGGCCCAAGAATCACGCGCGCTTTGGCGATACTGCCGTCGTCGCGCCCAAGATGTACGCCATCCGCTTCGCACAGATCGGCCAAACGTAGATCGTCGTTAACGATGAGCGGCACATTAAAGCGATGACATAGCGCAACCAGTTCGCTGGCCTGTTCATGTCGGCACGCCACATCGTCGGATTTATCGCGGTACTGCACGGCCGCCACCCCCCCCGCCAGCGCGGCTTCGACTTGCGCCAGCAGTTGAGCGGTATTCTCAGTTTCAGGCGTGATGGCGTAGAGACCGGAGGGAAAGTGTCGGTTAGGCATTGCCTTCGGTCGGCTCATCTTGCGCCCAGAAAAAACGTTCGGGTATGTACTGCCCCATGCCGGGGCGGAACGCGGCTTTCAACGCTTCATACGTGTATTCCTGTGCTTCACGCACAGCTTGCGGCATTTCTTGCCCATACGCTAGCGTCGCCGCAATCGCTGATGCCAAGGTACAGCCCGAACCGTGATAACTGCCGGGGAGTCGGTCCCAAGCGTCGGTCTGCATCATGCCTTCGGTGTTAAAAAGACTATTTAATACGCGCGGGGTGTTTTCGTGCGTGCCGGTAATCAACACGTACTCGCAGCCCAGCTCGATTAAACGTGCGGCGCATTCGGGCAAGGTGATGTCTTCGTCCTCAGATTCAAATAGCGCCAGCCGCCGCGCCTCATTGCTATTGGGGGTGATGATCGTGGTCTGCGGAATAATCAGCTCACGCATCGCGGCGATCATGTCGTCGGTAGCGAACTCGTCGCCACGTCCGGAGGTGAGCACCGGATCGAGAATGACGGGAATCTCGGGATAGTCAGACAAAATCTCGGCAATCACCGCGATGGTCTCGACGCTGCCCAGCATGCCCATTTTGAACGCCGCTACAGGCATATCTTCGAGCAACATGCGCGCCTGATCCGCAACCCAGTCGGCGTCGATCACCAGAATTTCATCGACGCCTGCGGTGTCTTGCACAGTGAGCGCGGTGATCACCGACAGCGGATGGCAGCCCATACTGGCCAGCGTCAGGAGGTCGGCCTGAATGCCTGCGCCGCCGGTGGGGTCGCTTGCGGCGAAGCTCAACACCAAGGGAGGCGTGGGCCTAGGAGAAAAAATAGGCGGCATGAGGAGGCTGTTTTAGAATGGATTCCCGATTTTATCCGATTCCCCGCGTCCCTATGTCTGAAGCCCTCGAATACCAAACCTGGATGTGCCTGCTGTGCGGCTGGATTTACGATGAAGAGAAAGGCGCGCCCGATGACGGCATCCCCCCCGGCACCCGCTGGGACGATGTTCCCGTCAATTGGAGTTGCCCCGAATGCGGGGCGCGCAAGGACGATTTCGAAATGGTAATGCTGTGAGTCTAAAACGGGGCTACTCGCATTAAAGAAAAAAAACGCACGGTCGATAAGCTTCTCAGCAGATCAAAGGTCGCCGTCCACAATAGCTGCCTCTGTATTTATGGTGCGAACCCGTTAGATGAAACTTACAAATACTATAAAGGAGAAGATCATGGTTTTGACTGTTAGAGCATTGGCAGTGACAGCGTTGTGTTTGATATCAAGTGTGGCCTCGGCTATTAGCCCTTATATTTATGGGGATAAAATCAGCGGTGCCAATACACAAGCTGTTGCCTCAGCGGTAGAAGGCAAGCTTAAAGGCGCTGGATTTAAGGTAGTCGGTAAATATTTTCCTAAAAATCTACCCACCCATGGCGTGATCATCGTGACTGACGATGCGGTATTGAGTGAAGTGGGCGCGTTGGGCGGCAACGCCATATTGGCTGCGCCTATCCGGGTGGGTGTCAAAGCGGATGGGACGGTTTCTTATACGAACCCGGAATACTGGTTTCACGCCTATCTCCGCAAAAATTTCGCTAAAGCTGAGGGGACTGCCAAAACGCTAAGTGAAAAACTGTCCAAGGCCTTGGGCAATAAAGGAGGGTTTGGGGGGGATGAAACTGCAGTGAAACTTTCCAATTACCGCTACATGATGGGCATGGAGCGCGTGGACTCGCCTAAAAACAAGCTTGCTGAGCACGCAAGTTATGCTGAAGCCGTCAAAATCGTGCGCGAAAACCTGGCCAAAAATGTCGGCCAGACCGCTAAAATCTATGAGATATCGATCCCGGATAAGAAGATTTCGGTGTTTGGTGTCGCCATGAACGACGAGGGTCTGGGCGATGGCAAGTGGCTTAAGTCCATCCAGATGGAGGAAAGCATTGCCGGTCTGCCTTACGAAGTGTTCGTCATCAACAACGAAGTGCATTCTTTGCACGGCCGCTTTCGCATTGCGCTGGCCTTCCCGGAGGTAGGAATGGGACAATTCATGCGCATCTCTTCATTGCCTAACAAAATCATTGAAACCATGACGGGCGTGGCAGGCGGCAAGAGCGAGAACGACGCTGAAAACTCCTGGCAGTAAGGATCATCCTTGATCCCTGGAACCTATTTTTGAAATATTGAGGGCTGCTTAAACGGTCCCTCGCGCCAAAGGGTCATCGCATGCGATGACCCTTTGGCATTTCGGCGCTGTAATTTGTTGCATGCCCCGCAGCTTTTGGCTTGCACGCGATTTCTCGCCTAAAGAAGCTACTGTCTCTGCCGTAATTGGTTCGTAGATGCAGCTCGTATGCTGTCTCAACTCGAGAATCCTGGAGGCAATGTGGCTGAATTTGAAAGTTTGAAAGGCGTGAAGGTGATGGTGATAGACGACAGCAACACTATTCGTCGCAGCGCAGAAATATTCCTGAACCAGGCAGGCTGCGAGGTCATTCTGGCGCAGGACGGGTTCGATGCCTTGGCAAAGATTACCGACCATCAGCCTGATGTCGTGTTTGTTGACATCATGATGCCTCGCCTTGACGGTTATCAAACGTGTTCGTTAATCAAACGTAATGCGAAATACCGTACCACCCCGGTGATCATGCTGTCGTCCAAAGATGGCTTGTTTGATCGTGCGCGGGGTCGCATGGTGGGTTCAGATGAATATCTGACTAAGCCATTTACCAAAGATACGTTGCTTACCGCAGTGCGAGAGCACGCAGCGGTGGGTGCTTGATTTTTTTAAGGAGAAACAAAATGGCTATCAGTCGAATTCTAGTAGTAGATGACTCACCCACCGAGCGGTTTTTTCTGTCGGAGTTACTGGTCAAAAATGGTTATCTGGTCAGCATGGCCGAGAGCGGCGAAGAGGCGGTAGTACAAGCCAAACTAACGCTCCCCGATCTGATTGTGATGGATGTAGTGATGCCGGGTATGAATGGTTATCAGGCCACTCGCATGATCACCAAGGAAGAAGTCACGAAAGATATTCCAGTCATTATTTGTACAACTAAAGGACAAGAGACCGACAAAGTCTGGGGAATGCGCCAAGGTGCCAAGGCTTATCTGGTTAAGCCCATCAAGCCTGAAGAGCTGCTCTCCAAGATCAAGTCACTCGGCTAGTCGGGCGGGGAATTTAATGGCCAAGAAATTTAATCTTCGCGAATTCCAAACCAATCTGTCGCGTCAGTTGCAGGCTGCGACGACGCGTGAGACAGCATTCTCCCGTTTGGGATTCCGCGTCGGCAAGGACAACTGGCTGGTCGCACTAGACCATGCCGAAGAAGTGATTCCTGTCCCGACCATTATCCCGGTGCCCGGCACGCAGCGCTGGTTCCGGGGCATGGCCAACATCCGCGGAAATCTTTTTGCGGTGACCGATTTTTCCGATTTTTTGACGGGTACGCCCACTGCGGATACGTCCAGTTGCCGCCTGGTTATAGCGCACCATCAATTCAGCGTGAATGCCGCGCTACTGGTCACGCGGACGCTGGGGCTCAAGAATGCAAGTGTCTATAGCAATCTTGAGGCACCCACGGATCGACCTTGGATCGCGCGTAAATATAAGGATGAGTCGCAAGACGAATGGATTGATCTAAATTTCCCGGCTTTGTTAAACAATGCTGAATTTCTGAAGGTTGAAGCAGACGCACGGAGCTAGTGCTCGGCGGTATATGTGAACGACTGGCGCAGTGCGCCTGATATATAGGAGTGTGGGACGATGGATATGGCAATTACAAAAATGAACTTGAAGGGTTTGGCCGGTCGTGTAGCAGGGTCCTTCAAAGGAACCGGCGGTGCAGAACACACTACGTTGATCATGCAAAGCCTGCGCAAGGTCACCGATCGTGAAGCCGGGAAGGTGCCCCTGATAGGGCATATGCCCATTGACAAGCAGTACCTCGTTTCGGGCGGCATGTTGATTATTTCGCTGCTACTGGCTGCCGGTTTCACCATATATAGTTCGATACAAGTCGGCAATAAAGCGCAGTACGAAGCGCGCTCCGGCCAACTGCAAATGTTGTCTCAGCGCATGGCACTGGCGGCACAACAAGCTGTGTTGGGTAACCGCGATGCGTTCAAAAAACTGAGCGAGGGTAAAGCCAATTTTGAAACCACACTCACTGGGTTAATCGAGGGTGATACAGATGTGCCAGCCTCTCCCGCCAACGCTCAAAAAACACTGAAGAGTATTACTACGCAGTGGAATCAAGCCCGTCCGCAGGCAAAACTTATTTTAGACCAGGAAAAAAACCTGGTCGTTTTAAGTAAAAACGTTAAAAAAATTAATCAACTGAGCTTGGATTTGCTGGAAGTAGCCGAGCAACTTTCTAACCAGTTAAGCGAAGCAGGGATGAGCGTGCGCGAAGTGTCCCGCGCCAACTTGCTGGTGACCTTGAGCCAACGTCTGCCTAAGAACGCCAACGCGTTGCTCTCGCCGGACTTGACCGACACCGGCGTGGTATTGCAATTGGAAAAAGACGTATCGTTGTTCAAAGATACTGTGCAAAGTCTGATGGAGGGCAAACCCGCCACCAACGGAGACAGTATGGCAACGCTCGAAGACGTCGGCACCAACATGGCGGATATGGTGGAAGCGGTGGGCACGGTGCTGGCCAATTCGCGGGCTTTGTTACAGTCGAAGCAGGCTGCACGGGATCTGTTTGTGGGAAGCGACAAACTCTTGGCTGACACGAATGATCTTTCCAAAACTTATCACTCGCTGGGTTCGTCAGGTTATCTGGCAGCGGCGGTCTTTGCGCTGCTATCGGTGGCGAGTTTGATCTTCCTGGGTTTGGTGAATATTAATGAAACCAAATCCCGCGCTAAGAAGAGTGAAGAGGAAAACACCCGAAATCAGGAAGCCATTCTGCGTCTGATGGACGAACTGGGTCAACTGGCCGAAGGCAACCTGGCAATGAACGCGAGCGTAACCGAGGACATTACCGGTGCGGTGGCTGACTCGATTAACTACACGGTAGAAGAGTTGCGTAGCTTGGTGCGCGGTATTAACAGCGCCACCTTGCAAATGGATGAAGCGACCGGGCAGGCAGGGCAAATTTCCGACTCGCTGCAAGCGGCTACACGTCGCCAGTCTGAAGAAATTGAAGAAACCTCAGCTGCGGTGGTGAGTCTGTCGCAATCGGTGCAACAAGTGTCGAGCAACGCGGCAGAGTCTGCCCGAGTGGCCGACCAGTCCATGGCTGCAGCCGAAAAAGGTCAGCAAGCGGTGCAGAACGCGATCTCGAGCATGAACGGTCTGCGCGAGCAGATTCAGGAGACGTCAAAACGAATCAAGCGTCTCGGCGAATCATCGCAAGAGATTGGCGAAATCGTCGAACTAATTTCGGACATTACCGAGCAAACCAACGTGCTGGCGCTGAACGCGGCGATTCAAGCGGCGTCGGCAGGTGAAGCCGGCCGCGGATTCTCGGTGGTGGCAGAAGAGGTGCAGCGTCTGGCTGAACGTTCGGCTGATGCGACCAAGCAGATCGCCGCGATTGTGAAAACGATTCAATCCGATACACACGATACCGTTGCCGCGATGGAAGTCTCGACGCAGGGCGTGGTCGAAGGCGCCAAACTGTCGGATGCTGCGGGTAAAACGCTGTTTGAAATTAGCGAGGTGTCTAAAACGCTGGCCCACCTGATCGCGGGTATTTCTTCAGCGACACAAGACCAGGCCGAGTCGACAGCAAAAGTGGCTGCGACCATGCAGGACATTAAAGCGATTTCCGCGCAAACCAGCGAAGGAACGAAGCAAACTGCAACTTCGATTGGTGGTTTGAAGCAACTGGCGAAAGAGCTGCAAGGTTCGGTGGCTGGCTTCAAACTGGCCTGATTGGCAGCGTTATTGGAATTTTGACAACAGGGAATACTGAAATTCCCTGTACCACATGCTGGGGATAGCACGCTATGAGCGCCATACTTAAATACGATACCGGCCCGCTGAACTGGGTGCGGAATGACATTGAAGCCGCTTTGCAGGCAGCGCTTGGACGCGTGCAGGCGTTTACTGCCGATGCAGATCTCACCAATGCGCTACGTTTGGCGCGTGATGATGCGCACCAGGTCATGGGGGCGTTACGCATGGTGGGCCTGGAAGGCGCTGCCACGGTGGCTTCCGCGCTCGAAGTGACGCTGGCGGATGTGCACGAAGGCCGCCATCCTCCTGGCGATGAAGTATTCCGCGCTATTCGCAACACTATCGAAGGCTTGTCGCGCTGGATTAAAGAGCTGGCCGATGGCCGCGGCAGTGGTGAGCTGGCCTTGTTCCCGCTCTATCGTCGTTTGCGCGAGCTGCAAGGAGCGGAGCGCGTATTCGAAGGCGAATTATTCTTTCCTGACTTGCGCTCGCGTGTTCAGGGCATGGCTCGCGCTGTCGAGCAATCCAGCGATGACTTGTCTGCTCAGATTAAAACCGCGCGCAGCATGTTCCAACGCGGCCTGTTGGCTTTCTTGCGTGGGCAAGGTGCTGAGCAGGGCCTTAAGAGCATGCGGCAAGCGTTAGCCGAAGTTGAAAAAGTGGCTCCCTCGCAAGCGGCGCAAACCTTTTGGTGGGCATGTGTCGGTTTCGTAGACAGCCTGATTGCACAAGGCGTCGAAGCCGATTTTCATGTAAAGCAACTGCTAGCCCGCATCGACTTGCAAATGCGTCGCTTGATGGAAGGCTCGCCGCAGGTGGCCGAGCGTCTGTTACGAGATGCGCTATTTTTTGTCGCCAAGAGTCAGACGCTCGACGGCCGCGCCGCAGAAGTGCGCGCCACGTTTTCACTCGATCAATACTTGCCCGGCAAGGGCCTGCTTGATCCAGAAACACTGGCGCGCTTGCGCCCCGTGTTGAGCTCGTTAAAGACTGGCCTTAAGAATGCGCGCGACTTTTGGCATACCCACGTCGAAAGCGCGACCGCGGGCCAGAACGAAAGCTTTCAGGCGCAGTTAGACCGGATGCAAGATCAGGCAGTGCTGGTAGGGGCAGAGGCGTTGCCGCCCTTATTGCGTGCGCTATCTGATGCAGCTGCCACTTCAACGAGTTTGAGCGCCGTGCTGCAAGAGCAAATGAATCTGGAAATTGCCGCCACTTTGCTGTTTTTGCAAAATGCAGTCGAATCCGAAGAAGTGCTGCGCCCCGATTTTTCGATTCGCGCGGATAGCCAGCGCGAGCGCTTGCACGCGCTGTCGCAAGGCCGGGCAATGCCGGAAGCCGAGGCATTGCTCGACACCCAATCGCAAGCGGTAGCTGAGCGCGACCTACTGCATCATTTAGCGCTTGAGGTCACGGCTAATCTGAAGCAAATCGAGGATGTACTCGATCTGTTCTTCCGCGATGCCGGTCAGCGTGAAGGCTTGGCGCAACTCGCGCCGTTGGCCGCGCAGGCGCAAGGGGCGCTCATCATGCTCGAACTGCACCAAGCCGCCGAGTTATTGGGCGCCGCGGTCAAGGCGGTAGAAAGTTATGCAGTAGAGGGATATCCCGCAGACGACGCCAAGGACCGTATTGCCGACGCGTTTTCGAGTCTGGGTTTATTCATTGAAGCGCACTGCGCAGGGCGTACAGATGCCGCACGCATTTTACAACCCGTGCTCGCGGGATTTGGCTTGTCGACGGCGGATGAAGAAATTGAATCCTTTGCCGAAGACTCCATCGAGGCAGGCCTGGATGCACGAAAATCAAAAGTAGCCTCGGCCTATCTGGCTTGGCGCGATGAAGGAGGAGAGGAAGCCTCAAAAAAGTTCCTTGAGATTCTGATTGAGCTAGGCCGCGATGCCGAGCTGATCGATGACGCAGAGCTAAAACGCGGCGTCGAAGCGCTGTTGGCGGCGAGCCGTGCCAGCGCTTTGCCCCACGCCGAGCTGGGCAATCAGGTCTCATTACTTACACGCATCAATCTACCGCCGCAGATAGAGAATTCCGCGCTGGATATTCCGCTGCAAATCAATTTGCAGGAAGTCCCCGCCCTTACAACGGAAGCTGTGCCCCCAGTCGAACTACCTACGCCGATCGGGCCCACTGAATTGGTGGCAGTGATTTCCGAGCCGGTAGATCTGCCGGCGGAGAATGCTTCCCCTGTTGTAGAGGCTATTGCCCCTTCCGACACGGTGATGGCCATCGTGCCCGCAGATTGCGACGCCGAATTGTTGGAGATTTTTCTCGAAGAAGCAGCTGAGGTTTCAACCGCAATTGCGGATGCAATTGAGGGCTGTCGCACACAGCCCGACGACCGCGAGAGCCTGACTATTATTCGCCGGGCCTTCCATACCTTGAAGGGCAGCGGTCGCATGGTGGGCCTTATCGATCTGGGCGAGGCCGCATGGAGCGTTGAACAATTTTTGAACACCTGGCTTGCCGAAAACAAGCCAGCCAGTTCCGCATTTTTGCACTTGATGTCCGACGCGCGGGCGCTTTTCCAAAGCTGGGTAGAGGCCTTGCAAACGGGCACTCCTGTTGCGCTGGCTGTACCCGCGTTACTCTCCGGCATCCAGTTGGTGGCACAAGGCTTGGCCTACCCCGCCGCGCCGCAGAATATCGAAATCACGCCGAATCCTGCCGTTGCCGAAACAACCTTTGACTCAGTCGCAGTATCCGATGCGGTTACGGACGATATCTCAGACATCGCTGCTACCCCCGCTGCAACCGTGCCACACGACGAGCCGGTAGACGAGGCCTTGACGGCGACTGCATCCGTGGATTCTGGGTTCGAGCCGTTTGAGATGGTCGACCCCATTGAAGCGCTCGAGTCATTTGACGCATTTCCGTCGCTTGAAGGTGTTGCGTCTGGAGAGGCGAGTGAGCCCCTTGAAACCACTGAGTCGCTGGAAACGATCGAGGCTATCGAGCTATTCGACTTTAGCGAACCGCTGGAAACGGTCTGGCCACCTGAGTCTATTGAGTCATTGCAGGTTTTCGAGCCATTCGAAGCCCCGGTGGCGGTGCCCGAAGCACCTATGGACAACGCTGTCTCCGAGACCGTGGTGGACCAGGCTGCCTTCGCTTTAGCCGAGAGCGAGAGCGAGAGCGAGAGCGAGAGCGAGAGCGAGAGCGAAGATATTTCAGTTGGGCAAGTGCACCTGTCCACGGGTTTGTTCGATATTTTTGTCGCCGAGGCGCAACAACGTCTGGCCGCACTGCAGGACGAAATCAAGCGTTTGAGCACCCCGCAACCCGGCCCCATCAGCGACACCGCGTTACGTGCGATTCACACTTTGAGCGGTATCGCCGGCACAGCGGGCTTTACCGAGCTATCTACGTTGGCGCACGCGCTGGAACTGTATTGGAACCGCTTCGAAATTTCGCCTATGCCCGCTACGCATCATGCGCTGACGGCCAATATCGTCCAGCGCATGGATGAAATGCTGGTTCAAATCGCAGCCTTTGCGGCGCCGCAATCCGGTAATGATTTAATCGCCGCACTGGGTGAGTTGGCGGATGAACGCGCAGCCAATGTCGCGCCCTTTGTACATCAAAATGATGACGCTGACCTCGAATCGCTGCTAGCAGCCGAGTGGGTATCCGAGTTTGAGATGCCCTTGGAAATAGCGGCGTCCGCAATCGAGATCACTCCCGAGCCCATTGCTGAGCCTGCCCCGCCGCCCGCACAATTTGTATCGATCATTGAGTACGCCGCCCCGTTGCTTGAGCCAGTGACGGAGCCCGTGGTTGAACCGGAGATTGCTGGGCCCGTGGTTGAACCGGTGATTGTTGAGTCGGTGACTAAGCCGACGCTGCTTGAGACACCAGAACCGGTAATGATCCAGCCGGAGATTTCCGCGCCTACGCCGCAAGTCACCTCTGCATTCGACTCCGGCAAAATCGATCTAACCGACCTCGTACCCGAGGTGCCCAAAGCCTCGGCACCCTTATTTGAACGCCGCGACGTTGCAGACGAAATTGATCCCCAATTGTTACCGATCTTCCTGGAAGAGGCGGAGAGTTTGGTGCCGGACACCAGCGAGCAATTACGCTTGTGGAAAACCCAGCCCAATAATCAGATGGCACTGGATGTGCTGCGCCGCAACCTGCATACCCTGAAAGGCAGCGCCCGCATGGTCGGCGCGATGCGTCTAGGCGAGCTGACGCACGTAATGGAATCTCGCGTGATCGCGATTATCGACGGTCAGGTTCAGTCCAGCGCAGCCGATTTTGAGGCAATTGAAGCGCAGCTTGATCGCCTTGCCACCACCGTGGAACAGCTGAAACGCGGCGAGACTGCGCCCGCCAATGCGCCGACCGATGCACCATTGGAGCTGCATGCGTCCCCGTCCGGCCAGCTGCCTGTGGCGACGACGGAGGACGCGACCGCGGCGCAACCCAATTTGCGCGATGCTCAAGCCTTAACGTTGCGCGTGCGTGCCGACTGGGTAGACCGCATGGTGAACCAGGCCGGCGAAGTGGCGATTGCGCGTTCGCGAATTGAAAGTGAAGTGTTTAACTTTAAGCGTCACGTGGGTGAATTGTCCGAAGCGCTGGGCCGACTCCGCGGACACATTCGCGAAGTCGAAATCCAGGCTGAATCGCAGATGCAGTCGACGTTTATCACGCAAGGGCAAGGCGAGCATTTCGACCCGCTGGAATTCGACCGCTTCACCCGCTTCCAGGAAGTCACGCGCTTCCTCGCCGAGAGCGTTAACGACATTTCGACCGTGCACCATATTCTGCTCGCCCGCTTAGGCGAAGCCGATGCAGCCTTATTGCACCAGACCCGGTTGAATCGTGAACTGCAACAGAATTTACTGCGGGTACGCATGGTGCCGCTGTATTCAGTCGCCGAGCGGCTGTACCGCACGGTGCGCCAGACTGCACGCGATGTGGACAAGCGCGCCCAGCTGGACATTCAGGGCGGCGATCTTGAGATCGACCGTTCAGTACTGGAAAAAGTCACCGCGCCGCTTGAACATTTATTGCGCAATGCGCTCGCGCACGGCATTGAAAGTGGTGAATCCAGAATCGCGGCCGGTAAACCCGAATTCGGTGAAATTACCCTGACCGCCCAGCAGTCCGGCAACGAAATGTTGCTGACGGTTAAAGACGATGGCGCGGGTTTGAACTACGCGCGCATTCGCGAAAAAGCGCTGGACCAAGGCATGTTAACGCCAGGGATCGAGCCTTCCGACGCGCAGTTGGCGCAGATGATTTTTGCCGCAGGTTTTTCCACGGCAGAACAGGTCAGCGAAGTATCCGGGCGTGGCGTTGGCATGGACGTGGTGAAAAGCGAGATTGCCGCACTAGGCGGGCGCATTGATATCAGCTCCACACCCGGCGCCGGCACCCAGTTCAGCATTTATCTGCCGCTCACCTTGGCGATGACGCAGGCGGTGATGTTCAGCGCAGGCAAGCAGGACTACGCGTTACCCACGACTTTGGTGCAACAAGTACTGGAGCTCAAACCCGAGCCGTTGGCCGCGGCGTTGGCTGCAGGCGAAATTGATTGGCGTGGCACGCGTTACCCGTTAACTTATTTACCGCATCTGCTGGGAAATGCCGAGGCGGTTCATGAAGTGCAGCGTTTCAATCGCGTCGTGCTGCTGAAAAGCGGCCATAGCCACGCTGCGATGCTGGTCGACGTGATCGAGGGCACGCGCGAGATTGTGGTGAAAAATATTGGTCCGCAGTTGGCGCGTGTGACGGGTATTGCGGGCGCTACTGTACGCGGCGATGGCCGGGTGATTTTAATATTGAATCCGGTACCGTTGGCGTTGCGCTGGATGAGTCAACCTAAGGAAACCCGCGAGCATATTTCCGCGCACGTGCTGGATGCACCTGAGGTGAAGGCCGCCCCGATGGTGCTAGTGGTGGACGATTCACTGACGGTACGCAAAATTACCGGGCGCTTGCTTACCCGCGAAGGCTATCGCATGGACACCGCCAAAGACGGCGTCGATGCGCTGGAAAAAATGCACGATTTAATCCCCGACGTAGTGCTGCTCGACGTAGAGATGCCGCGTATGGATGGATTTGAATTAGCACGGGTGATGCGCAACGATCCGCGCCTGAAAAATATCCCCATCATCATGATTACGTCGCGCACCGCAGAAAAACATCGCAATCATGCGTTGGAAATTGGGGTGAATGTGTATATGGGCAAGCCTTATCAGGAGCAACAATTGCTGGATAGCATTAATGATCTGGTAGGTAGTAGCGTACCGGTTTAAACCACCGCCCCGCGCCTACAAACAGAGGCTCTCGGGATGCCCGGCTAGATGGTTTAGCCGGGCTTCTCCATTTTTGGGGTCACCCTGATAGTCGCTGAGGAGCTTGCGCGCGACTTCCAGCCAATGCTCCTCGCCCTGTGCAATCACGGTAGCAAGTTTGTGGGTAGGGCTATGCTGCTGCCAGTCTTCGTAGGCCTGAGACAGCGCAGGGAACAATGCGCGCCGCAACCCCGAAAGGTTGGCGATGTAAAAATGCAGCGAGCCCCAGGCTTGGCGTTGCATCAATGTCGGCAACGTCACCAGGCAATCCGCCAGATGATCACGCACCGCACGCGCCAGCAACTCGGCGTGCTTGGAACCAAGTTGGCCGAGCATCGTGGCCCAGCCTTCCCCCAGCAGTTTTTCAGCGCGCGCCTCGCCAATTTCGTGCAGGATCATCGTCTCGGCTTCCGCTTCGGCCATTTGATCCAGCCCGCGTTCAATATCTCGTTCAAAGCCATAGTGGGTAAACGCGCGACCCAATGCGGTGTCCTTTTCGCGCCACTGCCATTCTTCGTATTTATTCCACAACAGGCGGCGGATGGAATCCATCCGCAGGAAGATGGTGCCATTCCGCAGCGTAGCCGGCGGTGCGATCAAATCGCGCGCATATTCGCAGCCTGCTACCAACACGTTCAGCCCTTCGCGTTGTTCCTGGCGTTGCAATTGCGCGAGAACGAAATGCGGCTTGCGAAAACGTCCGAAGCCACTGCTATACACCAAGCCATGCGGGATTAATTCGCGATTGACGGTCTCGGATTCAAATGGGTCTACGCCGCTTGCGTTAAGCGGTAGTGCTTCGAAATCTTGTTCCTCTACCGTATTCCAGATGCTTTCGCGCGCATTCAGCCAGTCACCGAGTTCGTCTTTGGGTACGCGTGCGTGAAACGGAATTTCCATTTCCCAACGAAAATATTCGCGCATCTCCAATAAAAAGGTACACATCGTCATATCGCGCGCATGGCGCGCGTCGGTAATGGTGCAGTTTTTCTGCACCGTATCGATGAGTTGAGACATGCGAACCTGGCCCGACGCCAATCCGGGCAAAGTCGAAGTATCGTTTAACGGCAAGTTTTCCACTGTAAAGCGCTCCAGTTTGAGGGACCACATTCACAGTCTACAAATAAAAACAGCCCATGCAACCGGGCTGTTCATAGGGCTATACCACCGTTATCAATGGCGACGCACTGACCCATAAAAACTCATCTCAGCGCGCGATTGCCGGCTTTGCGCAAATCGTGCGGTCAGTTCAGGGGGCATCTGTCCCGCCAGCTCGGAATAGGCTTCGGTCGCCCAGACCTTGTCGTTCAACGTATCGGCAATGCCTTCAGTCCAACGTAGCTTATCCGCCGGGGTGGACAGATTTCGACCGCACACCGCATACCACTTGCGCAGCGTCGTGCCTGGCAGCGCATAGCCCTTGAGACGATCAATAAATTGGATGCAATCTTCTCCTGAATGACACGCCCCGGCCGCGGCGGTGAATAGCTCGTCACTCTTCGCGGTGTCGCCCATTGCGGCATAGAGTCGGCCCAGATGCATCAGCGCAAAATGGTCTTTAGCCTGTACCCGCGCGCCTTCCAAGATGCGCCCTGTCGCGGCCGCATCTTGTGTGGCGGCATACACCGCTTCGGCCAATTTGGCATAGTCATAAACAGAAGCCTGAGGATTTTGCGACAACGCATTTTCGTGGGCCGCCAGGTACGCGCGGGCCTTGCTCACGCCTAGCTCCCGGTGTTTTAGCTGGGCAGCTGTGACGGTCAGGTCCTTAAAGGAAATAAAATCGGTGGCGTTTTCGGCCGCGCGGTCGAGCAAACGCGACAGCCAAACCGTGTCATCCAGATTTTTGTCGACTGATAACAGCACCGGCTTGTAACGCGAGAACTGGTAGCCACTGCCGTTCAACATGCTCTCTGCGGTTTCAATCAGTTTGGCGGTGTAGAACGGGTCTTCCAATTCGGTATTCACCCGATCGGCCAGCGTCAGATATTGCTTCACGCTGCTGGCGTCTTTTTCTTGCTGCTGGAATTCCAGATAACGCGTGTGGTTAGCCTGGCGTTTCGCGAGCTTGGCTTTGACGCGCGTTACACGCTGCTGATCGTCGGCCAGGTGCTTTTCTACCGCGTCGGCAAGCTTCTGCATTTCATCGAGGCCGGCAACGGCTTCTTCCGCCTTATCCAGCAGCACTGTCGCGCCAGGCTTATCGCCCACGCTCGCGAGGCCTTCCGCCAGCTCAATATATTCGCCTGTCGTCGACGCAAGCTCGCCCGCCTTGGTCAACGCTTCTTGCGTAAAGGCGGTATCACCGACCTGTTTAGCCGATTCGATCAAGGATCTGGCAGCACCAAAATCGGTGGCACCCGCCAGCGCCCGCTGATATAACGCCTTGGCGCGCGTCGGGTCACCTAAGGTTTTAGTGACTTCGCCCGCGAGTGCTAGCAAATCCGGCACGCTGGATAGCTTGTCAGCTGCCTTATTAAAAATAGCGGCGGCGTATTCCTTGTCTTGTAATGGCCCTGCTGCTGCGCTGGCGAGTTTGCTGAATTCGACAGCGCGCGACACCTTGGCTTCGGCTTTTTCCAGCACTTTCTTCGCAAAGGCACTGTCGCCAATCACTGCCATCACGTTCTTCGCCAGTTCGATCAACGGATCGAGGTTATTGGTTTCCTTCAGCGCTTTTTCATACGCACCAATCGCCGCCGCTTTATCTCCCAGCACTTTGAACTTGGCTTCAGCCAGCGCGACCTGCTCTTCGCCGCTCATGCAATAGTCTTCGGCGGTGCCGAGCAACTCCTCTGCCCGGGGCTGATCGCCCAGCGCCTTATACACGATCGCGCACGCCGCCAAATCCTTGGTGAACTGGCAATCATCCGCCACCCGGTCCATCAACTCTTTTGCGTACGCGGCGTCGGCCGGTTCCTGCAAAGCCTGCAGCGCTAAGGCTGCGTAATCAGCACCGCCGCTGCACTTGGCTTCTTGGGGGGATAGGGTGTCGCGTGTTGCCATGCATTGCTCCGGAATAGGGTTAAACGGGGAAATTTTCCGCCTGGCGTCTGTTGCCATCCAATAGAAAATCCCGATG
Source organism: Thiobacillaceae bacterium (assembly GCA_031366105.1). GTDB lineage: Bacteria > Pseudomonadota > Gammaproteobacteria > Burkholderiales > Thiobacillaceae > Thiobacillus. The sequence continues at coordinate 167,725 of JANLZE010000109.1, read as the reverse complement.
GGGGTAAAAAAAGATTGCAGATTAGCGGGTTTCAGTGTCTCTACTCGGTCCCGACCAATTGATCAGACCGCGTGAAAGTCCAGGTGCGGGTAATGGACAGGATATCGGTTTTCTTGCGCATATCCTCAGGGAATTGCGCGTACGGTGCGCCCAAGCGGACGATTTTGTCGGCGGCGGCGTCCAGCACTTTGGAGCCCGAGGGGCGATCCACTTCAATTTTTTCGATTTTGCCGTCGGCATAGATCGATACCGTCAGCTTCAGGCTGCCGTAGACGCCCTGTCGCCGGGCAGCTTCAGGGTAGTTAAGATTGCCGATGCGTTCGACTTTGGCAACCCAGTCATCCACGTAACGCGCAAACGCATACTCGCGCACATTGGCCCCGACGAACGCGCGCTTGGGCCGCTTTTGATATTCATCCCATTGCTGCGATACGCGCGCTTGAAGCTGCGCCATCTCGCGCGCCTGCACCGCCAGCTGATTCACGTTGAGATTGGGTTGCGGGGCTTCCCGCGGCAGCGCCTGCGGGGTGGGATCGGCTGGCGCGTCGGGTTTCAGTTGGGTTAACAGCTGCTTGGCTTGCTGCTCCAACGAGGCGACGCGTGTTTGCAATACTGCTTCAGCGCCCCCTGAGCGCGTCTCGGCGCTGGCGGGCAAGGGACTTTTCATGCGCCGGTCGTCGTCGGTATTGCCACCGCCCGCCAGATTCACTTGCGCCAGCGCATCAGGATCAAGCGGGGCTTCGCGGCTTTTGGCGTTGACCAGCACCACCTCAATCGGCACGGTGTTGTCTTCGAACAAGCGCGGATTGATCAGCGTGAATTTGGTCGACATCACCATACCGTGTATCGCAGCCGAGAACAGCAGCGCTATCGCTATGCGCGTTGTCCAATCGGCGTAATTTGGGGTGGCTTCAGACACGTGGAGGGAATGGCAAGAAGAAGGCCTTGATTTTACGAGAGTGCCGCCGCAGTGTCAGCGGGGACGTCCAAAGTTTCGGCGTATTCCGCGTGAAAACTAATGTCGAGTAAATCAATTTTCGAGATCACCAGACGCACCCTGCTACCCGGCGCAATCCCCGCCACAGAAGGCGCCCGCGTGACCATGGGCAAGTTATCAAAGCGCACCAGATCTTCGCGAATCACGTTGGCGCTGACCTCGCTAATCGCTTCCTGCTGCAACCAGCGCAGCATCCAATAGCGTTCCATGCGCCGCTGAAAGTCGTTATACGCATCGTAGGCCAGCTCAAAATCGCGCACCACCGAAAATAGCTTTTCGCTGCGGGGGGGGTAAACCGGGTCGGCCGCCTGCACCAGGCTGATAATCTGCCTCTGATTAATCAGATCCACATAACGCCGTAACGGCGATGACGACCACGCGTATTGATCGACACCCAAACCCTGATGTGGCTCAGGCGAGGTGGTCATGCGGGTTTTGCCGTTATTTTGCGCGCGGTAAATCCCCGGCACGCGCTTTTCGGCCAACCACCCACCCCAATGCGCGTTGGCGTAAATCATCAGCTCGGACACCACTTTATCAATCGGGCTGCCGCGTTTGCGCGTACTGATTTCGATACGGTCTTCGATCACCTTGAAGTTGTAATCCACGCGATCCACGGTATCGGCCTTGCCGCGACCCGCTTCGAGCGCGGCCGAAAAGGCCCATAGCCATTCCAGTTCACGTCGGTAAGGGTAATCGGGCGCTTCAGGATTAGCCAACGTCTCGCTGTTGAATAATTGCTCCAGTGACTCGTGCCGCAGGTTGGCAGCGATGTGGACTTGCTCGAGCCGGGTTTCAGTCGAGATCACGCGCAAATCGGCCGCTACTTCTATGTACAACGATAACGCCGGGCAATCGTGCGTTTCGCCCAGCGTGTAATGATGGATAAACGCATCCGGCAGCATGGTGATCTTGTCGCCCGGAAAATACACCGTCGACAGCCGTTCGCGCGCCACGGCATCCAACGCCGAATCAGGCGTGACGCCTAGCGCAGGGGCGGCGATATGAATGCCAACGCGAATATTGCCCGACGGCAGCCAAGTCACCGAAAACGCATCGTCGATTTCGGTTGTGGCTTCGTCGTCCATGCTAAATGCGGACACCCCGGCGTGCGGCAAGGTGGGCGGATCAACTGGTTCTGTCACCGGATCAAAGCCAGTGCCCCGCGGAAAATGCGCCAACTGAAAACTCGCCAGATGAAAGTCCAGCGGGGACGGAATCGCGCCGCAGCGTTCGATTAATCTCAAGTGTGACAAACCGGTCGCAGCCGAAGCCTCATCAAGCGCTTTGTACTCCAAGGTGTTTTTATCTGGCGCAATCAAAATTCGAGGGATCAGTACTGCGTATTCTGCGGGCAACTGAAACGCCGTCAACTCAGCCGCCAGGCGCGACTGACGTTCAGCAGCCAGCCGTTTCTTCTCCTGACCGGCTTTTGCCGCGGCCAGCGTTTCTGCGGGGGCGGGACGATAGCGGCCCCGGCCTTTTTTATGGAAATAAATCGGCGATGCGTGCAGCTTCAGCAATAGCGCCACGGCTTCGGCGGGCGCGGGCGTATGGCCGTAGTATTCCTGGGCCAATTGCTCAAAGCCAAATTCATCCGCGCCTGCAACCTCCCATAAAAAATCAGCGTCGAGGTCCTCAGTCAGCGTCTGCGCGGTGTGCATCACGTCAGCCGCGGCAGGCGCGGCAAACCGCAGCAAAATCGCAGTGGCCTTGATTTTGCTGCGTTTGCCGGAAGCCGCTTCAATCTGCGCGGTCGCGTCGGACTCGGAAAGAATTGACCCGGCCTTGAAATGACCGTCTTCTTCAAAAATGAGCTGCATTAAAAATCCAGGATAGTAGAAAGATGCCGCTCGAAACCAGTAAAGCCATGATCGCCCCCGGCCTCGACGTGGTGGTGAGCGCCAGCGTAGTAGCTTACCGCATCGCGATAGTCCAGCACCTCATCCCCTGTTTGAAGCAGCAGTAGATAACGCGCGGGGCGAGTAATTTGGGGAATATCCATGGCCTCAAGTTCGGCCAGATGGGCCTCGGTCAACACCCATTGTTCGCCTGTATACCAGTTGGTCTGCAAGCCCAGCGCCACGCGCAGCAGCTTTTGAACATGCACTGCCGGATTCACCAGCACGGCTTTCCAGCCATATTTTTCCGCTAGATAAGTGGCATAAAAGCCTCCGAGTGAACTCCCCACGAGCGTGATTGAACTGCGTGCATGGGGAACCAACACAGACTCAATTTGAGCCATTGCTTCGCGAGGGCTATTGCGCAGCGCGGGGCAATAGTAATCAGCTGCTAGCCCCAACCCGGCCATATAGTCGCCGAGTTGACGAGCTTTACTGGAATCGGGAGAGGAATTGAAGCCGTGTAGATAGACAATCATCAGGAGATTTTACGGGGTGATGGCGATTATAGAAACCGCGGTATATTCAAACGGCGTCTTTTAAGAGCGCCCTTGGAAATGGACGTTCAATTGCAAACCGCTTTCACAGGGCCAACAGAATTGTAGGCAAAAATCTTGGTAAAGCTTTCGGCTTGCATAGCCGTTAATCGTAATAGCAGCAATGCATCCACTCGGGCGGACGAATAGCCGATTGGATAACCGTAACCGATTAATTCCTTGCCTGCTGCCTATGTATGCGAGATGAAGGAGCTCAATATGAAAATTTTCTATGTATCCAATATTGTGGTTGCCGCGCTGATCAGCCTGCAACCTGTTTGTGCCTATTCTGCGACAAAGAGCGCAAAGGCGGGATCCGAAAACGCCACGCTTAGTGCTGATGACATGCAGGGTATAAGTGATCGGATGCAACAGACTGGAGCACAAGTGCGGGCCGATCTAAAAAAAGCGCGTGCTCGTTTTGAAGCCCAGGAAGTGATTCGTCAACGCGAAGCCGAGCGCGCGCGTGTGCAGGCGATCAAGGACAACGCACAACGTCAGGCCCAGAAAGCGTCTCAAGCGCGCGAGCACCAGTTAGCGGTCCAGGCCCAAGCTGAACGTGCGCGCCAGGAAGCCGAGCAAGCCAAACTGCAAGCTGAGCGTAAAAAACAGATGGTGGTGGCCGCGCAAGCCTCCAAAGAGGCACAGGTCGCTTCAGTCCAGTCGCGCAAGGAACAAGCTGCAGAGGCGCTTAGAAAAGCGCGTGCGTCAGTCGGGGCGAAGGCGTTTGGGGAATAAGGCGGGTTAAGTTTCCCCTGCCTGAAGTACGCGCCACAGCGACGCGTACTTTTGTTTGAACTTGGTCTGACGCTTACTCCACGCCTTTGCTATGCAAATACTCATCGTAATTGCCCAGGTAAAGCTCGGTTCCCGAATCAGTAATTTCAATAATCCGCGTGGCGAGACTGCCGACAAACTGGCGGTCATGCGACACAAAGATCAACGTGCCTTTATATAAATCCAGCGCCAGATTAAGCGACTCGATCGATTCCATATCCATGTGATTAGTCGGCTCGTCCATCACCAATACGTTGTGGCGACCGAGCATTAGCTTGCCGTATAACATCCGGCCTTTTTCGCCGCCTGACAGCACGCGTACGCATTTTTTCACGTCGTCGCCCGAGAACAGCAGGCGCCCTAAAATGCCGCGCAACACCTGTTCGTCATCGCCGGGTTTAGCCCACTGATGCATCCAGTCCATCAGGTTCAAGTCTGAATCAAAGTCTGCCGCGTGATCTTGCGCAAAATAGCCGACATTCGCGTGTTCGGCCCATTTGTGATGACCCGACTTGGGTTGGAGTTCGTCCATTAACAGCTTTAACAGCGTGGATTTTCCCATGCCGTTGCCGCCGATGATGGCGAGTTTATCTCCTGCTTCCAGCGCAAATTCAAGGCGATTGAAGAGCAGCTTGTCGGTATAGCCAAACGAGAGCTTATCGACTTCGAGCGCGCGCCGATGCAGCGCTTTTTCGGGCTCGAAACGGATATAGGGATTCTGCCGTGACGACGGTTTAAAGTCTTCGATCTTGATCTTGTCGATCATTTTCATCCGGCTAGTGGCCTGACGCGCCTTGGATTTGTTGGCCGAAAAACGCCGCACAAATTCCTGCAATTCCGCAACTTTATCCTTGGCCTTCGCGTTGGTGGAGGCCTGGCGTTCCTTCACCTGTGTCGACGCCAGCATGTAATCGTCGTAATTACCTGGGTAGGTTTTGATCGTGCCGTAATCCAGGTCAGCCATGTGCGTGCAGACCTGATTCAAAAAATGTCGGTCGTGCGAGATCACGATAATGGTTGCGTTGCGCGCGTTCAGCATTTCCTCCAACCAGCGGATGGTATTGATGTCGAGGTTGTTGGTCGGCTCGTCCAGCAGCAGGATATCCGGGTTGGCGAACAGCGCTTGCGACAGCAGCACGCGCAACTTGAAACCGGGCGCCACCGCACTCATGAGTCCGGTGTGCAGTTCAGTCGGAATGCCCACGCCCAACAGCAATTCGCCCGCGCGCGCTTCCGCATCGTAACCGCCCAGTTCGCCAAACTTGGCTTCAAGCTCTGCGGCGTGCAGATAATCTTCTTCGCTCGCTTCCGGGTTCATGTAGATGGCGTCTTTTTCGGTCATCACCTGCCACATTTCGGCGTGGCCTTGCAGCACCACGTCGAGCACGCGCTGGTCTTCGTAACCAAATTGATCTTGGCGCAGCCAAGTCATGCGTTCGCCGGGGTCGAGCGACACGTTGCCCGCGGTCGGCTCGAGTTCGCCCGCGAGGATTTTCATGAAGGTGGATTTGCCGCAGCCGTTCGCGCCGATCAGGCCATAACGGTTGCCGTCGCCAAACTTGACGTTGACGTTTTCAAATAGCGGTTTGGTAGAAAATTGCAGGGTGATGCTGGAGGCGGTGAGCACGGAGAATCTCGAAAATCGTCAAACAGCAGATTTTAACAGCTTTGATTCGTGCTCCCACGTCAGCCTGCAGGTACTAGCAATCCCAGCAGGCAATTAATGCAAGGTGGTGAGATAGGCGATGAGATCTTCCCGCTCTTTCGCTTCACGAAGGCCCTCAAAAGGCATCTTGTTGCCCGGCACGACTTGCTTTGGGTTGGCGATATAGGCATCCAGTTTGTCAGGTGTCCAATCAATAGCGCTCTGCTTCATTGACGCGGAATAAACGAAATCCGCCACGCCGCCTGCCTTCCGGCCGACCACGCCAAACAAAGAGGGTCCGGTCTTATTTTTGCCCGATAGGGCGCTATGGCATACCGCACAATTCTGCGCAAACCCCCCTGCCCCGCGCGTGGGGTCGCCGGCGGCATGTAAAGCCTGGCTGGCTAACGTCAATACTGTAAATGCCACTGAAAGAGCAATCACTCGAAAAGGCGGATGGGTACGCATGGTGTGTCCTCGTGTAATTTAAAATGCGATCCAGCCATACAGATAGGTGGCGTTGTTATTCCCCGCATTGCTGCTTGTGCCGTTGAATTTGGTGTAGAGCGTGTGTTGCAGACCTAACCGTAAATTAGCCCAGGGCGCAGCCCACGAAGTTTCCTTACCGAACGGCGTCCAGTCGGCCTGCAAGGTATAGCCCGCAGAATCCGGCGAACCCGACGCGCTGTAGAGCGTGGCATCGCTGCTGCCACTGGTGAGGAAATGCCCGGCTGTCACTCCCCAGGTTTGGTTGTAGTAATACGAGGCATTGATCCTGAAATCGTTAAGCGACCCTTTCAGATTGGCGGCATCGCCCGCAGCAAAAGCCGCGTTTCTGGTTTGCTTTTCGTGGGTATAGCGGGCATTTACTGTGCCGATATGTTGACGTGTGCCCAGAAACTGATACATCGCATCCAGGCCGATATCGTTGTACTTGTCCGATGGTCCGCCACTACGGTTGGGTTGCAATGCCGCATTCAAACCAAACACGCCAGCCGACCAATTTTGTTTACGCATGTCATTAAAAAATCCCAGCCGCCAGTAACTCGCGGGAGAACTCAACACGGCTCCATCAGTAATCCCGATTCGGTTGAGTGCCGAAGCGGACAGCGTGCGGTAGGCGCCGACCTCGGCATAAACCGCATCGTTCCAAAATCCATAGGCCGACAAACCGGCGACATGCCCGGCCAGCCCGCCGTTAATCAGCGGCGAGGCAGCGGGCGTGGGTGCGAGGTCTGATGAGGCATATGGGAAGCCCCAGACCGGCAAGGTATTGAATGGATCCTGCACGCCGGGATTATTGTTGAGCGTCACGCCCACCGTAGTGTCTTTGCCACCTAGCGTCAGCTTGCGTGCGTAGCGGATGTCCGCATTGTCGAGCGAACTTTTGCGCTCGACGCCGGAATAGGTGCTTTGCACAAATACGCCCAGCCCGTCGGCCAGTCTGCCTGCCAAAAAAATAGACGCCTCATCCAGCGTGCCATTGTTGTTCGGGCCGTAATGCGGCGCGGCGCCTCCGGCTTGATCCTTGCTGGTGTGCGTCCACGAGCCGCGCAGCATCGCGGAAACCGGAATATGACCCTCTTTGCCATCGCTGTCGCTGTAGCCGCCCAGCTTAAAACGCATGCCATAGGGCGTAAGCTGCGGACCAAAGCCGCCCACGTGGCAGGCCACACATTCCTGTCCCGTTTGGCGGGCAAAACTAGGCAGCGCGTGGGCGGACTGCGTTACTGTCGCGAGCATCAGCAGTGAAACAGGAATGATGAGTCCACGTTTAATCGTGCGTAACTGCCAGGGTCTGGAACTAAAATAAAATTGCATAGGTGATCTCAGTATGGGCTTCTTATACCGTTTTCATAATATTTCGATTTAAGCTCACGTAATCACGATTCCCAGCGTAATCGACTCGCCTTAAACCAGCCTTAAAATGTGACGGCGCGCAACAAACGCCAATTACATCTGGTACGCGGGAGAAGTGATTGGTACATTGAGTCATGCGAATTTTTTTGGTGGAAGACGACCCCCAGTTGGGCGATGGGCTATATATGGCGCTGCGAATCGCGGGCCACGCGGTGGATTGGGTACGAGACGGAGAGCACGCCCGCCAGGCATTGCGTGACCAGGTTTATGGTGTGTGCATTCTGGATCTGGGCTTACCGCGTGTTGATGGTCTGAGCATTGTGAAAGAAATGCGCGCCCTCGAAAACCACACCCCTGTTCTGATTCTGACCGCACGCGATGCATCGTCCGATCGCGTCGACGGACTAGATGCTGGCGCAGACGATTATCTGGTGAAGCCATTCGACCTGCCCGAGTTGCTGGCACGCGTCCGGGCACTTGCGCGGCGGTCAAGCGGAAGCGTTGCCCCCACGCTGGTGCAAGGACTCATAGCACTTAATCCGACCAGCAGACGCGTTACCCGCGACGGAGCCTATGTAGCGCTGTCAGGGCGTGAATATGCGTTGTTACATGACTTGCTGATCAATCGGGGCCACATTCGGACCAAGGCCGAACTGGAAGAGGGCTTGTATGCCTGGGGGGACGAAGTGGAAAGCAATACCGTGGAAGTTTATGTTCACCATCTGCGCAAAAAACTCGGCGCTGATCTGATCCGGACGATACGCGGACAGGGATACGTCATCGGTGACGATGAATGAAATCCTCCGTCTCGCTGCGCCGGCGACTTCTGTTATCGGTAATGAGCGCGGTTTTTATGTTGTGGCTGGTATTTGGCGTGGTGTCTTATCGAGTAGCGCGTACTGAAGCAGGTGAAATGCTAGATGGCCAGCTTGCACAGACAGCCCATCTCATCCTGGCCCAGATGCGCTACACACCCAATGATGATCGCGCGCTGAATCAGCTCATCCCTCTAAATGCTCCAGAAATTCATCCTTACGAGCAGTCGCTCGAATTTCAGGTGTGGGACGCGCGCGGGCAACTCTGGCTGCATTCTGACAACGCGCCGACTACGCCGATTGCACATCGCGTGGGGTATGCGGATATTCATAATGCCAAGCAGCTTTGGCGCATGTTGGCGTTGTGGTCACCCGACCACCACTACCAGGTCCAAGTAGCCGAACCAGTTAAGGATCGAGAAGAAGTGGCTTTCAATATGGCGACGCATAGCCTATGGCCCATGGTGCTTGCGCTACCGTTGCTCGCAGGCCTGATTTATCTGGCGGTCAAACAATCCATGAAGCCACTGGACAATGTGGCGCTCAGTGTCATTGCACGTAGCAAAAATAATCTTGAACCCATCGCAACCGGCACAGCCCCTCGCGAAGCGCGCCCGCTGATAGATGCGCTGAATAATCTGTTTGAGCGCCTAGCCTCCGCACTGGAATTTGAACGCCGTTTCACCGCTGATGCTGCGCACGAGTTGCGCACGCCGCTGGCCGCGATCAAGCTTCAGGCTCAGGTGTGTCAAATCAGTCAGGACGAGTCGTCGCGTTTACACGCCTTGTCTCAGGTTGCGCTGAGCGTGGATCGCGCCAGTCGATTGATCGACCAGCTATTGGGACTCGCGCGCCTTGATCCTTTACAGAGCGTGACCCATGCCGTGTCTTTCGATTTAAGTTTACTCGCGCAGGATGTGCTTAAAGAACTCCGCCCGGCCATTCACGAAAAAAGTCAGCAACTCGAAGCGGTGCTGCCCTCAGCGCCGGTGAAGTTGCAGGGCGACCCGGATATGCTGCGGCTGGCGATCAGAAATTTGCTGGAAAATGCGACGCGCTACACGCCGAAACAGGGCCGGATACAAGTCGGCATTGAGGATAAGCCTCGCGCAATCCGGTTGTGGGTCAGAGATTCTGGCCCAGGCGCGCTGGCAGAGGATTTACCGCAACTGACAGAGCGATTTTATCGTGGGCAAAATATCACTGCAGAGGGCAGCGGTTTGGGACTGCCGATCGTAAAACGCGTCGCCGAATTGAATGGCGCGCGGCTGAGCTTGAATAACCTTCCGGGCGGCGGGCTAGAGGCCATGCTTGAATGGTGCCCTCCGGCGCATCTCAACGCATGAGCGATAGACGATTTAGGAAAACTGTTGAGCCCCGTATTCGTCAATCGACCGCTTCTGTCTCCGCTTGTGACATTTTCAATTGAGGGTGATCGGCGCTGGGGCTATCCAAATAAAAGCCTTGTACCAAGTCTACGCCCAGGTTTTTCAAAATCGACAGCACTTTCGCGTCTTCCACATATTCGGCCATGATGGTTTTCCCTAACCCGCGCGCGACGTCGATCATCGCGCGCACAAAAACCTGATTGTCGGTGTCGATATGCAGGTTGCGGATAAATTGGCCGTCGATTTTGATCGTATCGACGTTCAGGTGGCGCAGATAGGCAAACGACGCAAAGCCCGCACCGAAGTCGTCCAGGCAAATCCGGCACCCCAGCAAACGCAGCGCTTCGATTAGGCGCTGCGCGTCATGCAGATCAGTCACCGCAACACTTTCAGTGATTTCGACGATTAAGCGGTGCGGTGCCACGCCAGAAATTCGCAATTGATCGCCGATGTATTGAACCAACGTGGATTCGCTAACCGATCGTCCGGAAAGGTTGACTGCAATGGCGGGGATATGACTATTTAGCGTGAGTAACTGCAGCACCTCGCGGATAACCCAGCGATCAATATCCACAATCAGGCCGCTCTTTTCAGCGACGGGGATAAAGCGGTCGGGCATGATGATCTGTTCCAGATCGAGCTCATCGCGCATTCTGACCAAGGCCTCAAGGTGCGAGAACCCGCCCGCATTCGCCCAATAAATACCCTGGAAATGCAACTGAAATAGCCCCTGATTAAAGGCATTACCAATACGCTCGCTCCACGATAAACGAACGCGAATTTCATGGTGCGCATCGAGATCTGCGCAATACACCCGCCACGCATTTTTTCCTGCCTGCTTGGCTTGATACATTGCAATATCGGCCTTTGCGACCAATTCATCCGAGTCCGCGGCTTGGCTCGGAAAATACGCAATGCCCAGACTCGTCGTCAACCGCAGGCTGTGGCCTTCAAACAGAAACGGAATTTGCGCCACCGCGCGCACCACACGTTCGGCGAGTTGCTCGGCCTCGTTGTCGCTCACCGTCGGCAGCAAAATCGCAAACTCGTCGCCGCCTAAACGCGCGAGTACTTCATTTTTACGCACTAGCGCGCTGATTTCACCCGCTACTCGGATCAACAATGCGTCACCCGCGCGATGCCCATAAGTGTCATTCACGGATTTGAATTCGTCGAGGTCGAAGAACATCACCGCGCACAAGTGTTTTTTTCGCTCGCACTCGATCATGGTGCGGTTGAGTTCTTGCTGGAAACGATGCCGGTTGTACAAGCCCGTCAACGCATCACGCTCGGCCAGATAGACCAATTGTTCTGCGGTCTGCCGCTCGCGCGTGATGTCTTCGTAAATCCATAAATGGCCGATGAATTGGCCCTCAGTATCGCGCACCGGGTAATCGAGTTCGGTGATCACGCGGCCATCGGCCATCTGAATTTCGAAGCTGTTTGATACTTCGCGCGCTTCCAACACTGACAGCAAATGTTTGGAAAAATGATCCGGGCGCGCCAGCGTAGAAGCGGATTGCGCCAATACTGCCTGCACCGGTAAGCCGATCAATGCGGCGCGTTCATCGATCAGCCACATGTGGTTGAAAGTGGCGTTGTGATAAATCACTTTGCCATCCGCCGCCACAAACAAAATGCCCAGATTCATGGCCGACAATAGTGAAACCAGTCGTGCGCGTTCCTGTTCCGACTCTTTCAGATATTGCGTTTGCAGGTTTTCGGCAATCCGTAATTCTGACAGCGCTTCGCGCAGGTTGGCTTCGGTGGCTTTTTGATCATTCACATCATGAATGCTGGCCCGGATACCTTGATAGGTGCCGCTGATGTCGTGAATCGGTTGCCAGTTGGTAATCGCCCAAAAATGGCCACCATCTTTGCGGCATACGCGGAAGCTATAGCCCTGCCCCGAGGTGCCGCGTAAGGCATGACGCAATTGAAACTCGGCGGCGGTGCGATCGCTGGGGTGAACAATATCGACCGGAAAATTCAACCGCTCCATACATTCGGCCACGGTATAACCCAAAATGCGTTCGACCGAAGGATTCACCCACAGCAATTTGCCCTCGGGCGACAGCCACAGTTCGATGTCATAGGTGTAATCTGCGATGGCATGGAAACGTGCTTCGTTTTCGCGTGCGCGCTCTACGCTGGCGCTCACTGATTGCATCATCTGGTTAAAAGTCGTGACGAGACGCCCCACCTCATCGCGCCCATCCTCCGGCAGCGCCACATACAGATCGCCCTGCGTCATGCTGTGGCCGGCGCGACTCAAACCCTCCAGTCGGCGCACGATGCGGCTCATGGTCCAATACAGCAGCAGCGCGGTTAAAACCAATGCGCCCAGCGCGATCAACGCGCTTTCGCGTAAATGTGCGGTACCTATCTGCTCAATAAAAGCGCCGGACAATACGACATCCAGCTCACCATATTTGTGTCCCGAAAAATGGATAGGTTGCCTAAGCTCGAAATCGCCCCCACGCGCCACTCCGCCCACTTGATGTAACACACGCCCGAAATTGTCCCGCACAGTGATGGTGGTCAGCTGGCCCTGGTTATAGCGGGTAACCAGAATGTTACGCACACTGGAATCAGCCTGCTGCGAGAGCCATGGCCCCAACGCCACGACCAGCATCTGCGAGATTTCCTGCACGCGTTGTCGTCCCTGGTTTTGTAATTCTGCGTTATTTAAATGCGCGCTATAGCCGACCAGTATCGCGAACATAATCGACTCAATCAGTAGCGCGGCCAGGATAACTTTATAGCGTAGAGAAAGATTTTTGAGCCACTTTTGCATAGGGACTTAACGGCGACATTCGCGCACTTCTTCAACGCCAAAATGTTGCTGCAGGCGTTGCACAATATGCGTTTTTATGCATTCCCCGTCTTTAAAAGCCCGCAGCGGCGGGCACAAGACGCAGCTCAAGCTTTCCATCCCTTTATAGGCATAGGAATTTAGGCGCGAGCAGCATGGAAAAGGCTTGCTCTTAGAGCTAAGCCCGGCGAATTTCAAATAGACTTTTGTAACACTTTAGAGCGGCGTTTGTAGTTATAGAGCGCCTGTTTCTTTTTAGGTAATTGATCGAGATTGCAATCCATAAAACCGCGTTCTTCAAACCAGTGTTCAGTGCGTGTGGTTAATACAAATAGCCGCTTAAATCCGCATTTTTTGCCATTAGCCTCGGCAGCGGCGAGCAGGCGCTCACCAAAGCCCCGTCCTCGATACCCTTCTGCTACTGCCAGGCAAGCCAGTTCTGCTGCCTCATCTTCAGCAAACGGATACAACGCGATGCAACCGGCTATCACACGGTCCGACTCCAGTACTAAGAAACGCTCGATTTCCATCTCCAGTCGTTCGCGCGAACGCCGCACCAGCACGCCCTCGCGTTCCATCGGCTCAATCAGGCCAAGAATCCCGCCGACATCTTCGATGGTCGCGGCCCGCAATGTTTCAAGCGGGCTCGGCGTAATCAACGTGCCGACGCCTTCACGGGTAAAAAGCTCTGACAACAGCGCGCCGTCGCGATGGCGGCTAATTAAATGCGCGCGAGTGGTGCCGGCCACGGGCAGGCTTGCTACGTTCCTACCTTCTGCCGGTTTGGCTACGGCCCCGGCCTCGCAGGCAGCGATGGCGCCTGGCAGGTAATACGCGACGTCTTCGGGGAGTTTGCGGTTTTTGGCCAGCAGGGTGCGCGCTTCGTCCACCGTCAGCGTGTTGTGGATGGTTTTGCCTTTGGCCGGCACGCCTTCGGTGTCCATCAAAAAAATCAGCTTGTCGGCATGCAAAGTGATTGCCGCCTGGGTGGCTACGTCTTCCAGCGTCAGATTAAACACTTCGCCAGTAGGCGAATAGCCGATCGGCGACAACAACACGATTTCCTGCTGATCAAGGCGGCGAGAAATCCCGACCACGTCAATTTTGCGTACCTCACCGGTGTGGAGTAAATCCACGCCATCGCGGACACCCAACGGTTTGGCGGTAACAAAATTGCCCGAAGCCACCCGGATGGCTGCCCCGGCCATCGGTGTGTTGGCGAGCCCTAAAGAGAGGAGCGCCTCGATTTCTACTCGCACCGTCCCGGCGGCTTCTTTCACGCACGCCAACGCCGCGTCGTCAGTCACGCGCAAGCCATTGACATAACGCATAGCCGTGCCGTTTTCCTGTAGGCGCGCCTCCACTTGGGGCCGCACGCCGTGGACCAATACCAGGCGCACGCCGAGGCTATTCAGCAGGTTGACGTCATGCGCCAACTGCACGAAATTTGCATCTGCGACCAGCTCGCCGCCAAACGCAATCACAAATGTTTTGCCACGGAAGCCATGGATGTAAGGCGCAGCCGCGCGGAACCATTCAACGAAGTCGGTGGTGTGTTTCACCTCGCGCGTACCTATAGGGGAAAAACCTGAGTTTAATTGGATTTGGTTTATTTGGAGTCCCTATCTGATCTCTCTGTAGGAATGCACGCATAGAAAATAAACCGGGGAACGTCTACCGCATTCGGGCGTCTGTTATGCGCGCATAGGTTTTTCCCTTCCGCCAATCCCTTTTTAATCAGGAGTATGAATATGAAGAACATGAACCGTGTGATGAGTGCCGTGTTAAGCGGCGTGGTGTTGGTAGGCTTGTTGAGTGCACCTGTCGCGGCGCTGGCGCAAGGCAAATCAAAAATGGTGATACAGGTGAGCGATAACGATCCCAAAAAATGGGATTTGGCGGTAGGTAATGCCAAAAATATTCAGAAAGACATGGGCAAAGAAAACGTCGATCTGGAGATAGTCGCTTACGGTCCCGGTATCAATATGCTCAAAGCAAATTCCGCAGCGGACAAAGGCGTCGCTGAGGCAGTCAATTCAGGCGTTAAAGTCGTGGCCTGCCAAAACACCATGTCGAAGGAAAAGCTCAGTAAAGAAAACATGCTTTCCACAGTGGGCTATGTGCCGTCTGGCGCCGTCGAGATCATGAAAAAACAGGAACAAGGTTACGCCTACTTGCGCCCCTGAGTAGCCAGCGGGCAAATAGATCAAACCGGGTCATGTATCCGGTTTTTTTATGCTCCTATTTCGCGATTAGCCGCTGACTAAAAGTCTCCCCACAAGGTTTGCAGCGCAGCAAGCGCCGCCACCGCCGCGGTCTCGGTGCGCAATATCCGCGGGCCCAAGCGCACGGGTATCGCGTCCGCCGACTCGAGTGCGGCGATTTCATCTATTTCGAAACCGCCTTCAGGGCCTGCGATTAACACATGCAGCCCTTGCTGAGGGGGTAAGTCGACCAACCTGGCTGTCGCCAACGGCGACAAGAATAGCAAGCGACCGTCCGGTCGTTGGCCGAGCCAATTTGCGAGCGACATGGGCTGGCTAACGGGGGCCACGCGATTGCGCCCGCTCTGTTCACATGCACTGGCGACTACCGCTTGCCAGTGCGCTACACGCTTATCTGCGCGCTCGCCTGCAAGCTTCACCACACTGCGTTTCGCGGCAATCGGCTGGATCGCGCTGACCCCGAGTTCTACCGCTTTTTGCAAGGTGTAATCCATGCGCTCGCCGCTGGAAATGCCCTGCGCCAGCATCACTTGCAATGGTGACTCGCATTCGACGTCATGAAAAGTGGCGACCTGTACGGCGACTTCGTCTTTGCGAATGTGCTCAATACGCGCCGCGAATTCGCCGCCCAGCCCATTAAACAAATGCACCGTGTCGCCCGCTTCCAGCCTTAATACGCGCGCCGCATGCCGAGCGGGCCCGGGCGGAAGCATCAGTTGTGCGCCGAGCGCAATTTTTTGATCGAGGTAAAAACGCGGTGGAGACATGTTGGTATTATGCCAAGATCACTTAACGCCTGGATGGATTGAATATGGTTTCACTCACGACCCCCGTATGCGATTTTGGCTGGAAGGCGCCGGATTTTTCACTCCCTGGCGTGGACGGCAAAACTTGGACATTGACCGATGCGATGGGGCCAAACGGCTTGCTGGTGATGTTCATCTGCAATCACTGCCCGTACGTCAAAGCGATCCGCGCGCGCTTGGTGCGCGACATAGCCGAGCTTAAGCAGCACGGCGTCCACGCCATTGCAATCATGTCTAATGACGCGACCGACTACGCCGAAGACTCGTTCGAAAACATGAAAATGGTGGCGCAGGAATTGAGTTTTCCTTTCCCGTATGTGCTGGACGAAACGCAACAAGTAGCGCAAGCGTATGGCGCGGTTTGCACGCCCGATTTCTTTGGTTTTAATCGCAGTTTTGAGTTGCAATATCGCGGCCGTTTTGATGAATCGCGTAAGGAAACCGCGCCTGAAGGCGTGCGCCGTGATTTGTTCGAAGCGATGAAAGCCGTCGCGTTGACACAACAGGGCCCAGTCGAACAAATCCCCAGCATGGGCTGCTCGATCAAGTGGAAAGCCAACTCGGTCTGACGTTGCCAGCGCTGATCGCGCTGGTTCGTGACGTCGCGCAGCGCGAGGTGACGCCGCGCTTTTTACACGTCACGCACAGTCATAAACTGGACGGCAGTCTATTTACCGAAGCCGATCTCGCCACGCAAACGGCGTTGGAGCAACGCTTGCCTGGGCTAATCAATGCTCCCGTGCTCGGCGAAGAAATGACCGAAATCCAGCAGCGTGACGCGTGGGTTGCGGGGCGCGATGGACTGTGGTGCGTCGACCCGATCGATGGCACCTCGAATTTTGTCGCCGGGGTGCCGTATTTTGCGATCTCGGTCGCCTTCATTCGTAAGGGTGTGCGCGAGCTGGGCGTGGTGTACGACCCGATTGCCGATGAGATGTTTTCTGCCACGCGCGGCGGCGGTGCGCATCTAAATGGGATCCCGCTTCCGTTGCGCGCACCGGTCACTGAGTTACGACGTGCGCTCGCCGGGGTCGAATTGAAACGCGTCAAGCGCGCGCTGGCCGGACGTCTAGCCTCATGGCCCCCGTATGCATCGCAGCGCAATTTTGGCGCCAGTGCGTTGGACTGGTGTTATACCGCTGCGGGACGTTTTGATATTTATGTGCATGGCGGGCAGAAGTTATGGGATTACGCCGCGGGCGCGTTGATCCTCGAAGAAGCCGGGGGGCAGCTGGCGAGCCTGTCGGGGTCGTTTGATACAGCGGACATTTGGGAACGTTCGGTGGTGGCTTCGGCGAGCCCGGCATTGTTTAAGCTGTGGTGGGATTGGCTAAAAGCCGCCGGAGCTTAGTGTGCGCAATGAGTTGAGCCGTTATGCGATATTATTTAGGCTTAAACAAGAGAGGAAACACACAATGAAAAGCATCGTAGTTGGCACCCTCGCGCTGATCTTTTTGGCGCCTACCGCAGAAGCCGCTCGCCCCCCCGCGCCTCCCAAACTGTTACTCACCGCGGAGACTGTTAACGATGTGAAACTCGCCCAGCCCGTTGGACCCAAGGCCCAAGGCGCCGCAGTGCTACGTGCGCAGATTTTGCTCGACCGCGTACATTTTTCGCCTGGCGAAATCGACGCGGCTTACGGCGACAACGTCCGTAAGGCCATTCTGGCTTTTCAAAAATCCAATGGCATTGCCGCTACGGGGAACGTCGATGAACCTACTTGGGCGGCGCTGAATCGCGAGGCCGCTCCCGCATTGATCTCGTACAAACTCACGGATAAAGACGTGGCAGGACCCTTTGAAAGCATTCCTTCCGACATGATGGAGAAATCCAAACTCAGTCATTTGGGATACACGACGGCGCTTGAAGGATTGGGCGAAAAATTTCACGCCAGTCCAAAACTGCTCCAAAAACTGAATCCCGGAAAAGAATTTACTCAAGCTGGTCAGGATATCGTGGTGCCCAATGTAGAAGAACATACGCCCTTGCCAAAAGCCGCCAAGATTATTGTGTCCAAGTCCGATTCAACCCTAACCTTGGTCGACGCCGCAGGCAAAGTGCTTGGGGAGTTCCCCGCCTCAACAGGAAGTGAACACGACCCTTTGCCGTTAGGCGAATGGAAAGTGCAGGGCATCGCGAAAAACCCGGTGTTCCATTACAACCCTGGTTTATTTTGGGATGCCAATCCCACTCATGCCAAGGCCAAAATTCCGCCGGGACCCAATAACCCGGTAGGCGTCACCTGGATCGACTTATCCAAGGAACATTACGGCATTCATGGCACGCCGGAACCTTCAAAAATCGGCAAAACCCAATCGCATGGTTGTATTCGTTTAACCAACTGGGACGTGATCACGGTGTCACAGGCCGTAGCTTCAGGCACGCCGGTGCTACTTCAAGAATGATGGCGCGTGCGCTGTTTTTTGTGCTGGGCATTCTGGTCGGCGCGGTCGGCGTCATTACGTATCTCACGGTCAATCACAATGTAAGCTTTATCCCAGTGGCGCAACTCCCTTTGCCCTTGCCAACGGCGTCGCCTACGCAAGCGCCGAAACTCGCCACACCGGCCCCCGTTGCGCCCCAGCCGACGCACCTCGTGCCCGTCCCCCTGCCGGTGCCCGTTCCTGCGGCATCGGTCACTCCGAATCTTGGGTCTGCCCCACCGGCTGCGAATTTATTGCTGCCCGTGCAGGGCATCAAGCCCAGCGAGCTGATCGATACTTTTAACCAGACTCGGGGAGGCACACGTATTCACGAAGCGCTGGATATTATGGCGCCACGCGGCCGAGAGGTATTGGCGATTGACGACGGCAAAATCGTCAAGCTTTTCACTAGCAAGCAGGGCGGATTAACGCTGTATCAATTCGATCCGACCGAACGGTTTGCTTACTACTATGCGCATCTGGATCGTTATGCGCCAGGTATTATCGAAGGGAAACTCTTGAAGCGCGGTGAGCTGGTGGGTTACGTGGGCACTACTGGAAACGCGAGTCCCGACGCACCGCATCTACACTTTGCGATATTTGAATTAGGGCCGGAAAAACATTGGTGGGAGGGTAAGCCGATTAATCCTTACCCACTGTTGAGCGAAAAGCCTGCGAGTCATTAGAGTCCGCGACTCACTGCGGCTATTACCAGCTTCTAATGCGCCCTGTATCGATGTGTACAAATTGCGAGTTTGGATAGTAGCCAACGCCGCCAGCTTTCAAACTCAGGGCGCTATCCCGTAGCCACGACAGATTCCGCCCTGGAATACGAATGTCGATGGCCTTCCCTTCCATATGCAGACTGTGCTTGGCCACGCCATCTGACTGATCGGCTAAAGCCTGATTGGTGAGGGGAGAACGGTAACCCGAAATCACATGCAGCGTATCCCCTGGGCTCACCAGCGTTGTCACGCGGTCTAACAAGGTGAGTAACTGTGGGTCAATCGCAGCAATATCATTAGTGCGATGATCGCGCAAAAGCTTGTTGATATCCGTGAGCGCTTCCGGCACATAAAGGCCGTCAGCCCAGAAGACGGTATTCAGCGACTCGCCCGTATGCGTGTTGTAAAAGCGCAAACTGCGTTCAGGCTCTGTCGTTAAAGCCGCGCGCGCAAACCCGGGCAAACAAAGTCCCGCGCTAAATATTGCGCTATTGCGTAAAAATTGGCGACGATTGCAGGTCATGGGAGCGTTAACGGCCGTATTGGGCGAATCCGTAACAAAACGAGGGTTAATCTAGCATCGAACTGGCGAGATACCAAGGAATTTACGAAAACACCTCAATTGTGGCCATCTCTGGACATCACCAGGTCAAGCTGCCCAAATCACTTCCAAAAATGCTGTCCCATAAGTCGCCAGTTTTCGCTCACCTACTCCTGGCAAGTCCGCAAAAGCTGCCAGCGTTTGCGGTTTAAACGCCGCCATCGCGGCCAGCGTACTGTCATGGAATACCACATACGGCGGCACGCCTTGCTGTTGCGCGAGTTCGCGGCGACGTGCGCGCAACGCTTCGAACAACGGATCATCGTTGACCTGGACCGCCGCACTGGAGCGGGTTTTTTTGCCGCGTTTAACCGGCGCCGTAGGTTGGGCGAGATGCAAGGTGGTTTCACCGCGCAGCAACGGTCGGCAGGCGGGGGTAAGCTTTAAACCGCCGAAATGTTCGTGATCGGCGATCAGCATGCCGCGCGCGACAAGCTGCCTAAATATTGCGCGCCAACCATTGGCGTCCAGTTCAGTGCCAATGCCGAAGGTCGAAAGCGCGTGGTGGCCAAAACCTTTGATGCGTTCGTTATCCTTGCCGAGCAGCACTTCGATCAGATAGTTCACGCCGAAGCGCTGCCCGGTGCGATGCACGCACGACAGCGCTTTTTGCGCGGCGATAGTGGCGTCTACGGTTTGTGGCGGTTCCAGGCAGTTGTCGCAATTGCCGCAGGGCGCACTCGGTGCATCACCAAAATAGCCGAGCAGCGACTGGCGGCGGCACGAAGTGAGCTCGCAGTAGCCCAGCATCGCATCGAGCTTGCGCGCTTCGACGCGCTTGTGCGCCTCGTCAGCGTCGGATTCGTCGAGCATGCGCCTGAGCAGTATCACATCCGACAAACTGTAGCGCAGCCACGCGTCAGCGGGTGCCCCGTCGCGCCCCGCGCGGCCGGTTTCCTGGTAATACGCCTCAAGGCTTTTGGGTAGATTCAGATGCGCGACGAATCGAACGTCGGGCTTATCGATACCCATGCCGAACGCAATCGTCGCTACTACGATCACCGCGTCCTCACTGAGGAAGCGCTCCTGCGTGTGGCGGCGCGCGGCTGCGTCCATGCCCGCGTGATAGGCCAGCGCGGTAAACCCCTGTGCGGTGAGCCACGCGGCGGTCTCATCCACGCGCTTGCGCGACAGGCAATACACGATCCCGGCCTCGCCGCTATGCTTGTCCTGAATGAATCGCAGCAGCTGCTCGCGCGCGCCGCTGGCGTCCATGCGCACGTGATAGCGGATATTGGGGCGGTCGAAGCCGGTGACGAAATGCCGCGCGTCTTCCAGTTGTAGGCGCAGCGAGATTTCGGCGCGGGTCGGCGCGTCGGCGGTGGCGGTGAGCGCAATGCGCGGAATCGCCGGAAAGCGCTCGTGCAGCACTGATAACTGCACATATTCGGGGCGGAAATCATGTCCCCACTGCGACACGCAATGCGCCTCGTCAATCGCGAACAACGCAATCCGGGTGCGGTCGAGCCTGGCAAGAAAACGCTCGGTCATCAGGCGCTCGGGAGCGACGTAGAGCAGATCGAGTTCGCCTCCCGCGAGCGCCGCCTCCACGCGTCGCGCCTCATGCGCATCCAGCGACGAATTCAAATATTCCGCCCGCACGCCCAGCTGCCGCAACGCGATGACCTGGTCGTGCATCAACGCAATCAACGGCGACACCACAATGCCGATGCCGTCACGCACCAGCGCGGGCAGTTGATAGCACAGCGACTTGCCGCCGCCGGTAGGCATAATCACCAGCGCATCCCCGCCGGCGACCAGGTGCGTGACGATCTCCTCTTGATGCGGGCGGAAAGTATCGTGGCCGAAAACGGTGCGAAGTAAAT
The DNA here is from genome assembly GCA_031366105.1 of Thiobacillaceae bacterium. Classification (GTDB taxonomy): domain Bacteria; phylum Pseudomonadota; class Gammaproteobacteria; order Burkholderiales; family Thiobacillaceae; genus Thiobacillus. The sequence continues at coordinate 146,385 of JANLZE010000109.1, read as the reverse complement.
GCAGGGCGGATTGCATGAAGCGAGTCAGGGGGTGCAGGCAACAAGGGGGAGGCCTTCGTATTCTACGGTAGGGCAGGGACGAACCATGACGCGTTGTGGCCCGAATGGTATTCTGTCGCGCCATTCAACCTGCTTCCAATCTTCTCAGACTATGAATGTGGATTCCGCTCCCGCCCTGATTTTTGATACGCACTGGCCTCAGTTTGAAAAAGACGTGGTCGAGGCCTCGCACGTGCAGCCGGTAATGGTCGATTTCTGGGCCGACTGGTGCCCACCGTGCAGCACGCTTACACCGATTCTTGAACGTCTGATTCCCCGTTACGGCGGCCGCATTCGGCTGGCAAAAATCGAGGTAGACGCGGACGACAACATGAAACTGGCCGGGCGCTATGCGATGCGCGGTTTCCCGACTGTGCTGCTGTTTGTGAAAGGCGAGATGGTGGCGCGTTTTCATAGCGCAAAGTCCCAGCTCTGGGTGCGCGCGTTTATCGCCGAATTTACCGGGATCGAGTAGTCGCCAATACCCAGCTCGTTATCCCCAGCTTTCCACCAATCTTGACCGTTATGAAACTCCGCCTTGCCACATCTCGCGACGCTAAAATGATTGCAGCCCTACACGCATCGAGCTGGCAAATCACTTACAGCCACGCTCTCAGTGCGGACTATCTTCAAAGAACCGTTGTTGCTGATAGAGAAGCTATCTGGGCGGAGCGTTTGGCATCGCCTAAAGAAACTCAGTGCGTATTGCTAGCTGAAGACGAGAGCGGGGTAATCGGGTTTGCTTGTGCTTTTGCAGCAGAGCATGCCGAATGGGGCTCGTATCTCGACAATCTCCATGTCAGACAATCGAGCCAAGGGCAAGGCATTGGAAAAGCCCTGCTGGTAAACATGGCGCGGTGGTGCAACCTCCTAGCGCCTGGGCGCGGCTTGTATTTGTCGGTCACTCACGACAACCACCGTGCACAACAATTCTATCTTGGCCTAGGTGGGCGTAACGCTCATTCCTGGATATGGCATGCACCCGATGGAAGCGCCGTGCCAGCATACTGGTTCCTGTGGGAATCCGTTGAAACACTGATTTCACAGCAAGTTAACCATTCATGTAATCAGGCCGCGCTAAAGCGTACCCTTTGATGCTTTCGATATCCCCAACTTAGATGGCCCTTCAATGGAACTGACTCCCGCTTTATTACAACTCGCCACGCAGGCCCTGGATTTGGTGCTGGATTTCAAGTACCCGGCTGACAAAGTGCTGTCCGCGTTTTTTCGCGAGAACAAAAAACTGGGCGCGCACGACCGCAGCTTTATCGCCGAAGCGGTGTTTGGCGTGTTGCGGCGCTATCGCTATCTGTCTGTGGTGGTGCCTGCAGCCAACCCGCGCACGTTGGTAGTCGCGTGGCTGATTAAGGTGCGTGGCATGAGCGGTGCGGTGCTGGAACACTTTGCGCGCCCGGAGCTGATCGCGCATATTCGCGCCGCTAAAACCGACAATCTGCCGCTGGGTGTCGCGGCGGAATTGCCGGACTGGGTGATCCAAAAATTACAGCCAACGATGAGCGACGCCGACATTCTTGCGCTGGGCCGCGCGCTGCAGCAGCAGGCGCCGTTGGATCTGCGCGTGAACACGCACAAGGCCAGTCGCGAAGCGGTGCTGGAACGATTGCTTGGCGAAGGCTACAAGGCCGCCCCCACGCCGCATTCGCCGTGGGGCATTCGGCTTGCGGACAACCCCGCGCTGAACCGCCATCCGCTGTTTGTCGACGGCAGCATCGAGGTGCAGGACGACGGTAGCCAGCTGCTGGCGCTCTTGGTCGGCGCGCGGCGCGGCGAGATGGTGTGCGATTTCTGCGCCGGCGCGGGCGGCAAGACGCTGGCGATTGGTGCGATGATGGCGAACAGCGGGCGGTTGTATGCGTTCGACGTCGCCGACAAGCGGCTGGTCAAGCTTAAGCCGCGGCTGGCGCGCTCGGGGCTATCGAACGTGATGCCGCAGTTGCTAAGTTCCGAGAACGACACACGGGTGAAGCGGCTGGCGGGCAAACTCGACCGTGTACTGGTCGACGCACCGTGTTCCGGCTTTGGCACGCTGCGCCGCAATCCCGATTTAAAGTTTCGTCAGTCGCCCGAGAGCGTGGTCGAACTCACGCAAAAACAGGCCGGGATTTTGCGCTCGGCAGCGCGCCTATTGAAGCCCGGGGGACGATTGGTTTATGCCACCTGCAGCCTGTTACCCGAAGAAAACGAGCAACTAGTCGAAGCGTTTTTGGCGGAGGGCGCATTCACGCTACTGCCCGTGAGCGAACTCCTCGCGCGGGGCAAAATGGATTTACCTCAAGGCCAGGATTATTTGCATCTCTCACCCGCACGCGACGGCACCGATGGTTTTTTTGCCGCCGTGCTGATCAAGCGCTGATCACAAATAGCTTGCAGTGGTAGCCGACTACGTAGTGGCTTGACCGCAATCCGCCGCGGGTTTATTAATGCGTCTTCATCGCCCGCAGTCTTTTATAGGCGCCCACTGATACCGCGATGGCTGAAGCTTTTCACCCTGATGAACTAGGCACGCTCTACGGGCTGTTTCAAGCGCGTGTCTTAGCCTCGCCCAACAAAGTCGCCTACCGCCAATTTGATCCCGCCAGCGAGTCGTGGGTGGCATTCACTTGGGCGCAAGTTGAGAGAGACGTGGCGCGTTGGCAAGCCGCGCTGCTAAAAGAAAGACTGGCGCCCGGCGACCGCGTCGCGGTGATGCTGAAAAACTGCGTCGAGTGGGTGATCTTCGATCAGGCCGCGTTAGGCTTGGGTCTGGTGGTGGTGCCTTTGTATCTCGACGACAGTCCGGATAATGCCGCGTATATCCTCGACCATTCAGGTGCCAGACTGCTGCTGATTGAAGGTAAATTTCAGCACCGCAAAATGGCGGATATCGCGGGCGCATGCCCCAGTCTTGAAGTCATTATTAGTCTGCAAGCACCGACGGGCGAGGTTGCCTGCGGGCGTGTGCAATTTAGCGTAGCGCAAGATTGGCTGGCCTCAGCCGTGGGCACCACGCTACCCATGCCAACGCTCAGCACCGATGCGCTGGCAAGCATTGTGTATACCTCGGGCACCACGGGGCGGGCCAAGGGTGTGATGCTCACGCACGGCAACATGCTGTGGAATGCCTATTACGCGACTCAATGTATCTCGCTGGGGGGTGACGATGTCTTCCTGTCGTTTCTGCCGTTGTCGCATACGTTGGAGCGCACGGCGGGTTATTACTGGCCCATGATGCTGGGGGCCGAAGTGGCATATGCGCGTTCGATCACGCAGTTGGCACAGGATTTGATCACGATACGCCCCACGGTTTTAGTCTCAGTGCCGCGAATTTACGAGCGCGTTTACGGCCGCATTCAACACACGCTTAGCCAGAAAAAACCGCTGGCGCGCAAACTATTTAACCTAGCGATAAAAGTTGGGTGGCGTCGATTTGAAATCGTACAACAGCGTGCCCCGTGGCATCCGAACCAACTGCTGTGGGGACTCCTGAATCGCTTAGTCGCACGCAGTGTGTCCGATAAATTCGGTGGCCGAGTCTTCGTTGCGATCTCGGGCGGGGCGGCGCTATCGCCCGAGATCGCACGGACGTTTATCAGCCTGGGCGTGCCGATTTATCAGGGCTATGGCCTGACTGAAACCGCACCCATCATTTGCGTCAATCGCCCCTCTTCCAATATCCCCGCCAGCATCGGCCAGGCGTTGCCGGGGGTGGAGGTACGCGTGGGCGAGCAAGATGAACTACTGACGCGGAGCAAATGCGTGATGCGGGGTTACTGGCAGAATGAAGAAGCCACCCGTGCAGTTATCGACGCGGAGGGCTGGTTGCATAGCGGCGACAAAGTCAGCGTGAACGCCCGGGGCCACTACTTTATCGTGGGGCGCATCAAGGACATTATTGTATTGAGCAATGGCGAGAAAATTTCGCCAGCGGATATGGAGGCGGCGATCCTGCTCGACCCCTTGTTTGAACAAGTGATGATCGTGGGTGAAGGCAAAGCCGCGTTGGCTGCGCTCACTGTGCTTAATGCTGATTTGTGGCACGCGCTGGCAATCAGCTTGGGGGTAGAGGCGACTGATGCGTCCTTGCAAAGCCCTGCGGTATGCAAAGCGCTAAGGTCGCGTGTGAACGCGCAGACCAAGCATTTCCCGGGACATACGCAGATTCGCCAGGTTCACGCCGATCTCGTTTCCTGGACTGCGGAGAATGGCTTGCTTACGCCTACTCTAAAAGTTAAGCGCAGCCACGTGGTCAACCACTACCGCAGCGTGATCGAGACGATGGATGCGGCGCTTTGATGGGCGAATGCGTGCGAATTGCAAAATCTTATTCAAGGTATGATTCAAGCCGTCCTTGTGACGGCTTTTTTTGATGACAAAATCCACCCCGCTATTTGATAACCTCCTCGCTCGTCTGATGCAGGACAGCCACAACACCGCGCTGCTGTGGCAAATGGGTGTGCTGGGGCTAAGTGTTCTCATCGCGTGGGCGGTGATGCACTTCATCCGGCCGTATCTTCGCAATACCGACAACCCTTGGGCCGCGGGCCGAGGCGGCGCGCGTCGTATTGGATTTCCATTCATCATGTTGCTGGTCTCGCTGATCGGCCGCGAAGGCGTCAAACGCTGGGTGGGTGAAACGCATTTGCTGGACGTGGCGATACCGTTATTGTTTGCGTTGGTATGCGTGCGTTTACTGGTGTACGCGCTGCGCTATGTATTCAAACCCAGTGAAGCGCAGAAGGCTTGGGAGCGCACCGCGGCGTGGCTCATTTGGGGGGGGTTCGCCGCGCACATCAGCGGTTTGATCCCGCTCATCCACGGCTGGCTTGAAGCGGTGTCGTTCGAATCCGGCAACCATCACTTCTCGTTGTGGCTGCTGTTGCAAGCGGCAGTCGTGGTAATTATCGCAGTCATGGTCTCGCTCGGGCTTGCGCGTTTCATTGAGCACCGGCTGATGGGTTTTGCGCATATGAATCTTTCGCTCCGCATGGCGCTGACCAAGGCGGTGCGCACACTGTTGCTCGTACTGGCAGTAATGATTGCACTGCCCGCGGTGGGGATTGATCTGACTGTGCTGTCGGTATTTGGCGGCGCGCTTGGCGTGGGGCTGGGGATTGGTCTTCAAAAAATCGCCAGCAACTACATCTCCGGCTTCATCATCCTGCTCGATCGCTCGGTGCGCATCGGCGACTTGATTACGGTCGACAGCAAATTCGGCGAAGTCACCCGAATCAACACGCGCTACACGCTGTTAAAAGCGATGGATGGCACCGAGAGCATTGTGCCGAACGAGATGCTGATTACCCAGACTGTGGTCAATCATTCGCTGAGCCAGCCCGACATCCGTATCGGATTGCCGATCCAGGTATCGTATGAAACCGATCTGGATCAGGCGCGCGAAATCATGTTGCAAGTTGCATTGATGCACCCTCGCGTGTTGCACAGCGCAGACAAGGAAGCCCCCACAGTACTGCTAAAAACTTTTGCAGATAACGGTATATTGCTCGAACTCGGCGTGTGGATTCGCGACCCGAGCGAGGGGCAGCAAAGCCTGCGGTCAGACCTCAATTGGGAATTGTGGCGGCGCTTCCGCGAAGCGGGAATCGAGATACCTTACCCGCAACGGGTGGTGCATCTGATCTCGCCTCCCGCCACACAATCTGAAACGCCTGACACCTCTAAAGCCAACGCCTGACCTTGGATTGATAGCTTGTATAGGGCTCACCAAATTTCGCGGCAAGATAATGCTCTTCTCTGCGGATAACGCCCCATTCCATTAAGGCGAGCAACGGACCAAGCAGCATCAGTGGCCAGAAAGCATTAACCAGCAACGCCAAACCTAGATAGAGCCCTGTCATCGCAACATAAATGGGGTTGCGTGAGAACCGAAAGGGTCCGCCGGTGACGAGAACCTGGGATTCTTGTTTTGGATTGGCGGTGGTGCCCACTTGCCGCATTGTCCAAAAGGCCCAGCGCGCGAATGCCGCGCTGAGAAGAAATAGTAGACCCCCCGGAATTTTGAAAAGATAAGGCAGCGGAAAGCCCCAAAGTGGGAACACTGCATGAATCGCAATGCTAAGCAAAAATGCGCCTATGTAGAGCACAGGTGGCGGAGCGATGATGTGCAGAAGCGCTTGGTCAGCCTGCTCGGTAGGCATGATTAAACTTTTATATCTTCATTTACGGCGTTTGCGTGGTTCGAAATGCACCACCGCTCGCATGATTTGCGAATAGGGAAATTGTTCGCAGCTGCCGAGTTCATCCAGCGCACGTAATACTGTATCGGCCGCGTCGGTGTGCTCATCGCCGTCTGCACCTAACGCAACCGCCAATCCCCGCACACCGCCACACTGCGCGCGGATTTCCTTACCGAAGGGCCAGGGTGCGTCGGGATTGATCTTTAAGGCGAACTGCGCGTTATCGTGCAGCGCTTGATAAAACGTGAGGCAGTGCTCGCGCACTATAGGGTCACTGCAGGCTATCGCTTCACGTTCGGCGAGATTAAGTTTGCGGGCGCGCTGACAATTCACACAGCGCGATAGCAGCGCGCGCTCGAACGGACAGCTGTATTCGATGTACGCACGGCGGGCGAGTTTGTAAGCATCTTCGTTGTACTCAGCCATTGATGCCCAATCAAACGCCGACTACCAATCGTCTCCGGACAGGGTTTTCTCAATATTCCGTTCTGCAGTCAGCGTTTCCTGAGCGGCGATTTCGTTCTCGGCAAAAATCATTTTGTATTTGTCACCGGACTTGGGGTCGAGGGTTTTGCGCAGTTCGTTGGTGTGGGCACGTGCTTCTTTGAAGCTCGGCCATTCGCCCTGCTTTTCCAGCACCTTGAACATGCCCATTCGAAAAACGTAATACGGCATCACCGATCCTCAGGCTAAACGGCCGTGGCACTGCTTGTATTTTTTTCCCGAGCCGCATGGGCAAGGGTCGTTGCGCCCGACCTTCGCGTACTCGCGCGCAAACGGTTGTGCAACTGATGGCTCATCCGACGAAGAAGCCAATGCTTCGTCATAATCTGCATGCTGATACTGCACGTTGGCGAGTTCGTCGTGCTGCTCGACGGCCTCGATATCTTCTTGCGAGCGGACCTGCACGGTGAGTGTGATCTGCGATACCTCGGCCTTGATGGCAGTCAGCATGCTGGAAAACAACTCAAATGCCTCTCGCTTGTATTCCTGCTTGGGTTGCTTTTGCGCATAGCCGCGCAGATGAATGCCCTGGCGCAAATGATCAAGCGCGGACAAATGCTCACGCCAGTGCGAGTCCAGGCTTTGCAGCATGATCGAGCGCTCAAACTGGCGCAGGCCTTCGGTACCGACCAGCACTTCTTTTTCTTGGTATAACGCGTCTGCCGCGACACAAATCTTTTTGCGCAAACTTTCTTCGTTTAGCGTTTTATCTTCATCCAGCCACTGTTGCAGCGGCAGATCAAGTGTGAATTGCCCAGCTAATGACTTTTCCAGCCCAGACACATCCCACTGCTCGTCCATGCTGCCGGGCGCGATGTACAGATCAATAGCGCTATTCAGCACATCGTCGCGCATAGCGCGGATGGTGTCGGCGACGTCGGCACTGGCCAGCAGCTCATTGCGCTGCTCATAAATGACTTTGCGCTGGTCGTTGGAAACGTCGTCGTATTCGAGCAGCTGTTTGCGGATGTCGAAGTTGCGTTGCTCGACCTTGCGCTGCGCGTTTTCGATTGCGCGCGTGACCCACGGATGTTCAATGGCCTCACCTTCCGGCATCTTCAATCGGTTCATAATCGATGCGACGCGATCCGAAGCGAAGATGCGCAGCAACGGATCTTCCAGCGACAGGAAAAAACGTGAGGAACCCGGGTCGCCCTGACGACCCGACCGCCCGCGCAACTGGTTATCGACGCGGCGCGACTCATGGCGCTCGGTGCCGATAATGTGCAAGCCGCCCACACCCAGTACTTCATCGTGGCGAATTTTCCATTCAGCTTTCATTTTCTCGCGACGGGAATTTTTGTCGGAGTCCGCCAAGGTTGCGTCGTCGCGAAGTGCGTCCAGTTCTTTCTGGATACTGCCGCCCAACACAATGTCGGTACCGCGTCCGGCCATATTGGTCGCAATCGTGATCGCACCACGCATGCCTGCCTGCGCAATCACTTCGGCCTCGCGTTCGTGCTGTTTCGCATTCAACATGTTGTGCGGCAGACCCGCTTTTTTCAGTTCAGCCGCGAGTAGCTCGTTGGCTTCAATTGACGTGGTGCCGACCAGCACCGGTTGACCTCGCTCATGACAGTCGCGGATATCCAGGATCACCGCCTGGTCGCGTTCGCGGGCAGTGCGGTACACCTGATCGTGGCTGTCCTTGCGGATCATCGCGTTATGGGTGGGAATCACCACCGTTTCCAAACCGTAAATGCTCTGGAATTCGTAGGCCTCGGTGTCGGCGGTGCCGGTCATGCCCGAGAGCTTTTGATACATGCGGAAATAATTCTGGAACGTGATCGACGCGAGCGTCTGATTCTCTTTCTGGATCGATACGCCTTCCTTGGCTTCGACAGCCTGATGCAAGCCTTCTGACCAGCGCCGTCCCGACATCAAACGCCCGGTGAACTCATCGACGATCACGACTTCGTCATTCTGCACAACGTAATGCTGGTCGCGGAAATACAGCGCGTGCGCGCGCAACGCGGCATATACGTGATGCATCAGCATGATGTTGGACGCGTCGTACAAACTGCCGCCCGGCAACAACAAACCCATTTCGCCGAGGATGGCCTCGACTTTTTCGTGGCCTTCTTCTGACAGCAACACCTGACGGGTTTTTTCGTCGACCGAATAATCCCCGGGGCTGTCGTCTTTTTCTTGCCGAATCAGGCGCGGGGGGATCAGATTAGCTTGCTGATACAACGCGGTGTTTTCTTCGGATTGGCCCGAAATAATCAGCGGTGTACGCGCCTCGTCGATCAGGATCGAGTCGACCTCGTCGATGATGCCGAACGCCAGCGGGCGCTGCACTTTTTCGGAGTCCTGGAACACCATGTTGTCGCGCAAATAATCGAAGCCATATTCGTTATTCGTGCCGTAAGTAATATCGGCGGCGTAAGCGGCCTGCTTTTCGCCGTGCGGCATTTGTGACAGGTTCACGCCGGTGGTCATGCCAAGAAAGCCAAACACGCGGCCCATCCATTCCGCATCACGGCTGGCGAGGTAATCGTTGACCGTCACCACATGCACGCCTTTTCCTGCAAGTGCGTTTAGATACGCAGGCAAAGTCGCCATCAGCGTTTTGCCTTCACCGGTGCGCATCTCGGCGATTTTGCCGTCGTGCAACACCATGCCCCCGACCATTTGCACATCGTAATGTCGCAAGCCTAATACTCGGCTGGAGACTTCTCTGACCACCGCAAACGCTTCGGGCAACAACTTATCGAGCGACTCGCCTGCCTCGATCCGCGACTTGAACGCAGCCGTCTTGCCTGCGAGCTCAGTATCGGAGAGTTTTTGCATGGCAGGTTCAAACGCATTGATTGCGCCGACCTTTTGCATGTATTGTTTGACCAGCCGGTCGTTACGGCTGCCGAAAATTTTTCTGACGAAGGATTGCAACATGAGGGGTCCGAAGGCCGCTAAGACGGTAATCCGGTGAATTTTAACATAGCGTCGGACACCCACCGTGAGCCGATTGTGCTAACTCTATGAGCGCATCCAGCTTATCTGACTTGCTCGCAACCCAACTGCCTGCCGCGCTATTGGCACGCACACAAGTGCTGTTGCGCGCGCAAGCGGCGCTTGAGCGCTGTCTGCCTTCGGCGCTTGCAGGCAGCGTGTGGGTGGCACAACTCGAACAAGGCAATCTGCATCTCGCCTGTGATAGTGGCGCGGTGGCCACGCGTTTGCGCCACCAGACCCAAGCGTTGGCAACAGAAATGAGCAAACACGGCTTGATCGTTGATCATGTACGCGTCAATGTTCAACCTGAGTTTCAGTCGAGGCCACCGGTCGTGGTCGACAAACCCGGCCTGCCCAAGACTGCGCTCACCAGTCTGGCGCAACTCAATACCGAGATCGAAGACGGGCCGCTTAAAGAGGCGCTGAGCCGCTTACTCGATCATCACCGCAAAACCCCAACGTAGGAGGAACCAGCGCACCCCTGTCAAAACCCAGTTGTATAATTCGCTGGTTCAGGTGCGCGTTCGGACTTCAACCCGGACGCGTTAAACGGGAAACAGGTGCGCGGTGATTGCCGCCAAGCCTGTGCTGCCCCCGCAACGGTAAGCGCTTTACGGTGTTTCAAATCAGCCACTGCTGTGACATAAGCGGGAAGGCGAAACCCCTCATGCGCGAGCCCGGATACCGGCCTGAATTGTAAATAACCATATGCTACGGTGGGTAGAGGGACGGTGTTTCGACTAGGCTTTGCCTCTGCAACACTTCCCCTTTACCTATTCCTACGTATGAAAATTCCGCTTTTCCTGTCGGCGGATGTGCCGACTTACGTTAAGGAGCCATTACCATGTATTTCAGATATTTACCTTACCTCTCCCTCCTCGGGCTGGTTGCCTATTCGACCGCTTCTGAGGCTGGTCCATTCGGCCCTGCAGCAGGCCAGGTCGGCTCCACTGCCATTAGCAAAGACAGTCCCGATCTTGTCCAGTGGGCTACGGGCTATGTGAACTACTTGCCAGGTCCCAATGTGGATACCACCTGGAAAACGCCGGAAAAAGCCTTAGGCAAAGCGCTTGGGACGTCTACCGACATTGTTTCGCTGGGCGATCAGGGCGTCATCACCCTGAACTTCGGTGGCACTATTTCGAATGGCAACGGCTGGGATTTCGCTGTTTATGAAAACAGCTTTAACGATACGTTTTTGGAATTGGCCTTCGTGGAAGTCTCATCCAACGGCACGGATTTTTTCCGTTTCCCGTCGTATTACTTCACCCCGAGCCCAGTCAATGCATTTGGCAGCATTGACCCTACCAATATTGACGGTCTGGCGGGCAAATACAGGCAGGGCTGGGGGACGCCTTTTGATCTCCAATTGCTAGCGGGTACTGCAGGGTTAAATGTGAATCAGATTACCGCCATTCGTATTGTCGACATTAAGGGCGACGGCACTGAATTCGATAACTACCCTACCAGCGCAGGCGGCCCCCACCCCATTTACGATCCCTACCAGACCACTGGTAGCGGCGGGTTCGACCTAGACGCGGTGGGGGTGCGCTACTTCGCTGCTGCCGTTCCGGAACCCGGCCCCATCGCTCTGTTTGCTGTGGGCTTGGGCTTACTTGCCCTACGTTTGCGCGGACGCACCCAGGCCTGAATTCGATTCACCTTCACTCAAGGACTCCACATGAAAACACTTACCCTAACGACCTTCCTACTTAGCATGGCTCTGAGCGGCGCAACCCATGCCGCAACCGCAAGCTTCGACGACCTGACCTTGGCAACGGATAGTTATTACTTCCCGCAGGTCACTAGTACCTTTAGCAGCGGGGGTGTCAGCTTCAACCATAGTTATACCGAATATTTTCCAGGGTGCTGCCACACCGACTGGATCTATTCCAACAAGACCGACGTGACCACAGCGGGCTCTGCTAACCAGTTTAGCGCCTATGCAGGAGGTGGCGCGCTAGGCTCGGCCAATTATGCAATCGCCAATCTTGGTGTTCCCACAGCGAGCTTTAGCACAGCCTCAACGGTGGCTGGAGCTTATTTCACCAACACAACCTATGCGGCGCTATCGATGCTCCAAGGTGATTCTTTCGCCAAAAAATTTGGGGGTGCCAGCGGCAACGACGTCGACTGGCTTAAGCTCAGCATTTTAGGACTCGATGCCACGAATGGAGTCACGGGAAGCGTGGATTTTTATTTGGCCGATTACCGTTTCGCCGACAACAGCCTGGACTACATCGTCAAAAACTGGACGTATGTCGATTTGTCCAGCCTGGGCACAGTCAATCGCTTGGGGTTTGCACTGACCTCTTCTGATACCGGCAGCTTTGGGATCAACACGCCCGCTTATTTCGCCATGGACAATTTGTCGGTAACAGCGGTTCCGGAGCCAAGCCATGCCTTGCTATTCCTAAGCGGATTGGCAGTGCTGGGAGTTGTCGCAAAACGTCGTCGCAGCGCCTAATCTATTGCTGGCGGCACGCGCCGCCAGCTTGTTTATGAGCCCGTTCCTCAAGCGCAAGTTGTTGTCAGTGCTGTGTCTACTGACAGCCAGCCCGGTACTCGCCTCCGAGCTTCCCGTGACCGAGTTGCAAACAATCATCGTCACGCCAGCCAGCACAGATGGGCGGGTATTTACCGTCCCCCATGGTGTGTCCGTTATCACCGCTGCAGATATTGAGAACTCACCAGCCTCCAATTTAGGGGAGTTGCTCAGCCGGGAAGCCAATCTCAATCTGAAAAGTTTTTTCGGCAACGATAAGAACGCTTCGGTGGATATACGGGGCATGGGCGACACGGCGGTTAGCAATGTGCTCATCCTGGTGGACGGGGTGCGCTTGAATGAAGTAGATCTCTCGGGAGCGGATTTATCGTCCATTGCGTTATCGCAAATCAAGCGGGTGGAAATCATTCGGGGCGGCGGGGCGGTGCGTTATGGCGATGGCGCCGTAGGCGGCGTGATCAATATCATCACTCAACCACCGACAGGTGGTCCTATCCGGGGCAATGTCGCTGCCCGAGTGGGCTCCTATGACAGGCAGGAGTTGTCTGCGAGTGCGGGGGGTGGAAAAGGCGCGTGGCGCGCCCGTGCCACGCTCAGCCAATCGAACAATGACGGTTATCGCGAAAACAGTGAACTGGATCGGCGCGATGGCAGCTTCGAGCTACGCTATCTGCCCACGGAGGCGCTCAGTTTTCTGGAACTATATGGGCGCATCTCAATGCATCGAGATGAATATGGGCTGCCAGGGCCGGTGAGTGCGGCAGCGTTCGCCACCAGCGACGCGACGCGTCGTAAGTCCAACTCACCTTTCGATGGCGGCAGTACCGACGTCCGGATGGTTACCTTAGGGGCCAATTTCGATTTCGACACCGCGGGACAGCTAGAAATGCTGCTGAATTGGCGTGATCGCGAAAGCCCTTACATCATCGGTTACAGCCCCCTCATCTCATTGACCAACCAGCAGAATCGCATCACCTCGCAAAAACAGGAAGCCCAAATACGTTACAACGTAGACGTCGACGCCTTTGGCTATAAGCATACTTTTGGCCTGGGGGGGCACTGGCAAACCGCGGACTATGCCCGGTACGAGAACGGCGAAACCGTGGTTGACAGTTCCACACGTCGCCAAGGCGAACTGACTGGCACCGGTCAGTTCGCCGAAGCCATTTTGCGCGGGCCGCATGGTCTGGCAGTGAATGCCGGTGTGCGCACCAATCGCCTCGAATCACGCCTACGCAACGACAAATACTCCCGCGAATGTGATTACGTCTTCGTTCCCTTTCCCGTGCCCATTAATTGCATGGACGCGCTGAGGCTTCAGAGCGAACAACGCAACACCTGGCGCAACCAAGCTTATGAGCTAGGTTTGACCTGGCAGACCACTCCCAACCAGATTTTCTTCGCCAGTGCGAGCAAACACTTTCGCGCACCCAATATCGATGAACTGGTTGTAGCTTCGGATAAATTGCGCCCACAAACCGGCCTGACCACCGAAATTGGCATGCGCCACACGCAGGGCAAAGACGTTGAATTAGCGCTTACGCTGTTCAACATTGAGATCGACGACGAGATTTACTACGGCCAGGACCCGGTCAGTGGGGCCAGCCTTAACCGCAACTACGAACAAGCCACTCGCCGCAGAGGAATGGAGGTCCAGGCCCGCTGGCAGCTGAATCCTCAGGTGCGGCTTAGCGGCAATGGCGGCTACGTCCAACCACGCTTTGTCGGCAGTGAAGCAGACATTCCCCATGTCCCTCGGCTGACAGCCAGTGCCCAAGTTGAATGGTCAGTCAGCGAGAAGCTTCGGCTCATGGCGAGCGCCCGCCATGTCAGCCGTCGCTACGATGGCAATGACATCAAGAACACCGATTACCCCATCCTTCCTGCCTACACTGTCTACGACCTGGCTGCCCGTTGGTATGTGGGAGATGTGGAGCTTTCCGCCGCGGTGAATAACCTCTTCAATAAGGTCTATTCGACCGTCAGCTACAGCGCGACTTATTACCCCATGCCCACACGCAACTTCACACTGGGTCTGCGCTGGCGATTTTGATCAGGTCCCTGCACTTTCGACGATTAAGGCTTAGCGACTTTGCGATAATCTGCGGGTGAATACCCCCCCTGATAGTGGTCGCTTGGTTCCCGCCTATATTGGCCGCTTCGCGCCTTCGCCTACCGGCCCGCTGCATTTCGGCTCGCTGGTTACAGCGCTTGGCAGCTGGCTTGATGCGCGGGCAGCAGGCGGGCGCTGGTTGGTGCGGATGGAAGACCTGGATGGTCCGCGCTGCGTACCCGGCGCGGCCGTTACTATTTTGCGGCAGCTCGAAAATTATGGTCTGCATTGGGATAACGAGGTGCTGGCGCAGTCCTCACGGGATGCGGCCTACGCGTTGGCGTTGCAGCAGTTGCGCGAAGCGGATGCAATCTATCCATGTTGTTGCACACGCAGCCAGCTTGCAGAGTCACCGCGCAATGCAGCAGGCGAAATACTCTACCCCGGCACCTGTCGCGGCGGCTTGGGCGATGGCGGCCCAGCTATCGCATGGCGGTTAAAAGCACCCGCTTCGTTGGTCACCTTTTCCGACCGTGTATTTGGCTCATTAGCGCAATCCGTATCCGCGGACGTCGGCGATTTCGTCGTCAAACGAGCGGATGGTCTCTTTGCTTACCAGCTGGCAGTCGTGGTGGACGACGCGCACCAGCACATCACGCACATCGTGCGCGGCGCGGATTTATTGTGGAATACGCCGCGCCAGATCGTATTGCAAAGCTTGCTGGGTTTACCTACACCGCGCTATGCGCACATGCCGTTGGTTACCAATGCGCTTGGGCAAAAATTATCGAAACAAACGCTGGCACCTGCCTTACCTGGGCACGCGATCAGCCGCGTCCTGAGCGAAGCATTGACCGCACTGGGCCACCCGCCGCCTGTCATCTTAAGGGGTGCCCCGCCCGCCGAATTGCTGGAATGGGCGGTCGCGCATTGGCGCATTGAAGCAGTCCCGACGCAAAGCACTATTGCCAAGTCCGAACACGCATCCGACAATCCGTCTATCCCTCATTCCTGATCCCAATTCCCGCTATGGCCCAACTTCCTCCCGCGACAGAACAAGTGCTGCGCGTGCACGCTGCGTTTATTCACACCGTTGTCGATGCGCTACGCGACCGCAGTCAAATTGCCGGACTGATGAAGCAACTGCAGTCAGCCGAAGAAGCGGGCTGGACCCGACTTACCGCTGCGTTGCGACACATCATTGATGGGCGGCGTGATCCGTCCATTTTTTTGGGGCTGGACGAAGAAGATCAGATCATCGTAGACGCCGTGCTGCGCGGCATCGACAATCCCGCCACGCTGCCATCGCTCGATTCCCAACCCGACGGCAGTAGCGCCGCGCCGGGTCTGGCGTCATTAATCGATGCATCTGCGCGCGGGGATGCGCAAGCCATGTCGGTACTGGCGAATATGGCCGAGCAAATGATCAAGGCAGGCGGAGATATGGCGCGTATGGGCGGCATGATGCGTCGGTTGGTGAATGGAGAGCGCGATGTCGATCAGTTGGGGCAGGGCATGGGCCCACTGGGACGCGAATTGCTGATTAGTGTGCTGGACGAACTGGCGCGTTTACGTCCGCACTAAGACCATCGCTTTGACACCGTTCGGCGCTATCCGCTAAACTGCGCCCCTTTTCGGCCTTTCCTGGCCGGAAATATTGGTGATGTAGCTCAGTCGGTTAGAGCATCGGATTCATAATCCGGGGGTCGGTGGTTCAAGTCCACTCATCACCACCAAACTATCAATGCGTTGCTAGGAATGCAACGCATTTTATTTTGCTTGGTAGGAAAGCAGTGTTCCTGCCGTCAACACATTCGTGGCCCCAATCGAACCACTCATTAAGCCAGTGCCTTGCCGGTGTAGACCGCTTTGGCGGAACCGTCGTGACCTCCGTTAGCCTATTGAATGAGATGTCCTATCTAAATACTTCCGCTATGTATTCAATGAGTTTTTCATCGCTCATTTTATTAGCAGTGCTTTCTTTAGCCACCGCATTCTTAAACTGGGGAGTGTTTGCCAAAAAATGCATAAACTGCTCCTGCTCAGTGCCGGTACCTGCTATATGCACTTCTTCTACATTTTGTATATAGCCCGCGATTTCTTTAAAGTATTTTTGCTGCAAAGTCCTCTCTGCATTGTGAGCTGTATTTTCATTTGAGTTGCTTCCCTGGCCTGCATTTTTTTCATGGCCTAAGATCACAAATTCTCCTGCATCCACCTGTGCTCGGCCAACAATAATCGCCTGTTGTGAATCCATCCAGACTCCAAATTGTTTTTTTGATTTTCCTGACATATAGCCACCTTAAAAAGATTGAAGCTATTTACCTGATTGATAAATAGCCTGAGGTAGGCTTAGTTAATTACTAAGCTTAACCCTGAATGTTAATGATAGAACCCAAACAATTATGTCAGCCAAAGGCTCGTGGTTATCAAGCCGCCCGGAGTAGTGGCCTAATTCGACTACTGATGACAGGATCACTGCCATTTGTTTCCTGTTTTCGCGTTCACTCTTTGTGTTTATGCGCTAGTCTTAACCCACGCGGTCTGTGGCTGGATGGATAGTGAGGCAAACATGCGATACCTGATGTTAATTGGCAGCTTGGTCTTACTTGCGGGGTGCGCGCTGGACCCCATGCAGCGCGAAGCGCGTGAAACAGCCCACTTGAAGGAACTCGCTCGCGTGTGTGAAAAAGTCGGTTACGGAGCGGGCTCGACTGAGAATAAGGATTGCGTGGTCAAGCTACTGGCCGCAGAAATCGCTCAGCCGACCATCATGACCGCACCCTACCCAACGATGCCTACATTTTGTCATATGGCCGGTTCCAGGGTGATTTGTAATCCCTATTAAGCCAAGGTTTACCGGGGGACGCGGGTTGTATAATGCGCGGGCGGCCTCATCGGAGGCACACCTTCAATCACTCCTAAAGTCACCCACGATGCCTGGCAAGGTTTATATCAAAACATTTGGCTGTCAGATGAACGAGTACGACTCGGACAAGATGGCTGACGTACTCGAAGCGGCAGAGGGCTTAACCCCCACCGACAAC
The DNA here is from genome assembly GCA_031366105.1 of Thiobacillaceae bacterium. Lineage (GTDB taxonomy): Bacteria > Pseudomonadota > Gammaproteobacteria > Burkholderiales > Thiobacillaceae > Thiobacillus. The sequence goes on along the minus strand of JANLZE010000109.1, from coordinate 129,087 downwards.
CCCGGTGACGCCGATGTGATTTTATTTAACACCTGCTCAGTGCGCGAAAACGCGCAGGAAAAGGTGTTTCACAATCTGGGGCGGGTGCGGCATCTTAAGGCTGCTAATCCCAATCTGATTATCGGTGTTGGCGGCTGCGTCGCCTCGCAGGAAGGCGCGACGATTGTGAAGCGCGCGCCTTATGTTGACGTGGTGTTTGGTCCGCAGACGTTGCATCGCCTGCCGGAGCTGATCGCAAAAAAACGCGCAACCGGTCGCCCGCAGATAGATATCAGTTTTCCTGAAATCGAAAAATTCGACCATCTGCCGCCCGCCAAAGTCGAAGGCGCTTCGGCCTTCGTGTCGATCATGGAAGGCTGTTCCAAATATTGCAGCTTTTGCGTGGTGCCATATACGCGCGGCGAAGAAGTCTCACGCCCGTTCGACGACGTGATCGCTGAGGTCGCCGACCTAGTCGCGCGCGGGGTGAAAGAAGTCAATCTGCTCGGGCAGAACGTCAACGCCTGGCAGGGCGCGCTGGACGACGGCAGCATTGGCGATTTCGCTTTTTTGCTGGAGATGATCCACGAGCTACCCGGTCTTGAGCGTATCCGCTACACAACCAGCCATCCGCGCGATATGTCGCAGAGGCTGATCGATACTTACGCAAGTTTGCCCAAGTTGGTGTCGCATCTGCACTTGCCGATTCAGGCCGGTTCTGACCGCGTGTTGGCGGCGATGAAACGCGGTTATACCGTGCTGGAATACAAATCGATTATCCGTAAGCTGCGTGCGTTGCGGCCTGAGTTGTCGTTGTCGTCGGATTTTATTATCGGCTTTCCCGGTGAGACCGACGCAGACTTTGACGCGACGATGAAGCTCATCGCTGAGCTGAATGTGGATACCAGTTTTTCGTTCATCTACAGCAAACGCCCCGGCACGCCGGCGTCTGATTACGCCGATGACGTCAGCGCAGAAACCAAAAGCGCGCGGCTGCAGCGCCTGCAACAACTACTGGACTCCCAAGCGCAAGTTATCAGTCAGGCGATGGTTGGTACGCGTCAGCGCATTTTGGTCGAAGGCCCGTCCCGAAAAAGCGCTGAAGAATTAACCGGTCGCACCGACAACAACCGCATCGTCAATTTTGCCGGGCAACCGCGTTTAATCGGGCAATTTATCGAAGTGACGATTACCGCTGCGCTGAAGAATAGTCTGCGCGGCGAAGTTCTAATTTATGAAGCCGCTGCATGAAATCTGACGTCGTCGAATTCAGTCTGCGCCCGGAGGACAACCGCAGGTTATCCAATCTATGTGGCGCGATGGACGAGAACCTGCATCAAATCGAAGCGGCGTTCGACGTAGCGATCAGCCGACGCGGTTCAAGCTTTCGCGTGAATGGTGAGAAACTTCAAGCCGAAAAAGGCGCACAGGCGATTGAGCATTTTTATAAACGCGCGAACGAGAATCTGAATCTGGACGACATTCAATTGGGTCTGGTCGAGTTAACCCGTGGACGTGCAGATCAAGAAGCAGGTCCCGTGCTACGTACACGTCGTGCGGATCTCAAACCTCGCACTGAGCGCCAACGCAGCTATATCGAGCAGATTCAAAATCACGACATCACCTTCGGCATTGGTCCCGCCGGCACCGGCAAAACCTATCTGGCTGTGGCGTGCGCTGTGGATGCGCTTGAGCGCGAGCAGGTGAAGCGCCTGGTGCTCACCCGCCCCGCGGTTGAAGCGGGCGAGCGTCTGGGGTTTTTACCCGGCGACATGAATCAGAAAATTGACCCGTATTTGCGCCCGTTATACGACGCGCTGTATGACTTGATGGGCTATGACAAAGTCGCGCGTTTGATTGAGCGGCAAATCATCGAAGTTGCACCGCTGGCGTTCATGCGCGGGCGCACGTTGAACCATGCGTTCATTATTTTGGACGAAGCGCAGAACACCACGCCGGAACAGATGCAAATGTTTTTAACCCGCATTGGTTTTGGCGCGAGAGCGGTGGTCACGGGCGACGTGACGCAGATCGATTTGCAGCGCCATCAAAAAAGCGGGCTGGTCGATGCTGAGCAAGTATTGAAAGACGTACGCGGCATAGCCTTCACTCACTATTTAGCCGAAGACGTCGTGCGGCATCCCTTAGTGCAGCATATTGTGACCGCTTACGCCAAGCACCGCGCCGAGCAGGAGTTGCGTGCCAAGCCCTGATTCATCTGGCCCCCCGCTCTCTGGCCCGGTATTGTCGCTAGCAGTGCAATACGCCAGCACCGCACAAAACTTGCCCACGCGTGCGCAAATCCGGCGCTGGTTGCTCGCCGCGCTGGATCAAAATGCTGAAATCACCGTGCGTATCGTAGACCTGGAAGAAGCTCAAACGCTCAACCGCGAGTACCGCCACAAGGACTACCCCACTAATGTGCTCACCTTTGAATACGGTGATATCGACCAGCACGTTAACGGCACCCGCGTGCTCGGCGGCGATATCGTGATCTGCGCCGCAGTGGTAGCAAAAGAAGCCGCAGAGCTGGGTAAAAAACTGATCGAACATTACGCCCATCTCACCATTCATGGCGCGCTGCATTTGCAAGCGTATCGCCACGAAGTCGAAGCCGATGCCGTCATTATGGAAGCGCGCGAAGCCGCTATACTGAAACGATTCCGAATTGCCAACCCTTATCTTGCGAACCACTTGACCCATGGAGCCTGACAGTAAACCGAGTCTGCTAGAACGGATTTCACACTGGCTGATGCGCGAGCCCGAAGATCGCGAGCAGTTGATTGCGCTGCTGCACGGCGCATACGAAAACAACCTGATGGACGCCGACGCGCTGGCGATGATCGAAGGTGTGTTGCAGGTATCCGAAATGCGCGTCGGCGAAATCATGGTGCCGCGCGCGCAAATGGACGTTATCGATATCAACGACGCGCCCGAAGTTTTCATTCCTCATCTAATCGAAACTGCGCACTCACGATTTCCGGTAATAGACCGTGATCGCGACAACATCATCGGCATCCTGCTGGCCAAAGATTTACTGCGCCATTACGCCGAAGACGATGCCGACATCCGCGGCATGCTGCGCCCCGCGGTATTTATCCCCGAGTCCAAACGGCTCAACGTGCTGCTCAAAGAGTTTCGCTCCAACCGCAATCACATCGCCATCGTCGTCGACGAATACGGCGGCGTCGCGGGGCTGGTCACCATCGAAGACGTGCTCGAGCAAATCGTCGGCGACATCGAAGACGAATTCGACTTCGACGAAACCGAAGACAACATCGTGCCCGAACAGGACGGCACCTTCCGCGTCAAAGCCAGCACCGAGATTGAAGATTTCAACGAAACGCTCGGCGTCAATTTCTCGGATGAAGAATTCGATACCGTGGGCGGCTTGGTGATTTCGCACTTTGGCCATGTGCCCAAACGCGGCGAATGGGTGAGCTTGGAAGGGATGAATTTCACCGTACTGCGGGCGGATAGTCGGCGGCTGCATACTTTGCGAGTGATGCGGCATGAGGTCGATACGGGGGGGCAGTTGCCGTTAGTTTGATTGGCGGGTCGACGGTTCAACACTTAAATTGCCAGACGGCCCTAGCTATGACAAAGCTTGCCTTATCCTTACCGGTGTGTATGATACACATCAATGAATAGCGCCGCGCTTATCAAGCAACTCCTCGAAGCGGGCTGGGTGTTACGAGGCGTTAAAGGTTCGCACCACATTTACACCCATCCGGTGCGGGGCGGACATATTAGCGTCCCGCATCCAAAAAAAGACTTGGGCACGGGTCTGGTTCAAAAGCTGATGAAACAATCAGGATTGAAAGGCAGAAAACCATGAAATACCCAATTGCGATAGAACCCGGTGATGACCGCACCGCTTTTGGCGTGGTCGTGCCTGATCTGCCCGGATGTTTTTCCGCAGGGGATACGCTCGATGAGGCGATTGATAACGCCCGCGAGGCGATTGAATTGTGGCTGGAAACGGTAATAGATGACGGCGGTGCCGTCCCCGAGCCCGGTGCCATTTCAACACATCAGGCCAACCCCGATTATGCAGGGTGGATTTGGGCTGTCGTGTCGATTGATTTGGCGGAGCTCTCCGACAAAGCGGAGCGCGTCAATATCACTTTGCCTGCGCGTGTGCTGAGACGCATCGATGCCGCGGCTAAGGCTGCGGGGGAGTCACGGTCGGGGTACATTGCGCGGCGGGCGATGGGGTAAGCAGATTATTGAGGAGCTGCTGGCCGGGAGTTGCCCGGCGGCAAGTTACTTTTTCTTGCGCGGCCAAGAAAAAGTAACCAAAAAGAAGGCCGCCCCACCATCCCCGAATTCCCGAAGTCTGAGTCTGCCGGGCGGGCGGCGAAGAACTCGGCCTGCTTTTATTGATGGTTTAAGGAGAGCAGGCCTCAAACACCTTCGCCGCTGATCCGCCCGGCAGACCCAGACTTCGGCGGGGCTGGAAGGGGAAAGGTCAAAACCAGCACCATGGTGATGAATGCGAATAGTTATCCTTCCTTTAACATTCGGTTCGTGACCAACACGCTCATTTCACGAAGACTCCCTTCACTCGTCTCATAGAGTAACCATTCCATGCCCCGAAGCAGTACAGTCCTTCAAGTATTTGTAGCGTCTCCATCTGATGTTGCAGAAGAGCGAACCACCCTGGACTCAGTGATTGCAGAGCTAAATCGAACCTGGGCGGGAAGTCTTAGAATCGCTTTCGATGTATGGAAGTGGGAGACCCATGCGCGGCCAGGCTTCAGCGCGGATGCTCAAGCAGTAATCAACGCCCAAGTTCCGGATGACTACGATGTGTTTATCGGAATCCTCTGGGCACGTCTCGGTACACCAACCGGCCGAGCAATCTCGGGAACGGTCGAAGAATTCGAGCGCGCCTATGCACGGTTCAAAGCGACTGGGTCGGTTCCAGAAATCATGATGTACTTTAAAGACGCACCCCTCGCGCCCTCAAAGATAGATTCGGACCAGTTTGCAGCACTCCAGACCTCCGGAACTCGTTGCCCGAGAAGGGTGGCTTTTACTCGACTTTCGAAGATCAGGCTGGGTTTGAAGCCTCACTCCGCGCGCATCTCACAGCAATTGCACAAAAGTTTATCGGTATCGCGAATAGTGGAAACCCACCCCCAGTGCGAAGTGATCCACCGGATGTCTCCGTCAGCGTTGATGAAGACGAGAACGGATTGCTGGACTACCTCGACATCTACGATACCAGGGCCAAGGACATGAATGCAGCACTAGATGTCATCACTGAAGCCACCGTGCGGGTAGGCGAGCAATTTTCGCAAAGAACGTCAGAGTGGACAACCCACGGGGTGGCGGACGCAGGTCAAGTTAAGCGACTCGCCAAGCGTGCGTCCGAAGATATGTTTAGATACGCGGACACATTGGGCTTACAAGTGACCGTCCTTTCCTCGGCGAGGCAGGAAGCCTTCGCAGCATTGAGTAGCGCGGTCGCCCTCATTACGGATTTTCAATCGGATCAAGACCAACTTCAATCACTTCGCGAAACCCTCCAGGAAACTATCGCCGGTGGGAAAAGTGCAAGGTCGAGCTTGCTTGGTATGCGTCAAGCGGCTAACGGACTACCGCGCGTGAGTAAGGATATCAACAAATCCAAGCGTGCCGTTACAGAGAATCTCGATAGGTTTCTTTCTGAGATCGAGAGTATTGAATCAACTGTAACGAACATCATTGACGCGATGGATCGTCTCTTGGCCTCTTCTGATCCAGGCATTTCTAACGTGTAAAGAGTAGGGGTCAAGTCTTGCAATGCAACATCCTTAAATCGCAATCACAAACGTCGAGGCCACCATACCGGTTTTGACTTTCTCCCCTTTCAGCCCCGCCGAAGTCTGAGTCTGGCGGGCGGATCAGCGGCGAAGGTGTTTGAGGCCTGCTCTCCTTAAACCATCAACAGAAAGCAGGCCGAGTTCTTCGCCGCCCGCCCGGCAGATTCATACTTCGGGGAATTCGGGGATGTAGGGGTGCTCTTCTTTTGGTTACTTTTCTTGAGCAAGCAAGAAAAGTGACTTGCCGCCGGGCAACCCCCGGCCAGCGGACCGCTTCAATATCGCCTCCCCAACAAGAACAAGCACCCCAAGCACTCCCCCCCCATAATCCCGTAAAATGCAGCTTTAACAACCCCCGTTCCTCCCCATGACCGCCCGCCTCCGGGAAATCCCCTACAACTACACCTCGTTTTCCGACCGCGAAATCGTGATCCGCCTGCTCGGCGCGCCCGCGTGGGAGGTGTTGAATACCTTACGCGCTGAGCGCAAGACCGGGCGTTCGGCGCGGATGTTGTTCGAGGTACTGGGCGATGTGTGGGTGGTGCGGCGCAATCCGTATCTGGAGGACGATCTGCTCGCCAACCCCAAGCGGCGGCGTATGTTGATCGACGCGCTGCACCATCGGCTGAATGAAATTGAGAAGCGCCGTCAGGGCAACGAGTTAGTGGGTCAACTGCTGACCGCGGCGAACGAGGCGGTGCGCGAGTTCGAGGACTGGTTTATCGCTACCGCCAAAAAACGCGACGCGATTCTGCGCCGTCTGACCCGCGTTACGCGGCGCGACAACATCGGGTTTGATGGCCTCGCGCGCGTGTCGCATGTGACCGATGCGACCGACTGGCGCGTCGAATATCCGTTTGTGGTGCTGACGCCCGATACCGAAGCAGAGATGGCCGCACTCGTCGCGGGACTGGTGGAATTGGGGCTGACGATTATTCCGCGCGGCGGCGGCACCGGCTATACCGGCGGCGCGATTCCGCTAACGGCCAACGCGGCGGTAATCAATACCGAAAAACTCGAAGCGCTAGGCGGAATCGAAAAACTGCGACTACCGGGGCTAAACCGCGAAGTCGCGACGATCCAGTGCGGGGCGGGAGTAGTCACTAAGCGCGTGATGGAAGCGGCAGACGCGGCTGGGCTGGTGTTCGCGGTCGACCCGACGTCGGCGGATGCGTCAACCATCGGCGGCAATGTATCGATGAACGCGGGCGGCAAAAAAGCGGTGCTGTGGGGCACGGCATTGGACAATCTGGTGTCGTGGCGCATGGTGACGCCGCAGGCGGACTGGCTGGAAGTGACACGCCTGGATCACAACCTCGGCAAGATTCACGATGCGGCTCAAGCAACGTTCGAAGTCCGTCGATTTGCCGCGGATGGCACCACGCCCAAAGGTTTACCCCAAACGCTGAAAATCCCCGGCAGTCATTTTCGCAAGCTTGGCTTAGGCAAGGATGTTACGGATAAATTTTTGGCTGGTCTGCCGGGCATCCAAAAGGAAGGCTGCGACGGGCTGATTACCTCCGCGCGCTTCATCCTGCATCGGCTGCCCGCGCATACGCGCACGGTGTGCCTGGAGTTTTTTGGTCACGCGGCCGAGGCCACACCGGCGATTGTCGAAATCAAAAACTACTGCGACGCACACGGCGAGATCCTGCTGGCGGGGCTAGAACATCTTGACGCGCGCTATGTAAAAGCGGTCGGCTACGCCACCAAAGCGCCACGCGCCGGGCGGCCGAACATGGTGCTGCTGATCGACGTGGTGTCGGACAACGAAATCGCAGCGGGCGAGGCCGCCTCGCATATTGTGCGCATTGCTAACGCACGCGGCGGTGAAGGTTTTATCGCTGTCTCTGCGGACACGCGTAAAAAATTCTGGCTTGATCGTGCCCGCACCGCAGCGATTGCCGCGCATACCAACGCGTTTAAGATCAACGAAGACGTGGTGATTCCACTGCCGCGGCTGGGCGATTACACCGACGGTATTGAGCGCATTAACATCGAGCTTTCGATTGCAAACAAGCTGCAATTGTTAGATACGCTGGCCGAATTTTTTCGCGCGCCACTGCCGCTGTTTGAAGACGACGACACGATTGCCGATGCGGCGCAGGCCCAAGAAAAACGCCAACATGCAGGCGCGCTAATCGAGGCGGTACGCGCGCGCTGGAGCGGATTTCTGTCCAACCTGGATGCGCCTTATGAGTCGGGCAGTGCATTCACAGCCCTCCGCGACAAGCTAATCCGCGTGTCATGGAAACGCGAGATACGCCGCGAACTGCAAGCCTTATTCATGGGCCGCGAGTACGCGCCAGTGCTGGAAGCCTGCGACCGCTTGCACAAACAAGTGCTAAAAGGCCGCGTCTTTATCGCGTTGCATATGCATGCGGGCGATGGCAATGTGCATACCAATATCCCGGTCAACTCCGACGACTACGCGATGCTGCAATCCGCGAACGCGGCGGTGGCGCGGATTATGAAATTGGCCACCGATCTCGGGGGCGTGATTTCGGGCGAGCACGGCATCGGCATCACCAAGCTGGAATTCGTCGACGACGCCGCGATTGCGATTTTTGCCGAGTATAAAAAACAGGTCGATCCCGACGGCCATTTCAACGCGGGCAAGCTGTTGCCCGGCGCGGATTTGCGCAATGCCTACACGCCGTCGTTCGGCTTGCTCGAAGCCGAATCGATCATTCTGGAGTCGACCGAGACCGAAGCGATTGCCGATTCGATAAAGGACTGCATGCGTTGCGGCAAGTGCAAGCCGGTGTGCAACACGCACATCCCGCGCGCGAATATGCTGTATTCGCCGCGCAATAAAATCCTCGCCACCTCTCTGCTGATCGAAGCGTTTTTGTACGAGGGGCAAACACGGCGCGGTGTGTCGCTCAAGCATTTTGATGAGTTTTCTGACGTCGCCGATCACTGCACCGTGTGTCACAAATGCAAGAACCCGTGCCCGGTGGATATCGACTTTGGCGACGTGTCGATTGCAATGCGCAACCTGCTACGCAAACAGGGCAAGAAAAAATTTAACCCCGGCACCTGGGCGTCGATGGCTTTTTTGAACGCGACCGATCCGACCACAATCAAGGCGACGCGCAAGGTGATGATTGAATGGGGGTACGCCGCGCAACGGCTAGGGCATGGCTTGTTCAAGCGTCTAGGCCTGATTCAGGCGCAAACTCAACATCCGCCGGCGACGCTGGGTAAACCCAATGTGGTTGCGCAAGTGATTCATCTGGTGAACAAACCGATGCCGGGCGGGTTGCCGAAAAAAACTTCGCGCGCATTGCTAGGATTGGAAGACGCCTCCATCGTGCCGGTGCTACGTAATCCGTCCAAGGTTAACGATGAATCGGATGCGGTGTTTTATTTCCCTGGCTGCGGCTCCGAGCGGCTGTTTTCGCAGGTGGGCCTCGCTACCCAGGCGATGTTGTTTGAGCTCGGCACGCAGACCGTGCTGCCCCCCGGCTATCTATGCTGCGGTTATCCGCAGACCTCGGGTGGACAAGCCGACAAGGGCGATGCGATCACCGCGGCCAACCGCGTACTGTTCCATCGCGTCGCTAACACCCTCAACTATCTCGACATCAAGACCGTGATCGTGTCGTGCGGCACTTGCATGGATCAATTGCTCAAATACGAATTCGGGAAAATATTCCCCGGTTGCCGTCTGCTCGATATCCACGAATATTTGATGGAAAAAGGCATGAAACTGGACGGTGTGACCGGCACAAAATATCTGTATCACGACCCTTGCCACACGCCGATGAAAACCCACGCGCCGATGAAGGTGGCGAACACGCTGATGGGAGGCGGCGTGGTGTTATCCGACCGCTGCTGCGGCGAAGCGGGCACGCTCGCGGTGACCCGGCCTGACATCTCGACGCAGATCCGCTTTCGCAAGGAAGAAGACATCCGTAAGGGTGCCGCGACTTTACGTGCAGGCAATGAGGCAGTGCCGGTTAAAATCCTCACCAGTTGCCCATCGTGCGTGCAGGGCCTGGCGCGCTACAGTAATGACGCTGGGACCGAGACCGATTACATCGTGGTAGAAATGGCCAAACACCTGTTAGGCGACAACTGGATGAAGGATTACATCGACGCGGTGAGCAAGGGTGGCGTGGAGCGCGTGCTGCTATAGAGCCCGGAACAAATAAGCGGCACCAAGCTGGCTCAATAGCCTGAGGAACAATGAATGAACCGATGTGTATTCTGCAATACCGATGGCGGACAAGTGTTGTGGCGCAACGATTTGTGTCGCGTGGTGGTGGCCGCTGAGCCCGACTATCCGGGATTTTTACGGGTGGTTTTAAATGCCCATATTAAAGAAATGACTGATCTGGCGGCGTCGGATCGTGTAGAGGTTATGCGCGTGGTATTTGCTGCGGAGACGGCACTCCGCCAGGTGATGCGCCCGGATAAAATCAATCTCGCCACGCTTGGTAACAGGGTGCCCCATGTGCATTGGCATGTTATTCCCCGCTATATGGACGACCCGCATTTTCCTAACCCAGTGTGGAGCAGCAGGCGGCGTGAGCTGTCGCGTCCTATTAATCCGGCTTTAGCTACCCAGTTGGGCTTAGTGCTTAACCAGCAGCTTGCTCTATAACCGGAAACTTGATGACATTGTCCTGGTTAGTCACATGACATACCCGGCTGGCAGGAAATATAGCCAAAAACGTACTGCCTTTGCCGGGGACGGATTGCACCTCAAGTCGCGCGTCGTGCCGAGTCAGCACATGTTTGACAATAGCCAGCCCTAGCCCGGTGCCGCCGGTTTCGCGCGAGCGGCTGTGATCGACCCGATAGAAACGTTCGGTCAACCGTGGAAGGTGTTCGGGTGCAATGCCCACGCCGCTATCGCGCACCGCAAATACCGCCTCACCATTGCGCTCAAACCAGGATAAATGAATCGTGCCCCCCTCAGGGGTATAACGCACTGCGTTGGACACCAGATTGCCGAGCGCGCTGTGAATTTCTTGCAGGCTACCGGTAATGCAGGCGGCACTTTCTAGCGCCAGCGTGACGCTATGTCTTCCGCGACTTAGCGACTGCGCTTCGGACTCGAGTGTACGGAGTAAATCTGGCACGTTGACTTGTTCGTCGCTCAGATTATGGTCGGCACTTTCCAGTCTGGACAAGGTGAGCAGGTCGTCGAGTAAACGCTGCATACGCCGGGTGTTTTCCAACATCAAATTGAAATAGCGGCGGGCATCGGTTTCCGATAATTTGGGATTGTCGGCCAGACTTTCTACAAAGCCGCCCACTACAGTGAGCGGCGTGCGCAACTCGTGCGACACATTGGCAATGAAATCGCGACGCATCGCATCGACGCGCTCCAAATCCGTGATGTCGCGCACAATCAGTAATTTCTTGGATTTGCCAAAGGGCACCATTTGCAGCGACAAGGTAATGCCGCGGTCGATGGGTGATTTACAAGTCAGGCGCTGCGCGTAGTCGTTGGCGTCAAAAAAAGCCTGGAAATGGGCTTGCCGCAGCAAGTAGCGAATATATTGACCGCGATCGCGATCGCTATCCAGTCCCAGAAAAACACGCGACGCCGGGTTACACCATTCGATCTGTTCGGAGTTATTCAGGATGATCATGCCGTCGGGTACCGCCATCGCGGCGTGTTCGAACTGACCCAAGGCATTGACTAATTGGTTGCGACTGGCTTTTTGGCTGCGCTGAAGTTTATCCAGCCGGTAAAAAATATCGCCCCAAGTGCCGGTGGCATCAGGAGCGCGAACTTGCTCCGGATTCTCGAGCCAGCGCGACAGCCGATACTCCTGCCACAAGCGACGCAACATCACGATGGCTTGAACGCCGGCCAAAAACAATAATGCCGCAACCTTGCCCGAGCCAGCCCAAAACATCCCTGCGATAAATAGCACGGCTGTCAGCACACCCAGAGGACGCCACCAAAAACCCATGTCTACTCCATCAATCGGTTGGGCTGAAATTACCCTGGCCCCGTAGCAGCCCGGTTAACGGCCACCTTTAGAACGAACCCGAATTATCTCACGACAGCCGAAAACCGATAGCCAGACCCGCGCACGGTTTGGATCAATTCGGCGTGGCCGGACGGTTCCAGCGCCAAGCGCAAGCGCCGAATATGCACGTCAACCGTGCGCTCTTCCACGAACACATCATCGCCCCATACCTGATCGAGCAACTGCGTGCGCGAATACACGCGCTCGGTGTGCGTCATAAAAAAATGCAGCAGGCGAAATTCGGTTGGGCCCAGCTCAAGTGGACGACCACGTCCCTGCACACGGTGACTTATGGGATCGAGGTGCAGACCTTCCAGCTCCACGCGCTCATCAGTCATTTGCGGGGCACGGCGTCGCAGTACGGCTTTGATGCGTGCGACCAGCTCGCGCGGCGAAAATGGCTTGGTTATATAGTCGTCGGCACCGGTATCGAGCCCCAGCACTTTGTCGCGCTCTTCGCCGCGTGCGGTCAGCATGATGATGGGGACAGGCTTGTAGCGCTCGTCTGCGCGTAAGCGTCTGCATAGGTCGATACCGGACATGCCGGGCAACATCCAGTCCAGCAGAATCACATCGGGTAGGGTGTTTTTTAGAAACTGCAACGCATCTTCGGCATCGCCAGTGGCAGTCACTCTATGGCCGGCCTGAGCGAGGTTGAATTTCAGCAATTCCTGTATGCCCGGTTCGTCTTCTACCAGTAAAATATTTGCAGCCATCCCCATCTCCCAAGCCAAACAACAGCGGCCATACTATGACAGCAGTATGACTGATTTATGACTGCCAAAAAGCCCGTGGGCCAACGCTCAGGTAAAATCGATGCACTCATTTAGCGAGCCGCTCATGGATAAAACGACGCACTTTGGTTACGAGCAAGTAGCCGAATCTGAAAAAGCGACCAAGGTCGCCGAGGTATTTCATTCGGTGGCGTCGCAATACGATCTGATGAACGACGTGATGTCGGCGGGCCTGCATCGCTTGTGGAAGCGTTTCACGGTATCGCAGGCAGGTTTGCGGCCAGGCATGCGCGTATTAGACGTCGCCGGAGGCACGGCGGATTTAACCCGGCTATTTTTAAAAGAGGTGGGTGACAGCGGCGAGGTGGTTCTAACCGACATTAATTTTTCGATGTTGCGAGAAGGCCGCGACCGCATGCTGAATGGGGGCAAAACGCCGCCTACCGTTCAATGTGACGGCGAGCGTTTGCCTTTTCCGACCAATCATTTCGACTGCGTTTCGGTCGCATTTGGCCTGCGCAATATGACACACAAAGATCAGGCACTGGCTGAAATGCACCGCGTATTGAAACCGGGCGGTCGTTTATTGGTGCTGGAATTTTCGAAGATATGGAAACCCCTGGAAGCCGCGTATGACTTGTATTCTTTTAAGCTGCTGCCGCTGATGGGCAAACTCATCGCCAAGGACGCCGCCAGTTACCAATACCTGGCCGAATCCATACGCATGCATCCTGGGCAGGAAGCCCTCAAAAGCATGATGGAGCAGGCCGGTTTTACCCATGTGCGTTATCACAATCTGGCCGCGGGCGTCGTCGCGTTACACAAAGGCTTTAAGGTTTGATCGCTGCCTCTTTATTCGCGCGCGGCCTGAATGACTTGCTGCAACACAGTCCAAATGCGTCTGCGCTATTAAGCCGTCACGCCGGGCAGCATGTTCGATTCGATCTGATAGTCCTGACTCTGGATTTTCGAATTACGGATACCGGCAGCTTGACCGAAGCGGCATCCGCAATCCCTGATGCCCTTCTCCGCATCACTCCCAATTTGTTTAGCCAATTACCCTTTTTGGGGCGCGCCGCCTTACGCCATGCTGACTACAGCGGTGACCCTGAGTTGTTGAATACGCTGAATCAGGTATTTAGCAATTTGCACTGGGACATGGAAGCGCAGCTGGCGCCATTATTGGGGGACATTGTCGCTCACCGTGTGGGCATCGTAGCGCGCGGGGGCATACAGGGCCTTCGTCAGGCTGTGCAGTCGCTGCACTACAACGCTAGCGAATACATAGTTGAGGAAATCGAACTCGTGGCGCGCAAAGTGGATGTCGCCCGTTTTAATCGTGAAGTGGATGGTTTGGCTGACGATGTCGCGCGCCTTGAAGCACGGCTCGCACGGATCGAAACAAACCCGGCGGTAGCGCCTCCGCGCCTGCCATGAAATTGCTGCGTCTCACCCGCATACTTTATATCGGGCTGTGGTACGGGCTGGATGAGTTTTTTCTCGGTCACGAACGTGTCCGCGCGTTACGCTGGCTAATCCGATTTATTTTGTTCTGGCGACGCTTGCACGAACCTCGGGCGGTGCGCTTGCGACGTGCGTTGGAAGCCTTGGGGCCGGTTTTTGTCAAATTCGGCCAGATGCTGTCGACCCGACGCGATCTTATCCCACTCGATATCGCCAACGAGCTTGCGCTGTTGCAGGATCGCGTGCCGCCCTTCCCGTCAGTGCAGGCAATAGCGGTGATTGAGGCCAGTTACAAAAAGCCGCTGGCCGAGGTTTTTGCCGAATTCGATACGCTTCCGATTGCGTCAGCTTCGGTTGCGCAAGTGCATTTTGCGCGCTTGCACCCCTCGCCGCCCGGAGGCTTGGGTCATGCCGTCGCCGTCAAAGTACTGCGGCCCGGGATTTCGCGAGTCATAGGGCACGATGTGGCATTACTTCAAACCGCAGCGGGTCTGGTGGAAAAATTGTTCAGCGACGGTAAACGACTACGACCGCGCGAAGTAGTGGCCGAATTCGAGAAACACCTGGCAGATGAACTCGACCTGATGCGCGAAGCCGCCAATTGCTCACAACTGCGGCGCAATTTCAAAAACTCACCCTTGCTGCTCGTACCCGAAGTGTATTGGGATTATTGCGACCGCAATGTGATGGTGATGGATCGTATGGAAGGCATTTCCGTTAGCCAGATCGAGATTTTGCGCGCTTCAGGCATCGACCTCCCGAAGCTTGCTGTGACGGGAGTGGAAATCTTTTTTACTCAGGTATTTCGCGATGGATTTTTTCATGCCGATATGCACCCGGGTAACATTCTGGTGCGATCAGGTTCACAACAATATATCGCACTCGACTTCGGCATCATGGGGACGTTGACCGAGATCGATAAGCAGTACCTAGCCCGCAACTTTCTGGCATTTTTTCGCCGCGATTACAAAGGCGTGGCATTAGCGCATCTGGAGTCAGGCTGGGTACCTCCAGATACGCGCATTGATGAATTGGAGGCCGCAGTGCGCGCCGTGTGCGAACCGGTATTCGATCGCCCGCTAAAAGATATCTCGTTTGGCCGTGTGCTCTTGCAGCTATTCCAGGCATCGCGTCGCTTTAATGTCGAAATTCAGCCGCAGTTGGTGCTGCTGCAAAAAACGCTACTGAATATTGAAGGCTTGGGCCGCCAACTTGACCCCGAGCTCGATTTATGGAAAACCGCCAAACCTTTCCTGGAACGTTGGATGAACGAACAGGTTGGCTGGCGCGCATTACTTAGAAACCTACAAACAGAAGCGCCCCAGTGGGCAAGTTTAATTCCGCAATTGCCCCGTTTGACGCATGGCGTTCTAAACACAAATCCATTCATCACATTGGAAACCAGGATTACTGCCTTAGTAATACAACAACATACGCTTAATCGCTGGCTGGTGGTTATTGCCACATTGCTCGCAGTAATTACAGCTGCATCCCTTTATCTTGCATTTAAAAATTTAAGCTGATGGGTAATTGATGTCGCTAATTCTTACATTTCACTAGGCCTCGCTCGATCAAATTTTAATTAATGCATTGAAATTAAATGATATTTAATTTTATATTTTAATGGCACGCCTCATGCTTATGATTTATTTAAGACGGCCTATAGCGCAACTATATGCCCTTCTTATTACCAGCCATCAATCTCATAGGGTCAAAATAATGAAACGAGCCATCCTTAAAGCCACACTTATTAGCGCACTTGTCGCATTCGCCGCGACGAATTATGCACACGCGGGTGCTATCCATGACAGCGCCCAGTTCACCACCAACTTCCCAGGCAACGACGATGGTTTTGTCGGTCCTGTCGCAATGGGAATGAACATCAACTTTTTTGGCTCTAATTTCAACAAGCTGTACGTTAACAACAATGGGAACGTAACGTTTAATAGCGGCGATGGCGTTTATACCCCCAGCGCAATTACCGGCACATCACAACCGCGCTTGGCACCCTTTTTCGCTGATGTGGACACCAGAAGCGGCAATACTACCAAGTACGGTACAGGCGTGATCGGTGGTCATAACGTGTTTGGCGTGAATTGGATTGACGTCGGCTATTACAGTAATCACACTAACAAGCTCAATAGCTTCCAACTTATCGTTACTGATCGTAGCGACATTGGCGCAGGCGACTTTGACTTTGAATTCAATTACGACAAGGTACAGTGGGAAACGGGCGACGCCAGCGGCGGTAGCAACGGCTTAGGCGGTACTTCGGCAGTGGCAGCCTGGAGCAACGGTGCGGGGACCTTCTATCAATTCCCGGGTTCGTTAGTGCATGGCGCGTTGCTAGATGGGGGTCCCAATCAATTGATCGGGGATTCACGCAACTCTAACATTCTCGGTCAGTACATTTTCAGTGTACGTAGTGGCCAGGTGGTCGGCGCCGTTCCCGAGCCCGCTTCATTGGCTTTGCTCGGCATCGGCTTTGCTGGACTAGCAGTAATGCGCCGCCGCAAGGTGAAATAACCGGGTGGTGTTACGGTGAAACAAATATGGCGACCTTAGGTCGCCATATTTTTACGTAATCCTGGGTGAAAACCTGGAGGGCTTACTCATCATCGCCAATACCCCTCATGCTCGAGTTTCAACAAAATACGCTGCACTGCTTCATCTACCTTAAATGCGCTTGTGTCGATGACAATTTCAGGGTTGGATGGGACTTCGTAGGGGTCTGATACACCCGTAAACTCCGCGATTAATCCAAGCCGTGCCTTGGCATAAAGCCCCTTTCTGTCGCGGGCCTCACAGATCTCTATCGGTGTGGCGACGTGAATTTCGATAAAGCCCCCCACGGCTTCTACCATCGCTCGCACATCACGGCGGGTTTGTCGGTATGGCGCAATGGGAGCGCAGATAGCGATACCCCGATTTTTGGTGATCTCCGTGGCGACAAAGCCTATACGGCGCACGTTGATGTCGCGGTCGGCTTTGTTAAACCCCAATTCTGATGACAGGTGACGGCGGACGATATCGCCGTCCAAAAGCGTAACCGCTCGCCGGCCTATTTCCATTAAGCGTGCTGCCAGCGCACGAGCCAGGGTGGACTTTCCTGCACCGGACAGGCCGGTAAAAAACACGGTAAAGCCTTGCTGGGTGCGGGGCGGTGAACTATGTTGCAATTCTGCGATGACTTCGGGAAAGCTGTACCACTCAGGAATTTTTAGTCCCGCCTGCATGCGGCGTTGGAACTCTTGTCCACTCAAAGTAAGGACTCGCGACCCAGGAGGAACTTCGGATGAGGGCATATGCTCGGCGCGATCTTCCACATAAACCATGCGGGGATACGCGATAAGTTTTACGCCAATTTTCTCTGCATGAAGCGACAGATTGGGCTGAGGTGTGCGCACCAGGTCTTCGCCGCGGCGACAATCGCCTGTTTCTTCGGATTCACCACCAGCAATAAGAGCGGTGCATCCATAATTGCGCGCGATAATCGCTCGCAACATCAAATCTTGTGGCCCCACCGGTCGCTGCAAACTCGGCAGCAGCGCGAGTTGGGTACTGGCAGCGGGAAAGCGGTCCCGCACCGCCAAAAAGCTGCGGATCAAACCAAAATAAGCCGGAGATTCCACCAGATCACCGCCCGCTTGAGGGTGCAGCAATAAGTTGGATTCATTTTCGATGGCGCTTCTCAGGCAAAACTCAAATTGCGCCCGATGCATAGGCTGACGCGCCTGCCAGGACACGACTTTATTCCAGCCTCGTTTATTGAATTGGGCGCGTAGTTCGGCTGGACTTAAACGTAATGCGGCAAAATCGGGATGGGTAGGTAGCGCAATTCCTTCGATATCGCCCCCGTAACAAGTCAGCCCGGCGCTGGCTTGCCAACTTTCGCTTACGGTCAATACAGCCAGTATCAATCCTTCGCGATCGAGCAGCGCAATACGGTCGCCGGGGTTGGTTGTCGCAGGTTTGCTGCTCGACAGCGTGAACGCGACGGGCCAAAAAGTACCATCGTCCAACTCATTATCAGCCGCAATTTTGTTGCACTGACTACGCGTCATATACCCCCGCAAGGGTGAATACGCACCTGTCATCAGCAATTCGAGTTCGCATACCTGCTGCCAGTCGAGCTCCAATGAAGGTAGCTTTAAGGCTTCCTGACGTAAGACTTCGGCACGAGCGGGAGGAACGACAAGATTAACGAGCTCCCCGCCATAGGGCGCAATGAGTGGGTCCATGGGTTAACTCCGGGTGAAAGTAGAAAAAAAATGGGCCATGAACCGGTCTAGCTCGGCTTCGGGCAGATTGTTAATACCTGCTGCGCCACGCCGTCCGCCACCGGTTTCAAACTGACTGCAAACCTCATCCGCTCCAGATGGGGTGGCAATCGGTGCGCGCACGCTGACGACATAACCGCCCTCAGATTTGGCAGTCAATACGGCGTGTGCTTGAGTAGGGGATTCCACCGCTAACCGGTTGCCAAACACCCCCGAAATGCGTCGCGCCCATTTTTCAGCGGGCAGCATAAAGAGTCGCCCTGCTGTGCAGGATTGAGTTGCGGCAATATTGCGCGCTAGTGCCATATCCTGTTCATATCCCTTTTTTAAAACGGAGTAGATGGTGGATTCGTCGATGAACTTGAAGGGATCGCTATAAGAACGCATTTGTCGATACAGCTCGGCCGGATCAAAATAAAGGTCGGCCAAACTCTCACCGTAGCCGTTGTAATTCAAACATTCCCCCAGCGATTGCAGAGCTGCTAACTGGGCGGATGACAATGCCAATGGCTTTGCTGCCTCTCGTGCTGAATCGGCAAGATTATCGCCGAACGCTGCGATAACCGCCCATACGAGGTGGCGCCCTTGCAAATAACGATTCACTAACAGGCTACTACACGTTTTGGCATCGGTCTCGATGTGAGCGTCGAAATGAGGGTGCTGAGGAATCACACCCGGCTGATGGTGATCAAAATAGCGGACATGCACGCCGGCTGCTAATAGCGTATCGAGTGCAGGCCGGTTTTTGGAGAGCGCAATGTCGAGTACTGTGACGCGATCCCCAGCGCGGGCATTAACGCGTCGAAGTAAGCTGATTTCGCGTTTGGGACCCGTGATCAGCTCAGCATCAGCGGGCTCACTCAGGCGCAACTGATGTAGCGCGCAAAGCCCGTCGGCATCGCCATTAAATACGTCAAAAATTCGCATTGGTAATGCTTCGCAGGTTCAAGTTTGTCGTGCAGGTTTGAAGCGCAACGCCTGGCTGGAGAATACCTGATCGGGGCTCGAGAATCCAAGCGCCTTTCTGCCATGGATGGTTAAATCGCGCTATCGCTGTCTTGGTCCTGTTAGGTAATGGGGGTTAAATCCGGATTTTTTGAATGGCGTTTCTTCGCACCGCGATCCGAGTGTAAGCGAGGTCGACGACGATATTGGGCAATAAGGACAAACAATAAAAAGTAGTAAAGCCAAGCTACACGGGGCGCATCGATAGGTGAACCAAATGTACCCACGGCCACAAAGCCGGTTAACGCGGCTGCCACACCCAGAGCAAAAATCTCCCCCTTACCGGTTGACCGCCACGCTATCGTCAATGCAATGATCCAAGCTCCCGCAAATGCAATGACCCCTAACCAGCCTTGTTCAAAATACAAATGCAACCACAGGTTTTTGATATGCCAAGGTAAGTGATTGAAATCGTAATAAGGCAACCAGCGATCCATGTTCGATTCGAAACTCCCATTAGCCACATATTCATTGCCATAGGCATCCTTCAAGCTGATGTTATCGATATCAATCCGGGCCGGAGGAAAGGCCATCAAATCGTATTCACGACGATTGTTTATCTCGAGCATGAGCGGCGCTCGGGCCATCTCTAAACCGTCTCCAACCTTACCCGTATTAAGATTGAACAGGATAGTTTGCCATTGGTCTTGAGTATTTTTGAGGACTTGGTCGAGCGTAATGCAGTCGCTATTCCATTCCCACGGTTGGATCACAAAACGTCGACAAAGGCGGACTCGCAGCAAAGCTTGGGGTGAGGCACTCCTTACCGCCATCTGCATATGCATGGGCTGCATTGCCGCGACGGATAAACGCTGACCAAAGCGCAGACCCTTGCCTCCCGTTGTACGTAGAAATGTGTTTCCATTTTCGTTCAATAAAGAGAAATCACCACTGGAGTCATCGTGATAAATGGTGTCCCAATGATAGGCACGGGGAAAACTACCTAAGCCCATCCCAAAAACTAAATCGCTTAGTTGACCGTTTTTCAGCGCAATGGCGTGATGCCAGTGTTTGGTCCGTGTGGATAGGTCCGTACTCGCATCCGATAAACGAGAGGTCATGCGATAGCCCATCAGGGCGGGCACTAATGTCCCGGCCCCAACGACAAGCACCATCACTGCGACCAAATAAGGTTTGAATCCAGTCCCGCGGGGCAGTGATCTTCCGACGGTATAGCCCAACAACGCGCCACCGCCCGTGAATAAAAGTGCAAAGGGCACTGCACTGCTCAATGGAAGCGGATGCCATTTGCTAGTCAGCATTCCCTGAGCGGCCACCCATATCCCAAATCCAAAGGCTGTGAGAATCAACATAGCCGTGGGCACTCGCGCCAACGGGCGCCATGCCAGCATGCTTACGACGCCAAACATGCCAAGCACACCCAATAATCCTGTCATACCGCCCCGGCTATATCCCAATCCCATCAGCAATGCCGTCAGCGCAAGCCACAGTAATAAAGCCCATGGATGTGAAGGTGCTTCAGCCTGCTGTTTGACGCGAAATACCCGCACTAAACCGATGAGCCATACCGCGCTTCCCAACGCCAACGAGAAATATAGCCCGCGGGAAAAGGTGGTCACCAAACTATAAATCACCAAGCCCAACACGATACTGGAAACCACTAACGTCCATGGTTTGCGCGACATGCCCAATGCCAACACCAACATCGGCCAAGCCAGCCCGAGATAGCCGTCTATCGCCTCGCCCCCCGTATGCATTTCCGCAAACGTGCCGGTGACTCTATAGGGGGTAGTGAAGTCAAGCAGCGGGTTCAGTATTTGATATAGGTCACGCCCATAAATTAGCGCATGCCAGACACCACGCTCCCACATTGCCATGAGGCCTATGACCAACCCACCGGCGACCATGCCTCCGATCACCATTTTTTTGGATTCGGCGGGATATTCCTGGAACGCCTTTAAAACAAATGGCGAAAACAACATGGCCCAAAAAAAGCCCTTGAACATGCGCAAGGCGTTGGCTTGGCTAAGGAAGTTAGCCAAAAAATCAGGCGCACCCCAGTTTGGCCAAGGAAGTAATCCAATAAGCAGACTACTGAGATAAGAAAGTAATAACAAAGATACTACGAGGTGAACGCGCAGCGGTAAGCGAAATAGCGGCTGTGAAGTAGCGCTTTTCGCCTGCCATAATAGGGCCGCCAATGTGAATATAAAGACGATGTCGAGGTCTTCCAGAAACAGCCGTCCGCTCCAATGAGCCAACTCTAGTAACGGCACACTGGCAGGTAAAACTGCTAGCCACACACGAGGCCATTTCAGCAAACTCACACCAAAAATTAGCAGGAATCCTGTGAGCAACGGCCGAAAAACCGGATAGTGAAGTAGTAAAACCGAGCCTAAAATCGCCAGCGCAATACTTATTGCCCACGCTAGCATTTTTGGATAACTGACTAATGCGCTGCTCGTCATAGACTATCTAATGTGGGAGGCTTAGGTCAGGTGGGTTCATGTTCGCCCGGGTGCACATTGAGCAGCGTTGTCGGCTCAGTTAATGCATTCAGTTTTTCGCATAAAACTCGCGTCATATTCGAGACGCTCTGACGACCCGTATCCATGATGATGTCGGCCACCTCCCGATAAAGCGGGTCGCGCTGGCGATAAAGCTCTCGCAAGCGGGCTAAAGGGTCGGGCGTTTGTAACAAAGGGCGGTTGCGATCATGCCGCGTGCGTTCGAATAAATGCTCGGGGCTACCACGCAAATAAATCACGACACCCCGCGTTTTGAGGGCGTGGCGGCTAGCAACGGATAACACTGCCCCCCCGCCTGTTGCGACTACTACATTGGATAAGGCCGTGAGTTCCTCCACCGCCATTTCTTCCCGCTTGCGAAATCCCGCCTCGCCTTCAATTTCGAAAATCACCGGAATTTTCACCCCACAGCGGGCTTCTATTTCGTGATCAGAATCGTGGAAGACCTTGTGATAGCGCTTGGCTAATATCCGCCCCACGGTAGTTTTGCCTGACCCCATTAATCCCACCAGGAAGATATTGTCTTGCTTGCCCATCGGCGGATTGTAAGTCAGTGCGTAAAGACAGGGCATGTACCAACTAAAAAAAGCGCGGTGCTAACCGCGCTTGCTTGAGTTTTTGGAGAGTCAACGTAGCGATAAGCGCTCGTCAATAATCCTAGGCGTCAAAAAGATAATCAACTCAGTTTTATTATTCTGCTTGTGAGTTGATTTAAACAAATTACCCAACACCGGAAGGTCGCCTAAAAAC
This sequence comes from Thiobacillaceae bacterium, assembly GCA_031366105.1. Taxonomy (GTDB): domain Bacteria; phylum Pseudomonadota; class Gammaproteobacteria; order Burkholderiales; family Thiobacillaceae; genus Thiobacillus. Next base: position 106,580 of record JANLZE010000109.1, on the reverse strand, counting down.
GGGACTTTACTAACATCATTTAACTCATTCTGGTCGAATATTCCACCCAGCACCAAGGTTTCACCATTGTTCACCCGAACCTGTGTTTTAACCCGCTTGGTAGAGATAGCGGGATATCTCGCGCCTGACAGCGTGACGCTATTATTTGCATCAACCGCGTCTTTCTGAACTTCGACCGTCATTATCAGTGAATCATTATTAAGTATTTGCGGATCTACTAGCAGGCACAAGAACACATCTTTGAAGGTCACACTGGCCGGGCTAGACAAGGTTCCTGGTGTAATGTAGGGGAGCTGTGTGCCGTTTAGAATCACTGCAGGCTTCTGGTTGGACGTCATCACCCGCGGGTTGGAGACGACCTTTCCGCGGTTGTCAGCTTCGAGTGCAGACAACTCTAAACTGAGAAGATTACCTGTTGCCGAATCCAGTAATGACAGGGCGATTTGCGCCGCGCCCGCACCGGCAGGGAAATTCACCAAATTACTGGAACCCTGCGAACGTACGGGAGCATCTTGTTTATAGGTGTCGGTCGCACGATCGTACCGCGTTCCTTTAATCTCCTGGATCGGGACAAAACGATCGGCAAGCATGTTGGCGGTATTCTGATCACCGCTCACGCCTACTTGCTCCCTGCGCCCGAATCGATTAAGTGCCGTGAGACCCAATTTCACTCCCAAATCCCGACTCCAGGTACTATCCGCGACCACCACTCGCGCCTCTATCATCACCTGACGTGCAGGTACATCCAAGCGCGTCAGCAATTCACGTATTTCCAGAATTTTGCGCGCAGTGTCGGTCACAATTAGCGTATTGGTTTTCAACTCATAAGTAGCACGCCCCCGCTTGGTGAGGATTTTTTGGTCGGACTCCTTACCCTGTTGCGAGGACTGCGCAGCAACCGCACCCCCTAGACCCTGTGCTTGAGCTGAGCAGTTCACAGAACCGCCGGCCGAATTCAAGAATGCGCCTGCTGCATTGCCATACAGCATGCTTTGGGCTTCATCTGCACGCATGTAATTCATCGAAATATATTCGGTCACCATGGGCTCAAGATCGACAATCTGGGATTTGGATTCGTACTCGAGTTTTTCCTTGGTCAGTAACTCGTCCTTCGGGGCGACCCATACTACGTTGCCGTTTTGGCGTTTATCCAGCCCTTTGGTTTGCATGATAAGGTCAAGCGCCTGATCCCAAGGTACATCTTTTAGGCGCAGGGTAAGGTTACCGGTGACGGTGTCACTGGCGATAATGTTCATGCCGGTGAAGTCGGCAATAACTTGCAATACGGAACGTACTTCGACGTTTTGGAAATTGAGTGAAAGCTTCTCACCCACGTATTTGGTTTTGCCGTCGGGCGTTTTCTTCAGCGCGTCGGAGGAAGGCTTCACTTCGACAATGAAATTATTGTCGGTCTGATACGCTGAATACTCCCAGCCACCTTTGGGCTGAATCACCATGCGAGTGTTATCCCCCAATGTGTAAGCTTCAACAATTTGTACTGGGGTGCCAAAATCAGCCACATCGAGACGACGCTGCAAAGCTTTGGGGATGTCGGTGCCGATAAAGTCCACCACCAATCCATTCGCCTGTTGACGGATATTTATCCCGGCCTGCGCGTCTGACAGGGTCGTCACAATACGCGCTTCGCCGGCGGTGCCACGTCGGAAATCGACGTCGCGAATAGTATGCTTGGCATCACCCGGTCCAGCTTCCGAAAAACGCGGTGTAGCGTTAACGGGCGTGGCACTTGCTCCGACATCCCCGAGCGAAACCAGCAAAGTTTTGCCTACAATTTGGGTTTCATAGGCAGCGGCTTTATTCAGATTTAACACTAGGCGGGTACGCGTGCCTGCCTGCACCACATTGACGCTTGCCAGCGGCCCGAGATTGGAATCAATAGTATTTTTACCCATCGCGTTTCCGGTATCGGGTAAATCCAGCGCAATACGCGGGGGATTACCCACGGTGAATCCTGCCGGTGTGGCGCCTAGTGGATTTTTCAGGTTGACGCGCACCATCACCTTACCGCCAGGCAGCGTGGTGGTTTCTACACTTTCCACCGCATTCCCGGTAGGGGGCGCTGCGGATGCCTGCAAGGAGGTGAATGCCAGCCCAACAAGGAGCGTCAGACCAAACAAATGGCGGGTAATTTTATGGGTAAGGGGGAGTGCGTTCATATCAGCCTCGTTCATTCTTGCAAAGTTAGGGTGCTAGTGCGTTCGGTCCAGTCGCCGCTGCTGTCCTGGATGATTTCCCGCAGCAGTACAGTACTGGCGGTGATCTGGGTAATCATGCCAAAATTCTGTCCCACATAATTACCCTTGTGGACGTGATAAATAGCTTTGTCGGGCGTCTGAATAACGGCATTAATGACGCCTTTCTTTTCCAGCGCGCCCACCATTTTTAGCGTTTCCAATGAGAAAGCTTCTAGAGGTTCTTTAGGACGCGTTAGGTCCGGCTGTAAACCACCCCCTCCCCCGCCAATGGCGAGTTTGCGTGGCTTAAATGGGTCGGGTAAATCAAACGCGTTATACGCAAAAGGCTCGTACAAACGGACTTGCGGCAATGGCTCTATCTTGCCTTGCATGTCGCGTCCCGCCTCGGCGACAAATTTTTCCAAATCTTCCATCCCGCTACCGCCGCAACCGGACAAGCCCAGGATGAGCATCGTTATTACCAGGCGCTTCATTTCTTGGGCTCCTTGCTCTTGTCTTTAGCCTTCTTCTGCGAGATGACTTCCTCGTTATCCAGATAGCGATAAGTTTTAACCGTCGCATCCATATTTAGCACGCCATCTTTGGCGGGTTCCATCGCGATATCCTGTAGCGTAACGATGCGCGATAATTTTGATATGTCACTCACAAACGCTGCAATATCGTGATAGCCCCCTGTGACTTTCACTTTGATAGGGGTTTCGGCATAAAACTCAGCGACCGTTTCAGGTTCGGGTTTGAATAATTCAAACTGCAGGCCGCGGCCCAAGCCGGCTTGATTCACATCCGTAATCAGCGCGTCCATTTCCTGTTTGTTCGGCAACTGCTTTAGCAACGCACCAAACGCCTGATCGATATCGGCCAATTGCTTTTTATAGGCATCAAGATTGATGGCCTGGATTTTCTTGGTAGTAAAAGTGCTTCGAAGATCGCCTTCCTTGAGCTTGGCAGCATCCAGCTCTGCCATGCCGCTGCGCCAGTCAAACCACCAGCCCAGACCAATGATCAACACAATAAGAATGCCTAGCGCCCCCAGTTTGGTGGGCAGTGGCCAATCCGAAAGCGTTTTCAGATCAAGCTTGTTGATATCGTTCAGGGTCATGCCTTACTCCCTTTGCCTTTAACAGTCTTACCCTTTGCATTGCTGCTGTCCTCCACTTGTTGCCGGGTCTGCTTAACCGATAACAAAAACTCATTGGCGCGGATGTTATTGACCGTAGTGGCCTTAATCTCAATCAGACGAGGCTGCTCAAACCAGGGCGAGTCTTCCAGACTACGCATCAAAGTAGAGACGCGGGCACTCGATTGGGTAAACCCACCGATGCTGACAAGATCTCCGGTTTGCTTAAAGGATTTGAGATAAAGACCATCGGGCAACAGACGGATCATTTGATCAAACAGATGGACGACTTCGGTTCGATTGGACTGTAATGTTTCGACAACCTGTTTGCGCTCCAATAACGCCTGCGTTTGCTCGCGGATTTTTTTGATTTCTACAATTTGGTTATCCAGCTTGGCTATTTCTTGGGTCAAAAAAGCATTCCGTGCTTCTTGGCTGGATTGTTTCGCAGCAATGAACATGTGTCCCAATGCCACGCTTAACAGCCCCAGCGTTACGGCAATGCCTAAAAGTGCATTGAATTGACGGCGACGCGCGGCGCGTTTCAGTTCACGATGGGGAAGTAGATTGATGCGGATAATCATGATCAAGCCTCCGCAGTATCAAATCGCCGCATGGCGAGACCGCATACTACGAATAGCGAAGGCGCATCGAGTGCAAGCTGTTGCGGGCGGATTTTGGCGCCCACCGCCATATTGACGAAAGGATTGACCACCATCGTCGGCATTCCGGTACGTTGGCCCACCACCTCGTCTATGCCAGCAATCATTGCTCCGCCCCCGGCGAGCAAAATCTGATCGACCTTACGGTATTGGGTAGAAGACGTGAATAGTTGCAATGCGCGACCGATTTCCATCGCCAGCGTTTCGCTGTAGGGCTGGAGCACTTCGACTTCATAACTTTCTGGCAACGTGCCTTTGCGCTTGGCGGTTTCGGCCTCTTCGCTGGTCATACCATAGCGGCGCGAAATTTCATTGTTGAGTTGTCCGCCACCAAATCCATGCTCACGCAAATACACCGATTCGTTATCGTGCAACACATTGATATGCATATTTTGCGCACCAATATCAATAATCGCGATGGTCTGGCCCAAGCCCTTATTGGGCAGCAAATGCGCAATTTGCTCAAACGCCGCCTGGCTCGCATAAGACTCCACATCCATGATCAAGGCTTTCAAACCCGCGGCCTCCACGGCAGCAACGCGGTCTTCGACCTTTTCCTTACGTGCAGCCGCTAACAATATTTGCACATCATCCGGGCTACCCGGCGATGGCCCCAACACCTGAAAGTCCAGATTGACCTCATCAAGCGAAAAGGGAATAACCTGGTTTGCCTCGGTTTCGACCTGATTTTCAAGATCAATGCCTGACAGACTGGCCGGCGCGAGAATTTTTTTGGTAATAACCGCGGATGCAGGGAGCGCGAGCGCCACATTCTTCACTCGCGTGCCCATCTGTTTCCAGGCTTCACGCAAAGCATCTGCAACCTGATCCAAGTTTACGATATTGCCGTCGTTAACCGCATCCTTAGGCAACGGCTCAATGACATAACGTTCGACCCGCAGTTGGCCTTTGCCCGCATCGGACAACTCAAGTAGCTTGACAGAGGTCGTGCTGATATCGAGCCCCAATATGGGTAAGCCTTTAGTCGATAACCAGTCCAGATTAATATTCAGCTGCAAGGTCTTTTCCTTTATGCTTCTGTGAGTTGGCGTTATGTCTTTTAGTCACTTATAACTACTTGTAAGCAACAAGGGTTTTTAACACTCACTTCACTAACCAATGAGGGTTGAACACGTGTGTCCAATTTCCATCAGCACTAACGCCTATAATCTCGCAAAACTTTAGACTTCCCTGAAAGAAAGACGCATGTTCCTAAAATGGTGGCATTACGCACTGGCGCTGATTGTCGGCATTGGTGTCGTCGGCACGGCATTGGGCGGACTGGCGGCGGCATTGATCTATCCGAATCTGCCTCCGCTCGAAGCCCTGACTGATTACAAGCCACGGCAACCTCTGCGCGTCTATACGGCTGATAACGCGCTGATTGCAGAATTTGGCGAAGAACGACGCGCGTTTGTCGCGATTGAAAAAGTGCCTTTGCATATGAAGCAGGCCATCATTGCTGCTGAGGACGAGCGTTTTTACCGCCATGGCGGGGTGGACACGCTCGGCATTCTGCGTGCGGCGACGGCTAATTTACTGTCAGGGGGCGCCAAAGAAGGCGCGTCTACCATTACCATGCAGGTGGCGCGCAACTTCTTCTTATCCAACGAAAAAACGCTGACACGGAAGTTGTCCGAAGCCATGCTGGCGATAAAAATCGAGCATAGCTTGTCCAAAGACAAGATTCTTGAGCTCTATATCAACCAGATTTATTTAGGCCAACGCGCTTACGGATTTGAAGCCGCAGCCCGTACTTATTTTGGTAAATCTTTGTCGGAACTGGGGCTGGCTGAGTTTGCGATGCTGGCTGGCCTACCCAAAGCCCCCTCCAAATACAATCCCGTGGTGAATTTTCCGCGCGCGAAAGCTCGGCAACAATATGTGCTGGGCAGAATGCGCGCGCTCAAATTCATCAATCAAACCCAATATCAACAAGCTATCGATCACAAATTAGTAGTGCGCGAGGCCCGCCCGCCGGTGGATGTAGTCGCCGATTACGCGGCAGAAATGGTGCGGCAAGCGCTTTTTGAGAAATACGGCGAAACTATCTATAGCTCGGGTTATAAGGCAATCACTACTTTGCAACGCAGCCACCAAGCCGCTGCCAATCGTGCGCTTTGGAACGGGGTGACGGATTACGACCGTCGCCACGGCTATCGCGGCCCCGAGAAGAAAATCACGCTACCGCCGGCTGCCGCGGACCGTGCCAACGTGATCACCGAGGTGTTGGATGATCTGGATCCTGTGAACGATCTCATGCCCGCTGTAGTGCTGGATTCTTCGGCTAAAGTGATCCACGCCCAATTGCACAATGGAGGGCAGGTAGACGTAACCGGCGCTTCCTTAAAATGGCTGGCTGGTTGGACCGCAAACGGTAAAGGGCGTCATCTCTCGCCTGGGGCGGTAATCCGGCTGCAGCAAACGGCCAGCGGCAAATCATGGCGGCTGGCGCAGCTGCCAGAAGTAGAAGCTGCCTTTGTTGCGGTAAACCCGCTTAATGGCGGGATCACTGCCCTGGTAGGGGGATTTGATTTCGGGCACAACAAATTCAACCACGTGACGCAAGCCTGGCGACAACCCGGCTCCAGTTTTAAGCCATTCATCTATTCTGCCGCGCTGGATAAAGGCTATACCCCTGCAACGATCATTCAGGATGCCCCGCTTACGCTTTCGGCAGACGAAGCGGGAGGCACCGCGTGGGAGCCCAAAAATTACGATGGCAACTACAACGGCCCGGTCCGCATGCGCACCGCGTTGACCAAGTCGCTGAATCTGGTTTCTGTGCGCATCCTGCAAGCTATCAGCCCGTATTACGCCCGTGATTACATCCGCCGGTTTGGGTTCGATCCTGCGCGCCACCCCCCCTATCTGACCATGGCGCTCGGTGCCGGGAGTGTTACCCCGCTTCAATTGGCTGCGGCCTACGGCGTATTTGCGAATGGGGGGTTTGGCGTCAAACCTTATTTGATCGACAAGGTATATGACGGCAGCAATCGGCTGTTGATGCAAGCTGCACCGCAAAAAGTGGGCGTCAATGCCCCGCGGGTAATCGATCCGCGGAATGCTTTTTTGATGACCAATATGATGCAGGATGTCGTGCGTTTTGGTACGGCCGCTAAAGCAGGTGAACTCGGACGCAGCGATCTTGCCGGCAAAACCGGCACCACTAATGATGCTCGTGACGGCTGGTTTGCGGGTTTCAATCCGGGGTTAGTGGGAATTGCATGGTTAGGGTTTGACCAACCGCGCTCGTTGGGTCACGGTGAAACCGGTGCCCAGGCCGCGCTGCCTATTTGGATAAACTTTATGGCCGACGCACTCAAAAAAGTCCCCCAGACGGGTTTTGCCGTGCCGAGTGGCGTGGTGAGCGCCACCATTGATGCAAGGACGGGATTGCGTTTGACAGGCAACGGCCAAGGGGGGTTGACTGAATACTTCTATCAAGAAAACTTGCCCGCCGAAAGGGCTTCCCCCGTCGAAAACGAGCCTCTGCTGAACCTGAATCCCCCCGATACCGGCTCGATTGAGGTCGTGCCCACGCCTGCTGAGCCATGAAAAATACAGAGATGCGCCTTCGCATAGCGCAAGCCACCGCGCGTCTGCTGGCGATGGATGGCAGTCAGGATTACGGTAGCGCCAAACGCAAGGCAGCGCGTCAACTTGGCGCCCCGGATAGCCAGAACCTCCCCGATAATCAGGAAATAGAAGAGGCGTTACGCGAGTATCAAGGGCTGTTCCAAACCGAGGAATCGCGTGCGCGGTTGACCTTACTCAGACAAATTGCCATCGAATATATGGAGCAATTGGCTGAGTACGATCCCCATCTCACCGGCTCGGTGCTTAACGGTACCGCGGGCAAACACTCCGATATCAATCTCCAGCTCTTTTCCGACGAAGAAAAAGAAATCGAATTTTTATTGATGCGACTTCCTCATCCGTACCGTGCGGGTGAACGTCGTAGCGGCGAACCAGGGGGGCCCGTTTTCCCACGGTTTGCGGTAGACGATCCCCGCGCTTCGATCGATATAACCGTATATCCCGCGAATGAATTACGCAGGCTCAAGCGTTTTCAGGCTGACGGCACGCCGCGCCGCCTGCGCCTGCGCGCGCTTACCGGCGCCAATGCCGAGTAAAAGCCACACTTGATTGCATGAAAATGACCTTAACTTGTTTGGCATAGAAGATGCTGATCAAGCCAGTGGATACTTTTTCAGGCGCGCATTGCAGTTATATATGTCATCTAAACAAGCCGCATTCAAACCACACCTCAATACTTTAAACCTACCCAAGACCGTGGGTTTACGTTATTTGGCTGAATTATCTTGATTCGGTTTTTTCGGCACTACGTGCCGCTCAATCTCTTGCTGCTTATTCTGATCGAAGCCTTGATACTGGGGGCCGCGATCTACGGGGGCGTGGCAGCACGCTTCCCTGGTGGCGGTGGCGGCCTGATTATCCCGCCCGACCTTGAACCCTTGATGCCTAAAGCGATCACCTTCAGCCTGGTGATGCTGGGCTTTATGACCGCCAGCGGTTTATACGATATTGAGTCCCATGGTGGCCTGCGGGCGTTGCTGACGCGCGTGGGCCTCAGCTTTGGCTTGGGGCTGGTCACCATGAGTTTGCTATTTTACTTCTTTCCTCTGTTGCTACTGGGGCGCGGTGCCTTCCTGATCTCGTTTGGACTGGCATTAAGCGGCATTTTGGCCAGCCGCCTATTATTCAATCGTTGGACGCGAGTGGGCGCGCTTAAAACCCGCGTATTGGTCTTGGGTACCAGCAGTCGAGCAGCTCATATCCAAACCTTTCTGACCCGTCGGGCGGCCGCCAGTAGCATCCAAGTGGTGGGTTATCTGCCCATGGGGGGGTGTCATCATTTCGTCGACCCTACTCGCATCCTCGACACCGAAGAGTCACTTCCGGCTTTGGTCGACCGTCTGCAAATCAGTCAGATCATTCTTGCAGTGCGCGACCGTCGGCAAGGGGGCATGCCGGTATCCGAGCTGCTCGAATGTAAATTGCGCGGCGTAGAAATCATTGAGCTTTCCAGTTTTTTTGAACGCCAAAGTGGCCATTTGCAACTCGACTCAATGAACGCGAGCTGGATGATTCTGGCAGAAGGCTTCCAGCAGGGGATGCTGCGCGATACAGTCAAGCGGTTGTTTGATCTGCTCATCAGCATTGCGATGCTCGTCTCCTCTTTACCCGTGATGGCGCTGGCGGCATTATTGATCAAACTGGAAAGCCCGGGGTCGGTGCTCTATCGTCAGGAGCGCGTGGGGGCTGGCGGCAAAACTTTTACCATCCTTAAATTTCGCAGTATGCGTGCTGATGCTGAACATGACGGCAAGCCGCGCTGGGCGAGCTTGAACGACAGCCGGATTACGATGGTAGGACGTGCCATTCGTCGTACCCGGATCGACGAATTGCCGCAAATTTTCAATGTATTTTTAGGCGATATGAGCTTTGTCGGACCGCGTCCTGAGCGCCCTTATTTCGTCCAGGATTTAACTCAGCAGATCCCATATTACGGTGTGCGCCATACCGTCAAACCGGGGATTACCGGCTGGGCCCAAGTCCGATACGCCTATGGCTCGAGCGTGGACGACGCATTGAACAAGCTGCAGTACGATTTGTACTATGTCAAAAATCACAGCCTGTTTCTGGACTTGATGATTCTGTTCCAAACCGTGCAAGTCGTGCTGTGGGGGAAAGGCGCGCGCTAATAGCACCATGACGCTCATTTCACCCAATCTGGCGGCTTTAGGCTACGGCCTGGCCGCATTGACGTATGTAGCGCTGACGGGACTTATTCTTGCCAGCTGGCGCCATCGTTCGCAAGCATATTTATTGCTCGCCGCATCCTGCCTGACCGCGTTATGGGCGGGCGCCGAAGCAGCCACTGCGCTAGATTATCCAACCGTGCTACCCGGACTTGTGCTCGAAGTCAGCCGCAATGGGGCTTGGCTGGCGCTGCTGTTCTATATCTTGCGCTTGCGCAGCACATCCATGCCTGCGCAAATTCGCATGTTGCAAGGCTTGGCGGTAGCGCTGGTGTTAGCGCTGCTGTGTGCGTTGCTATTGCCGCTATTGGCGCTGGGGTTTCCGTCCGCGCCGGCATGGCTCGTACACACGGGTCTGGTCGGTTTGAGCGTGATGGGGCTGGTGGCGGTCGAACAGGTTTATCGTAATACGCGCCCGCAAGACCGGTGGGCCATCAAGTTTATGTGTGTGGGCTTGGGCGGCTTGTTCATATTTGATTCTTATCTGTATGCCTATGGCGCTTTGTTCCGCAGCATAAATGCCGAACTGTGGAGCGCGCGCGGATACGTGATCACACTCATTGCGCCGCTGATCGCGGTTTCTGCCGCGCGTAATCCGCAATGGTCCGTGCCGGTGGGGCTCTCGCGCAATATGGCATTCCATACCGCCAGTCTTCTGGGAGCGGGGTTATATCTCTTATTGATGGCAGGGGCCGGTTATTACTTGCGGTTCTTTGGCGGTGAATGGGGCTCGGTCGTGCAGGCCGTGTTTGTGTTTGCCGCGGCGCTGGTTCTGGTGCTGTTACTGAGTTCCGGCACCTTACGCGCACGGTTGCGGGTTTTTCTGAGCAAACATTTTTTTAGTTACCGTTATGACTACCGCGAAGAATGGCTGAAATTTACCCGCACGTTGTCGTCTGGCGCGCCGGGCGAGCAGGTATGCGAACGTGCCATCGAATCCCTGGCGCAATTGGTGGAAAGCCCCGGCGGCGGATTGTGGATGAAAGAAGACAACCTCGGCTATCAGCGCACCGCGCACTGGAACTGGTCAGACATCCAGGGGCAAGAGCCGCTCGATTCGCCTTTTATCCAGTGGATGTCGCATACAAAATGGGTGATCGACCTTTGCGAAGCTAAAACGCAGGCTGAACGCTACCCTGATTTAACGCTGCCCGGCTGGCTTGCCGAGGCACGCGAGGCCTGGTTATTGATTCCGCTTTTGCAGCACGATGAAATGTTGGGCTTTATCGTGCTGAAGCCGTCGCTAGGAAAAGTCAGTTTTAATTGGGAAGTCAGCGATTTACTGAAAGTCGCGGCACGCCAAGCAACCACGCATCTTGCTCAAATGCGGGCCGCCAATGCGTTGATTGTGGCGCGTCAGTTTGAATCGTTTAACCGTACTACGACCTTTGTGATCCATGATCTTAAAAATCTGGTCGCGCAACTTTCTTTACTGCTCGCCAATGCTGAAAAACATAAACACAATCCGGACTTTCAAACAGACATGCTGGAAACCGTCGAAAACGCCGTCACGCGAATGAACAAAGTATTGTCGCAGCTCCGGCCCGGAGGTAGCGATGCGACTCGTTCGGTCTCTCTGACGCAGATTTTGAACGACGCGGTCGCCAGCAAATGCGCGTTCAAGTTACAGCCTGAGCTGGCTCTGCCGAGCCCACTTCTTCAAGTGCGCGCGGATAAGGAACGGCTGACGCGCGCGATTGGGCACCTATTGCAAAATGCACTCGAAGCGACGCCACAAACGGGCAAAGTCTCGCTCACAGCGCAAACTGAGGGTGACATGGCTATTGTAGAAATCCGCGATGATGGCGTCGGGATGGAAGAAGAATTCATACGCCACCATTTGTTTCAACCCTTCGACTCTACGAAAGGCGCGGGCATGGGCATTGGAGCCTATGAATCGCGTGAGACCTTGCGTGCACTCGGCGGGCACATCGAAGTGAAAAGCACGCCAGGCGTAGGAACGGTATTTCGGCTATCACTGCCGGTGGATCATTCCAGCGAGAACAAAACTGCAGGAGTGAACGAATGAGCGAAAACAAACAGAAGCTTTTAGTAGTCGAGGATGATACCGGGCTGCAAAAGCAATATAAATGGACGCTCGATGATTACGAAGTACTCATCGCTGCCGACCGTGAAGCAGCGATTACCCAGTTACGTCGTTATGAACCAGCGGTGGTGCTGCTTGACCTGGGTTTGCCGCCCGATGTCGACGGCGCAACCGAAGGGCTCGCCACACTGCAACAGATTCTTAGCATGTCTCCTTTGACCAAGGTGATCGTCGTCACGGGAAATTTGGATCGTAGCAACGCAGTTAAAGCTATTAGTCTCGGCGCTTATGATTTTTTTCAAAAACCCTTCGAACCTGAAGTGTTGAAGCTGATGATCACGCGCGCGCTGCATCTGCACACGCTTGAAGCGGAGAATCGCCAGCTCACTTCTTTACGCGACCGTTCTGCGTTGCAAGGTCTGATTACCGGCAGCGACGCAATGCTGAAAGTGTGCCGCACGATTGAAAAAGTCGCGCCCGCCAACGCCACCGTATTGCTATTGGGCGAATCTGGCACCGGTAAAGAAGTGTTGGCGCGAGGCGTACACGAACTGTCGCCACGCGCAGGCAAGCGCTTTGTCGCCATCAACTGCGCCGCGATACCGGATACGCTGCTCGAATCTGAATTATTTGGGTATGAAAAAGGTGCGTTTACCGGCGCGTCCAAACTGACGCTGGGCAAAATCGAATACGCCAACGAAGGCACTTTGTTTCTGGATGAAATCGGCGATCTGCCGTTGCCCCTACAATCCAAACTCCTGCGGTTTTTGCAGGAACGCGTGATCGAGCGACTGGGCGGGCGCGGCGAAATATCTGTCGATGTCCGCGTCGTGTGCGCCACTCACCGCGACTTATCGAGCATGATTCGCGAAGGCAGTTTCCGCGAGGATTTGTATTACCGGCTATCCGAAATTACGATCAAGATTCCGCCCTTACGCGAGCGCTTGGGCGATCCCATATTGCTGGCCCAAGCATTTCTGGAACGCTATGCCACCGAACAGTCGCGCAACCTAAAAGGTTTCAGCGCCGACGCACTGGTCGCGCTCGAAGGACACACTTGGCCTGGCAATGTGCGTGAAATGGAAAACCTGATTAAACGCGCAGTAATCATGGCTGAGAACGGTAACATTACCGCGGAAGATCTTGGGCTTGTGCCTGTTGTCGCCGAAGCTCAGCCGTTTAATTTGCGCCAGATCCGTGAGGACGCCGAACGCCGCGCGATTATTCGCGCACTGTCCCAAGTGGGCGGCAGTATCGTGCAAGCGGCTGAGTTACTAGGCATTAGCCGTCCCACCTTATACGATTTAATGAATAAAACCGGGCTTAAATAACGTCGTCTAGCCTGCTCAACTTATAAGACCATAGATAAAAATCCTCACTCAATGCGCCCATTATCTGTTTTTTTAACGCACCGTACCTCCGTTATTACTTTCGCAGTGGCCTGCACGCTTAGTCTGGCCGGATGCGAAGGCGAGTCTAGTCAGACCTTGCTGTCGCAAGCGAAAACCAGTCTAAAAACAGGCGACCGCAAAGCTGCCACCATCCAGTTAAAAAATGCCATTCAAAAAGACGAGCACAACGCTGAAGCGCGCTTTCAATTAGCCAAAATACTCATTGAACAAGGCGACTATGTAACGGCAGAAAAAGAACTGCGCCGTGCGCGCGCGGCAGGCACAAGCGCCGACCTGGTTAATCCATTAATGGCACGCGCCCTGTTGGGTTTGGGTGAGTACCAACGCGTGCTGGATGAAATCCCAGTGCCCGCGGCTGGTCGCCCTACTGAAGCAGTATTTTTGGTCGCGCGGGCCAATGCTCAGCTGGGGTTAAAGCAAATTGACGAAGCCCGTAAAAGCCTGGGGCGAGCAATATTGATTGCGCCCCATGATGCAGACGTTCATCTGACCTGGGCGCGCATGTCGGCCAAGGAAGGCAAAGTGGACGATGCATTCCAGCAAATCGATACCGCACTTAAATCTTCGCCGGACAAACTGGATGCCTGGCTATTCAAGGCTGACTTATTGCGTGCTCAAGGGAAATCAAAAGAGGCCGTAGTTGCCTACCAGACCGCGGTGAAAATTGATCCTCAGCATCTGGGTGCTCATTTGGCATTGGCTGGGATTGCGATCGCCGAAAATCGTCTCGCCGATGCAAAAACACAGGTGGCAATCGTTTTAAAAACCGCGCCTGGCAATTTGCTGGGTCGCTATACGCAAGCACTAATTGATTATCGCGAGCAAAAATTTACTGTTGCGCGTGATCACCTCGCCGGGGTACTTAAAGCCGCGCCGGAATATTTGCCTGCTTTGCTACTAAATGGCGCAATCGAATTCGCGTTGGGCAATTTACAAACAGCTGAGACACAACTCAACAAGGTGCTTAAAGCTGCGCCCCATAATCTGTATGCGTCACGCTTGCTGGCTACTGTCCAACTCAAGCTGGGCCGCGCGGACGACGCTTCCCGCACGCTCGCGCCAGCATTGGCTGCGGCGCCACAGGACACAGGCGTGCAGGTAGTGGCCGGAGAAATCGCACTGGCAAAAAAATCGTTTGCCGAGGCCGAAAAGCATTTCGAGGCGGCCTCCAAAATGAGTCCCAACAATGCCAACATCCGCACCGAGTTAGGTCTTACGCGACTGGCGCAGGGCGACAACCGCGCAATGGCTGATTTACAAACGGCTGCCCAGATGGAAGGCGGGGGCAATCGCCCGGATACCTTCATCATTCTTAACCAGCTTAAGAATAAACAGTTTGATGCAGCGCTCATTAGCATTGCTGCGTTGGAAAAAAAACAGCCTGCCAGCCCCTTGATTTGGAATTACCGTGGCGCGGCCTATCTCGGTAATCAGGACGCTGTGCGGGCACGCGCGAGTTTTAACCAAGCGCTCAAACTCGACCCGGGGTTTTTTCCTGCTGCCAGTAATCTGGCCCAGCTGGATTTACAAGATAATCAACTCGCTGCGGCACGCAAGCGCTTCGAAGATATTTTGCGAGCCAAGCCCACTCACCTTGATGCCATGCTAGCGCTAGCGGATGTAAGTCTGCGCAGCAATGACGAAAAAAACTATATCAGCTGGCTAGAAAAAGCAGCTGCGGCGCATCCCGAAGCCGCGCTACCCCGAGTGGCCTTAGGCCGTTATTTTCTGGCTAAAAGCGATAAAAGCAAGGCGCTGGACGCCGCCCGTCAGGCTGTCACCGCCCAACCCGACAATGCTTCCGCTCTCGACCTATTGGGAACCGCCCAACTGGCGCTTGGAGATAGCACCAATGCACTGGCGAGCTACCGCAAATTGGTTCAGGGTCAGCCCAATCAGGCCGCGCCCTTACTGCGGCTTGCCAGCGCACAGTGGGAGGCTAAAGATTTATCCGGCGCACGTAAAACACTGTTGGACGCATTGGAAATTCAGCCCAACCAGCCTGATGCCATACAGATGCTGGGACGCATGGAGATTCAAAACGGCGAATTTGATGCGGCACAAAAACTTGCTAGGCAAGCGCAGAAACAAAAACCCAACAGTGCGGTAGGGTTTATCCTCGAAGGCGAAACCGCGTTTGCGCGCAAAGACTACCTTACCGCGCTTAGCGCATTTGAGCGCGCGCATAAAATAGCACCTACCAGTGCGTTAATGTTGGGGCAGCTGCAAATTCTCAATGCCTTGCACCGCGATGCCGAAGGCGAGAAACGTATGCTTGACTGGCTTAGCGCGCACCCCCAGGATGCCAGCACTCGCATGGCATTTGCAGAGAGCCTGAGCGCGCACAAACGGTATGCAGCCGCGATTGAGCAGTACCTAATTTTGAACAAGAGTAATCCGGGCAATCTAGCGGTGTTGAACAATCTCGCATGGGCACTCCATGAGTCAGGGGATCACAGGGCTGTGGGATTTGCCGAACAAGCGCTTCGTTTGGCGCCTGAAAATGCTTCGGTCCTGGATACTTATGGCTGGATTCTTGCGCAGACCGGACAAACCGAAAAAGGCCTGAGCACACTGCGAAAAGCTTTATCGAAACGCCCGGGTAATGCCGAAATTCAATATCATCTGGCTGCTGCATTATTGAAGGGAGGAGAACGCCTACGGGCTAAAGGTGAACTCGAACGCCTACTAGCCAGCGGAGTGAGCTTCCCACAAGCAGCAGAGGCGCGTGCCTTACTTAAGCAAATTGCCAACACACCGTAAACTCTACTTATTATTTTGACTGGAGATTTGTAATGAACCCAAACCCTCTTGCGATAGCGCTTGCCTTGGCTTTTTCTGCTATGGCCACGCTGGCGGGTTGCGACAAACTATCTCCCCTAAGTGAGCAGGAGCACGTTCAGCGCGCGAAGGATTTCGAAGACCGCGGCAATCTCAGAAGCGGCATTATTGAACTGAAAAATGCGCTTCAGAAAAATCCGAATAGCGTAGAGGCGCGGCAATTACTCGGGCAAATTTATCTGCGAGCGCGTCAGGGTGCCGAAGCCGAAAAGGAGCTTAGCCGTGCTCAGCAGTTGGGTGCCAACCGCGAAGCCTTGCAACCTCCGATAGGGGAAGCGCTGCTCTTAATGGGTGAATATAAACGAGTACTTAATGAAATCCAGGTGGGCGATCAAACCTCTCCTACCAATCGCGCGCGTATCCTCCAGGTGCGCGGCAATGCCCTTCTTAAGCTAGGCAAAGTGAAAGAAGGTTGCGAGTTGTTTCAGCAATCACGCGCTGCCGACGCCACGGTTCCACAAACTTATTGGGGTTTGGCGCAATGTTCGGTGGCCGACCACGATATGGCACAGGCGCGTGTTTGGTTAAGTGAAGCCGACAAGTTACCCAGCGAGCAAGCCCGCACCCGCATGTTCATCGGCGACTGGGAGCAGCTTAACCACAACCCTCAAGGCGCGCTGACTGCCTACAGCGCAGTATTAGCCATCGAGCCCACTAATCTGGAGGCCTTACAAAATCGGGCTGTCCTTAATTTAAAAGCAGGTCAGATCAAACCTGCTGAAGCTGACATTGAACAAGTTGAAAAACTCGTCCCAAAAACTGCGCCTGCTTATTATCTGAGGGCCTTGTCCAATTTCCAGCAACAAAAATACGCGGCCACCCGCGATGCGCTGCAAGAGGTTTTCAAAACCGCACCGGGCCATTTACCCAGTAGCTTGCTGGCCGGTGCAACCGCGTTTGAACTGGGCAGTTATGAACAAGCCGAGACGCATCTTCAGCGCTATCTGTCACGCTATCCGAATCAGGCTTACGCGACGCGCATCCTCGCCGCCACTCAAGTTAAACAGAACCAGCCAGGCAAGGCGTTATCGACGCTAGCCCCACTATTGGCCCCCGATTCCCGCGATGTCCAAGCGATGATTATTGCAGGTGAAGCGAGCCGATCGAAGCAAGACTCGGCCAAGGCCGCAGAATGGTTCGCGCGAGCCGCGACTATCGACCCTAAAAATGCGTCTCTGCAAATTCAGATGGGACTTAACCACTTGAGCGCGGGCGATATTCCTAACGGGCTATCCAATCTGGAATCGGCAGCCGCGTTGGATCCCAAACAGCCCGAAGCTGACAATATATTGGCGCTGGCTTATCTCGAACAAAAGCAATACGACAAGGCACTGGGGGCTATCGAAGCCATGGACCGCAAGCTTCCCGGCAATCCGGCCGTCCAGGTTTTGCGTGGTCAAGCTTACGTCGGCAAGTCTGATTTTGTGCGCGCGCGTGAGAGCTTTGAGAAAGCGCACCAGCTTGATGCCGGTTTTTTTCCAGCAGTAGCGAGTCTCGCTCAGTTAGACATCAAGGATAAAAACTTCCCCGCTGCTCGCAAGCGCCTGGAGGCCGTGCTGAGCAAAGATAAAAACCAACTACCCGCTGTACTAGCGCTGGCCCAGATGGACATACTGGAAAAAAATACGCCAGCGGCGATCAACAGGCTGGAGAAGGCCGCGCTTGACTATCCCAGTGCGCTTGAACCACGCCAGCATTTGGTGGCGCTTTATCTGGAAAATCAGCAGTTTCAAAAAGCGCTAACTGTCGCAAATGAAGCAAAACAGGCCCACCCAGACAGCCCCATCGCACTCGATTTATTGGGCACAGCCCAACTCGGGGCGGGGCAAAAAGGAAATGCACTAACCTCGGCCACCCGGCTGGTCGAAAAAATGCCCCACGCTGCAGCCCCTTACTTGAAGCTTGCACAAGTAAACCTCAGCCTCAAGAAACCGGATGCAGCCCGGTCAGCGCTTAATCAAGCACTGAATCTTCAACCTGATTTCCCGCTTGCACAGGAAATGCTAATTAATCTTGAAATTCAGGTTGGGCATACTGCAGAGGCGTTGCGGCTCGCGCGCCAGATGCAAACCCAGCATCCGCGTGATGACAACGGTTTTCTGCTAGAAGGAAAAGCACATCTTGCCGCCAAAAAACTTGCTGAGGCCGCGCAAGCCTTCTCACAGGCATTGGCAATTAACCGCAAGAACACCACACTCATCCAATGGCATCAGGCAGTCTATAGCCCCGACACGGCCACTAAGGTTGATCAGCCTCTCATAGAATGGCTTAAAGCACGCCCCGCTGATTTTGCTGTGCGCGCTTATCTGGCGCAGCATTATATGAATACAAACCGGATCCCTGACGCTATTGCTCAGTACGAGACCATTCTGCAATACCACGTTAATAACGCATTGGCGATTAACAATCTGGCTGCGCTTTATCAGCAGCAAAAAGATCCGCGAGCGCTCGCTACCGCCGAAAAAGCTTATAAATTTAGCCCGAAAAATGCCGCCGTACAGGATACTTTGGGCTGGATTCTGGTAGATCAAGGAAAAACCGAACGCGGCTTATCTCTTATCAAAGCTGCCCTCGCCCAGCAACCGGATATTCCTACTTTACGTTACCACTATGCCGTAGCGCTAATGCGCACTGGAGCGAAAAACGAAGCGCGCGCGGAACTGATGCAAGTTCTTAAACGCACCCCAACTTTTCCAGAAGCCGCCTCAGCAAATGCGCTACTCGGAAGTCTCAATAATTCATTGGCGAAATACAATAACTGAGGGAAACGTGACGCACCCCTAACGTGAAGCAATCAACGTCTAAGAGTTTTGATTTGTTACGGTTACTGATTAGTGCTGCAGTGGGGAGTCCAACCTCTTCCAGCAATTTGCTCCGTTCTATACAGAATACTTTTAGCAACGGAGATGGTTCAGGGGCTAAGCCAAAAGCTCACTTCTAGGCTGTTGATAAGGCAGTCTTGTTTAATCTGTAAGGCCCAAATCTTCTCATCGTCAACCCTACTTAAAACAAAAAAAGCCCGAACCTTATTACAAGGGCGGGCTTATTTCACAACAGCCCAATGTGCCGGGCTGCCGTGTATTGACTACTCTCTTAGGCAGCCTTACGTTTACGCAATGAAATACCCATGCCTAGCAGACCTAAACCCACTAGACCCAGAACACCTGGCTCCGGGACCGCTCTTACTGTCACACCGCGAACGTCAGCAGAACCGGCGAGACAGAATTGACCCGCTGACGCTTCGCCGGTATTACAGCCTGCGGTATTGTCAAACTGATTGAGTACAGCGTTATTACCCGAAGAGGTAATGACAGCGTCGGTAAAACCGCCAGCGCCGTCACCGATACCATTACTGTTCAGATAGGCTACTACTGCTGCCTGACCCCCAGTCACATCTAACAAGCCCTCACCGCTGAAGCTTAATGTACTCCCGGTTAATACACCGTTGGCTTTCAGGGTATCAGGAGTGCCGTTGAGACCATGGCCCTGATATGTAACGTAAGGCGTGCCAGATGAAATAAGCGCAATGTTAGCGGCTGAGCTTTGATCCAACAGGTTAAACGTGGGGAGCAAATAAACATTAACGACACCGCCCGTAAAACTGACGTTGGAGGAGCTAAACGTATCGGAAATATAATTGTTAAATACAAAGTAAAGCCGGTTGGCGCCAGCGTAGGAAAGGTTTCCATTGACTGTGTTGATTTGACCGTAGCCTTGTAATTGTTGACCCGTACCGTTGATGAAGGTCTCTGCCACCGTGGTGGTTTCCAGATAAGCAGTAGCACCTGCTGCACCGTAATCCACACCCCCAACTACAATAGCTGAAGCGGACCCTGAAGCCGCGAGACCCAAACCGACGATAGCCGACGCGATAAGATTTTTGTTCATGTAATACTCCTTAATTTAAAGTTGTTCATCTTTGGTTGATCTTGCGGGCCGGGCAATCAGCCTCACGCTGAACATATAAGCAGAGAGTATGCCAATTTATTTTTTTGAATCAATTCATATACTTAATTCGTATTTTAGGCTGAACATGCAGTAACTGTAAATTACATCGACAGTGCAGTATTTACTTAACATCGGGTTGAACGCGGGAGAGGAAATAGTTAGCGGGCGGGCGACCGGAAGTAATCGCAGAGGTGGGAGCCCGACCCATCCTGAAAAGCATTAGCGGGACGTCATCACCCAAAAGGGCCTGCCAGCCATTTCTGAGAATTTGGTTTAGCCTAAGCGGGATGCCTTCTTTTACTGCTCCGTTTAATGCGTAGAGCGCCGATGCAGGCATGGGTTGCAATCCCCATCCTTGAGAAGCAGCGGTTAGCCATAATCGCTGAAATGCTCTGCCTGTTGCCAGGACCGAACCTGTGTCGGGGGTTTTTACAGCCAGTAAACCCAAATGTGGCGCTAGCCTGCAGGGTATATCACACGATCGCCAGCCCAAAAGATGATGTGCGCCCACCCGATTGGCTAAGCGCATAACGCGCCAATGGCGAAGTTGTGCAAAGAGTCCGCGTAAGGGCGGTTCGACTGCCAGCGCCCCAGGCGGCAGGCCTTCCTCGCAGGTGCGATGCCAACCCACATCGAAACGAATGGCGGAGAAGAGTTCTTCGTGCAATAGCTTGTTGCGGAAACGTTCAGTCTCTGCGCGCCGCATAAGGGCGATAGACTGGCGGCGGACCACCGTATCGTCGAGCCAATGCAAGCAACACTCGGGGTGGGAGCTTGCAGCGAGATCAAGGTGTGCGCGCTGGCTGGTGCTCAATTTAGGGCCGCGAAACCAGAGGTGCCGACTGGTATGGCGCAATGGGATAGCTTGCCACAACGTGTCAGCGGACACCGCATCAGTCTGCAAATCCAGACGTAATATAAGGCCGGGTTGCGTGGAATCGGGCAGTAGTTGGGGATTTACCCCAAATCCGAGCTGGCTCGCAGCAAGTGCAAGATTCTCCAATAGCGCGCCTAGCGATAGCGAATCCAGTACGCGCTTATAACCATGTTCGCTCCAATCAGTACGAGCATGGTGTATTAGGATACTTTCCCCCTTTAATTCAAATTGAACAGGGTGTTTGTTGTCGGCAGAGGGGGCCTGGATAGCACTCTCCACCAGAAAGTGCAGCTGTTCTTGACTGAGTTTCCTCATCACAGACCGAGTTGGCGGTGCGCCAGCACGATCGCGAGGCGGTTAAGCGGATTGCGATTACCTCCGGGGCGCCAAGTATGCGCGAGTCGATTGCGATAACTGTCAAATTGAATGCCATGTGGGGCCCCCCATACTTTGCCGCGTTTTAATAACACTTTAAGCGCTTCGCTACCGGCTATACCCGCGCTGAGTTGGCACCCCATTACAGTGGAAGGACCTTTTCGCGCCTTGATATTTACGCGGGCGGCATCGGCGAGATAATGTCGGTGCAACAGCGCAGGGGCTAGGCCAACCAGAAAACGCACGGCTTTATCAATTTCGGGGCGTCCAGCCAATTGGAAATACTCCTCAAAACTAATACCTCCAGGCATAAAGTTCAGTAAAGCGGCGCTCATGCCTAGCGGCGCGACCGTGATTGCCGGGATCCGATGTTCGGCGCAATAGGCAAAGACTCGCTCGCGGGCATCAAATGCGAAAAAATCAAGCCCATCGATGTAGAGATCAACTCCCTGAAAAAATTGCGCAAGATTATCGGGGTTTACGCCATCGGGAAAGCAGCCCAGCTCACATTCCGGAGAAATATCACGGGCCATCGCAGCTAGCACTTCCACCTTGGGATGATTTAAGGTTGCCATCCCAGCGCCTACTTGGCGGTTGAAGTTTGCTATTTCAAAAACATCGAAATCAGCGATGTGGAATTTTTCTATCCCCAGTCGGGCGAGTGTCAGTAGATGAAACCCGCCAACCCCGCCCATGCCGGCAATAGCAACTCGTTTTTGCCGCAATTGCTGTTGTTCAGCCTGCGTGAGCCAGCCAATATTGCGCGAGAATGCTTCTTCATAAATGAATGACATGCAAAACTGACCACTATTCTCCGCGGGTCAAACGCTGAGTAATGCCGATTTCGTCTCTTTTTGCGAAGAAATACGGATAGAGCGAACGTTCGCTTTTTGCGCCCGCACCCTGACCACCCAATAATTCGATTTGCTGATCGGCATAATTCAGTTCCAGGCGCAGTAGTACGGCTGGGGCATTCACCCGGTTGCACATGCGCTCCGACCCAATCTCAACGAAGCCAAGCATTCGTTTATAAAAAGACCTATGGCGCGGATTGACCTCAATGACGAAATCGGTATTGCCCAAAATCACCCGGCCGTATATATAAGCAATGTGAAATAGCGATGCGAGCACATGCTTAGAACCATGGGCCTGATCGACTGCCAACTTGGTGAGCTCGCAAACTTTACGTCCCTCTTGACGTAAAGCACGGATTTCCGACTTATATAACTCTTCAACCAATAGTCCCTTAGGAGAGTCCAGCCCCAAAGTGAGCGTACCGATTACTTTGTTATCCTGCGATGCCATCAAGGTAATTCGCTCCGCTGCTTTCTTAAAACCTTTGGTGGCATAACCGCGGCCGGCGTATTTTCGTTGCACCAACATGCTCGCAGTCGTGACCCGTTCATCGGAATGGGCCAGGCGTATTTTGAAAACCTGTTGCTCAATCTGCCCCCCGGGGTTAGCGGTATCCGGACCTTCTGGCAACACCAGATCCTTCAATTGATAGGGCGTGATGGCGACAATGGTTTTATCCCATTCGTCAGGCTCCCGGCTACGTTCCTTCGCTTTACTAAGTAACTCAGGATTATCTGTAGACATAGCAGGCAAGATTATAGGTAAATCTGTTCATTGCATTTATCCGCTTTAGAGCTCATATAGTCTTTTTCGGCAATCGCGCGAGATACTTGATCCATGTCCAGACACTTGTCCATGTAAAGTGATTACACCTTTAAATGTCTGGCGGTGTCACGCGCAAAATAAGTCAGAATTCCGTCCGCCCCCGCACGTTTGAAAGCCAGTAAAGTTTCCAGCACGCAAGCGCGTTCGTCCAGCCAACCATTTTGCGCAGCAGCTTTCAACATGGCGTATTCACCGCTAACTTGGTACGCAAAAGTAGGGGCGTCATAGGTATCTTTTATGCGGCGTATCACATCCAGATAAGGCATTCCGGGTTTGACCATGACCATATCCGCGCCTTCTTGCAGGTCTAACCCCACCTCCCACAAAGCTTCATCACTATTGGCGGGATCCATTTGATAAGTGCGTTTATCGGCTTTGCCCAGGTTGGACGCAGAGCCAACGGCCTCGCGGAAGGGGCCGTAAAAGCTGGAAGCATATTTGGCGGCGTAGGCAAGAATCCGGGTGTGGATCAACCCCGCGTTTTCCAGCGCGGCCCGCAGCGCGGCAACGCGACCATCCATCATGTCGGAGGGAGCCACCACATCCGCTCCCGCTTCGGCGTGAACCACCGCTTGTTGCGCCAGCACTGCAACCGTCTGATCATTGGTCACGTAGCCTTTCTCATCAATGAGGCCGTCCTGACCATGGCTGGTGTAAGGATCAAGCGCCACATCGGTAATGATCCCCAGTTCGGGAAACTGCTTTTTAAGTGCAGCCACCGTGCGTGGCACTAAACCGTTGGGATTTAGGGCTTCTTTCCCTCCTAGTGACTTCAAACTGGAGTCGATCACCGGAAACAGCGCTAACGCAGGAATCCCTAACAATAGGCATTCCTCCGCCACAGGCAATAACAAATCAATGCTTAAGCGCTCCACCCCGGGCATCGAATGAATCGGCTCCCGGCGGTTTTTTCCCTCCAGCACAAAAACCGGGTAAATCAGGTCGTTCACAGTCAGCACGTGTTCGCACATTAAGCGCCGGGAAAAGTTATCGCGACGCATCCTGCGCATACGGGCCGAGGGAAAACGAGAAAATGGCAAATTCAATGCAGGTCTCCAAAAATTTCGGAACTATTTAAAAATACGACACTCAATGGTTGCAGATGGTGTTTCACCGTCTCCCGCTTCTCCTCCCTGAGCGGGATGCCTTAATCCCCTTAAGGCATTTTAGCCCCGACCATTTTTGGCTCGGGGCTTTTTATTTCCTGGATTTTAAAGCTGCTCTGTGACGGATTCGGTACTCCCAGATTCACTGGAAGTTAGAGAGTGAGGGGTAAGCCAAGCTTCGACGACAGTTATCGCTTGATCAGCCCCAAGCCTGGATAAACTAGAAAAGAGTTGCACACTGACGGTTGGAAAAGACTCAAGTTCCTTTTGCACTCGGCGCAACGTCAGGACCCGCTCACTATTCGACAGCTTATCCGCTTTGGATAACAGAATATGCACTGGTTTACCCGTCGGAGTAAACCAGTCCAACATGCGTTGATCAAGCGGTGTCAGCGGGTGGCGCGCATCCATAATCAGCACCATTCCCACCAGTGGCTCGCGCTCTTGTAAGTAGCGTGAGAGCAGCCCCTCCCATTGCGCTTTGATCTCGGGCGGGACTTTCGCATAGCCATAGCCGGGCAGGTCCACCAGGTAAATATCGGGGCCCAGCTCAAAAAAATTGATGAGCTGCGTGCGCCCGGGCGTTTTGGACGTAAACGCCAAGCGCTTAACCCGGGTTAACAGATTAAGCGCGCTGGACTTTCCGGCATTGGATCGACCCGCAAACGCCACCTCGCCACGGCTAAAAGGCAAATCACGAAGATGAGCGACTGAGGTATAAAAGTGAGCAAGATTGAGCACGGGCTTGGCAGTCATATTAGATGTCGCTAAACTACCCATTTTCCCAAGTTTTGCAAGCTTCAGGAGCTTTTAATGAAATTCGCGTTGATTCAGACCATCGTTCTCGCCACCGCTTTGGTGTCGACTTCGGTGTTGGCTAATGAGCCTGCCCCCGCCCCCGTCAGTAAAGGCGACCCTAAAAAAGCGGAAGCGATCGTGAACCAGGTTTGCGCTGGCTGTCACGCGGCGGATGGCAACAGCGCGGTGCCGGCAAACCCCAAACTTGCAGGCCTAAACTACGAATACATCAATAAACAGTTGATGAACTTCAAATCCGGCGAGCGCAAGAGCGCCATTATGTCCGGCATGGTGGCGACACTTACGCCCGACGACATGAAAAATCTGGCCGCTTACTTCAGTAGCCAGCAAGCCAAAGAGGCGAAGGCCAAAGATCAAGCCTTGGCGTTGCTGGGTCAGAAAGTGTTCCGAGGTGGGGTGCAGGGGAGCGGCGTTCCGGCCTGTGCCTCTTGCCATGGCGCACAAGGCAAGGGGATTCCCGCTCAGTTTCCCCGTCTGGCGGGACAGCACACTGACTATATTTATGATCAATTGAATAAATTCCGCACCGGCGAGCGTGCTAACGATGGCGCGAAAATGATGCGCACGATTGCGTCAAAAATGACCGACAGCGACATGAAAGCGGTGGCCACGTATATCCAGGGTTTGCGCTAGTCCCGAGTTTCGCAGTTCTACAGGTCCATTCTCAGCACGAAGCACGGCCGATCCCTGCGAGTAAACTTACGCGCCATACCTGAGTCCATGTAAGGGTGACGACCGTCGCCCTTTTTTATCTTCGTTAATCTGACTGGATATATGACGACCCCGAGTCCCACCTCCTTTGGCAGAGCGGTATTCGAACTGCTGAGCTCGATGCGTTTTGCAATCAGTCTTTTGTCGATATTAGCAATTGCTTCCATTATCGGCACGGTATTGAAGCAGGCCGAGCCGTATAACAATTACGTCATTCAGTTTGGGCAATACTGGTTTCAGTTTTTTGAAACCTTAGGCCTTTACGATGTTTATCATGCCGCCTGGTTCTTAGTCATCCTGACGTTTCTGGTCGCTTCTACCAGCGTTTGCATTTCACGCAATGCGCCCAATTTCATCAGAGAAATGCGAAATTTTCGCGAACACGTTAGCGAAACTTCGCTGACCGCATTCAAGCACCAACATGAAACGCCCATTACCCAAACGCCTGAAGTCTTCGCAGCTTCCGCGCAGGATTATCTAGAAGCCCAAGGTTATAAAGTTAAAAATTTACCGCGTGAAAGCGGCGTATTGCTGGCCGCCAAAATCGGCAGCGGCAATCGCGTGGGCTATTTATTAGCGCATTCGGCCATCGTACTGATTTGTATTGGCGGTTTATTGGATGGGAATTTGATTTTTAAAGTGCAGCAGATGCTCGGCACTAAAAAAATCGAAACCCGCGATATTCCGCAGAGTCAGGTGCCCGCGATCTCACGCTTGACGCCTGCCAATCCGTCGTTTCGCGGTAGCGTGCAAATCCCCGAAGGCGGCAGCGCCGATGTGGTTTTTTTAAACGTCGCCGACGGTTATTTGGTACAAGACTTGCCGTTTACCGTGGCATTGAAACAATTTCGCATCGAGCACTACACCACGGGTCAGCCAAAAAACTTTGAAAGCGACTTGGTATTGTTCGACGCCAGCGGTAAAAAAGTTAAAGAGGCCACCATTTCGGTGAATCACCCGCTGGTCTACGATGGTGTAGCGATTTATCAGGCCAGTTTTGCTGACGGTGGCACGCGATTACAGCTCAATGGCTGGAACTTGTTAGCGCCGACCGCGACGCCGTTTGAAATGAAAGGCACAATCCATAACAGCAGCGAGCTGCGCAGCGCGAGCGGAAATTACACGGTTGAATTCACCGATTTCCGCCCTTTCAATATCGAAAATATGGGCAGCGGCCCCGCGCCTCAAGACACGATGAGCGTGCTGGGCGGCAACCCCACGGGAAAAGGCAATAAATATCTGCATAACGTCGGCCCCAGCTTCCAGTTCAAACTACGTGACGCGCGTGGACAGGCTCGCGAATTCAGCAATTACATGCTGCCGCTGCAACTGGAGGGGCGCTGGTACATGATGAGCGGCGTACGCGATACGCCCAACGAAGCTTTCCGTTATTTGCGCATGCCGCTGGATGCTGAGGGCAAACTCGAATCTTTCATGCGATTGCGCGCGGCACTAATGAATCCCGCATTACGGCCCGAAATTGCTGCGCGTTTCGCGCATCGCGCATTGCCGTCCCAGGCTTGGAATACTTCGCTGGAAGACAAGCTAAAACGCAGCGCGGAGCAAGTGCTGACACTTTTTGCGCAAGGCGGTTACCAATCTTTGGGGCAATTCATAGAATCACGCGTCCCCGAAAAGGACCGCGAAAAAGCCGTCAGTACCTACCTGAGAATTCTCGAGCTTGCCGGGTTCGAAGCGTGGCAGGCTGCTAATGCGCAAGCGCAACTGCCACCGCCATCGGCCACCGATGCTAGCGGCTGGTTGGTGCGCGATAGTCTCAATAGCATCAGCGATATTTTTGTGTACGGCGCACCGGTGTATCTGCAGCTCGCCCAGTACGATGAAGTAAAGGCGAGTGGTTTGCAGCTAACGCGCTCGCCGGGCCAAAATGTGGTGTACCTGGGCTCTGCACTATTGGTGATGGGCGTATTCTTTATGCTGTTTGTTCAGGAACGTCGCATTTGGTTACGCATCAAATCAGGGTCTGCACTGTTTGCGATGTCGGGGGCCAAACATACGCTGGACTTTGAAAACGAATTCACCAAACACAAACAGGCGGTCGATACGCTCGCCGCCCGCTAAGGAGATCCAAATGGAACTTGCACTCAACGCTCCGCAACCGCTTTTTAAGCGCCTGTCGTGGTTTGACTGGCTTTACGCTGCATTAGTTAGCGCTGGCGGCCTCTACGCGCTGTCTCGTTTTGGCGGCTACATGGATATTTACGAAAAAGGCATTTTGCTGGTCGCAATTCCGGCGCTGAGTGTGTTTGGCTGGTTCTGGAAGCCGGTGCGCGTGTTAATGCTGGTGGTCGCAACGGCGAGTCTCTTTGCGATGGCCCAGTACCATGCGGACTTGACGCGCATGGAGCAGGCGTTCTTTCTAAAATACCTGATTTCCAGTCAGGCCGCGATCATGTGGATGTGTGCATTGTTTGCGCTAGCGACGTTGACTTATTGGGCGGGGCTTCTCTCCCGCTCGGCGTTTTTGCTTAAAACCGGCACCGCGTTGACCTGGAGCGCGGTCGCGATGGGGCTCATCGGGCTGATGGTGCGCTGGTACGAGTCTTATCTGATCGGTGTGGACGTGGGGCATATTCCCATTTCGAATTTGTATGAAGTCTTTGTGTTGTTTTGCCTGATCACCGCGCTACTGTATTTATATTACGAGGCGCGCTATCAAAATCGGCAATTGGGTGCGTTTGCACTGCTGGTGATTTCCGCTGCAGTCGGTTTTATTCTTTGGTATACCTTCGACCGCCAAGCTCACGGCATTCAGCCGCTGGTGCCTGCGCTTAAATCCTGGTGGATGAAAATTCACGTACCCGCCAACTTTATAGGTTATGGCTCATTTTCGCTGGCCGCGATGTTGGGCATAGCCTATCTGCTGGTGCGGCGCGGGATTCTGGCGACGCGCTTGCCGAGCGCCGAAGTGATCGACGACGTAATGTACAAACTAATCGCGATCGGCTTTGTGTTTTTTACCATCGCCACCATTTTGGGCGCGATGTGGGCGGCAGAAGCCTGGGGCGGCTACTGGTCGTGGGATCCCAAAGAGACTTGGGCATTAATCGTGTGGCTCAACTATGCGGCTTGGTTGCATATTCGCCTGGTCAAAGGCTTGCGCGGTCCGATGCTGGCTTGGTGGGCGGTGATAGGTTTAGTGGTCACGACTTTTGCATTTTTGGGCGTGAACATGTTCCTGTCTGGGTTGCACTCTTACGGGACCTTATAAACGTTCCGTGCCGTTTTCTCTGTACAAGTTGCGACGAGCTGGGTGTTAGCCTAGTCCTATGCCCTCCGCCAGGCACTTCGCTCAATATGCGCTTATCTCCTTGCTTGCGTTGGGCATAGGGATATGGGTCGCGAGCGCGGTTTACGCGCCCGACACCACTCAATCACGTGTTTCCGATGCGGCATGGGCAACCCCCTTCCCCGACCAATACGGTAAACCGCATACCTTGGCAGAATGGCGAGGCAAAGTATTGGTGCTGAATTTTTGGGCCACGTGGTGTGCCCCCTGCAGAGAAGAAATCCCAGACTTTATTGCGTTGCGCACCCAATATCACGCTCAAAATATAGAAGTGGTGGGTATTGCTATTGACGCTGCGGCGCCGGTAACCGCTTATGCCCATGAGCTGAAAATGCCTTACCCGATTTTGATTGGCGAGGGTAACGCGCACCAGCTTGCCCGCGTATTAGGGAATACCTCCGGCTCATTGCCTTATACCGTGGTGATTAATCCCGCTGGCAAAATTTTGCTACGGCATTTAGGCCGACTGCCGCGTCCCAAGCTTGAAGCCGTGCTGCAAAGCGCGGAGTCTGACAAGTAACGCAGATTGTGACCACAGTAGCGATCTTCGGTCAATATCTGGACAGAACCCCTAGATATGCCCCAAACTCCGGAGATGACGATTAAGAAGTCCGGGCGAACTCCAGCCAAAGCACGCGTCAATGCGCACCCTACGGTGCTAGTGGTGAATGGCCCCAATTTGAACAGGCTAGGCACGCGCGAGCCCTCGCACTATGGCACGAGCAGCCTTGATGATATCAACCAGGCCTTAACGCGCATGGGCGAAACGGCGGGCGCGTGGATCGAGACTTTTCAGTCTAATCACGAAGGCGCATTGATCGATCGCATCCACCAGGCCGCGCGTGACTCGGTCGACTTTATTTTGATCAACCCCGCTGCGTATACCCACACCAGCATCGCATTACGCGACGCGATGGCCGCAGTGGCTATTCCCTTTATCGAAATCCATCTCTCCAATATTTTTGCGCGCGAGTCGTTTCGTCACCACTCTTATTTCTCTGATCTGGCGGTCGGGGTGGTGTCGGGGCTCGGCGCGCAAGGCTATGAGTTGGCGCTGGAATATGCCTTGCGCCACATCAATATTGCGCCCAAACCTGCGCCCCATTGAATAGCAATCTCTGCAATATCAAGGACCCCAATGGATCTCAGAAAACTAAAAAAGTTGATTGACCTGGTGGAAACATCAGGCATCGCCGAACTCGAAATTACCGAAGGTGAAGAAAAAGTGCGCATCGCTAAAAGCATTGCTGGCACACCGATGATGATGTCGCATGCACCGCAAATGATGCCGCCGACGGCCCCTGCTACGCCCGTTCCTGCTGCTATTGCGATTGATGACGGTCTCCCGGAAGGCCATGTCGTGCGTTCACCCATGGTGGGGACGTTTTACCGCGCTTCGGCCCCTGGCGCCAAAGATTTTGTTGAAGTTGGCCAAAGTATTGCGGCGGGAGACACCGTCTGCATCATTGAGGCGATGAAACTGCTAAACGAAATTGAGTCGGATCAAAGTGGGGTGATTAAAGCCATCCTGGTCGAAAATGGTCAGCCGGTTGAATACGGCGAGCCACTGTTTGTGATTGCCTAAGGGTAAGGAGCTCGGGCAGAAACCCATCTGATTTCGATCGCTCCTAACCCACCAAAAATATGTTTGAAAAAATCCTGATTGCAAACCGCGGCGAAATCGCCCTACGTATCCAACGTGCCTGTCGCGAGATGGGCATTAAAACAGTGGTGGTGTATTCCGAGGCCGACCGCGAAGCCAAGTATGTAAAGCTCTCCGACGAGTCCGTATGCATCGGGCCGCCACCGTCAGCGCAAAGCTATTTGCACGTGCCATCGATTATTGCCGCGGCAGAAGTCACCGACGCCGAGGCGATTCATCCCGGCTATGGCTTTTTGTCCGAGAACGCTGATTTTGCTGAGCGTGTCGAGTCATCCGGCTTCGCGTTTATCGGCCCCCGCCCGGAAAATATCCGGCTGATGGGCGATAAAGTCGCCGCCAAACAAGCGATGATCGAAGCCAAAGTGCCCTGCGTGCCGGGCTCGGAAGGCGCGTTATCGGACGACCCCGATGAGATCATCAAAACCGCAGCACGCGTGGGTTATCCGGTGATCATCAAAGCAGCGGGCGGCGGCGGCGGGCGCGGTATGCGCGTGGTACATACCGAAGCGGCGTTGCTGAATGCGGTGTCGCTCACCAGTACCGAGGCGCAGAATTTCTTCGGCAACCCCATGGTGTACATGGAAAAATTTTTGCAGAAGCCACGGCATATCGAGATTCAAATTCTGGCCGACGAACACGGCAATGCGGTGCATTTGGGCGAGCGCGATTGCTCAATGCAGCGTCGGCATCAGAAGGTCCTGGAAGAAGCACCCGCGCCAGAACTCGATCGCAAACTGCGCGACAAAATCGGCGAGCGCTGTGCCGAAGCCTGCCGCAAAATCGGTTATCGCGGCGCAGGCACGTTTGAGTTCCTGTACGAAGGAGGCGAGTTCTATTTCATTGAGATGAATACGCGCGTGCAGGTCGAACATCCGGTCACCGAACTCATCACCGGCATCGACATTGTGCAGACGCAAATCCGAGTCGCGCACGGCGAAAAATTGCCGTTCAAGCAAAAAGACATTCAGTTTCGCGGCCACGCGATCGAATGCCGCATCAACGCCGAACATCCGTACACCTTCATCCCCAGCCCAGGCAAACTCACCAACTACCACGCGCCCGGCGGCCCCGGCATTCGCGTCGATTCGCATGTGTACCATGGCTATTACGTGCCGCCACATTACGACTCGATGATCGGCAAAGTCATCGCCTATGGCGATACCCGCGCACAGGCGATTGCGCGCATGCGCGGCGCGCTGATGGAGATGGTGGTCGAAGGAATTCAAACCAATATTCCGCTACATCAAGAATTGATGAACGACGCCGCGTTCGTGAAAGGCGCGACCAGCATTCATTACCTGGAACACAAACTGGCAAGCTCAGATGACAGAAGACCGAAGACCGAAGACAGTGTTTGACGCGGCGAAGCCGCATTTTCTTTCTGTCCTCTGCCATCCGTCCCCTGTCTTCTGAACCCTATGCCCTGGCAATCCGTCCGTATTTTCGTTGATTCACAACACGCCGAGCCGCTGTCCGATGCACTGATGGAAGTTGGCGCGCTGTCGGTGTCGTTAGAAGACGCGGACGCCGGGACCGAAGACGAAACGCCTCTGTTTGGCGAGCCGGACTATCCCAGCGCAGAATTGTGGCAGCGCAGTATCGCCGTTGTGCTGCTTGATGAGCACGCGAATGTCGCCGCGATACTCGACGCCGCGGCGACACTTGCCGCGCTGCCGGTGCCCACGCAATATCAGGTTGAGACCGTGGCGGATCAGGATTGGGTACGCCTCACGCAATCGCAGTTCGACCCCATCCCGATTTCACCGCGCTTGTGGATCGTGCCCACCTGGCACGAGGCGCCCGACGCTGGCGCCATTAACCTGAAGCTTGACCCTGGACTTGCATTTGGCACCGGCAGTCACCCCACCACACGGCTGTGCCTACGTTGGCTGGATCAAAATATTCAAGGCGGCGAAACCATGCTCGATTACGGCTGCGGCTCCGGCATCCTCGCCATCGCTGCGATCAAGCTCGGGGCAGGCGCGGTCGATGGGGTGGATGTCGACCCGCAGGCCGTCACCGCGTCCAACGACAACGCCGCATTGAATGCGGTGCGTGCGCGCTTCTGTTTGCCGGACGCGCTCGGCCAGGCACAATATGACATGGTCGTCGCCAACATCCTCACCAACCCGCTGAAAGCCATGGCACCGATGCTGGCTGGGCGCGTACGAGCAGGCGGACGATTGGTGCTCTCAGGCATTCTCGTTGCACAGGCGCAAGACGTGATGGACGTGTACGCCGAATGGTTTACATTCGAGTTTGCGACAGCCGACGAAGGCTGGGTGCGACTGGTGGGGACTCTACAATGAAATTCCGCACAACCTGCCCCCATTGTGACAGCGTGCTCCGCCTCACCGCCGAGCAGTTGGAGGCCGCGCGGGGCTGGGCGCAATGCGGTGTATGCGGTGCAGCCTTCGACATGCGCAAGGCGCTAGCCGCCGAGAATGGCGATCCGCTCCCTGTAGAGGTGGAGCCGGCCGAACTGGCGCCATCTACACCGACAGCACCATCCTCCGAAGCAGCCATAGACTCTTTGCCAGACAACGCAAAGGATGCCGTAACTTCGGACGATTATCCGCAGCCTGTTGAAGCTTCTCCCGATCCGACCGACCTCGCTACCCTCGGATCGACCGTGACCCAATTGGCCGGTATAGAAAACCGCGCTTCTCCCCCCGACCTTACTTCCATCATCCTGATTGATCCCGATGCAGAAGTGACCGATGACTATGGACCTTTGCCAAATTTTTCGGCTCAAGGCGCGGGCGAAAGTGCATCCGATGCTAGTTCAGTGTATGGCCCCTCCTATACCGCAGTCTCCGCCTCGACACCGAAATCAGGCAGAAAAGTTTTGGCTGCGGATGTGCGCACCGCGTCACCCAAAACAGCGACAACCGCGAGCCCCTCGCGCCGGCGAACTTCTTACGGGGTGTGGATATTGGCCAGTCTGGTGCTGATGTTGTTACTCGCGCTACAGCTAGCCTATTTTTTGCGCGATACCCTCGTTAGCCAAATTCCGGCGGCGCGTCCCTGGGTCGAATCCTCATGCGCCCACCTCGGCTGCAGCCTTAGCCTGCCCAAGGACGCCGCACTAATCCAGGTTATTGGTTCTGACTTGCAAGCAGAGCCTGCAGGCCCCGGCCACCTTAAACTCAAACTGACGCTCGGCAACCGCGCCCAATATGCCCAAGCTTGGCCGGTGCTGGTGCTTACGCTCACCGACCAAAAAGATCAGCCGCAAGCCCGCCGTAGCTTTGCGCCCAGCGAGTATTTAGCTGACCCAAAATTACTTGCGGCGGGCATCCCTGCACAAAGCGAACATTTGCTTTCACTGCCATTAGAAGTGCGTAATCTCACGCTTGTGGGGTATCGACTCGAAGTGGCGTATTAACGCCATCTTAATTTGATCAGATGAATAACGCTGACCTTGCAAATTGCCCGGCTCCGGCTTCTCCGGTATAGTCACGCCTCCCATTGCGGGAGAGCGCACAGCAGCTTGATCCATCAAATGCCCGTGCCACCGAAGGCGTAAACCACCCGGAATCGCTCAGGTATCCAGGACCGCAGTGGACGAACACTCTGGAGAGCGTGGGCCTGATCCTTCAGGCAGACACCACCGAAGGGGCAGCAGCCGCAAGGCTGTAATCTCTCAGGTACCAAGGACAGAGGGGTGATGCGCATAGGCGTTTCACCCCTTTTTGTTTCTGGAATCTCATGTCTACACAAAGTCTACTTAAGCAAACTCCGTTGAATGCCTTGCACCGTGAACTCGGCGCGAAGATGGTTGATTTCGGCGGCTGGGATATGCCTGTGAATTACGGTTCGCAGATCGAGGAGCACCACGCAGTGCGCCGCGACTGCGGCCTGTTTGATGTGTCGCACATGCTGCCGGTGGACTTCAAGGGCGCAGGCGTGCGCGATTTTTTGCGTGGGCTGGTCGCCAACAACGTCGACAAGCTGCAAACGCCGGGCAAAGCCTTGTATTCGTGCATGCTGAACGAAGCGGGCGGCGTGATCGACGATCTGATTATTTATTTCATGGATGAGAACTGGTTCCGCATCGTAGTGAATGCAGGCACCGCCGACAAAGACATCGCGTGGATGTCAGCGCAACGCGACAAGACCGCGCCCGCAATCGAAATCACCCCCCACCGTGACTTGGCAATGATCGCGGTGCAAGGCCCCAACGCCGCCGCCAAATTGTGGGCCGCCCTGCCCGGCAGTCAGGCGCTCACCGAATCCATAAAGCCATTCAACGCCGTTGTGGTTGGGCAGATGTTCATCGCGCGCACCGGTTACACCGGCGAAGACGGATTTGAAATCATGATGCCTGGCAAAGCCGCGCCGTTTTTCTGGCAGTCATTGGTGAATGAGGGCGCGGTATCTTGCGGGCTTGGTGCGCGCGATACGCTACGGTTAGAGGCCGGCATGAATTTGTACGGACAGGATATGGACGAGATGCAAAGCCCGCTTGAGTCCGGCCTGGCATGGACAGTAGACCTAAAAAGCGAGCGCGATTTTATTGGCAAGGCCGCGTTGCAGTCACGCGACATCAACTATCAGATGGTCGGGCTGATACTGCAGGACAAAGGCGTACTGCGTAGCCATCAAAAGGTTTTCACCAAACACGGCGAAGGCGAGATTACTTCCGGCAGCTTTTCGCCTACGTTACAGCAATCGATTGCGCTCGCGCGGGTCCCCCTCGGCATTGCGCCCGGCGAAACGGTTGAAGTCGAAATTCGCGACAAACGCCTTGCCGCCAAAGTGACGAAATATCCGTTTGTACGTAATGGCAAATCTCTAATTGAAGGCGCTGGGAGCTAGGGTTAGGGACTTATTCCCCACCTATGTCGCCAGCTCCTCGCCCCCACCTTAGTCCCCGCAAAAAGGAAAAAACATGACCATCCCCGCCGATCTTAAATACACTCCCAGCCATGAATGGGTACGCGTCGAAACCGACGGCACGCTTACCGTCGGCATTACCCATCACGCGCAAGACCTGCTCGGCGACATGGTGTTCATCGAAGCCCCCGTGGCGGGCCGCACGTTGACCAAAGGCGAAGAATGCGCGGTGGTCGAGTCGGTGAAGGCTGCGAGTGACGTGTACGCGCCCGTTGCGGGTGAAGTCACCGCAGCCAACAGCGCGGTCGAATCCAGCCCCGAAGCCATAAACCAAGACGCGTATGCCGCGTGGATGTTCAAGATGAAACCTGCGAATGCCGCCGACGTAAACAGCCTGCTGGATGCCGCGGCGTATCAAAAACTGGTGGAAGCCGAAGCACATTAATTTCTTTTGATGCTTGAGAATCAAGCTCACTCAAACCGACTCTGATCATGCCTTTTATTCCCCACACCGAAACCGACGTTTCCACCATGCTTGCCGCGATAGGTGCTGCCAGCATCGAAGACCTGTTCGACGAAATCCCGCCCGCGCTGAAAACCGGCAAGCTTAAGGATGTGCCCGACGGCCTGCCCGAAATGGCCGTTGCACGGTTGATGCAGGAGCGCGCCGCGCAAGACGGCTTCTGGTCAAACTTCATCGGCGCGGGCGTGTACGAGCACCACATCCCCGCGGCGATCTGGCAGATCACCACGCGCGGCGAGTTCTACTCGGCCTACACGCCGTATCAGGCCGAAGCTAGCCAGGGCACGCTGCAGCTGATTTACGAATTTCAGACCATGATGACGCGGCTGACCGGCCT
The DNA here is from genome assembly GCA_031366105.1 of Thiobacillaceae bacterium. GTDB lineage: Bacteria > Pseudomonadota > Gammaproteobacteria > Burkholderiales > Thiobacillaceae > Thiobacillus. The sequence goes on along the minus strand of JANLZE010000109.1, from coordinate 70,311 downwards.
GGATGTGTCGAACGCGTCGCTGTACGACGGCGCGTCGGCGCTGGCCGAAGCGGTGCTGATGGCAGTCCGGTCTCACAAAACCTCGCGCCGTGTGTTGATACCGAAAACCGTGCATCCGATTTATCGCCGCGTGGTCGATACCACTGTCAAAAACCAGCGCATCGAACTCGTCGAAGTCGATTACGATCCTGCCACCGGACGCACCGTGCTGCCGGATAATCCCGGCGATTTCGCTGGTCTGGTGATTCCGCAACCGAATTTTTTTGGCATGCTCGAAGACGTGCACGCGATGACCGATTGGGCGCATGGCAAAGGCGCGTTGGCGATCGCACTGGTGAACCCCACCACGCTAGCGGTGCTGGAGGCGCCTGGCAAATGGGGAGCGAGAGGTGCCGACATCGCGGTTGGAGAAGGCCAGCCACTCGGCGCGCCGATGGCCTCCGGCGGACCCTACTTCGGCTTCATGTGCTGCCGTCAGGACTTCGTGCGGCAGATGCCGGGCCGCATCGTCGGCCGCACCGTCGACCTCGACGGCAAGCCTGGTTTCTCGCTCACACTGCAAGCGCGCGAGCAACATATCCGCCGCTCCAAAGCCACGTCCAACATCTGCACCAACCAGGGCCTGGTCGTCACCGCCGCCACGCAATACATGGCGCTGCTCGGGCCGCAGGGTCTCGCCAAAGTCGCGTCGGCCAGCCACGCACATACTGTCGCCCTCGCCGATAAACTCACCGCAATTCCCAATTTATCGCGCGCGTTTGTCAGCCCATTTTTCCACGAAGTCGTGCTCAAGCTTAACGACAAAGCCAGCGATGTACTACGCGCACTCCGAGCACAGGGCATCCTCGGAGGATTGGATATTTCTGCATGGTATCCCGAACTGGGTCAGGCAATTCTGGTGTGCGCTACCGAAACCAAAACCGCTGCCGACCTCGACCACTACGCGCAGCAGATGGAACGCATTTTGTCGAAGCGTCGTGAAGCGCCTCCGTGTGCGTATAAAAATTAATCATCCACGCACCCGAAGTACTCCGCTGTATAACGCAATGAGGAAAGCATGAGTGAAATAGCCCGCGACAAGGAATTCTACGAACTGGCTGATGCGCACATCGCGCTTGCTAACACCCGGATGGGCAAGACCAAGCCGGCGAAGGTGAGTGCAACCCTGCTATTCGCGGCGGCACGCTTCAATGCGTTTGTGATCTCGGCGAGCGCTGAAAACAAGGCGCAGATGCTGCTCGACAAGGAATCTGCGATTGCCTATTTCATGCAGGAGTACGAGAAAAATCTGCGCGAGAATATTGACGAGCATCTGGCCCGTCATGACAACTGATTCTGCGTTCCCACGCTTGCACTTGGCGTATCCCACATTCAATCGATTTATTAAAGGAGAGTCATCATGGCAGTCACATTAGGCGGCAACCCCATTACCGTTGCAGGCAACTTCCCTAAAGCAGGCGACACCGCGCCGGATTTCAAACTGGTGAGCGGCGATTTATCCGAGGTGTCGCTGTCGGACTTTTCGGGCAAGAAAAAACTGTTGAACATCGTGCCGAGTTTGGACACCGGCGTGTGCGCGATGTCGACGAAAAAATTCAACGATGCGGCTGTCGAAGGTGTCGTCACGTTAGTGATTTCTGCCGATCTGCCGTTTGCGCAAGGGCGTTTTTGCGGCGCGGAAGGCACGACGAATGTGGTCACACTGTCGACCATGCGCGGCGCGGAATTCAAACGCAATTACGGCGTGGACATCACCGACGGCCCGCTGGCTGGCGTGACCGCACGTGCGGTAGTGGTGCTCGATGAAAACAACAAAGTGCTGTACTCCGAGCTGGTGTCGGAAATCAAGAATGAGCCAAATTACGAGGCGGCGTTGGCAGCACTGAAATAACAATACCCCACCATATAGGCACGGAGGCACGGAGAAATACGCACGCAGATTTTTACGCATTTCTCGCTTTCCTTTGTGTCTCCGTGTCTTGTGTCTCCGTGGTAAATGATTTTTATTGAAAACACTATGTTAATTTTCGATCACTCCCGCCCCGGCCGCACGGCCACTTCGCAATTGCCCGCCGCTGGCGGCAATCTTGACGACTTGCCTATCGAACTGCGACGCAAAACCGCGCCCGGTTTACCCGAGGTTTCCGAGCTCGACGTGGTGCGCCACTACACGCGGCTGTCGCAAAAAAACTTCTCCATCGACACGCAGTTCTATCCGCTGGGTTCGTGCACGATGAAGTACAACCCGCGCGCGTGCAATTCGCTGGCGATGCTCCCGCAATTTTTGGCGCGCCATCCGGCGAGTCCGGACGAAACGGGCCAGGGATTTTTGGCGAGCATGTACGAGCTGCAGCAGATGCTGAAGGACGTGACCGGCATGGCGGGGGTATCGATGGCGCCGATGGCCGGCGCGCATGGTGAGTTTGCTGGCGTCGCGATGATCCGCGCGTATCACGATGCGCGCGGCGATACCGCGCGGCGCGAGATTATCGTGCCCGATGCGGCGCACGGCACCAACCCGGCCACCGCGGTGATGTGCGGCTACACGGTCAAGGAAATCCCTACCGATGCAACCGGCAGCGTCGATCTGGCCGCGTTGCGCGCCGCGGTCGGCCCGCACACTGCCGGGCTGATGTTGACCAATCCCTCGACGCTGGGCGTGTTCGAAAAAACCATCGCCGATATCCAGAAAATTGTCCACGACGCAGGTGGCCTGCTGTATTACGACGGCGCGAATCTGAATGCTATTCTCGGCAAGGTGCGCCCCGGCGATATGGGCTTCGACGTGATCCACATGAATTTGCACAAGACCTTTTCCACGCCGCACGGCGGCGGCGGACCGGGCGCGGGACCGGTGGGCGTTGCCGAACGCTTGCTGCCGTTCATGCCGATTCCGCTGGTGCTGGAGGAGCGCGGCGCGTACCGGCTCGCGACGGAGGCCGACCTGCCACAATCGATCGGCCGCCTGTCGGCCAACATGGGCAACGCCGGCGTGTTGATGCGCGCTTATATCTACGCGCGCCTGCTCGGCCGCGAGGGCATGCACCGCGTCGCGGAATACGCCACGCTCAACGCCAATTATCTGATGGCCGAGTTACGCAAAGCAGGATTCGATCTCGCGTTCCCTGAGCGCCGTGCCAGCCATGAATTCATCGTCACGCTGAAAAAACTCAAGGATGCCACCGGCGTGTCGGCGATGGATTTTGCGAAGCGCCTGCTCGATTACGGTTACCACGCACCGACCACCTACTTCCCGCTGCTGGTGCCGGAGTGCCTGCTGATCGAGCCAACCGAAACTGAGAGCCGCGAAACGCTGGATGGCTTTATTGCCGCGATGAAAGCGATCAAACACGAGGCTGAGACCAACCCCGACTTAGTCAAAGGCGCGCCGTACAACTTACCGGTGCGGCGGCTCGACGATGTGAAGGCCGCGCGCGAACTCGATCTGGCGTATAAACCCGCGGCATGACACCGCCATCCAGCCCGTTTAAAGGCAAGACCGGGCTGCGCCGCGTCTTGAACGCCGCTGGTTATTCTTGGGACGGGTTTTGCGCTGCCTATAAATATGAAAGCGCATTTCGTCAGGAATTCTGGTTGGCGCTGGTGCTGGTGCCGTTGGCGTTTTATTTAGGCGAAACCGCTCTCGAAAAAGTGTTGATGGTCGGTTCTGTGCTGCTGGTGTTGATCGTTGAGTTATTGAATTCGGCGATTGAGGCCAGCGTGGACCGAATTTCGCTCGAGCATCATCTGCTGATCAAGCGCGCCAAGGATATGGGTAGCGCTGCGGTGTTGCTGGCCCTGCTTAATGTGGTGATGGTCTGGGTTTTGCTGTTAATCAATTAGTCTAGCTGTCGATTCAACAGGCCATTAATTAAAGTTCGGGCCGCAGGAACCGAAGTACATGGCATTCATGTGAATCGTAAGCACCTGCCTTGAATCGTTCATTCCTCGCCCTTTGGCTTACCGCTTTTTTTTCTGGCTCTACCTGGGCACTGGGTTTGGGCGAAATTGTCGTCCAGTCTTCTTTAGGTAAACCCTTCCACGCAAGCATCAAGGTGCTCGACGCGCCCAAGGATATTCAGCCCGAATGCTTCGATCTGAAAACCGGTAACGACGCTAGCCTGCCGAGCGCGGCGAATGCCCGCATTAGGCTCGAAACCCGAGACGGAGAAACCACCCTTTTCATCTCGACTTCTCAGACCATCAATGATCCTGTTTTGCAAATCACGATCAGTGCTGGGTGTGTGGATCGGCTGCAACGAGACTACGTGGTGTTATTGGACCCTCCCGCTAGCCATCCTGCAACAGCGGTAGCCTTAGCTCCTGCTGATTTCTCGCAGCCCTCTCGCAAGTCGACTCGAGTATCCCGGTCCGGCCACACGCTTGCCCGCCACGCCACGCGCACCGCGCGAACATTGAACAAGCCCACCCAACTAGCGGCGAAGCCCCATCCGCTGGTGAGTAAACCCGTCGATTCGCACCTGGTTTTATCGGGTAGCCACTATCAGGCAGCTGCTCCCGAGACTGCGGCGCTTAGCCTGGACGGAGCAAACAAGATGGAGCTGGCGCCAGCGCCACCCGCATTGACCCAGACAGAGTTATCCGATGAGCATACTTCGTTAAGCCATCGGCTCGCTTATCTGCAGGCACAGCTGAGCGCGCTGCAAAAACGTAACGACGAGCTTGAGGCGCGTAGCCGTCCGTTGAAGGTCTCGCTTCCGCCTCCCCCGCCCAAACCAACAACCGCTGACGCCACTCCGCTCTGGTGGCAATTTTTTATCGGGTTGGGCTTCCCTGCGGGCGGTCTGGCACTTTTTTTTGGCATGCGCGCATACAACCGGCGAAGCAAGCGGGCGCCTCGCCATGGGATAGAAACGGCGGCTTCTTCTTGGGCTACGCTAGGCGAATCTGCATTAGATAATCCGACCACTGCGAGCGCTGACTCACTTGCTTCTACCGCGCTGCTCGACTCCGAGAGTGCCGCTATTTTCCCGCTGTCGCTCTCGGCTTATGGCACCGAGGTAAACGAAGATGTTCTGGATCAGGCTGAAGTGTATGTTGCACACGGCCACGCCAGTCTGGCGATTCATTTGCTGCAGGAACACGTGCGTGCAGCGCCCACTGAGTCGCCTGTGCCGTGGTTGTTATTACTCGATTTGTTGACGCGCGAAGGTCCCGAATCCGAATATCGCGCGACCTGCCTCGCCTGTAAAAAATACTACAACATCAACCTGACTGCCGCCCCTGCGTTGCCCTTGATGCCCGGTGGCGCGAGTTTAGAAGCTTATCCGCATGTCATCGCGCAATTACATACTCTGTGGGGAACGCGCGAAGTCGTCGCTTTCCTCGCAGACCTGGTGTACGACCGCCGTGATGGCACGCGTCAAGGTTTCGATCCGGGCGCTTATCGCGAGATTATGTTGCTGCGCGCGATGGCCGAGAAAGCGGTTTACGCGCCGCACCCTGCATCGCTAACTTTGCCTATCGTTACCAATCCGCTGACTCCAAATCCTGACATGGGCGCGCTCGCGGAACCGGTGGGTAAGGAACGGCTTTTCGCTGCGCATCTGGATGAAAAACCGGCGCTATCTTCGGGATTAAGACTGGTTTCGGAACCCATGGGTGATCTCGCATCAAGACCAGGCTCAGCGCCCGAAAGTGCTTCAACGTCACCGCTTTTGGCCCATGACCCGATCATTGAAGACACGATCATGCAAGAGGACATCCTCGAACAAGCCCAACACTATGTCGCGAATGATCAAACCGAACGGGCGATTTATTTACTGCAACAACGAGTGCGCGAAGCGCCCACGGTGTCGCCTGGGCCGTGGCTGTTATTACTGGATTTGCTCTCCCGCGCCGGCCTGCACACACAGTACCAAGCCGCCAGCATCGAATGCCAGAGCCTTTTCAACATCAACTTGTCTGCTCATCCTGTCGACCCCGGTATCCCGGGCGAGGCCAGCTTAGAAGCCTATCCTCACGTTATAGCGCAATTGCAAACTGTTTGGGATACTCCGGAGGCCGAAGATTTTCTGTCCAACCTGGTGTATGACGACCGGGGAGGCATTCGTCAGGGATTTAATCCCGGCGCTTACTGTGAGATTTTGTGGCTGCGCACGCTTGCAGAAGCTACTGACGCGACGCAAAACGCTTTTCAATAGTCTCGAAAGTCTCTCAGATTTCATCGCCCATCACGGGCAAAAACTCATCCCACCTTTTGAGCATAGGCGATAGCCTGATGCTCGCTTCGTTACGCCAGATATAATTCGCGATTCCTTTTTTTTGGGCCATCCCATGCGCACGCTAATTTGCGGCTCCCTCGCTTTCGATTCCATTATGGTGTTTCAGGACAAGTTCAAGAACCACATTCTGCCGGACAAAATTCACATGCTGAATGTGTCATTTCTGGTGCCCGAGATGCGACGGGAGTACGGCGGATGCGCGGGCAATATTGCCTACAACCTGAAGCTTTTGGGCGGCGAACCGTTGATTATGGCGACGGTGGGCGACGACTTTGCACCCTATGCCGAGCGGCTCGACGGTTTGAATATCCGCCGCGATCACATTCGCCACATGCCCGGCACCTTTACCGCGCAAGCGTTTATCACCACCGATTTGGACGATAACCAGATCACCGCTTTTCACCCCGGCGCGATGAACTTTGCGCATGAAAATGATGTGCGTGCGGTCGCGGATGTAGCGCTTGGCATTGTTGCGCCCGACGGACGCGATGGCATGTTGCGCCATGTGCGCGGATTTTTTGAAGCGGATGTGCCTAGCCTGTTTGACCCGGGTCAAGGGATGCCACTTTTTAACGGCGAAGAATTGCTCGAGTGCGTCCAAAAATCGCACTACGTCGTATTAAATGATTACGAAGCCGAGTTGCTGCAAACGCGCACCGGCGAGAATCTCGCGACCTTGGCCGGCCAAGTTAAAGCGCTGGTGGTGACACGTGGCGGAGAAGGCTCCACTATTTATACTGCGGGCAGCACGCTGGATATCCCCGTGGCAAAACCAGTCGCCATTCTGGACCCCACCGGATGCGGCGATGCTTATCGTAGCGGACTGCTATATGGCATTACACGCGGTTTCGACTGGGAAACCTCGGGGCGGCTGGCGAGTCTGATGGGGGCGATCAAAATCAGCCAGCGCGGTGGACAAAACCACCAACCCAGTCGCGAGGAGATTGCTGGACAGTTTCACGAACAATTTGGATATCATTTCGAGTAGCTTTCTATCAGGAGCGCGTCATGAAAAACAGGCTTATTTTTACTACCGCTGTAGTCATTCTGTTAAGCGGCTGTGCATCGGGTGTGGGGGGTAAAGATTACACCCGAGCGCAGGCTCGCACTGTTCAAGAAGTGCAAATGGGCGTGGTCGACAGCGTGCGTGCGGTGCGTATCGAGGGCACAAAAACGCCCATCGGCGCAGGCGCGGGTGCGGTGGTCGGGGGCGTTGCGGGCAGCACAATGGGCGGCGGTCGCGGCAGCATTGTCGGCGCCACTATAGGGGCGGTGCTAGGCGGCGTAGGCGGCGCGGCGGCTGAAGAAGCAGTCACGCGTAAAACCGGAGTTGAGATCACGGTGAAGCTGGATAGTGGCCGCATGCTCGCGGTGACTCAGGGTGCGGACGAAACCTTTCGTGCTGGAGATCGCGTCAGAGTGTTAACGGGTGGAGACGCCACCCGCGTCACCCATTAAACATAACGGTGCCCTGCGGGTCACGGCGCTGTCACATCGCCGTCATTCCGCTTTCATCCTGACTGCTTATGCTTTGCGCCTTAACTCATTAGGAATGCGCAATGCTCAATGCCTATAGCCAGGTTTATCGCCCATCTGCCAGTCGCTATCATGTCTCGCTGGCGGTGGACGATGCTGAAATCAACGAGGCCCAGCGCTTGCGCTATAACGTGTTCTCGCAAGAAATGGGCGCGCGCCTGCCCAACCCTGAGTCCGGCCTCGATCAGGACCTATACGACCCCTATTGCGATCACTTGCTAGTGCGTGATCGTAACAATGGCGAGGTTGTTGGCACTTACCGCATCCTCACCCCCGAGGCGGCCAAACGCGCAGGAGGTTATTACGCCGAGCAGGAATTTGATCTCAAGCGCTTTCACGCGATGCGGCCGCATATGGCGGAACTCGGGCGTTCGTGCGTGCATCGCGACCATCGCAGCGGCAGCGTGATTGCGCGTTTATGGATGGGACTGGCGGATTACATGACGCGTTATGGGTATGACTACGTGGTCGGCTGCGCCAGCATTAGCATCAGCGAGGGTGGGCACCTTGCCGCCAGCGTGTATCGCCAACTCGCAGAGCGTCACCTGAGCCCAATCGAATGGCGCGCGACGCCGCACAACCGGCTCCCGATTGAGTATCTAGATACCGGCTTATCTGCCATCCACCCGCCCCTGATCCGTGGCTACACCCGGCTCGGCGCGATGGTGTGTGGCGAACCGGCGTGGGACGTCGATTTCAATACCGCAGATTTATTGATGCTGCTGCCGATGTCGCAACTTAATAGAGAGTACGCGCGGCGTCTGATTGCCTAAGGTGCGGTCAAGGTGCGCGGCATTGCCGCGTATCTCCCTAACCCGGTGCTCCACGCCATAGAGCCCTTACAATGCGGGAGTGCCTAGCCCCCGTTTATTGTTTCGACGCGTTTACCGCCTGACCCGACTCGGATTGCATTTGCTGCTGGCGGTGATCATCGCCGGGCTCTTATTGCCGAATGTAAACCGGGTGTGGCGTGATCGTCTGATTAGTCATTGGTCAAGGCGCTTGCTCAAAATCCTTGGCGTGCGCGTCAAAGTCGACAACCCCCCCACAGTACAAGGCGGCGCGCTACTGGTGTGCAATCATGTTTCCTGGCTGGATATCTATCTGATCTTCGTAGCCAAACGCGTGCATTTTGTGTCCAAATCCGAGGTGCGCGCATGGCCTATAGCTGGATGGCTGGCGCAACAGGGCGGCACGCTGTTTTTGGAACGCGGACGGCGCGCCGACACTGCGCGCGTGAATGATGCGATGCGTGAATTAATGCAACAAGGCGCGTGGGTAGGCGTATTTCCGGAAGGCACCACCAGCGACGGGCGCGGGCTGAAGCGTTTTTTGCCGTCGCTTCTGCAGCCCGCAGTGGAACTGGGCTGCCCCATTGTTCCTGCGGCGTTGCGCTATCGCACAGCGAGTGGCGAGTACAGTGGGGCTCCGGCTTATATTGACGACATGAGCATATGGCAAAGTCTTAAGCGCATCGTCAGCGAGCCGGGTCTGATCGCTGAACTGAAGTTTGGCGAGCCCTTCGCCGCGTACGAACACCGGCGCAAAATCGCGCACCGGGCAGAGAAAGCGGTAGCACACCTCCTGGGCTATGCACCGCCTACACCGGTTGCAACCCCAGCCGCTAACCCGATCCAGGTGTAACCCTACCTTCCAGAAATAGCTTAAACGTGAGGTCAGCTCATCCCGCGTAGATATGCTGTTTATTGCCATCATACAGCGCAGCGTAAATGCTTTATATAGTGGCACATTACGTGCTTATTCATAATTGAGAGGCTCAACAGTGTGCCTTGATGGAGGCTAGGGTTCCGGCTATAACCAGTGACTGGACCGAGAGCCTCCGGCTCGACCGCGCAAACCAGGTTGAGCTCCACGGAGGGATAAAAGCCCGGGAGAAATCGCGATACGTTCGCCTCTCTCCCCCTATCTACTGGAGCTCGTCCATGAAAATTTTTTACCGCCCCCTCGCAGGTCTTGTCTTAGCCACCGTCAATCTGTCATTTGCCCACGCTGACGATCCCGTTAAGTTAGTAGATGATCCCGCCTATAGCTGGACAGGGCATGTGGACTTGGTAAGTAAATATATCCTGCGGGGGGCTACCACTACTTACGGCACCGCCCCATTAGGAAATTCAGGGGCGGATGCCCCTGAATCCAATCGTCCCGCTTTGCAATGGGGAGCGGATATCAATTGGAAAAATGGTTTTTATGTAGGCTACTGGGCGTCAACTATCAATTATTCGTATTCACAACTCGGCAAATCCTACTCGGATCGGAACATCACAAATTTCCAACATAACAAATCCGTTGAGAACGATCTTTATGGCGGTTACAACGGTACCGTTGGTGACTTTACTTACACCGTCGGCCTGACTGGCTATGTCTATTTTCACGGCACCCACTCCGACGCGCTGGAAACCAAGCTGGGGGTGGGCTATGGCCCGGTTACATTGCTTGCACAAACCTTGTTGAGAGATACAGTCTGGGGTAATAGCGGCGATACCTATTGGACGCTGAACTATACACATACCTTGCCGTACAAAATTAATTTCACCGCCAGCTTGGGGGCCTACACCTACTCCAAACAAGGAAAATATCTTGGTACGACCGACACGTTGACGAATACTGCCTGCGCACCGGGCCAAAGCTTTGTTGTAAACGGCTGTTTTTCAGGCGGCGCGCCCAAAGACGGCGCATTTCGTCATTTAATTTTGGGAATTACTCAGCCTATTGGCGACACCGGCTTTACTTGGAGTTTGACCGGCATTATTGGTGGTGATACGCGCTTTGGATATAAGCAGGATAACAAAGCGGTAGTAGGTTTGAGCTATGGTTTTTAGGCTTTGCGATTCAATTTATATCGTACCTTTATGGTGCGTTATAAATGAACTAAGCATTAAAAAAGTGCATTGCAGGGCGTAACTGAACCTTAATTCTGCATTGAACCGGATTAAATAAGCTAAAAACTTTTGGCATCAAAAATGCTTTAGTTTTATTGAGAGGCGCGATTTCGTGCCTTAGGGAAGCTAGGGTTCCGGTCTTTAAAACAAGATGCTGGTCCGAGAGCTTCCCGGTTCTGTCTCACGACAGGGCTCCACGGAGGGATAAAAGCCCGGGAGAAGCGATCCACATCGCCCTCTCTCTTTTATCGTTACTCTGGAGCCGCCATGCACGCACTTAAAAGCTATTTCCATCAAGCCACCCTGTCCGCTGTGCTGGTTGCAGGGATGTTGCTAACGCCTGTACCGGCTCATGCTGAAATCAAAGTCGGGTTGTCTGACTGGCCCGGATGGGTAGCATGGCATGTCGCCGAACAAAAAGGCTATTTCAAAAAATACGGCGCTTCGGTCAAACTGGTGTGGTTTCCTAATTACACCGATTCGATCTCGGCCTTATCAACCGGCCGACTAGACGCCAACTCGCAAACCTGGAGCGATACACTGGCGCCTCTGAGCAAAGGCTTGCCCCTCAAAGTGGTGCTTGTGAACGATAACTCAGCTGGCAACGATGCGCTGATGGTGAGCCCAAAAATCAAATCGTTTGCCGACCTGAAGGGCAAGAAAATCGCGCTTGAAGAATTCAGCGTGTCGCATTTTGTGCTGGCCACCGCGCTCGCTAAAAACAACATGAGTTTGAAGGATGTGCAAGTCACCAATCTAACTGCGGGCGATGCAGCGGCAGCGTTTATCGCCGGGCGGGTCGATGCGGCAGTCGTATGGAACCCTTGGGTCAACCAGATTCAGAAGAGCGGTAAAGGCCGTGCGCTGTTTACCTCGAAGGACATGCCGGGACTCGTGCCAGATTTGCTGGTCGCGCAAGACAAGGCGCTTAAAGCGCATCGTCGGGATTTTGTGGGAATGGTAAACGCCTGGTTCGACACCGAAAAATTCATCCGCGAAAACCCGGCGGAAGCCTCCGCCATTATGTCCAAAATCGTCGGGGTCAAAGCCGACGAGTATCGCGTGTTCCTTGCAGGCACGCATTTCTTTGACGCCAAAGCCAATCAGCGCGCGTTTGGTCCGGCTTCCGACCCCTTGTCGCTACTTGGTGTAGGGCCCGTGATTGGCAAATTTTTGAGCGACAATAAATTACTGGAAGGCAAGGTTGATTTCGCTCGCGCATTGGATGCCTCCGTATTGCGTGATGCCGTCAAACCCTGATTGCTCCATGACAGAATCCAAAGCCGCTTCTGGCAATCTCGCCCGCCTGTGGCGCGTGCGCGGCTCATTGTCGCGTCGCAGCTATTTGGTGATTGCGAGTCTGGGCTTGCTGAGCCCGCTGGTGTTATGGCTATGGGTCGTATCGACGGGCAAGATTGATGCGGTATTCATGCCCACTCCGCTCTCCGTCTTGTCCCGCATTGCAGAGTGGTATCAAGCCGACAATCTGCTGGGCGATGCGTGGATCAGTATTTACCGCGTCAGCATGGGATTTCTGCTGTCGGCGATGCTTGCGCTGCCGCTGGCTTTGATGATCGGCGTTTACAAGCCGGTGCAAGCCTTTTTCGAACCGCTAACCGATTTCGTTCGCTATATGCCCGCAGTGGCGTTTGTGCCGCTGGTAATGGTGTGGGTCGGGATTGAAGAAAGCGCCAAGATTGCAATCATCTTTATAGGGACTTTTTTTCAGATGGTGTTGATGATGGCCGAGGACGTGCGGCGCGTACCGATCACGCAAATTGAGGCAGCACAAACCATGGGCGCCACGCCCAACGAAATCATCAAACTGGTGATACTGCCCTCAGCCAAGCCCGCGCTGATGGACACGCTGCGCGTGACACTGGGCTGGGCGTGGACGTATCTGGTGGTGGCTGAACTGGTTGCCGCTAACTCCGGCCTGGGTTACGCCATCATGAAAGCACAACGTTTTTTGCAGACTGACAAGATTTTTGCCGGCATCCTGCTAATCGGCGTGATTGGCCTTGCAATGGATCAGGCTTTTCGCTGGCTGCATCGCATCAGCTTCCCTTGGATGTACCGCAAGTGAGCCCTGGTATGACGGATAAAATTCATATCACCGGGCTGGATAAAGTTTTCGGTGTTGCGCCCAATACGCCGAAGGCGTTGGACGGCATCCTGCTGAATGTTGCGGCCAACGAGTTCGTCACGCTGGTGGGTGCGTCCGGCTGCGGCAAATCCACGCTGCTGCGCATCCTCGCGGGCCTGGAAGACCGTAGTGCAGGGCAAATTATTATCAATGGCCGTCCAGTGAGCGGCCCATCGCCCGAACGGGCGATGGTGTTCCAGCATTACAGTCTTTATCCCTGGCTGTCGGTGATGCAAAACATCAAATTCAGCCGCAACCTGCGCACTGGCCGCGAAAATCTCAGTTCCAGCGATGTCGAAATTGCTTCTGGGCGCGCAGATGCGTTGCTGTCGTTGATGGGGCTGGGTCACGTGGCCGACCATTATCCCAACCAGCTTTCGGGCGGCATGCAGCAACGTGTCGCCATCGCGCGCGCATTGATGGGGCGGCCGGATGTATTACTGATGGACGAGCCTTTTGGCGCGCTCGACGCGCAGTCGCGGGAAGTTATGCACGACCTGATTCGCCACGTCTACGCGCTGGAGAAAGCCACAGTGGTGTTCGTCACGCACGATGTCGAAGAAGCCATTTACCTCGGCCAGCGCGTGGTGGTCATGGCCCCGCGACCGGGCCGCATCGACAGCATCTATACCGTACCACTGCCGGAAAAGCGCGAGCAGGATATGAAGCATGTCCCCGAATTTTTAGCCCTCAAAAAACAAATCCTGGCGCGCATCCGCGAAACCTCCGGCATGAAAACCGACTTCGATATGCTCGAACAGCTTACCCGTAAAAACCAGCCCGACGCGTCCCTATGAATACCAGTTCATCACTTTCTCATCCTGCCTCCTCCCCGGCCTTGTTGTGGGAAGAAAATATACCGGGTGGCGGCCACTGGTCTGGCGTACTACGCCGGGGCACTGTCCTGCGCCTGATTGACAAACAAGGCTGCGCGAATGTTTCAGCGTTGTTCTATCACGCCGAAGAAAAGCTCGAACGCTACAGCATGGCCGACACATTGAAAGCCCAGCACACCGCGCATCTCACAGCAGGGCATGTGCTTTATTCCGACATGGGGCGGGTGCTGTGCTCAATCATTGCCGATGATTGCGGCTGGCACGACCCGCTCTGCGGCGTCAGCGATGCCGAACAGGTTCGCGCTAAACATGGCGAGTCCTGCTATCAAGCGCAGCTCAACGACATGCATCGCAATGGCCGCGACAGCCTGTTAATTGAGTTGGGTAAATGGGGATTGGGACGGCGCGATCTTATGCCCAACGTCAATTTTTTCAGCAAGGTCAGCGCCACCGATCAGGGCGAGTTGGTTTTTGATTCCACACACAGCCACGCGGGGGCTTACATCGATCTGCGTTTCGAAATGGATGTGCTGGTGGGGTTGGCGACCGCGCCGCACCCGCTCGATCCGAGCCCGGATTATGCGCCGGGCGATGTCAGCTTGCATGCCTGGCGCGGCGATCCGCCCGGCGCGGATGACGTGTGTCGCAACGCCTGCGCGGAAAATCAGCGCGGCTTTTATCAAACCGAAATTTTCTATCGCTGAGCCTCCTTCATGATCCATTTTGCATTGGTGGAAAGTCCACTCAATCCCGCGCTTGCCGTGCTGGACGAAATCGTCCCGGCAGGTGAAGCGTGGCTACACACTATTCGTTGCGGCCAGACTTTTCGCATCCTCGATCTGCAAGGCAATCAGGCTGTCGATACGCTTTTTTACAATGCGCACGATACCGCCGAACGCTACAGTGCTAGCGACACCGTGCGTGCGCAGAACCAACTCTATCTGACTACGGGTTCACGATTGATGTCGTCTGAAAACCGTGTGATGCTGACGATTACTGCGGATACTTGTGGCCGTCACGACACGCTGGGTGGCGCGTGTTCCGCCGAGAGCAACGCGGTGCGTTACAGCCTCGACAAAAAACACATGCATTCGTGTCGCGACAGTTTTTTGCACGCGCTGGCTCACCACGATGCCGGGCTGACCAAACGCGACCTCACCTGCAATATCAATTTTTTCATGAACGTGCCGGTGAGTCCGGACGGCGGTTTGACCTTTGCAGACGGGGTTTCTGCGCCGGGCAAATACGTCGAAATGCGCGCCGACATGGATGTGCTGTGCCTGATTTCGAATTGCCCGCAACTCAATAACCCCTGTAACGCCTATAACCCCACGCCGATACGGTTACTGATCTGGGATGCAGCCTAAACCCGCCCGCGAGACGACTCGCAGGTATCGCCTGATTCACGGGACGACCCGCCGGAGCTGTGATGTTTGAGAAAGTCCTGATCGCCAATCGCGGCGCGATTGCCTGCCGCATTATGCGCACGCTGAAAAAAATGGGCGTGACCTCGGTGGCGGTTTATTCCGAGGCGGACCGATTTTCGGCGCACGTGACGCAGGCCGATGAGGCGGTGTGCATCGGCGCGGCGCCCGCTGCGCAAAGCTATCTGGTGGGCGAAAAAATCCTCGCTGCCGCACGCAGCACGGGCGCGCAGGCGATCCATCCCGGCTATGGATTCTTATCCGAAAACGCCGAGTTTGCCGAAGCGTGCGACGCGGCGGGGATAGTTTTTATCGGCCCCAGCGCGCGCCAAATGCGCGAGTTTGGCCTGAAGCACACCGCACGTGCGCTAGCCGAAAAAAGCGGCGTGCCGCTGCTGCCCGGGTCGGGATTGCTACGCGATCTGGAACACGCCCGAGCGGAAGCGCTGCGCATTGCGTACCCGGTCATGCTCAAAAGCACCGCAGGCGGCGGCGGCATCGGCATGCAATTGATCCGGCGCGAAGCGGACCTGGAGGCTGCTTACGATTCGGTGATGCGGTTAGCGCGCGCCAACTTCAAGCAAGCGGGCATTTATCTGGAAAAATTCGTCGAGGATGCGCGCCATATCGAGGTGCAGATTTTTGGCGACGGACAAGGCGCGGTAGTGCATCTGGGCGAGCGCGACTGTTCGGTGCAGCGTCGCAACCAGAAAGTCATCGAAGAAACGCCCGCACCCAATCTGTCGGAGGCGCTGCGTCAGCAAATCTGCAACACCGCGGTGGCGTTGGCGCGCTCGGTCAGCTATCGCTCCGCGGGCACGGTCGAATTCATCTTCGACGCGCGGCTGGGCCAATTCTATTTTCTCGAAGTCAACACGCGTTTGCAGGTCGAACACGGTGTGACCGAACAGGTGACCGGCATCGATCTGGTCGAGTGGATGGTGCGGCTGGCCGCAGGCGAATCGCCGCTGTCCGATCAACCCCTGATGGCGCGTGGGCACGCCATTCAGGTTCGACTGTATGCGGAAGACCCCGGTAAAAATTTCCAGCCATCGGCCGGCATACTATCCGAAGTGACTTTTCCGGCGGACGCGCGCATTGAAACCTGGGTCGAGACGGGCAGCGAAATTTCGCCGTATTACGACCCCATGATCGCCAAACTCATCGTCACCGCCGCGGACCGCTCCTCTGCGATAACAGCATTGCAACACGCGCTTGCGGCTACGCATCTCGCGGGCATCGAAACCAATCTCGATTATCTACGCCAGATTGCGGGGGATGCAGTTTTCATAGCGGGCGAGCAGACCACCCGCTATCTGAGCGAATTAACTTACCAGGCCGCCACGCTGGACGTGCTGGAGCCGGGCGTACAGACCAGTATCCAGGACTGGCCAGGTCGGCAGGGTTACTGGAATGTAGGCGTGCCGCCCGCGGGGCCGATGGATGCGCTGGCGTTTCGTCTGGGTAACCGGCTGCTAGGCAATGCGGATGATGCCGCCGGGCTGGAAATGACGTTGGTCGGCCCTACGCTGCAATTCAATTGCGATACTGTGATCGCGCTGACTGGCGCGCAGATGGCTGCGACGCTCGACGGCCTGCCCCTTGCCTACGGCGTGAGCCACGCGGTCAAGGCACGCAGCGTACTGCGCATGGGTGCAATTACGGGCGGCGGTTGCCGTGCGTATCTGTGCGTCGCGGGCGGCTTCGAAGTGCCGCGCTATCTGGGGAGCCGCGCCACGTTCAGCCTGGGCCAGTTTGGCGGCCATGCCGGGCGCTGTCTGCGGGCGGGCGATGTCTTGCATCTTGCGCCGGGCGATGCGCTGGCCGGTCAGGCCTTGCCGCCCGCGCTGATGCCCGCATATCCGGCGGAGTGGGACATCTGCGTGCTGTATGGCCCGCACGGTGCGCCGGATTTTTTCACTGATGCCGATATCGCGCAATTTTTTGCCACGGCCTGGCAAGTGCATTACAACTCCAGCCGCACCGGCGTGCGCCTGATCGGGCCGAAACCGCAATGGGCGCGGACGGATGGCGGAGAAGCCGGGCTGCATCCCTCGAACATTCACGACAACGCCTATGCCATTGGCGCGGTGGATTTCACCGGCGATATGCCAGTGATTCTGGGCCCGGATGGTCCCAGCCTAGGTGGCTTTGTCTGCCCCGCGACGATCATCAACGCAGAGCTATGGAAACTTGGCCAGTTGCGCCCCGGCAATACCGTGCGCTTTCGACGTGTCGGGCGCGAACAGGCGTTGCAACTTGATCTGGCGCAACAGGCCGCCATTGCGAATTTGCAAGCCCTGCAAATAGCCACGGTGCTTGATGCTGCGCCATTGCCCGATGCGGTGCTGCACCAAATTCCCGGGACGCCGCTACAGGTGGCGGTGACTTACCGTCCGGCGGGCGACCGTTATCTACTGATTGAATACGGCCCACTGGTGCTGGATATTGCGCTACGTTTTCGCGTCCACGCGCTGATGCAAAGCCTTGAGGCGCAAGCCTTGCCCGGCATCATCGACCTCACACCCGGTATTCGTTCGCTACAAGTGCACTACAACCCTCACGCTTTGTCGCTCGCCGCGCTGATGCGGACGCTGGTGCAAGTCGAGGCTGCACTACCCTCAATAAACACAATGAGCGTGCCTGCGCGCATCGTGCATCTGCCGTTGTCGTGGGACGATCCCGCCACCCAACTGGCGATCGAGAAATACATGCAGGGCGTGCGCAAGGATGCACCCTGGTGCCCCAGTAATCTGGAATTCATACGCCGCATGAATGGTCTTGACAGTATCGACGCGGTGAAACGCATCGTGTTTGACGCCAGTTATCTGGTGCTGGGACTGGGCGACGTGTATCTGGGCGCGCCGGTGGCCACACCGCTTGATCCACGCCACCGTCTGGTAACGACCAAATACAATCCGGCGCGCACTTGGACGCCTGAAAATGCCGTCGGTATTGGCGGCGCGTATATGTGTGTCTACGGCATGGAGGGCCCCGGCGGCTACCAGTTTGTCGGGCGCACGCTGCAGATGTGGAACCGCTACAAAAGCACGGCCGATTTCAATCCCGGAAAACCCTGGCTGCTGCGCTTTTTTGATCAGATACGTTTCTTTCCCGTTAGTGCCGACGAGCTGCTGGAAATTCGCGCCGATTTCGTGCAGGGCCGCTACCCGCTCAGGATCGAGGAGACCACTTTCAGTCTTCACGACTATCAGGATTTTCTCGAAACGCAGGCACCAGACATCGCGCGTTTTCGCAGCCAGCAGCAGACCGCGTTTGCACAGGAACGGGAGCGCTGGCAGGCGCAAGGGGAGCTGGACGCCATCGTCGACAGTGAGGTGACCGAGGTCGCGCCAGACGAGCTGGCGTTACCCCGGGACACGCGTGCGGTGACCAGCCAGGTGGCGGGCAGCGTATGGAAAATACTGGTGGCGGCGGGCGACCGCGTGAACGCCGGGCAGGCGTTATTCATTATCGAGTCGATGAAAATGGAAATTACGATCACCGCGCCCGTAACAGGCCAAGTTGTGCAAGTGCGCGGTGCCGAGGGTATGGCGGTGGTCGCGGGGCTGGCACTGGTATTTATCCGGGAGCAGGAATGACCCCCGCAAGCTTGGACATTGCCCGGCTTAGCGCCGCGTACCACAGCGGTGATTTAACCCCCACGCAACTTATCGACGTGCTGCTTGCGCGCATTGAAGCAACGCACGATCACGCCATCTGGATTAGCGTACTGTCGCGCGCCACCTTGCTGGAATACGCCCGGCGCATCGAGTCGCATGGGATGGAGGGCCTGCCGCTGTACGGCATTCCTTTTGCGATTAAGGACAATATCGATCTGGCCCACAGCCCCACTACGGCGGGGTGCCCCGCCTATGCCTACACGCCTGAGCGCTCGGCTTTTGTGGTGCAGAAACTGATCGACGCAGGCGCTATTCCGCTGGGGAAAACCAATCTTGATCAATTCGCTACCGGGTTGAATGGTACCCGTTCGCCTTATGGCGCGTGCAAAAATGCGTTTGATCCTGCGTATATTTCCGGCGGCTCCAGTTCCGGTTCTGCGGTAGCGGTGGCACTGGGGCTGGCGAGTTTTTCACTCGGAACCGATACCGCGGGCTCGGGCCGCGTGCCCGCCGCGTTTAATCACATCATTGGCCTGAAACCAAGTTGTGGACGATTGTCCACGCGCGGTGTCGTGCCCGCCTGCCGCAGCCTGGACAGCGTGTCGATCTTTGCGTTGTGCTCGGCAGATGCTCATCAGGTGATGACGCTCGCGGAAGGATTGGACCCCGCAGACAGTTATTCGCGCACGGTCGGCGATCGGCCGTTGCCCCTCACCCATTTTCGTTTTGGCGTGCCGCGCGATGATCAATGCCGCTTTTTTGGCAACCCCGATACGCCGGGTATGTTTCAGCGGACACAGTCACAACTGGAGGCGATGGGTGGCATTAAGGTCGAGATTGACTTCACGCCGTTTCTGAACGCGGCGCGTCTGTTATATGAAGGCCCGTGGCTAGCCGAACGCACCGCCGCCGTCGGTGATTTCATCGACGCGCACAGCGATGCGGTCCACCCAGTGGTACGCGAGATTATTGCCGCAGGCCGATCGCCTACTGCCGTCGAGGCTTTCCGCGGGCAGTATGTTCTGAAAAACTTGCGAACAATCGTGGCGGCCCAGTTTGAAAAAATCGACATACTGCTCACTCCCACTGCCGGTACGATTTACCCCATTGAAACTTTGCTGGCCGACCCGTTACAGCTCAATAGCCAGCTCGGTTATTACACCAACTTCATGAACCTGTTGGGGCTTGCAGCGGTGGCGGTGCCGGCCGGATTTCAGTCGAACGGTCTGCCCTTCGGCGTGAGCCTGTGCGCCCCAGCAGGCACCGATGCCGGGTTGTTGCAACTCGCCGATTGGCTACATCGTCAAGCGACTTCGCATGCCGGTACACAAGCGCCCTTGGCCGACATATCCAACTTTGCGTGGTTACACAACACGGTGCACATTGCGGTATGTGGCGCGCACTTATCGGGGCTGCCGCTCAATTCCCAGCTCACTGAACGCGGCGCGCGTTTGGTTCAAGCGACGCGCACCTCGCCCAATTATCGGCTGTACGCACTTCCTGATGGCAAGCGCCCGGGTCTGGTGCGGGCGCGTAATGGCGTCGCCATCGAAATCGAAATTTGGGAAATGCCGCTCTCCCACTATGGCAGCTTTGTCGCCGCGATTCGCAGCCCGTTGGGCATAGGCACGTTGACGCTAGAAAATGGCGCCTCGGTGCAGGGTTTTTTATGCGAGGCCGATGCAATCGACGGCGCCCAGGACATCAGTGCCACGGGGGGGTGGCGCGCTTATTTGGATAGCACTAAAACCTGACTCAACAATGCCCCACACCGCGCTAAGAGGGACGCTGGTATGCGGGGCAATCTTGCACGAACACTTGGCGGTCCTCCAGCCGAATCGCCGTTAATTTCCCGCCCCACAAACACCCCGTATCGAGCGCGATCAGATCCGGGCGGATGACCAAGCCCAGCGTAGACCAGTGACCCATGATGACGGTGGCCTCGGCGCTGTTTCGCCCTGGCACATCGAACCACGGCTGCAATTGCGCAGGCTGGGTGCCGGGGGCGCCTTTTTGCTGGAAGTCCATCTCACCTTGAGTGGTGCAATAGCGCAGGCGGGTGAAAGTATTCACGATCATCCGTAGGCGGTCTATTCCGGTGAGCGAGTCTTGCCAGATAGGCGGGTGGTTACCGTACATCTGCGCAAAAAAATTGGGGTACCGGTCGCTTTGTAGCGCGGCTTCGGCCTCCGCCGCAAATCGCATCGCATCGTCCGCGCTCCAGCTGGGCATCAGCCCCGCGTGAACCAGCAGAAAAGGGCCTTCGCGCCACGCCAGCGGTCGATGGCGCAGCCAATACAGCAACTCGTCCCGGTCAGGCGCGACCAATATCGCATCGAGCGTGTCCCCTTTGTGCGCGCGGCCGAAACCTTCGGCAAGTGCCAATAAATGCAAATCGTGATTACCCAGCACGGTGACGGCGGAGCCGCCCAAATCTTTGATGAAACGCAACACTTCCAACGACAGGGGGCCACGGTTGACCAAGTCGCCGACAAACCATAACTGGTCGTGTGCCAGGTCAAACTGGATTTGCGCGAGCAAGCGCCGCAGCGGGTCGTAACAACCCTGAATATCGCCGAGTGCGTAAATGGCCATTTAGGTCGCGCTAAATATTCGCAGCATCAGGTCCTGAACTCGTGCTTGAGGTACGCGAGGATAGCGTCGGACTCATACATCCAGGTGGTCTTTCCCATCGCATCGGTAATCTGCAAACACGGTGTTTGAATTTTGCCGCCGCCTGCGAGCAACGTAGCCCGATGGGTTGGATCATGTTGGGCATTGCGCAGCTTAATCTTCAGCGACTGACGGCGTATCGCCCGCCGCACTTTGAGGCAGAACGGGCAGGTGGGGAAGTGATAGAGCGCAAGCTGCTGCGTCTGCGTGTCAATGGCCTGTTGATCGTGGTCTGAACGCACCACGCCTTTAGGACGAGTAAGTCTGTGGCCCAGCAGCAAAAGCGGGCCGAGGATGGCGCGCAGCGTTTTGAAAAAAATTCTAATTACAATTTTCATGGAGTGGGGGTTAAGGATTGCTGCATGGGATGAAGCCAGCCGGTCAACGTGGCGGCTAATTCGGCTTCTTGCACGGGTAAGGTCATCGCCACATCGATACGCATGCGCTGGCGCACTTTGTCGAGCATGACCTGATGCGCCGGCTCATAAAATACCAGAATGCGCGTGGCTGGAAGGCGCTGTGCACTTGCGAGCAGCGATTCGAGGTTGGAAAGCCGGTCGCGAAAATCAGTCTGGTAAAAAAAATCCGCGACGATGACGTCGGGCGGATTTTTCTTGATCAGGCTGATAGCTTTGCGCTCGGAATATTCCATCACCACTTTAAAGCCCAATTGCTGATAAAGCGCCTTGTAACTTGCGGTGCCGATAAAAGCGTTGACCATTATTAATAGCGGCGGTGTATTCACGGTCACGCGGGTAAATTCTCAGGACTCAGCCCATCATCGCTGAGTACGGTGGCACGTTTTTGATGACTGTGATCGGCAGCTAACAAGAGATACATGCCGGGTACCACAAACAGTGTGAACAAGGTGCCGATGGCCAGGCCGCTCGCGATCACCAGACCCAGGTTGAAGCGGCTCACCGCGCCCGCCCCGCTGGCGGTAATCAATGGCATCACGCCCAACACCATCGCAGCGGTCGTCATCAAAATCGGGCGCAGTCGCAGGCCGGCTGCCTTTTCGATGGCTTCGCGCTTGCTCGCGCCCAGGCGTTGCAGATTGTTGGCGAATTCGACGATCAGAATCCCATGTTTGGAAATCAGTCCAATCAGCGTGACCAGCCCGACCTCTGTATAAATATTGAGCGTCGCACGGCCGATGCCCAGATTGATGAAAATCAGCGCGCCTGCAATCGACATCGGTACCGATACCAGAATGATTACGGGATCGCGAAAGCTCTCGAACTGCGCGGCGAGTGCGAGAAAAATGATCACGATGGCGAAGAAAAATGTCAGCACCAAGCCACCCGACTCTTTGATGAACTGGCGCGCAGGCCCCGAATAATCATAGCCGTATCCGGGAGGCAAGGTTTCATCCGCGAGCGCCTTCAACCCGGCCAGCGCCTGTCCCTGTGAAATCGTTGGCAGCGCAACGCCCTGGATGGTCGCCATATTTTGCTGTTGAAAATGGTTGATGGTTTCGGGCTGGGTTTTGGTTTCCAGATGCGCAACGGTAGACAGCGGCACCATCTGCCCATCACCTGCGCGCAAATAATAGCGCCGCAATTGATCCGCATTGAGCCGGAAACGCTGCGCCACTTGCGGAATGACCTTGTACGAACGGCCATCAAGCTCGAAATAATTCACGTAACCCCCGCCCAGCATGGCCGAGAGCGCGGAGCCGATTTCCTGCATGTTGAGCCCGAGTTGCGAAGCCATATTGCGGTTGATGACAACGGTGGTTTGCGGCAAGTCGATACGCAGATCCGATTGAATGAAAATGAATTCGCCGGTCTTTTGCGCATCCTGCAAAAACTTCTGCGAGACATCATATAGCCGCTCAAATGGCTCGGTGGTGGTAATCACAAACTGCACCGGCAGGCCGCGCGCGCCGGGCAACGGGGGCGGCTGAAAAATGGCATTTTGCGTGCCGGCTATTTTTGCTAGTTGCTGTTGCAATTCGGGTTGCAGCTGATTGGAGGTTTTGACGCGTTCGTCCCATGGCTTCAACACCATGCCGCTGATCGCCTGGGTGGGCTGGTTGAGTTGAAAGATGTGCGCGGTTTCGGGGTGGCTGCGGAAAACATCGTGTACCTGTTTGCCATACATTTCCCGCTGCTTCAATGTGGCATCGGGCGCATTGTACGAAGCCGAGATCAGCACGCCCTGGTCTTCTTGTGGGGCCAGCTCGGACATGGACGTCGTGTACAAAAAATAAATCCCGCCCAGCACCAATACGGCAAACACCGCGACCACGCCGACGTGTTCGAGTACCCCGTGCAGTTTTCTTTCGTAGCTTGCATGCAGGCGCCCGAATTGGCGGTCGAGCCAGATCACCAGGTGGTCCTGCCAGTTGCCGCCTTCGCGTTTGGGCGCGCGTAGCATGCGCGAACTCATCATCGGCGACAGGGTCAGCGCGACAATCGCCGACATCGTCACCGCGCCGACCAGCGTGAACGCGAACTCGGTAAAAAGCGCGCCGGTCAGGCCTTGCATGAATCCGATCGGCACGTAAACCGCGATTAGTACGATGGTCATCGCAATAATCGGGTTAGCCAATTCGCGAGCGGCTTTGATCGCCGAATCAAAAGGCGACAAGCCTTCTTCGAGATGGCGGCTGACGTTCTCGACCACGATAATCGCGTCGTCCACGACCAGGCCAATCGCCAGCACCAGCGCGAGCAAAGTCAGTAAATTGATCGAGTAGCCCAGCGCCAGCATCACGGTAAATGTGCCGATCAGCGATAGCGGGATCGCGATCACCGGGATAAGCACAGCACGCAGCGAGCCCAGAAATAAAAACACCACAATCGTGACGATCAGAATCGCTTCGACCAGGGTTTTGACTACCTCATTGATCGACGAATTCACGAAGCGGGTCGAGTCGTAAACGATATTGGCATGGAGGCCCTGCGGGAGTTGCGCTTCTATCGGCGGCATCGCTGCGCGTACGCGCGCCACCACGTCGAGCAGGTTCGCGCCCGGGGCAACTTGAATGCCCACGTACACGGCCTTTCTGCCGTCGAACGCGACGCTGGAGTTGTAATCATCCGCGCCCAGGCTTACGCTGGCCACGTCCTGCAGTCGCACCACTGCGCCCGCGCGTTGCTTGATGATCATCTGTTTGAATTCATCGACTGAGCGCAACGCGGTCGATGCATTCAAATTGATCTGCACCATCTCGCCCTTAGACTGACCACTCGATGAGAGGAAATTATTCGCCGACAGTGCGCTATACACATCGCCCGCCGTCAGTCCAACCGCTGCAAGTTTTTGTGGGTCTAGCCAGGCGCGCAACGCAAAGTTTTTGGCGCCGAGCAGCTCGGCTGTCTGCACGCCTTCCACCGCCTGCAACTTGGGCTGCACCGAGCGCACCAGATAATCCGTCACCTGGTTGGGCTTTAACACGTCGCTGTAAAAACCGATGTACATCGCGTCGATGGTTTGGCCGATGCTGACCGACAGTGTGGGCTTTTGCGCCTGCGGCGGCAATTGATTCAATACCGCGTTGACCTTGGTATTGATCTCGGTCAGCGCCTTGTCGGGTTCGTAGTTCAGCCGCAGATTGGCGATGATCGTGCTAACCCCTTGCACGCTGCTGGAGGTCATGTAGTCAATGCCGTTGGCCTGTGCCACTGCGTTTTCCAGCGGGGTGGTGATAAAGCTCGCGACCAGACTGGCGTCCGCGCCCGGATAGGCGGTGGATACGGTGACCACTGCGTTCTGGGTATAGGGATATTGCAGCACCGGCAACAAACCTAGTGAGCGCAGGCCCAGCACCAGAATCACCAGGCTGATCACTGTAGAGAGCACGGGACGCTCGACGAAAAGGTCGGTGAATTTACGCATCGCCTGGCTCACTGCGGCTTTCATTCGTCGCTCACTTGCGGGTTGGGATTATTGGAGGGCTGCACGCTATTGTTAACAAAAACGGGGCCGTCGTTGTGCAGCTTCAACTGCCCTGCCGTTACCACGGTTTCGCCGCCTTTTAATCCGGTCAACACCGCCACTTGATCGCCGCGAGTCGCGCCTGTCGTCACCACACGCTGCTCGACTACCAGCCCCGACTTGCCGTCAGCGCCATGTTTGTTAAGCACGACGAACACCGTGCTGCCATAGGGGTTGTACGCAATCGCCGCATTCGGCAGCGTAATGTATTGGCGGGCCTCGCCGTTGCTGATCCGCGCGGTGGCGAACATGCCGGGCAGCAATTCACCGCGCGGATTGGGGATTGCTGCGCGGACTTTAACGTTGCGCGTGGCAGTATCGATCTGTGGCTCAATGGCAGTGATTTGCCCGCTAAATACTTCGCCCGGACGGGCATTACTCTGTACCGCGATTTTTTCCCCCAAGTGCAACAGCGCAAGCTGGCTTTGCGGCACGTTGAAATCCAGAAACATCGGGTCAAGTTTTTGCAAACTGACCAGTGGCGCACCGGGCGCAACATATTGGCCGAGGTCGACCAGGCGGATGCCCAGCCGCCCGGCAAAGGGGGCACGGATGGATCTTTGCGCAATCGTCGCCTGTAACGCTGCAATTTGCGCGCGCGCGCTTTTTAAATTCGCCGCATCGATATCGACTGCGGCTTGGCTGATCGCTTCGGCCTTGAATTGAGCCTGATCGCGTTTATAGGTTTGTTCCGCGAGTGCTGCTGCAGCTTTGAGCTGTTCCAGCTGCGCTTGTAGCGGACCGGTATTGAGTTGCACCAGCAATTGCCCCGCCTGCGCGGATTTGCCCGAATCGATATGAATGGCGGTGACTATGCCGCCGACTTCCGCGGCCAAATTGGCCCCGACCGATGCACGCAGATTGCCTACCACTTCGACGTCGGGTTGCCATGCGGTAGGCTGCGCGACGATGGTCGATACCGCTTGCGGCGGCATGCCGTGGCCCTTGATTGACTGCGTAATCATTTTGTTACGAAACAGCTGAAAGCCGTAAATAGCGCCGAATACTGCTGCGACGAGCAACAGCATAATCGTCATGCGCTTACCAGTTCCCTTCCTCATGTATGGCTCCCCTGTATCGTGTGTGTTGGCTAGCTTGGGCAGTAGGTCAGGCGGGCGGTCTTGCTACGCCTCGCTCTTGTGATTGAGCAGCATCGGCAGGAAGCTTGCCGCCGCCCATGGCTTGATAAAACGCAGCTGTGGTTGTGAGCCGCCGCACTTCGGCCGCGATCAGATTGATCCGCGTTTGTTGCGCCTGCTGCTGAGCGAGCAACAATTGCAAATAACTCGCGCCGCCCAGCCGGTATTGCTGCTGAATGATTTTTAGCGCGGACTGTGCCGCGTCATCGGCGGCGGCTTGCGCTTGCAAAGTTTGCGCATCGTTATCCAGCGCGCGCAGCACGTCTGCGACGTTGCGCAAGGCGTTGAGCACCGTCTCGCGATAGTGGGCCGCCGCCGCATCGGTCGCGGCCTGCGCTGAATTGACCCCTGCCTTGAGGCCGCCGTTGAAAAGGGGTTGCAGCAATTGTCCGGTCAACCCCCACACCAGCGATCCCGGGCCGAACAGACTCGACGTTGCCAAGGCTTGTGCCCCCAGATTGGCCGATAGATTGATTTTCGGATAAGACGCCGCAATCGCCACACCGTATTCGGCATTAGCGCTGTGCAGCAAGGCTTCGGACGCTTGTATATCCGGGCGCTGACGCACTAACTCGGACGGCACGACCAACGGTAATGTTGTGGGCAGACTGAAATCGGCAAGCGTGAACTGCGGAATCTGCGCCGCGCCGGGGGGTTGACCCGTCAACACCGCCAATAAATGATTGGTCTGATCCAGCAAGTTGCGCAAAGGCGGCACGCCAGCGCGCGTTTGTTCAAGTTGCGTGCGCAACGTGTACTCGTCGCCGCGCGCTATAGCCCCGAGCTGGAAACGCACGTGGGCAATATCCACTTGTTTTTGCTGCGCGGCGAGAATGCTGGTGGTCGCGCTCAATTGCGCGGCATATTGCGCCTGCATCATCGCAGTCGTCACAATATTGGCGGCCAGCGTCAGGCGCGCGCCGATCATTTGGTAGCGCTGATAATCGGCCTGAGCGGCGAGTGATTCCAACGCGCGCCGATTGCCGCCAAACACATCCAACAAATAGCTCACCGAAACGCCCGCGTTATACAGGCTATAGGTCCGGCCCTCACCTCGCTGACCAAAATTGCTGTTACTCGTGTGCGTGCGCTGAGCTCCAAGGTTGGCATTGAGCTGGGGATACTGACTGGAGCCGGCTTGCGCGTCGTAGGTTTGTTCCGCCTGGCGCAGCCGGGCCTGGGCCGCTTCAAGCGTGGGGCTCGCGCGCAAGCCTTCATCGATGAGCGCATTCAGTTTGTCCGACCCGAACCCGGTCCACCAATTGGGGGGGAGCGCTTGATCGGTGGAGAAGTTCTGTGCCTGCCCATGAGCCTGATTCGGCGCACTGGAGGTGGCGGCCGGCAACGGGCGCGAGGTGTAGACCGCGACAGCGGGGGCGGCAGGTGACTTGAAATCGGGGCCTACGGTCGTACAAGCTGCGAGCGCAAGACTGCTCACCAAGAGTATAGGTGTGAACCCGCGATGACGTCGGCGCATATTCATGCGGCAGCAGCCGGCGCGTTCTCAAGCGCCAACATGGAGGCGATTAGCTTACGTTGCAGTTTTTCCATTAGCTTCTTTTCCGGGCCGCTGAAGTCTTGCCACACCGTTTGGTACAGCTTCCATTGCAGCGGCATGACCGATTCAACTAACGCAATTCCGGCCTCAGTCAGTGTCAGCACGATCTTGCGCCGGTCTGCTTCGCAGCCTGCACGACTGATCCAACCTTTTTTGACCATATCATCGGCAAAGCGTGTGATGCTGGTGCGCGAAGCATCAATGATGTGGCTGAGATCGCTGGGGTAAATAAAATGCTCAGGGCTCGAGTACAACATAATCAACGCCGTCCAGATCGAATCGTTGATGTCATAAGGCTGAAGATTTCGATTCATCAGCTCACGTAACTTCTTGACGCACATAAATTGCAGCCGTGTCAGCACCACTTCCTGCCGTGGCTGGCCGTTGATGCGTTTATGGATGGTATTGAGACGCTGCTCAAAAGCCTGTAGACACGATTGCGTCATGGTGACAGCCCAATCTGGTAACGGCAAAAATAGTACCATGCGTTACTATTTTGGTGTCAAGCAGTTTTGAGACTACCTCACGACAAGCGCACCTTGTAGGCAGCCCCTCTTTACAGAGTTTGTTTGAGAGCATCATCGTCGAGCACGACCGCATGCGTTCTAAATTGTTTCCAGAACTCGATTTCGTATATTGCACTCACACCATCTTCAGGTAGTACGGCTTTGCGAACGATGATTCCAGGCTCTCGTGCCAGCGTCGTACCAAATGTATCGACAATATCTCGAAGCGGCTTTGATCCTTCAGCGTTTAAGGCGAAGAATTCGATAGTATGTGGTGGTTCAATCAAGCGCCCATTTTCTATAAAGGTAATGCCTCTAACAATCTTCTCGGTAATACGACGAAAACTTTCGGCGGGTATCTTAAGGGCCATACCGCTGCCGGGAGGACGCCCCCATTTTTCACCAAGAGAGGGGTATATGCCGTGTGATGGGATTTCTTCTCCTTGCATGACTCTTGCAGTAACTTTTTTTGCAAGTGCGGCTCTAGCTCGTTTGTCTGCAGCAGACTTTCCGTATTCAGGCTTCATCGCTCTTAGCGCTTTCTGAACGATACTTTTTGACGCAGGATTGTTTGGGTCAAGGCATAAAGCGACTAGGACAAAGAACTCACTTTCAATCTCGCCAAGTTCTTTATTGCAACGCCTGCAACTTGGAACCTGCCACTTTGTAAGATTTAACGGGGTCGTATCGGGATACCAAGATGCAGGAAAAACATGATCCCAATTCCGATCATTTGAGTGATGAAGGCAGTGAATACACTTTCCTGGTTTTGGTGGTCGCGCCATACGTGCTTGATGCTCAAACGAGGCTGTATAAATAACCCAAAAAATATCAATCCCTGCACCCTGCCCCGCCTTCAATCTGCATCAAGTGCGTCACTGATTTCGTGATGGCATAGACCTCATAGCGCGCTACACATTGACACCAGCCCGCGTCTTCTTGCAGTTGACCGGTAACGGCAGTTGTCGCCCCAGCTTCGCTGCACCCATTGAGTCATCTTATCGATCACGAGTTGGAGCTATCCAGCTCTATGCAGGTCCGGAAATGATAAAACCCCGCTGCCGCCTATCCGCCCGCAATGTTGCTTAAGATTGCGGCGAAATTTTGGCTAAAGAAGGCAATTTTTCTACGGGCAGGCACCCAAAACAGGCTCGCCGCAATTGATACATTGCGCCTGCGCACACGACCGGGCATCGTCGCTATCTTTGCCGTACACCTGCACCGTTCGGCACCCCAGCGGACCATTCATCGAGAACGTGTATTCCTGAACGCCCCCAGAAATCACCGCGCTTCCATAAACGGCCTGTGCACACTGTGCCGCTTCGGTATACGAGTTGGCGACATACGCCGCGCCCACAATCGCGCATCCTGTCGCTTGGCGGACCCAGACGGGCAGGGTCGCGGTCGTGCCGATCTTGTAGGGTTGACCGCCACAAGTTTTTGGCGCGTTTGACGGTGGAGGCGAGCTGCCGTTGCCAGGCTCCTGCCCCGGTTTGTACTGACACACTTGCCGACCGTTGAACGGTACACATTGAAGATTGCTGAATCCACCACACTCCTTGGTGACACCGCCACCCGCAAGCGGCTGGTTAGGGCAACAGACCTGCCCCGGCTGACCACAAACCCGGCAAGTTTTTGAAGCATCGCAGAACATGCCATCGTAACCGCACAGGCGATTCTCAAAACACGGTTGATCCTGGCCGCCGCCGACGATGCAAAGATTGCTGTGCGGATCAGGCGTGCCGCCCCAGTCGCACTTGGGGGTATCCGGGCATTGCGGCCCGTTTACAAATCCGCAAGCAATGCAAATCCTGTTGCGCTCCATGGTTCGTACGCCCGCTGACGGTTTGCATATTCCGCCGGCGCAGGGCGGTTGGCTCTGGCCTCCACAGGCAACGCAGGTACCCGCATTTAGCGTGGGGGAGTGGTAGGCACAAATCGTATCCGTCACCTTGCACGAGGCGACGGCGATACTCGCGTCCGGCGCACAACACGCCGCCCCAACTGACTTGCCGCAGCCGTTATTGCACCGACGCGTTTCGCGTGTGCACGCGCCCGATGCGCACATCTCTTTTCGTGAAACGCAATTTCCGTCTGAACAAAAGAGTCGGGAGGTGGGCGAGCGGTTGCCCTGTGGTGCAAAGGTATCGGCGCCGTCACAACACACCTGGTCGGCACCGCCGCACGGCGCCACGCATTTGTTGCTGGCTATGTTGCATCCTGCGCCCACATTGCAGTAGCGCGGATCAAGGCCAGGCGTGCTGGTAGGCCACTTGCAACAAACTTGTCCCGGTGCACCGCAGAAATGGAGCACATCCTGGAGATGAGCCCTGTCGCGAACTCTTAGCTTTTGTGTTTGTAGCGTCGTAACACTAGCTCTGTCGCGGACCGTACCCGTAGGAAAGTCGGTTGCAGAAGCAATAGTTGCCGAGAGCAGTGTGCACACTGCAACCGCGAACCATGTGCGAACAGTGAGCTTAATCATCCAGAGATGCTTACACATGACAATCTCACAATTAGCCAACGATGGGGCGCGTAGATGTCTGGCGCCACGCACAATTTACTTCATTCGCAGAACCGCAGTGACCGCCCGGCGAATGAGTTTCTCAGGGCATTGCGGCTTTTTTCTGGGCCGGAGGCTTCTTCGTCGCCCCCTTGGACGCGGGTTTTTTTACCGCTGCTTTCTTGGTAGCCGCTTTTTTTACTGCGGGTTTTTTAGCCGCTGGTTTGCATTCAGCAGGCGCTTTTTTCTCAGCGGCAGGTTTCGAAGCAGTCTTGCGTGCTGGCTTTTTGGCCGGACCTTTGGCAGCACGTTCATTGATCAGCATGATCGCTTCCAGCAGAGTGACCTCTTCGGGGGTGATATCTTTGGGGAGTGTCGCGTTAGTCGCGCCGTGCTTTACATAGGGCCCGTATCGCCCGCTGCGCAAGGTAATCGGCTTGCCGTCATCGGGATGCGGGCCCACTTCTTTCAAAATCGACGCGGCGCCGTCAGCACCGCGCGGGGCGCGTTCCATCACCAGCACTTCAAGCGCGCGTGGCAAATCAATCTCGTACACGCTATCGGTTTTAGGAATCGATTTGAATTTATCGTTGTGCAACAGATACGGCCCGAAGCGGCCGTTGTTCGCGACAATAGGCAAACCGCTTTCAGGGTGATGACCGACTTCGCGCGGCAGCGACAAAAATTTGAGCGCGAGTTCTAGCGTGGCGGTATCCAGCGGGACCTCTTTGGGCCACGACGCGCGGCGCGGTTTAGGCGCTTTCTTGTCTTCCGGCATTTCGCCGATTTGCACATACGGGCCAAAGCGCCCGGATAGCAGTTTCACTTCGAGGCCACTCGCGGGGTCGAGTCCCAGCACACTGTTACCTTCTTCGGTGGCAGGATGCAGCGGGCGCGTGTAATCGCAGTCTGGGTAACCCGAGCAACCAATGAACAGCCCGCGCTTGCTCGCCTGCATGAAGAGCGGCTTGCTGCATTTGGGACAGGGTTCGGCGATCGGGCAGCCGCGCTCTACGTCCTGCTTGGCTTTCAATTCCCCATCGAAGCCATGCCAAAATTCGCCCAACAGTTCCGACCATACGCGCTTGCCATTGGACACATCGTCGAGTTTGTCTTCGAGCTTGGCGGTGAAGTCGTAATCGATGTACTGGGTGAAATGGCGGGTCAAAAAACAGTTCACCAGACGCCCGATGTCGGTCGGCTGGAAGCGTTTTTTTTCCAGTAATACGTATTCGCGATCCTGCAAGGTTGAGATGATGCTGGCGTAGGTCGACGGGCGGCCAATGCCGTGTTCTTCAAGGGTTTTGACAAGGCTCGCTTCGGTGTAACGCGGCGGGGGTTGGGTGAAATGCTGCTCGCCGTACAGCCTGTCGACCGGTAGCGTTTCGCCCTCGGTGAGCGCGGGCAGCTTGGATTCTTCCTCATCTTCGTCGTCCTGATATACCGCCAAAAAGCCCGGGAACGCGAGCGTTTGGCCGGTGGCGCGGAAGGTACCTTCGCCGACCACGATGTCGGCCGCGACGGTATCGAACTGCGCGGCGGTCATTTGCGACGCGACAGTGCGCTTCCAGATCAATTCATACAAGCGCGCCTGATCTCCAGTGAGAAAGGCTTTAACCGACTCCGGCGTGCGCGAGACCGAAGTCGGCCGCACTGCCTCGTGCGCTTCTTGCGCATTTTTGGTTTTGGCTTTGTAGACCTGCGCGGTGGGCGGCAAATAGTCTTTGTCGAAATGCTTGCCGACGTATTTGCGGATATCGGTGATCGCTTCTTGCGCGAGATTCACCGAGTCGGTCCGCATATAGGTAATCAGGCCGACCGGGCCTTCGCCCATGTCCATGCCTTCGTACAGTTGTTGCGCGGTGCGCATCACGCGATCGGTGGTCATGCCGAGCTGGCGCACACCGGCCTGTTGCAGCGTGGAGGTGGTGAACGGCGCTGCGGCGTGGCGCGCGCGACGCTTTTTTTCCACGCTCATTACCCGGCCGTATTTTGCCTCTAGGGTCGCCAGCCATTCCTTGCTGCGCGCTTCGTGCTCGACCGAAAACTGGGTGAGTTTTTCACCCTTGAAATGCGTGAGCTTGGCTGAGAAGGCTTGTGCGCCTTTGTGCGTATCCAGATGCAGCGTCCAGTATTCGCGCGCGACGAAGGCTTCGATTTCGATTTCGCGTTCGACGATCATGCGCAGCGCAGGTGACTGCACCCGGCCTGCCGAGAGGCCGGGGCTGATCTTGCGCCACAACAGCGGCGATAGGTTAAAGCCGACCAGATAATCGAGCGCGCGCCGCGCCTGCTGCGCGTCCACCAGATCGGTGGCGATTTCGCGCGGGTTGCGCACCGCGTCTTGCACAGCCGATTCGGTAATTTCGTAAAACGCCACGCGCTTGATCGGCGTTTTGATTTTGCGCGCTTTCAGAATCTCGCTGATATGCCAGGAAATTGCTTCGCCTTCGCGGTCCGGGTCGGTCGCCAGCAAGACTTCGTCGGCTTTTTTAGCGGCCTTGCAAATCGCTTCGACGTGCTTGGCGTTGCGCTCGATGATCTGGTATTTCATGCTGAAATCGGTGGTGTCGACCGCGCCGGTTTTCGGCTCCAGATCGCGCACGTGACCGTAGCTGGCGAGGATGTCGTAATCCGGACCCAGATACTTTTTCAGCGTCTTGGACTTGGACGGCGACTCGACGATCACTAATTTAGACATTAATGCAGTCGCTCCGGCTCGTTGAGCAATAGGTCTTCCAGATGGGTGAAATGCTCGATCACGCCGCGGCTCCACAGCACAATCAGCGTCATCCAGCGCACGTGGTCGGGTTCGATTTCTTCGTCCACCAGCGCCATCAAGCCCGAAATCACCCACTCGCGCGACTCGGGATCGAGAATTTCGGTGCTCACTAGCCACGCCAGCTCGGTCTGACAGGCTTCGTCCAGCCGCTCGCTTTCTTCCGGCGCGTAGTGCCGGTGCAGCGCCAATGCCAGTCGTTCGTGGGTTTCGCTGCTGGCCAGATTGCCAAACCAGTCGAGCGCCAGATTGATCGCGTCGGCGTCAAACCCCGCTGCAAACAAGCGTTTTTCCAGCGCATCGCGGTCGGGAGCCAGCTCCGCCATGCGGTAGCTTTCGTAGAGGTAAACCAGAATATCGAGCATAGTTTCAGTTGAGTTTTTGGTAGCGCCCGCCGGGCAGGGTAGCGACCCGGCCTTTTTCCAGTTCAAGCATCAACAGCTTCGCTGAAAGCGCATCCAGCGTCAACCCGCAACGTTGCGCGATGTTGTCTGCTGTCATCGGGGCATCGTCCATCGCGTCGAGAATCAAGTCGGGTGCGGGCGCGACGAGTGCGATGGGCGGCGTGGTGATCGCCCAGGCCATTTCTTCCAGCACGTCCTGTGCCGATTCAACCAGTTTGGCGCCCTGCTTGATCAAGCCATGGCAGCCGCGCGCGAGCGGCGAGTGAATCGAACCGGGGATCGCGAATACTTCGCGCCCCTGTTCGGCGGCGACGCGGGCGGTGATCAGCGAGCCGCTGTCGGGCGCGGCTTCGATCACCAGCACGCCGCGCGAGAGCCCGCTGATGATGCGATTGCGCTTCGGAAAGTGGCCGGGCAGCGGTGGCGTGCTCAACGCGAACTCAGACACGATCAGGCCGTTTTCGGCCAACTGATGCGCAAGGGTTTTATTGCGGGCGGGATAAATACGATCCAGGCCCGTGCCGACGACCGCAATGCTGGACCCCAAGCCCGTCAAGCCGCCGCGATGCGCCGCTGCATCAATGCCTAGCGCCATGCCGCTGACGATGGTGAGCCCCGCTTGCGACAGTGCAGTCGCGAAGGCTTCTGCATTTAACACACCCTGCGGGGTGGCGATACGGCTGCCGACGATGCCGAGGCACGCGCGATTTAACAATTCGCGCCGTCCCATGCAATAGAGTAGCGGCGGGGCGTCGGCGATTTCGCGTAGATAGGTGGGGTAATCGGGGTCGGCCAGGGTGAGCAGGCTATGCCTGGGCTGGCTTAGCCATTCCTCGGTTTGCGCCAGCAGGGTAGCGTCAGGACCCGCCTGTAAGGCGTCTATCTGTTTGGCAGAAAGGACCGCCGCCAGCGTGCTGCGGCCGCACGCTAAAACGGCTTCCGGGGTGCCGAAAGCCGTTAGCAGTTGAGTGACCGCCTTATCCCCGATTCCGGGAATAAGCGTCAGCCTCAGCCAGTCAGTTGCGTGCAACAGTGTTCACGGATTCTTAACCGTATCGAGTAGATACACGGGGCGCTCGGACTGCATGATTAATGCGTATGACACTCGCTCGTAAACGCGGTACACCATTAATAAGCCGCTGCGTGCATCCGGTAATTTGATGGTGCTATCGTCATTCACACCGAGGCAAGTGTGCCTGAAGGCGTTGCGTACTTCGGCGGTCTGATCGT
This sequence comes from Thiobacillaceae bacterium, assembly GCA_031366105.1. Lineage (GTDB taxonomy): Bacteria > Pseudomonadota > Gammaproteobacteria > Burkholderiales > Thiobacillaceae > Thiobacillus. The sequence continues at coordinate 34,864 of JANLZE010000109.1, read as the reverse complement.
ACGTCACTTTGCTGTTTTCTTTCAGACAACGCACATCGCTATACAGCCACGCGCCGCCTTCCGGGATGCCTTTCTTTTCAGCGACCCACGCCATTTTCTCTTTTTCATCCTTGCTCAATTCAATGGCTTTGCCTTCGCGGTAGACCGCCAGCACATGGCCCGGCTCCAACCCATCGCGCGCACCGCGGTTGATCACTACCGTCTGGTAACGCCCGCTATCTCCCATGCCGCCGTAGGCAGAAATAATCCGTCCATTGATGGCTTTATCCGGCGGGCGAGGCACGTATTCAAAGGTCATATTGCTGTCAGCTTCGACCAGCTTGTCTTTGGGCAGAATTTCCTGCGCCGAACGGGTGATGCGAATTTTTTGCGGGGCACCAGCAAGTACGGTGCGCGCGTCGCCCAGATATTCGACTTCGTAGCCTAGAATCTCTCCGGTTTCGGGGTCTTTCAGCGTTTTGCCCGGGCGCAGCACATTCCAGCGCGTCACACCTTCTTTACCTCCGGTGGCAAAAGCTTCATCGCCCATTGCCAGCACCACGCGTTCTTCATTGGTACCCAGAATGAAAGGCGCGTTACTCAGTGCATCCTGGGCGACCACGCGGGGTTGCGCCAAGAAAGGGTAGATCGCACGCGCAGGGATGGTTTGAATCGCCTCGCTGGTCAGATCACTGACACGCATACCGGGTGACAACTTGACGGTGCTCATCCCGTTCTTGGTGCCTTTGACCAATCTCAATCGAGGGCTGCTGCCGGAGCGATCCAGCACTATCATGTCGCCGGGATAAATCCAGTGCGGATTTTTGACTTCGTCGCGGTTGAGATTCCAGATCTGCGGCCAACGCCACGGGTCCTTGAGAAAGCGTCCGGAGATATCCCAGAGCGTATCGCCTTTTACAACGACATAAGTTTCTGGGGCATTTGCCTGCAATTTTAATTCGTCGGCTTTGGCCGGCATTGCCAATAAAAGCGCAGCTAGGGTGGCAGCAATTAACTGATGGCGCACAGGGGAACCCTCCATTTAGACCTTGTCTGATCGTGTGTTGAAATATACTGTGCGCATAACGGCATAAAACTGCCGAATATTTAACGCCGCTGACACGGCATCATCAGAATTTACCCGAAAGCGTGTTCCTAGCTCTTATTTTTTCTGTTTTATGGCCAAACTTAATATTTTGCATTATCCCGATCCACGCTTATATACGGTCGCCAAACCGGTGCAAACCGTGGACGCCCGCATTCGTCGCTTGATCGACGATATGAAAGAGACCATGTACGCCGCGCCCGGCATCGGGCTGGCTGCCACCCAGGTTAATGTGCATGAACGCTTGCTGGTGATGGACATTTCCGAGACGCGAGACGACTTCCGGGTGTTTATCAATCCCGAAATTATTTCCCAGGCCGGGCATGCAGAGAACGAGGAAGGCTGTCTGTCGGTTCCGGGTGTTTACGACAAAGTGACACGTGCCGAGCACATCAAAGTGCGGGCGCTGGATCAGGACGGCAAGTCTTTTGAGTTGGAGGCAGAAGGCCTGCTGGCGGTGTGCATTCAACACGAAATGGATCATTTGCTGGGCAAGGTATTCGTCGATTACCTGTCGCCTTTAAAGCGCAACCGCATCAAGAGCAAACTGCTGAAGCAGGCGCGCGAGCATCACTTTGATTCCACGCGCCGGCGTTCGGCGCTATAAACCCATGCGCAGGATTTGGCGCTTTTCACCCCCGTGCGGCTGATTTTTGCGGGTACCCCCGAGTTCGCGGCGGTAGCACTGACGGGACTGCATCAAGCCGGGCACGAGATTGCGCTGGTCTTGACGCAGCCGGATCGCCCTGCAGGACGGGGAATGAAATTGAGCGCCAGCGCAGTTAAACAGACAGCGCTTGCCCTAGGCCTGAATGTCGCACAACCGGATAATCTTAAAACGCCTGAAACTCAAGATAGCTTGCGCGCCGTTGACGCCGAAATAATGATCGTCGCGGCGTATGGACTGATATTGCCGCAGGCCGTACTGGATATTCCGCGGCGCGGCTGTCTCAATATTCACGCTTCGCTGTTGCCTCGCTGGCGCGGCGCGGCGCCAATCCAACGGGCCATACTGGCGGGTGACACCGAAACAGGTATCACCATTATGCAAATGGACGCGGGCCTCGATACCGGCGCGATCCTGCTGAAAAATGCCCTTCCAATCACGCCACTCGATGCTGCGGGTAGTTTGCACGAACAACTTGCAGCACTGGGGGCGATCAGTGTGGCAGAAGCCCTTGTTCGGCTCGACTCCCTGCCCTCGCTGCCGCAGGACAACAGTCTGGCCACTTATGCAGCCAAAGTCAGCAGCGAAGAAGCTCGGCTCGACTGGCAGCAAACTGCACACATGCTTGCTAGACAAATCCGCGCCTATAACCCGTTCCCGGGCGCATTCACCACGCTGAATGGTGAAATCATAAAAATTTGGCGTGCAGAGGCGATTGATGCTGCCGTGGGAAATGCGGGTGAGATTGTGCAGGCAGACCGCAACGGCCTGTGGATCGCGTGCGGCAGCGGCCGGTTAAAGCTGCTCGAGCTGCAAGCCGCAGGCAAGAAGCGGATGGATGCAGCTGCCTTTATAGCAGGCCGATCACTGCAAGGCTCCAGCTTTCTGGATCTGCCTTAACCAGTTAGTCGGATGGTTTAAACCTGGCTTGCGGGCCCCGGTAAGGCTTTTTCGGTAGACATATGGCGCTGATTCCAGCCCAGCATGCCATCTCGCATATTGTAGACACGCTCGAATCCCAGGCCGGTAAGGATCGCACACGCGGTGGTGCTGCGGACGCCTGCGCGACAGACGACCACAATATCAGTCGTTTTGTGTGCGGCAAATTCTTCCGCGCGCCGTGGTAAATCTCGAAGTGGCACCAGCACGCTGCCAGCGATGTGTCCGAGATCGTCGGAATACTCTTGGGTTTCGCGTACATCCAGCAGCAGTGGAGGATGCGCCGACGCCATCAAGGTTTTTATTTCTTCGGGCGCGAGCTGCCGTACTTCATTCAACGCCGACAAGTTGGGGAACATCTGCGGGTTGTCGTCGATCGCGCTTTGATTGGGCTGCAATACCTCCTGAATATTGTCGGGCAACGGAAATTGAATACTATTCATCAGGTCGATATATTGCTGGCGATTTTTGCCCGCCAGACGCGGGTTGTGGCGCTTTTCTTCGCCTATGGTGGTGTGTGTATTGCCTCGATAATCGTGCGCCGGGTACACCAGCGTTTCATCGGGCAAGGTAAAGAGTTTTTGCGAGATGGAATCGTACTGCGCACCCGCGTCACCGCCCGCAAAATCGGCGCGGCCAGTGCCCCCAATCAGCAGCACATCGCCACACATCACGCGATCTTCCACATACAAACTGAGGCTGTCGGGCGTATGGCCGGGGGTATGGAATACGTTTAGCGAAAGTTCGCCGACTGCTATCGTGTCGCCGTCTTCAACATGCCGGCTCACTCGCGGAACGGGGGCGCGAGTGTGCATGATTAACGGAGCCGAAGTCAGGCGATGCAAATCAAATCCTGCGGTGGGATGGTCGGCATGCGTGTGGGTGTCGATAATGCCCTCCAGCCGCAAGCCCTCATAAGCGAGCAGCGAGAGATAAAGCGGAATGTTGCCGCGTAACGGGTCGACTAGAACAGCCTTTCGGCTCGTTTCATCTGCGACGAGATAGGTTTTGCATTTACCGCCGTTTAGCTCTCGAAAAATCATGTGTTTTTTGTCCGTTCAGTTATTTTGCGGGCGACATGGGGACTATGCCCGCGCCCCCATCGGGCTCGCTGAATCGGCTGGAGAGGGATTCAAAAACAAACATGCCCACTGTCATCGACAGCACAAACACCAGTAGGGAGTGATTGCCGGTGACCAGCATCGCCAGCGCCGGCCCGGGGCAAAAACCCGCCAAACCCCAGCCGATACCGAATAGCAAGGATCCGAACACGAGGTTTTGATCTATCACGCGCTTGGTGGGCAGGCTGAATTTTTCCATCAAAATCGGGGCACCCCGTTTGCGAATCAGGATAAAACTAAAAAAATAGGTCACCACCGCGCCCCCTAACACCAAAAGCAAGCTGGGATCCCAATCGCCGCGCAGATTGAGGAAAGCGCGTACTTTTTGGGGTTGGGTCATGCCCGACAGACCGAGCCCCAGTGCAAACAACACACCGATTAGGAAAGTGGCCAACAGAGCAGCAGCGCGTTTATTCATGATTTGAACCTCAAACAAGATAGTTTGAAAGAAAAGTAGCGACAGCTATACCGGCCCCGAGAAATACGCCGCTGGCCAAAATAGAACGCGGTGATAATCTGCCTACACCGCACACCCCATGCCCACTGGTACACCCGCTGCCTAACCGAACGCCCACCCCGACCAATAAACCGGCCAGAATCAAGGTGCTGAGGGGGATGTCCAATTTAATATTGCCCGAATTTGGAAACAATATTAGTGACAGGAAGCCACCCACCATCAAGCCGACAATAAATATGAATCGCCATAAACTATCGCCGCGTTGAAAATGGAGCAGCCCGCCATAGATACCGCTGACGCCACATATCCGGCCCGTAAACAGCATAAACAGGGCGCAGGAGAGTCCGATTAGAATGCCGCCAAAGAGCGACGCGATTGGAGTAAAGTTTTCCAAAATAGTACCTTCGTACGGGATCGACTTAATTTAAGGTATACGCGACACAGTTTCATGTCCGCAGGACAATTCTGATAATCCCTTAACGGCAATTAATAGGATTCCTTAAAATGAATCATGGTCCCCATGCCCTACAGCCCTGGTTCGTGTATGTCATGCTTTGTAAGGATGGCACGCTCTACACCGGCGTTACGACCGACACTGTGCGTCGCCTGGATGAACATAATGCGGGAGCCCCTTTAGGCGCGCGTTATACCCGAAGCCGTCGTCCGGTGACGCTAGCTTATGTGGAGGGCGCTGCTACCCGTAGAAGCGCAATGCAGCGCGAACACGCCATCAAAAAATTGGATCGCCACAACAAATTGAAGCTGTGCAACCTGCTGAACCCATCTAATTCGCCTAAGAGCCAGGACCGCCTTTGAACATAGAGCCATCAGTCATGCACAGACGTTTGAGGGTGAACAGCCTAAGATGCGGGTCTTTTAGCCAGACTTGTAGATGATGTCGCTACACCCCTATTCCACATTAAAGCCCGACTGCGTACTTGATGCCATTGACAGCACAGGTCTGCGCGCTGATGGTCGGCTATTGACTTTAAACAGTTTCGAAAACCGCGTGTATCAAGTGGGACTGGAGGACGCTTCGTATATCGTCGCCAAGTTTTATCGCCCCGAACGCTGGAGTGACGCGCAGATTTTAGAAGAGCATGCGTTTGTCGCGGAACTCGCCGCACGCGAAATTCCGGTCGTGGACGCGCTGACGATTGCCGATGCAACGCTGCACCATCACGCAGGTTTTCGGTTTGCGGTGTATCCCAAACATGGTGGCCGGATGCCGGAATTCGAGCGCACCGAGACCTTGCAGTGGATGGGCCGGTTTATGGGGCGGATACATGCAATCGGCGCGCAAATGAACTTTTCGCAACGCCCCACACTCGACCTGACGAGCTTTGGTTATGCATCGCGCGATTTTTTGCAGCAAAGCGATTGGTTGCCGCCTGATTTGAAAGCTGCGTGGCACAGCGTAGTAGAGCAAGCGCTGGCAGGCGTGCAATATAGTTATGAGCGCGCTGGTGACGTCAAACGCTTGCGCTTGCACGGCGATTGCCACGCCGGTAACGTGTTGTGGACCGAGGATGGACCACATTTTGTTGATTTTGACGACAGTCGCATGGGGCCTGCGATTCAGGACTTATGGATGCTGCTCTCGGGCGACCGCGAAGCGATGCAATTGCAACTACGCGAAGTGCTGACCGGCTACGAAGCCTTTCGCGAATTCGATCCACGTGAGTTATATCTGCTTGAAGCGTTGCGCACCTTGAGACTACTTCATCATGCCGCTTGGATCGCTCGGCGCTGGCAAGACCCAGCCTTTCCAGCAGCCTTTCCCTGGTTTAATACTCAGCATTACTGGCAGGAACGCATTCTGGAATTACGCGAGCAGATCGCGCTGATGGACGAAGCGCCGCTCGCGATTTAAGGAAAAAATATGTGCGGCATAGCAGGTGAATTCAGATTCGACGGCATCGCGCCGAAACCGACAACGATGGCGCGCATGCTGGCGACTTTGGCGCGGCGCGGTCCCGATGGCGAAGGCCAGTATGCGGATGGGCCGGTACGCCTGGGCCATCGTCGGCTGGCGATTATTGATTTATCGGAGCGCGCGCGCCAGCCTATGGTGGACCCCGCCACGGGCTTAGCGTTGGTATTTAACGGTACGATTTACAACTATCCCGAATTACGCGCTGACTTGATCGCCCGCGGCCATACTTTTTTCTCTAACGGCGACACCGAAGTTATTTTGCGCGCCTACGCCGAGTGGGGAAATGCCTGCGTCGAGCGCTTGCATGGCATGTTTGCGTTTGCCATTTGGGATAAGCAAAAGTTATTTCTGGCGCGTGACCGGCTCGGCATCAAGCCCTTGTACTACACGCAAGGCCCGGCACATTTACGCTTTGCGTCCACGCCTCAAGCACTGCTGGCGGCGGGTGATGTCGATACCAGCATCGATCCCGTAGCACTACATCATCAGTTCACGCTGCACGCGGTGATCCCCGCACCGCGCACGATTTTTAATGGCGTGCGCAAGCTCGCTCCTGGCACTACGCTAACAATCGATTGTCACGGCAAGCATCACGCGCAGACTTACTGGGACTTTGCTGCGCAGCGCCCGACGCATGCTCGAAGCGAGGCCGAGTGGACCGAGGCGATTCACGAGGCATTGCGCGCCGCAGTCAAAAAACGCCTGGAGATCGCGGACGTAAAAGTTGGCGTGCTGCTCTCAGGTGGACTGGATTCGAGTCTACTGGTCGCGCTGCTAGCCGAACAAGGCGTGCAAGACTTGATGACGTTTTCGGTCGGCTTTGAAGATCAGCCGGAAGAACGCGGCAACGAGTTCGAGTATTCCGATGCGGTCGCGCAGCGTTACGCCACCCGCCACCACAAATATTTGATCCCCAATGGCGAGGTGCTGACGCGTCTGCCTGAAGCGATTTATGCGATGTCAGAACCGATGGTGGGGCAGGATACCGTGGCGTTTTATCTGTTGTCCGAGCAGGTCGCCAAAACCGTTAAAGTGGTGCAAAGCGGACAAGGGGCGGACGAAGTTTTCGGTGGCTATTACTGGTATCCATTGATGGCTGCTGAAACTGAAGGCTCGCCCGTGGAACGTTTTCGCCGTCATTATTTCGACCGCGATCACGATGAGTTTTTGCAGATGGTCATGCCTGCATATCACGGTCTCGATTACACCGCCGAATCCGTCGCCACCTGTCTTGCGCGGCCCAATGCCGACGAGTTTATCGACCAGGTGCTGCGCATGGACGTGCGGACGCTGATTACCGACGATCCGGTCAAGCGCGTCGACAATATGACTATGGCGTGGGGGCTGGAGGCGCGCGTGCCGTTTCTGGATCATCAACTGGTGGAGTTGGCGGCGCAGATGCCGCCGGAACTCAAACTCAGCTCAGACGGTAAGCATGTGCTTAAAACCATCGCGCGCGGGCGCGTGCCGGATGCGGTGATTGATCGCAAAAAAGGCTACTTTCCGATGCCTGCGCTGAAATATGTACGGGGTGACTTTTTGAACTTCATGCGTGACATTTTAAATTCGCACGCCTGCCGTACCCGCGCGCTGTATCAGCGTGCCTATGTGGACAAGTTACTGGACGCGCCCGAGCAGCATCACACGCGTATCCAGGGCAGCAAACTGTGGCATATGGCTTTGCTCGAATACTGGTTGCAACACCATGTGTAAAGCGATCTTATGGGCGTGCCTGCTAGCCAGTAGCCTGCATGCGCAGGCGGATTTTCCCACTTGGCTCAGCGACCTGAAGCAGGAAGCCCGCGCCCGCGGCATTTCCCAAGCCACGTTGGACAGCGCATTAAACGGCATTGAGATTACGCCGCACATAGTAGAGCTGGATCGTAAACAGCCGGAATTTGTAGATAGCTTTTCCACTTATCTCGCTCGTCACGTCACCTCACGTCTAATCAATCGCGGCCAGGTTTTGCTCAACGAGCACCGGGCGTTATTTGACGAAGTCGAACAACGCTACGGAGTGCCTCGAGAAATATTGGCTGCGTTTTGGGGACTCGAAACGCACTACGGCAGCACGACTGGCAACACTCCGATTCCGTCCGCACTCGCCACTCTGGCATTTGATGGTCGGCGCAGTGCTTTTTTTCGGGCCGAGTTATTGGATGCGCTGGCAATTATTAATGCTGGGCATGTGACTGCCGCCAACATGAGAGGCTCGTGGGCAGGCGCAATGGGCCAAATGCAATTCATGCCGTCTACCTATCGACGTTATGCAGTGGATGGCGATCGCGATGGCCGTATCGATTTATGGTCCTCATTACCCGACGTGCTGCATTCAGCGGGGAATTATCTGCGTGAAGCAGGATGGAAAGCAGGCGAACCGGCCGCGTTTGAAGTTCGACTGCCGACCCATTTTGATTGGCGTTACGCGCGCTTGTATTATCGTCGACCCGTCGCTGAGTGGCAGACTAAGGGTGTGACGCGAGTGGACGGCAAAGCATTCCCTCCACAATCCACCACGGCCGCCATTATTTTGCCGGAGGGCTGGCGTGGCTCTGCATTTATGGTGTTCGACAATTTCGATGTGATCCTGCAATGGAACCGGTCCATCAGTTACGCGCTCTCTGTCGTCATTTTGGCGGAGCAAATAGCAGGTAACACAACGCTACCTAGCGGCGCTCACGTTGAGGCCATCAGTAATACGCAATTAAAAAGCTTGCAACAACAACTTAGTGAAATGGGGCTTGATGCGGGAGCGGCGGACGGGCTACCTGGCATCAAAACCCAAACGGCTATTCGACGCTATCAAAGCGCGCAAAACTTGCCTGTCGATGGTTACCCCACCCTCAGCTTGGCACTGCATATTCAAGGGTCGTACAACATGGCCGCACAAGCAGGAAAATTGAAATTACCTGGTGTATCACCAGTTTTTTCTAACGTGACTCCTTAGGCGCTGAATGTGGGCATATCCCACCTATTCACTTGGGGCAAGCAGGAATCCAGTTAAATAAATCGCAATTCTTACGGCTACCTCAGATTTGTCTGACTTTTTGTTTTATTTGAATCTGTAATCTCTACTCCTCGTATACCGTTTCCTCGGGGAGATTCAAATGAAACGCAACTTGACGGTTTGGGCCTTAGCTGCAAACGCTATCTTGTTATGCCTACCCATTAATAGCCAGGCTATAACCTTTCAGTTCAACGCTGCGTTGAATGGAGCGAGCCAAGTCCCTGCAAACGGGGCCTTAGGAACCGGACTGGCCACGCTGTTTTATAACGACAACAATTCCGCTCTTACAACTGACGATAGCTATAGTTTCACTCTTACTGCTTCAGGTTTAAGCAGCGCTGTCACGGGTATGCATATCCATGGACCGGCCGGTGTCGGTGCCAGTGCAGCGATAATTGTTCCTTTAACCAGTCCTATCTTTCTGAGCTTGAACCCCGGCTCATCTTTGTTAATCGGTGGCACCGGCGTTACGCCTCCCTCTACATCTTTTCTCAGCCAATTGCAGTCAGGGCTCACTTACGTGAATCTTCACACCACGCTTAACCCTGCGGGTGAAATTCGCGGCCAATTGCTGCCAGTGGTTACCGCTGCCGCTGTCCCTGAGCCTGCATCATACGCAATGCTGCTGGCGGGTTTGGGAATGATCAGTTTTTTAGTGCGCCAACGGAATTAAGGGCGAATTTTTACGATTTATCGTTTACAACGCCCGGTTATGAAGTAACAAAGAAGTAAACAACTGTTTTAACAACCTGTTTAATTAATCAACTTGAGGAGAAATCATGAAGCTTAAGAATAGTACTTTCAAATTAGCATCAGCCATAGCGTTGTTCGCCCCCGCCGCTTTGGCATTCGCGGTAGATATTGGCGGACTGAACGTTGCCACCGGGTCTAATTTTGCAGTAGGTCAAATTTATGAAAATGCCGTTACGCAAGTGGGGCAGGTCCTTTCCGGTTATGGCAAGGTAGATTCGGTCAATTCTGCAGCCTTGGGCAGCTTTTGCACTAACTGCGAATTAACCTACAAGTTCGATGGTTATACGGTCAGCTCCATTACGCCTTCGGAAGTTAAGTTTACGGGCGGCACGATTAAGTTTTATTTAGGAAGTGGCGCAAATAACGACTTTACAACGGTGAATGCAGGTGGCTCAGCGGGCGACTTGATAGAAGCGACCAATGGCAGCTTGTTTCTCTCACTTAAAGGGCATCCGATAGACGCCGCCGGCAATACCTTTATCGGCACCGGCTTAAATATCGGCACTGCTACACCCGCCGGCTTTGGCTCCGGATTAGCTGATGTAGACACAAGCAGCAGTGGCGGTGGTATTGCTACCCCTTACTTCAATACAAATTCAGTAGCAGCGTTATTTGGGGGAGGCAATGCAGACTTCGAACTAGGGTCATCATTTAGCGCATTAAGTCCGCTATATTCTGCGGAATGCCCAGGGGGTGCGGCCTGTTTGCGGGGCAGCGCCAATTTTAGCTCGACTGTAGCGGCCGTACCTGAGCCCGGAACCTATGCCATGATGTTGGCCGGGTTAGGCTTGGTTGGCTTTATGGTGCGTCGTCGCTCTAACTGATCTTTAACTTTATTTTCTGTCGCGTGTATGCCCCGATTCTCGTAAACGAGAGCGGGGCATTTTCTATCCATCGTTAATTTTCTCTAACGCTTTAGTAGTTGTGCGCGTAGTTGATATTTCAATATATATGAATGTCGAAATTGCTTACACTTAATTCTAAATACCCGCCGCCATGCTGCGGCCACTATCTAATAGAATCTTTTATCTGCTGTAGTTAAAGACTAATAGTATTTAAATTATTGGATGGCACAGGTGCTGCTTCCACCTAATTGCAGTCGTCTTACCTTTAAGCCTTTAATACCATGCTTACCCATCCAGTATCTAAGATGGGCTCTTTAGTTCACCACCACACACGGGGCGATATCGTCCTCGCAATCTGGGCTTCGCCCACCAGGAGAAAGAAATGAACGCCACGAAATGGGTTGTACCGTTGTGCGCCGCGCTGGCTTTCAGCCCCGTAACCGTTTGGGCAACGCCTATATTGAGTTCCAGTCTAGCGAGTTTTGCGGTGTTGGGAGCCTCCGGCGTCACTAATGTTCCCACCAGTACTATCGGCGGAAACTTGGGTTCGGCTCCGAATGCCTCAGTCGGAGGCGGGTACATTTTCACATCTGGTTCTGTCCAAGCCAACACTGCATTGGCGCAACAGGCTCAGCTTGATTTGGATGCGGCGATCCTTACTGTGAATGGTATGGGGCCTGGCATCACGCTCGGTGTCGACCTGACCGGCACTATTTTTCCGGGTGTTTATACAGTGCCCTCTGGGGCTACCAACCTGTCCGGTGCACTTGTGCTGGATGGAGGCGGCAGCAATGACGCGTTATGGATTTTTCTGTTTCCAAGCACACTCATTACTTCGACCACTTCGACCGTAACAGTCATCAATGTCGGGGACGCTGCCCAAGTGGGGGTGTACTGGAGTGTAGGCAGTGCCGCGACCCTGAACGGTTTAACATTCGCAGGCAATGTCCTCGCACAGGACCTGATCAGCAGTGACGGCAATTTAAATATCGATTGCGGCAGGCTCTTGTCTTCAGAAAAGCAGGTGACATTGAACCAGGACCATATTTCGACCGGGTGCGGTGGGCTTCCCAGCAGTGGATTTGCGCAAGGGGTCGTGATTACTGGACCGGGCGTGCCAAGTGGCAACGCCCTTCCAGAACCCGGCACGTTGCTGCTGCTGGCTAGCGGATTGGCAGGCGTGTGTGTGTCTAGAAAAAAGCGCGCTGCTATCGTCTAGACCATTTCAATCAGCAACCCGAGCTTGGGTTTTAAGTTTGCGCAGCGCCTGCCATTCATAGAGCGCAAGCCCGGCACCAATTATTGCAATTCCTACCCATCCTCTGTCGGGGATGGATTCTTGATTGAGCGTTTGCCCCAGCAGCAAAGCCGTTACCGGTGCTATCAACGTAATCAATGCGACGCGCCCGGCATCCAGGTGCTGAATCACGTAGTAGTAAAGCGTAAACCCTATCACTGACCCCACGACGCCCAGATACACAATCGATGCGCTGGTGCGCAACGTGATCTCCGCAGGAATATGGCCCCTATCCGCACCTAGCCAAGTCAGCACAAACAGAGGGACCGCGACAGTCAGCGCGCCGGTAGTCAGCACCAGCGAGGTAAGCGGGGGTTGCGAGCGATCAAGCCCGATGCGCTTAATCCACACCAGACCTAATGCCTGTAAGGTCATGCCCAGCAAAACCACCAGAATGCCCGCCGTGGCTCGGGTATCGCCCGGCCAGGTCTGACCAAAAATGACCCAGAGTCCAATAATGCTCAGCACAAGTCCTGCGATACGTAGCGGCGTGAGTTGATGCGTGCGTAACCACAGCGCAGCAAATACGCCTGTGGCTAAGGGCGTGAGGCCGAAGATGACCGAAATCAGCCCGGAAGGAATGTGTTGCGCGCCCCAGTACGAGCACATCATTGCGGCGAATAAAGATAAGCCACTGACGACATACAGCTTGCGTGCGCCCATATCTTGCGGCAACGCTACCGCGTGACACGCAAGATCGCCACACAAATAACCCAGCCAATCAGCATCCGCGCCATTACGGCAAATGCAAAGCTCGAACCGAGGGTGCTCCACTGGATGCCTAGCGGCGTGGTCGACCAGATCGCAATGACGCCCAGATAGGCGGCGGAAATTGCGCGTGGGCTACTCATACCGTCGGCAACGCGGCGAGACTTTTCATACCGTCGGCAACGCGGCGAGACTTTCTGCGGCGATTTCACGCACGTCTGCATCGTCATCGTCGAGTCGTGCTTCAAGATAGGCGCGTGCGGCGACACTCGCTGTCATGCCCAGGTAATGACTGGCATCGGCCCGCACACGGGCGTCGGTATTGACGGACAACTCGCCCAAACGCGGCAGTAGCGCGCGCAACGCATTGGACTGCGCGAATTCTTCCAGCAATACTCCCGCACCCAGCCGCACATTCAGGCTGGCGTCTACGTTACCTATGATAGGCAACACCGCTGCCAGTTGGCCGAGATCCGCGTGCAAAAGATCCAGCACGCGTGCCATCTGGCCTTCTTTTAAGAGCAGATGAAAATAATCCGCCATGCCCGTTTCGGTGCCAGATTTTTGCACCCACTCAGCGAGTTCCGCTTTGCTGCGCAGCCCCCCCAATTCGATTACGCCTATTTTCTGCCAGGGTACCGAGCGCACACCCAATGCCTGCGCAACTTCTGGATGCGCTTCCAGATTCACCACCTCCAGCCTGCCGATCAGGCCCTGCTTGACGAGATCAGACAACGCCAACAATGCAGTGGGGCAGTGCGGACACGAAGTAGAAATGAGCAGCAAAGCATCAGGCGCGGACATGGTATGGGGCGATATACTCAAAAGATGGAATTTACCATCATCCCCGTTACGCCTTACTTACAAAATTGCTCGCTGGTGTGGGACGAAGCCGGTCACGCGGCTTTGATTGACCCCGGCGGCGAAATCGAGCGGCTGCTAAACGAAGTCACCACACGCGGCCTGACGCTGCAAAAAATCCTGCTCACGCATGGGCATCTCGACCATGTCGGCGCGGCGGATGAATTGCGCACGCGCTTGGGCATCCCGATTGAAGGCCCTCAACGCGCGGAGCAATTTTGGCTCGACGCGTTACCGCAGCAGGCGCAGATGTTTGGCTTTCCACCTGCCATCGCTTTCATGCCGGACCGTTGGCTAGAAGACGGTGAGTCCGTCAGCGTAGGCAGTTTACGGTACGACGTGTTGCATTGCCCCGGCCACACGCCGGGCCATGTGGTATTTTTTGAGCCTGAATCCAAGCTGGCGTTCGTCGGCGACGTGCTGTTCAAGGGTGCGATTGGCCGCACCGATTTTCCACGCGGCCAACATGCAGATTTGATCCATGCTATCCGCAATAAGCTCTGGCCCCTGGGCGATGATGTGCGCTTTGTGCCGGGGCACGGCGCAATGTCCACATTCGGAGAAGAACGGCGCAATAATCCCTTCGTTGGCGACGGCGTTTAGATCGGAAGCAAGGTGCCTTATAGCTGCGAGCGTAATAAGGCCGCGGTGTGTTCCAATAGTTTTTCCTGCCACGGGCGGTTCTGCCATTGTTCTAGCGTAATGCGGCGCGACTTTTTCAAGTCGTCATTAAAAATCGCCGTTTGCTGTTGGGCAAACTTGCCGTCGTAGACATTTAGATTGGCTTCGTCATTCAGACGGAATGATCGATTGTCGAAGTTGGTCGATCCCACCGAAACCCATAAATCATCCACTACCATCACCTTGCAATGGAACATGGTGGGTTGATATTCGGATATCTCGACGCCCGCTTCTAATAGTTTTCCCCAACGTGCCCGTGATGCTTTGCGCACTACCTCGGTATCGATCTTGCCCCCCGGTACGATGACCCGAATTTTTACCCCGCGTCTCATCGCCTCGGTCATCGTCTCGATGGTGAGATCGTCAGGCACGAAATAAGAGCTAGACAACTCAATGCTCTTTTGAGCCGAGCTGATCGATAGCAAATACATCAGGCGCATACTCTCCGCCCCTTCGCCAGGTGAGCTCTTGAACATCTGGGCGGCATCTTCACCGACGGGTGTGAGTGCGGGGAAAAAGTCCTCGCCATGCAATACGCGCCCGCGGGTCTTGATCCAGTTATCCATAAAAGTCGCTTGTACCTGCGCAACCACCGGGCCCTCAATGCGAAAATGCGTATCGCGCCAATGATCCGGGTCTTGCGCGTTGCCATTCCATTGATCTGCAATCCCTACGCCGCCGGTAAAACCGACTTTGCCATCCACGATCAACAATTTGCGGTGCGTGCGATTATTCATCCGCGAGATGTTGTACCAACGAAGCGGATGGTATTTTTCGATCTGCACACCCGCTTTTTTCATATCGTCCAGATAGGAATCTTCCATCTTGCCGGCGCCCGCCCAGTCCAGCAGTACGAACACACGCACACCGGCCCGTGCGCGTTCGCTGAGTGCGTCAGAAAATTCCTTACCGATAGTGCCGGACCAGTAGATATAGGTCTCAAACGTAATACTCTTTTTTGCCTTGCGCACTTCGGCCAACATGGCGGGGAAAATTTCGTCGCCATTGACCAGCGTTTGAACATGATTGCCAGGCACGATTGCGGGGCCAAGCAGCGCACCCATCGAGCGTAAAAATTGTGGACTGTCGATGGAGTAACGCTTGTCGATCACCTGTTTGATTTTTTTCTCGCCCGACACAAAGTTGAGCGCAATCACGGTTGCGATAACCGACGTAACCAGCACGAGCAGAACAAGGGTGAATGTGGACATGCGTTTCTTACCCATAGGGAGAATTCTCTAACGGTCAATAATTTGATTCGGTTTAATTTATCACCCGTATAGCGGGTTGATTTACGGCTGATGCCGAGGTAGAGCCTGTATCTGTATGTTCAAACCGCTCTGCAGATTGTGTGACCACCTGCGACCGCGGTTTTCTTATACGCACCCATCCCTTGGATTGTAATGGATGTCAGGCTGGCGAGATAAATCTGCGCGTTTTCAGAGTTGAAGCGCCACTGGCTTTGCGCGTACACTCTTGCGCACGGGGCGGCCAGCTCCCGGTTTTTTAGACGGTGTCCCGTCCAAGCATGGCCATTTTTCTGACCCTAGCTGGAGGCTGTCTCATGGACACCGCACACACCCCACCCGCGCCTGTTCGCATGGGCGAAGCATTTAAATATTGGCTCAAACTCGGCTTCATCAGCTTCGGCGGGCCCGCTGGACAAATTTCAATGATGCATCAGGAGCTGGTAGAAAAACGTCGCTGGATCTCCGAACATCGTTATCTGCACGCGCTCAACTTCTGCATGCTGATGCCAGGACCTGAGGCGATTCAGCTAGCGATCTACATCAGCTGGTTAATGCACGGCGTACGCGGCGCGATTATTGCGGGCGTGCTTTTTTTTCTACCGGCCTTTCTACTGTTGTCGCTGCTCGGCGGTATCTATCTAAGCTACGGCGACGTGCCGCTGGTGAAAGGCATTTTTTATGGCATCAAACCGGCTGTAGTGGCAATTGTGCTATTCGCGGCTTGGCGCATCGGTTCACGCGCGCTTAAAAACAACTTGTTGTGGAGCATGGCCGCGCTGTCCTTCATCAGCATTTTTGTGTTCCAGTATTACTTGCCCGACACCATAGCCTTTCCGTGGATTGTGCTGGTGGCAGGTCTGCTCGGCGCGCTGGGCGGCAAACTGATGCCGGATAAATTCAAGAGCGGCGGCGGCCACGGTGCCAGCAACAAAGAATATGGCGCAGCCATTATTGATGACAATACGCCTACGCCTGCGCATGCCAAATTCTCGTGGGGGAAGCTGGCAATCACACTCGTCGCGTTCGTGTTGATCTGGCTCGTCGCGATGTTTGCAATTAGCGGCCAGCAAACGCTCACCGACATGGGCACGTTCTTTACCAAAGCCGCCTTCCTCACTATCGGCGGAGCATATGCGGTACTGCCTTATGTCTATGAAAGCGGCGTGAATCATTATCACTGGCTCACCGGGCCACAAATGATCGACGGCCTGGCATTAGGCGAAACCACGCCAGGCCCGCTGATCATGATCGTCACTTGGGTGGGCTATCTCGGCGGCGTCGCCAAGCCGGTGTTTGCCAACCCCATCGCGGCCGGACTTGCGGGCGCAGCGGTCGCCACTTTCTTTACCTTTCTGCCCTCCTTCCTGTTCATCCTCGTGGGCGGGCCGCTGGTCGAAGCGACGCGGGGCGAAGCTAAATTTACCGCACCGCTCACCGGCATCACCGCTGCTGTCGTCGGTGTGATTTTGAGTTTGGCCGTTTTTTTTGCATGGCACACCTTCTGGCCGACCGCCACGCAAGCCGCGCCCTTATCCGGAAAATTCGAATGGTTTTTGCTGCTGATTGCGATTGCCGCGTTTATCGCACTGTGGAAATACAAGGTAGACATTATGAAAGTCATTGGTGCCTGTGCGCTGATAGGCCTAATCTATACGCTGATTCTTTAACCCCCATCCGATCAAAGGAGCAAACAATGGAACGCACCCTCTCACCCGAAACTTTCAAAGCCATCGCCGACAGCGCAATGGTGCTGGACGTACGCCGCAAGGCCGACCTCGACGCCTCTACTGACGCCGTCCCCGGCGCATTCTGGAAAGACCCCGAGCACATCGACCAATGGATAGGCGCGCTACCCAAAAATCATGACGTGGTGATTTATTGCGTGCGTGGCGGCGGGGTTTCCAACAGCGTCGTGGATCGCTTGCAAGCCGACGGCATTAAGGCCCGCTTTATCGAAGGCGG
The DNA here is from genome assembly GCA_031366105.1 of Thiobacillaceae bacterium. Taxonomy (GTDB): domain Bacteria; phylum Pseudomonadota; class Gammaproteobacteria; order Burkholderiales; family Thiobacillaceae; genus Thiobacillus. The sequence goes on along the minus strand of JANLZE010000109.1, from coordinate 17,296 downwards.
CATCGAAGGCTACAAAGCCGCGGGTGGCAAGCTTGCATCAAAATGAAATGGGTCACGCGCGAGCGTCCCAAAATCGATCGCATCGCATGCCCGTGGCTAGTCGCGCGATTTATCGATAAAGACGCCGAGTTTTTGTATGTGCCCGCCGACAGCGTACTCGCCGTTGCCGAGGAAACCGGCGCCATTCCGTACGATATCCCCGGCGTGGAATATGGACATGTGGGAGAGCTGTGCAGCTTTGATGCATTTTTACGCAAGCACAATCTGACGGATCCGGCACTGCAACAACTCGCCGTCATCGTGCGCGGGGCTGACACTGCGTGCCCTGATCTGGCGCCGCAATGCCCTGGGTTGCTCGCGTTGTCGCTGGGCTTATCGCACAATTTTCCGGATGATCATGAAATGCTGCGCCACGGCATGGTGATGTACGACGCGTTCTACGCCTGGGTGCGCCACGCACAAGGCGAACGCCATAACTGGACCCCGCCCCTCTCCGCCTAAACGCACTTGTATAAAGCTTACCTACCCATGCGAGTGGTTGACTAAATTACTCGGTTATTGGTATCGTGGGCTTAATTTTCAACTAATTAGGACGCCTCATGCAACGCGAAATCAACGGCAAAATGGTCGAAACCGATCCTGAAGGCTATCTGGTCAACCTGGACGACTGGTCCGAAGAATTGGCCGCGGAACTTGCCAAGGAAGACAACCTGGAACTCGGTGAAGCGCATTGGAAAATCATCAACTACATGCGCAGCTATTTTTCCGAAAACGGCACCGCGCCCAATCTGCGATTTTTGCAGAAAGGCTTGAAGGAAGAATTCGGGGCTGAGTGGGGCGAGAAGAAATTTTTGTTCGATCTGTTTCCGTTTGGTCCAGCCAAACAAGCTGGGCGCTATGCTGGAACGCCAAAACCGACGGGTTGTGTGTAATACCAAGCCGCTAATTAAACCCCGCTGAGGCGGGGTTTTTTTCGCCTCGAACTTCTGGTCACACTCAATCTCATCGCTGGAAAAATATTAAGTTACAGCGTGAGCGCACAACCCAACCAGAAATCCTGACTGTCCCTCAATTGTTCGAGAATATCCGAACGGACTATTGTTTTGACCAGGCTAACTTTCTATAGTCCGCGCAACAAGACTATACCTGCGCGTGACAATTGATGAACGTTACTGCGTCGTAGTATCTCCATTTTTACTCGAAACTAACAAGCTCCATTGACGCATTTTTGACTGACCAAACTTGATGTTTACCCCTGCCACTCGGCGTTATCTTGCATTATTGTTGTGCGCGACCTCTCTAACAGGCTGTACAAGCATGGGCGATAGCATGTCCTCTAATAATGGGGGAGATCAGCTTTTGCGTGAAGCCCATGAGGCACTAAAGTCAGGGGCCAAAGTCCGCGCCCAAAAGCTATTTGAAGACGCCTCTAAAACTAATCCTGCCGATAAAAAACCCTGGGTCAACCTTGCTCAGTTGCACTTTGATGAGGGCAACTATGCGCAAGCTATTACCGCGGGCCAGGAAGTACTTGCAAGAGACGCAAAAGATCAGGTGGCTCGCAGTATCGTTTTGGTCTCTTCACTCAGGGTAGCGGCCAAATCTTTGGCGGAGATGCGTGAATTGAACCAATGGACCGGGGATGCGCGTGCGGAAGCGAAAAAAGTGGCTTCCATGTTGCGCGAAAACCTGGGTGAAGAGGTTTTGGTCCCAGCTATTAATTCACACAATGAAAGCGACGAAAAGCGGGCTATTAAACCGAAGCCAAAATTCAAGCCAAAACCGGTTTCGGTCTCCCCGCATTCATCAGATAGCGCACCGGCACGGATCAATTCAGCACCAGCAGCTCCTCCGATTGGGCGGTCCGATCCTTTTGGTTCGCTTCGCTAACACCACATTATTTATTAGGTAAAGGATTGGCCATGGCTAAACGAGATAGTGTGCAAAAACGTCTTCAACGGGTTCGCCCTCCCCGTGTACATCTTACGTATGACGTTGAAATAGGCGATGCGATTGAGCAAAAAGAAGTGCCTTTTGCGCTCGGGGTGCTAGGTGATTTTTCGGCGAATTCCGAAAAACCCCAATCCAAGTTGAAAGATAAAAAATTCATCGGTGTCGATATGGATAACATCGATGAAGTCATGGCGGGTATCGCGCCCAGGGCCGTTTACCGCGTCGCCAACAAGCTTACAGAAAAGGGCGGGGAATTTGCTGTTGAACTGAAATTCGCGTCGATGGACGATTTTCGGCCCGAAGCCGTGGTGCAGCAAGTTGAGCCTTTACGCAAGCTACTAGAAGCGAGAACCAAATTAGCTGATTTGCGCAACAAGCTCGCGGGTAACGAGGCCTTAGAAGATATTCTGAGCGATGTGCTCTCCAATACGGAACAGCTTGAGTTGCTTGGTAAGGAAACCAAAAAAACTGTAGCGCAAGAATCCCAGAAAGATGAGGCCTAACATGCCCGAAGCTATTGCCAATTCCACCCCTGCTGCCGTCAACTTAGAACACGCGGGCGCTAGCATGCTGGACCAAATTGTAGGCCAGAGCAAAGTAGCCAAATCTACGTCGGAGCATGCAAGAGCCAAAGACATCATTGCGGAATTGGTGCAAGAAGTGATGAATGGCTCGGTCGTGATGTCTTCCAACTTGTGCGCGACGCTGGATGCACGTGTGGCTCAACTCGATACGCTGATATCGGAGCAACTGAGTGCAGTCATGCATGCACCTGAGTTTCAGCAACTAGAATCCAGTTGGCGCGGTTTGCATTACCTATGCAGACAGACCTCAACGAGTCCGATGCTAAAAATCAAGGTGTTTAATACCAATAAAAAAGAGTTGGTGCGTGACTTTCAGACCGCCATCGATTTTGACCAGAGTGCGCTATTTAAAAAAGTATACGAAGAAGAGTTTGGCACTTTCGGTGGCGCCCCTTTTGCGGCGATAGTCGGGGACTTTGAAATTGGTCGCCAGCCCACCGATATGTATTTTATTGAACAAATGTCTCATGTGGCCGCAGCTGCGCATGCCCCGTTTGTTTCTGGTGCTTCGCCGGAGTTGCTGGGTTTGGAGACTTTTACCGACCTCGGCAAGCCGCGCGATCTGGCAAAAATTTTTGACACGGTCGAGTATGCGAAGTGGAAATCCTTCCGCGAAGCTGAAGATTCGCGTTATGTAGGATTAACGCTCCCGCACTTTCTCGGGCGCTTACCGTACAACCCTAAAGATGGCACCACCGTCGAAGGTTTCAACTACGTTGAAGATGTCAACGGAACCGATCATTCCAAATATCTTTGGGTCAATGCAGCCTATGCGTTCGGGGCGCGTTTAACGAACGCTTTCGAGCTATATGGCTGGTGCGCAGCGATTCGCGGCGTTGAAGGCGGAGGCTTGGTGGAGGATTTGCCGACGCATACGTTCAAAACGGATGACGGCGAGATTGCGCTTAAATGCCCGACAGAGATTGCGATTACTGACCGCCGTGAGAAAGAGCTTAGCGATCTCGGCTTTATTCCGCTGGTGCATTGCAAAAACACCGACTACGCCGCGTTTTTTGCCGCGCAATCGGTACAAAAGCCCAAGAAATACGACAGCGACAGTGCCAACGCCAACGCCGTGTTGTCTTCCCAGCTTCAGTACATCATGGCGACCTCGCGCATCGCGCATTACTTAAAAGCCATGATGCGCGACAAAATTGGCAGCTTTGCGTCAGCCGGAAATGTTCAGGATTTTTTGAACAAATGGATTAGCCAGTATGTGTTGCTGGATGACGGCGCGTCACAGGAAGCTAAAGCGCAGTATCCATTACGCGAAGCGTCGGTTGAAGTGTCTGAAGTGGCCGGTCGCCCGGGCGTATATAAAGCGGTAGCCTTCTTGCGCCCCCATTTTCAACTCGACGAGTTATCGGTTTCATTACGATTGGTCGCCGAGTTACCCCAGTCTGTTAATCGTTGATTAGCACACTTTTTTAAATTCACTGTCGGAGTAAAACACCAATGAAGGACATCTACATCAGGTTTAATGGCAAATATAAAATTGACGGCGAGTCGCTGGATTCCGACCATTCCAAATGGATTGAAGTGACCAATTGGGATCATTCAGTACGTCAGCCAAAGTCAGCGACCGCGAGTAGCGCTGGCGGCCATACCGCTGAGCGCTGTGAGCATGGCGATATGATTTTCATGAAAGATCTTGACCTGACCAGTCCTAAATTGTGGGAAGCGTGTTCCGCCGGCCACACTTTTGATGAAGTCGTGATTGACTTCATGCGTGCCGACGGTAATAGCCGGGTTAAATATCTGGAAGTTAAGCTGAAGCATGCGCTCATCACCAGCGTGACACCGAGTGTTCGTGACGAAGGCATTCCTAAAGAAGCGTTCGCACTCAAATATGCGGCGATTCAATGGACTTATTCCAAGCAGGACATCAAGGGCGGCAACACAGGTAACAGCACCGCTTCTTGGAGCCTGTCCAAGAATAATAATACCTATAGCGTTTAATCTGTTGGACTTTAAAGAGGCCGAGACCAGTTCCTGGTTGGCCTCTTTTTTTCTTTAGAGAATCATTTATGGGGCGTGATGCAGTTAAAGGTTTTGCTCCCACAGTTTTCGACAAACTTTTCGATAATGAGTCGCGCGTTCCTACTGAAACCAATAGTCTGCGGCGCTTAAATATCGAGGAATTAAAGGAGTCTGTTGCCGCTGATCTGGAAACCCTGCTGAATAGCCGCAGAGGCCATAGTGACGAACGTCTGCAAGGGTATGCACACGCGGCTGAATCCATTTTAAGCTATGGGATTGTGGATTTTGTAGGCTTGAGCCTATCCAATCCCGCTGATTGTCACCGCATTTGTCGTGGCATCGAACAAACCATTCAGCGCCATGAAAAACGCTTATGCAATGTACGCGTCTCGCTGGAGAATGATCGCTACTCTACTAACACCTTACGGTTTGGCATCACTGCATTGCTGGTGGTTTACCCGGCGCGGGAGCCCGTGAACTTTGATGCAATGTTGCAACCGACCACACAACAATATTCTGTTTGTCGCGGTCGGCGGCAAGGTCTAGCGTGATATGGACGATTTGCTGCCGCACTATGAACGTGAGCTAACGCTACTACGGCAGCATGCACGGCAATTTGCTGAGCGCTATCCTAAAATCGCCGGACGACTTCAGATATCTGGCGAGAATGTCGAAGATCCCCACGTTGAAAGACTGATAGAGTCTTTTGCGCTATTAGCCGCGCGCGTGCACAAAAAACTCGATGATGAATATCCCGAGTTCACCAGTGCGCTGCTCCAGGTTTTATACCCCCATTATCTGCGTCCCTTCCCGGCCTGCTCGATTGCACACATGGAAGTGGGGCAATCCGTGGCGCAACTGACTGCAGCCATAGAGGTGCCTCGCGGAACTGTGCTTAGCACGCGCGCTATCAAGGGTGTGCAATGCAAATTTCGCACGAGCTACCCGGTCTGGATTGCGCCACTCGGCGTGCGGAGCGTCCGCTATGAGAACGTGGTGCGCGCACCTGACAAAACCGCTCTGCCCGCGCAAGCCAGTAGCGTGATTACGCTTGAAATTGCATTACTGTCTGAGCAGGCTCGATTCCAAAGTTTGCAGCTGCCTCAGCTGCGCGTGTTTATTGATGCCGAATCCGTGTTGGTGGCTCAATTACGCAAAGCTATTTTTTATAGTCGCGTGGGCATGATGCTCGAATCTCGCGAGGGCACATGGCAGGCATTACCCGAAACGTGCGTTTCCAATGTGGGCTTTGCTGACGATGAGGCTTTGTTGAATTTTGATGCGCGCTCCGCTCAGGCTTACCGATTGCTATCCGAATTTTTTGCGTTTCAGGAAAAATTCAATTTTATCGATATTGATATAGCCCAATTTTCAGCAAGCCTGCCTGAGCAATGTCGATCATTCAAACTCCATTTATTGTTGCAGAGCCCATTAGAGGCCGGGCTAGACGAGCGCCTGCTGGAGCAAATCAGTACACAGCATTTCAAGTTGCAGTGCACACCGATGGTCAACCTGTTCAAACAATATGCGGACCCGATTCGTCTCACACATCAGCAGGTCGAATATCCCGTTGTGGCCGATCATCGTCGCGCTTATGCCTACGAGGTGTACTCGCTGGACTCGGTTTATAAAGTTGTGCAGACGGCACAGGGCGAAAGTATTTTGGAATATCGCCCCTTTTATTCATTAAAACACGGCGATAAAGCCGGTGAGCGGCGTTACTGGCATTTGTCGCGCGATGAAGTGGTGGCCGAAATCAGTCCCGGCTTTGAATACCAAATTGCGTTGGTAGATAGCGATTTTGATCCGGCAGCGGTGCAGACTGAAACCCTCTCGATGGAATTAACTTGTACCAACCGTGACGTGCCTGCGCAAATGCCGTATGGCCGCGGCGAAGGCGACTTGTTTCTGGAGGGTGGCGCGGCCCGCTCCATCAAGCTGCTGCGCAAGCCTACCCAAACATGGCGTTTCAAAGGGGGGCGCGGGGGACAGTGGCGGTTAATTTCGCATTTATCACTCAATCATTTTTCCCTCACCTCCATGGGAGGCGAAGTGCTACGTGAGGCGTTGGCGCTATACAACATTACTGGCAGCGCACAGAACACGCGCATGATCGAAGCGATACATGAAATAAAACAACGACCGTCCGTTACCCGTGTGGCGGGCAATCCTTTTCCGGTTTTTGTGCGGGGCGTGGAGGTGCGCATTGCGCTTAACGAAGAAGGTTTCGTCGGCACCGGGGTGCACTTGTTCGCCCAAATGCTGGATCACTTCTTTGGCATGTATGTGCATGCCAATAGTTTTACCCAACTCGTATTTGTGTCGGCAAATACCGGAGATGAGATATTGCGATGCAAACCACGCAACGGCGAACTGAGTCTGGTGTAATTGAAGCGCTGCTTCAGCACCCGTATCGCTTTGAATTCTTTCAGGCGGTGCGTCTGCTCGAACAGGCTTACGCTAAAGTCGGCGTGCGTTCGGGCGTTGTCGGCGAATTGGTGCGGTTTCGTAATTCGCTGTTGTTGTCGTTTCCCCCCAGCGAGATCGAAGCGCTTAACGCTTTTGAAGACGCTCAACGAGCTAAATTTGGGCAGCAAAATGGCGCCGATGTACGGCAGCTCACTTTCGAGTTAACCCCGACTTTCATTGGTTTGACCGGGCCGGTCGGCGCTTTGCCGCGCCACTATACGGAAAAGCTGATAGAGCGTGAGGTCATGTTTCGCGATCGTGCCGCCCGCGTGTTTCTGGATGTTTTTTCCAATCGCATGGTGGCGTTTTTTTACCAGGCCTGGAAAAAATACAGGCTGCATTTCCTGTACGAACAAGATCGTAAAAATCTTTTCACGCCATTGATGTTGAGCCTGGTGGGATGCGATCACGCACGTTTGCGTGCTGAGCTTGAACTCGGCCAACGAGATATTTATGACGAGACGATCGCGCACTACGCCGGCATAGCGCGCCACCGGCCTGTTTCCGCGATTAACGTGCAGCGCATGCTTGAAGACTATTTCAGCGTGCGGGTGCGTCTGGAGCAGTTTGTAGGCAGGTGGTTTGCTATTCCCCCCGATCAACGCACCACCTTAACGGGCGCTTACGCAGAACTGGGCGTGAGCAGTTTTTGCGGAGAACGTACCTGGCAGCGGCAAACCAAGGTTCGCATCATGCTGGGGCCGATGACGCGTCAGGAATTTTTATCCTTCTTACCTTACGGCGATGCCGCACGCGCGCTATCCCGATTGTTGGCATTAACGTTAGGGCAAAGTTTTGAATTTGAAATACGCCTGGTGCTAAAGAAAGAAGAAATATTCTCGGCAAGTCTGGGTAGCCAAACTCAGCCCGCCCGATTGGGGTGGGATACTTTTTTGCAATCGCAAGCTGCTTCCAACGATTCGTCCGATGCGATGTACGAGGTCGAGGCAACGGCAGCTTGAGATAGGGTTCTACCCATTATTTTTGACATTAACCGTAAACAACAGTGAAGCACTATGGCCCCGATAACCGCAAACGAAACGCAAGCTATGCGAAATATTTTGACAATTATTTTTGGCCCGCAAGCGCAGAGTTGGATCATCAAATATGCAAGCTATGAAGCCATGGCCAAATTGATTATTACCAGCCCGCGCGGCGTGCACGCTAAGCATCTGGTACCGCAACCGGATCACTTTTTCAGCCCGTTTAAATGGGACCAACAACCGGTTCGGTCAGCCATCCTCAAGTATTTTGATACCGAAGAAGGCAAGCAAGCCCTCATCGGCATGCGGGCTACTGGCTTGAAAATGCAATCCGAGTTTGAGGCCGCCCGCTACGCTGGTTATTGAACAAAATTAAAACGAATTTCAGAGAACACGGGCAATGTCGACCAACTTAAAAACTCTTATTTCCAAACTCAACCCCGCCTGTCGCCAGGCAGCCGAGCGCGCAATCAACATCTGCATGTCGCAAGGGCATTACGAGGTGGATTTGGAACATCTGTTTTTGGCGCTGCTGGAAACGCCGGACAACGACTTTGCGTTACTGCTGAAAGCGTATGGCATCAGCGCGAACGCGTTGGAAAAAGATCTGACGAATGAAATTTCGCATTTCAAACGCGGCAACACGCGCACGCCGGTGTTCTCGACCCATCTGCCAACGCTGTTTGAACACGCGTGGCTGCTGGCTTCACTCGATACCGGCATCACCAGCATCCGTAGCGGGCATTTGTTGCTGGCGCTGCTCACCGAAAACGAACTGTCGCAATTGGCGTATCGCGGCTCGGCCTTGCTTGCCAAATTTCCGGTGAGCGAGTTGAAACACAAGCTGGAAGAATTAACCGCCAAATCCAGCGAGGCAGGGCATAGTGTGCCGCTCATGGGGTCTTCGACCGATACCGAAGGCGAGACGGATGAACCTGCCAAAGACGGTGCACTCGGCAAAACCCCCGCGCTCGACCAGTTCACGACCAACCTCACCGAGCGCGCCCGCCAGGGCAAGATCGACCCGGTGATTGGCCGCGAAAGTGAAATTCGCCAGGCGATCGATATTTTGCTGCGGCGTCGGCAAAACAATCCCATCCTCACCGGTGAGGCGGGCGTGGGCAAGACCGCCGTGGTCGAAGGCCTGGCACAGCGCATCGTCGCGGGCGACGTGCCGCCGCCGTTGCGTGGCGTAGCGTTACACACGCTGGATCTTGGATTGTTGCAGGCGGGTGCCAGCGTAAAAGGTGAGTTTGAAAACCGCCTAAAAAACGTGATCGAAGAAGTTAAGCGCAGCCCGCATCCCATTATTCTGTTCATCGACGAAGCGCACACCATGATAGGCGCGGGCGGGCAGGCGGGCCAAAACGACGCGGCTAACCTGTTGAAACCGGCGCTCGCGCGTGGCGAATTGCGCACGATTGCGGCGACCACCTGGGCCGAATATAAAAAATATTTTGAAAAAGACGCGGCGTTGGCGCGGCGCTTTCAGGTCGTCAAAATTGAAGAGCCTTCCGGCCCGATTGCGTGCGCGATGTTGCGCGCGATGGTGCCGCTGATGGAAAAGCATTTCAATATCCGCGTGCTGGATTCGGCGGTCGAAGACGCGGTGAGATTGTCGGCGCGCTATATCACCGGTCGACAACTGCCGGATAAGGCGATCAGCGTGCTGGATACCGCGTGTGCGCGTGTGTCCTTAGCGCAAAACGCCACGCCCGCTGCGATTGAAGATACCCAGAAACAGCTCGAGCGCACGCAGCAGGAAATCAGCGCACTGGAAAAAGAGCGCGTCACCGGTGGCGATCACGGCGCGCGCTTGCAGGAGTTGTTGCAACAACGCGAGCATAGGCAGGCGCAATTGCAGCAAGATACCGCGCGCTGGCATCAGGAGCGCACGCTGGTCGCACGCATCGCGGAACTGATGAAAACGCTTGAAGCTGCACCGGTGCAGACCGAAGCAAAATCGGCCAAAACGGGCAAGGCCACCACCAATAAAAAATCTGCGGCCTCACAGCAAAGCGCGCCACTCAAGGAGCTAACCCAGCTCAAAAGCGAGTTGGCGCTACTGCAAGGCGAGTTCCCGCTAACACCCATATGTGTTGACAGCCAGATCGTCGGCGAAATCATCTCCGCGTGGACCGGCATTCCGCTTGGCAAAATGGTCAAGGATGAAATAAAAACCGTGCTCGCGCTGAACGAGCACCTGACTAAGCGCGTGCTGGGTCAGGACCACGCGATTGAAGCCATCGCACAGCGCGTGCGCACTGCTCGCGCCAATCTGGAAGACCCGAACAAACCCAAAGGTGTGTTCCTGTTCGTGGGGCCTAGTGGTGTGGGAAAAACCGAAACCGCGCTCGCGCTGGCCGACATCCTGTACGGCGGAGAGCGCAATGTGATCACCATCAACATGTCCGAATATCAGGAGGCGCACACCGTCTCCGGGCTGAAAGGTTCGCCTCCGGGCTATGTCGGCTACGGCGAAGGCGGCGTGCTAACCGAAGCCGTGCGCCGCCGCCCTTATAGCGTGGTGTTGCTGGACGAAATCGAAAAAGCGCACCCCGACGTACTGGAGATGTTCTTTCAGGTATTCGACAAAGGCGTGATGGACGACGCCGAAGGGCGCGAGATCGATTTCCGCAACACGCTGATCATCCTCACCTCCAACGTCGCCTCCTCGCAGATCATGCAAGCCTGCCTGAATCAGCAAGGCGACGACTTGCCCGAGGTTGATGCGCTTGAAGCGCTGGTGCGACCGCATCTCTACAAAGCGTTCAAACCCGCTTTTCTGGGCCGGATGAAAGTCATCCCCTACTACCCGATCAGCGACGATGTACTCGAAAAAATTATTCGTTTGAAGCTCGACCGCATCAAAGCACGCGTGGCCGCCAATCACAAAGCCGATTTTACGTATGACAACGCGCTGGTCGATACGGTGCTGGCGCGGTGCACCGAAGTGGACACCGGCGCACGCAATGTTGACCACATCCTGAACGGCACCCTGCTGCCCGAAATCGCCACCAGCGTGCTCACTAAAATGGCCGAAGGCCTCGCGATCAGCAGGATTAAAGTGGGCGCGAGTAAAGATGGCAAATTCAGCTATCGGGTTGCGTGATTGTTACTGACCCTACTTACGTTTATGAACGGGCAATCATGAAAAAAATGGATATCACAGCCTTGCTCGACCCGATTCGCGAAGATGCACCCTGCGGCGAAGATTATTCTTTCTCGGTCGAGTTTGACAAAATCAAACGCGCGCGCGAAGAAGACGATCCGCATCTATCGCAAGGCGAGTGGGCGACCGCGCTAAAAGTTGCCGACTGGACGGTGGTCGTTGAGCAGTGCACCGAGGTGCTTCAACACAAAAGCAAAGACATCCGCGCCGCGTCTTGGCTGATTGAGGGGTTGGCGCATGTGCAGGGCTATCAGGGGATGGCCGATGGATGCGAATTACTAAGCCAACTTTGTGACCGGTACTGGACGCAGCTCTACCCGCAAGTTGAAGAAGGCGACCAGGAGTTGCGCATCGGCGCATTTACGCATTTCGTCGCTACCTCAGTGCATCTGGTGCGCAGCATTCCGATTACGCAAGGCAATGGCGTGGTTTATTCCTGCGCGGACTACGACAACGCGCTGCGCTTTGAAAATCTCGCAAGTAAAACGCCAGAATTACGTGACGGTCTCCCCGACCACAAACTCACGCTGGAGAAATTCACCGCCAGCCAGCACAAAACCCCGCGTGCTTTCTACGAAGCCCTGCAGACCGATTTCGCCGCAGCGCAAGCAGCGTGGAAGCACCTCGCCGCAACGATAGACGCGCATTTGGGTATCGAAGGGCCCTCGTTCACTGTCGTATTCGATGCCTTTGCGCTGGCCGGTCGCGTGCTGCAACGGCTGTTCAGAGAAGCGGGCGTGCTGGTCGAAGCGGCCGATATCGACGCTTCACAAACCCTCGCTAAGCTCCCCCATTCGCCCGCCCCCGCCGCGCACACCGGCCCCCTCGCCAACCGTACCCAAGCCTTGCAGCAGTTGCAGCAGGTCGCCGATTTCTTCCGCCGTACTGAGCCGCATAGCCCGGTGGCTTACCTCGCAAGTCGTGCGGTGCAATGGGGCAATATGCCGCTGCACGAATGGCTGCGTACGGTGATTAAAGATGGCGGCACGCTGGCTCAAGTCGAAGAGTTGCTGGGCATGGACGTCACCCCAAAAAATGATGGACCGGGCTGAAAACACGCCTGGTTTTTCCCCTCTCCCGCTTGTGGGGGAGGGGAGTATCCAGCAATGGGCAACCGGGATAAACCAAGGGCCAAGACAAGGATAGCGAGATGAGTCAGCTTCAATTCGCGGGCATGCCCGCAGCAGCATTGCAGTCCAGCAGCGGTTTTAAGCTATCTGACCTCTTCGCCACCGCGCTGCCCGATCTTGCTACGCTGCAACAAACGCTCGGTGACTTCATCGGCTACAGCCAGTATGCGCGGCTGTTGCAGCTCGACGTCGAAGGCATCGTCTTGCCGTGGCTGGTTGAACACTGGCAGGGCAGCGAAGCACTGAACGCGCCGTTTAGCCACGAGCTCACCGTGCTGCTGATGCAAGCGCGCTTAAGCCTCGACGATCTGCTCGGTCGGGTGGCTTATCTCACCCTCATGCAAGCCGACGGCAGTATGCGTCGCTTCTCCGGCATTATCGACAGCATCGCCCAACTGGGTAGCGACGGTGGCCTGGCGCGCTATGGCGTGCGCCTCGTGCCCGCCACCCACTACGCCACTTTGCAAGGCGGCTCGCTGGTCTGGCAAGACCTCGCCGTCGACACCATCACCGATCGCATCCTCGCGCGCTACGCGCCGCACGTCCGTCACCGCTGGCAACTCGGCAGCGCGTTCACCGCACGCTCGCTGTGCGTGCAGTATCAGGAAACCGACTGGCAGTTTCTCTCCCGCCTGTGGAGCGAAGCCGGCATCAGCTATTACTACGAACATAGCCAAGAGGCTTCATCCAGCGAAGGCAGCGGCCACACGCTGGTGCTGGTCGATACGCAAAACACCTGGCCCCCGCATGCCGCCATCGTTTACGGCCGCATCAGCAGCGCGCTTGGCGACGACCGCATCGACGCGCTGCAGCTGCACCACGCGCTGCACACCAGCACCACCACCCGCGCCAGCTGGGACTATAAAACCCTCATCGCCCCCGCTGCCGAGGCTTCCGACAGCCTTTACCCCAACGCCCCCGCGCTCGAAGACTATAGCGGCAGCGGCGCTTATCGCCACAGCAACAACGACGATGCGCAGGCCCAGGCGCACCGCGCCCAGGCCGCCAACCGCTTGGCGATGCAGACCTACCACGGCGGCGGTGCGGTGCGCAGCCTCGCCCCCGGCGCGCGCTTCACACTCACCGAACACGCTGACTTTGTCGCCGATTACGATTACCTGATTCAGGCACTAGGTAAAAACGCCAGCGCCGCCGCGCCCGAACTCATCGTGCTGAGTGTTGCGCACTACGCCGCCAACAACCTCACGCTGGGCACCGGTCAGGATTCAGGCGCGGCCGCATCTCCGGAGCACGGCAGCTACCGCAACACTTTCAGTGCCGTGCGCCCGGATGCGCCCATCGTCCCTACCCGTCACCCGCGGCCCGCCGCGACGCCGCAGACCGCGCTCGTGACCGGTCTGGCCGAGCACTTGGCCGACGCGCCGCATACTGAGCGCGACCACCGCCTGAAACTCCAGTTTCACTGGCAGCGCGGCAGTAGCCCGAACCCCGGTGGTCATTCCGACCAACCCATCACCGATACCGACCAGGCGAGCGGCACCGACACCAGCCACACCTGGGTGCGCGTCGCCGAATGGCTCGCCGGGCCCAACTGGGGTAGCCACTTTATGCCGCGCGTCGGCGACGAAGTGCTGGTCGACTTCATCGACGCCGATCCGGATCGTCCCATCGTCCTTGGCAGCGTGCACAACCCTGAAGACCTGCCGCCCTTCAGTGCAGGGGTCGATAGCGGTGCCAACCACGGCGGCACGGTCAGCGGCATTCACACCCGGGGCTTGGATGGCGGCGACTACGCCCGTGCGCTGTTTGACGATGCTCAGGGCCAGCTGCGCACTCAGCTTAAAACCGGCTACCACAATAGCCAGTTCAACGCGGGTCACATCCTTAACCAAGCCCCGCATAGCAGTATGCGCGGCGCGTGGCGCGGCGTGGGCTTTGAACTTAAAACCGACGGCTGGGCGGTACTGCGTGCGAGCATGGGGTTGCTTCTGACTACCACCGCCCGGCCCGGCACGGGGCAGGCCACTGCCAGTACGCAGATGGATAGCAGCGACGCGATCAGCGAACTGGATAAAGCGCAATCGCTGGCGCAGACTTTGACTCAGGGTGCCGCCGCACACGGTATTGCCGCGCACAACTCGCAGCCGCTCGTCGATTACACCGAGAGTTTGAAGCAAACCTATACGAGTCCGGTCGGCGGGCAGAGCGAGCTTAAGCACACCGCTCATGCCAGAACAGACACCGATCCGGCCGAGCGCTTTAATCAGCCCGCGCTGCATCTGGACGCGCCCGCCCCCGCGATCATCACCACCCCGGCGAGCAGCGTGCACTATGCGGCGATCGATCACACCACCCTCGTCCAAGGCGACTGGCAGCAAACGGCCACGGCGACCGCGAGCTTCGTGGCCGGGGGCACGCTGAGTTTGTATAACGATCAAGCGGCGGGGGGTGCGGGCCAAGCTTTGCAGATTAAGGCAGGCAACGGCCCGCTTTCGCTTCAGGCGCATACGGATGCGCTGGAGCTATCGGCTGACCAGAGTCTCAAGATCATCAGCGTTAATGATGAAATCCACATCACCGCGCAAGAGCGCATCACGCTCACCGGGGCGGATAGTCAGATTGAACTGAATGGGATGAACATTACGTTTCGGACTCCGGGGACATTTAAGGCGCAGTCGGGCGGGCAGGATAATGCGCCGAGTCAGGGGAGTGCGGGGACGCCGTTGGGGTTGCCGCAGCGGGTGATTACACCGCTGATCCCGGAAGCGGATGTTCCTACTTTACAAGAAGTGTATGACGAGGCGTTTGTGCTAAAAGAAAAAATAAGCGGAATGCCCCTCGCCAATACAAAGTACCGCATAAAAAACTCAAGTGGTGGGTATGAATATGGAGTGACGGATAAAGACGGGTATACGCATTTGGTAAATACAAGAAATGCCGAAGAGCTGATTATTGAGGTGGAAGCGTAATGAGTTCTCCAAGTGCTAAACCACCGAAATGGAAAGCGGTAGGCAGTTCTACGACAACCCCGGTTACGAACAAGGCGCGGAAAGAGATCCTGATTCACGTACAAGAAATTATTTTAGGTATACATTCCAACGTACCGGCATCTGCCGATTTTACTGATGGTCATTCGTGGCTATCAGTTTCAAGGGATGGGGAAGTTACCAACTACGGACTTTGGCCAGATGATCATCCAAGAATAATAGCTATGGGGCTATCAGATACCAAAAAATCTGATATTCGAACGGGTATGGAAGATGGGCAGGTTTCTGAGAGTGCCCGCTATTACAAACTGAGTATCAAGCAAGCTGCAATTTTAGAGATGAAACTTAAAGAAAATATCCGTTGGAAATATACAAATACATGTGCATCCTGGGCTAGTGAAACTGTAGATTCAGTTACGGGTGAAAATATAAATGCTAACGATACTCTTGGTTTTGAAACACCAAGAAATGTGACTAAATCTATTCAGTCGCTAGAAAAAATTCGTCCAACCAGTAAAAGCAATCCAAAAGGTGTACCAGATGATGCTCAGGCTGCCACGTCCAGCAGATAAATTAACTCAGGCAATATTTTTAATTTTTACTACTACGATTTTAGGGTGCAATATGAACCAGGAAAAACGTAACTATAGGCTTCATGAAGTGCAGGCTCGTGTTATCAACGAGGCGTCAGCCCCAGCACCTAAAAATACCTACATAGTTTTTAGCACGTTATTGGAGACTCAATTTTATTCACCAGGGATCAACGTCAAGCGGGATAAAGTAAACACCCACATTGAATTCATTAGGGCTGGTATCCGAGAAAAAGTGCCTTCCACTGACCTAAAAGCAGAGTATTTAACCCAGTGGATTAAGGACAAGAATCTCCCAGCAGAGCTTAGAGAAAAGCTATTGCATCAATCAACGTCTGCCGAGCAAATAATCGTATTGCCGTGGGAGGTTGGAAACCTATATATCACTGATGGGGAAAGCGAAAAAAAAATTTGGCCAATGCTGTAACCCCCGTCAAACTCTACTCCGGCCCCACAAAATTCATTTCATACATCCCAACTTTTTTTTTGCCAGAGTTGCCGAAGCTATGCCGCTAATTAATTTAGTGCCCGAATCGTCATATTTCAAAATCCCATTTGCCACAATCTCAAAATAGCTGCTTTCGGTATAGTAATTATTCGAGCCTAATCGCATCCCGTAAATAACGCCTAGTCCACGCATTTTTGGAAGGCGGCAAGGGAATATTGCCAGCACCGCATCGCAACTCTGTGCGTCCTCATTTTTCTCGATTAAATATCTGCCTATTAGCTCGTGTTTTGAGTTCAATGTTTGAATATAACAACCCGGTGCCGGTTTAACGGCAGACAATGCTGGGATAGCCAGAAAATCTAGATCATTCCCTTTAACTGAAATTAGTTGAGATGTAAGTAGTTCATCATTCTTGTATTTAGAAACGATGGCATTTACGACAGATTTTTTATCCTTATCTGACTTTACAAGTGCGGCTGATAAGTTAGATTTTGCACAGGCTGTTGTAATTACAAGGGAGGTGAGAAGAAATAAGAAAAGATTATTTCTTAAGCAAAAGGTATTCATCTCTTATCCTCTTATCATATTTGAACTTCGCATAACCCTTGCCGTTGTAACCCCTCGCAATGGATACCCAGTCTTTATCCTTCATGGCTTTCTGCAGTCGCTTACTTTTAACGTAACCAATGAATGCCTGTAAATGGCCTTTTGACCCCTTTACATGCGCATCAACCATCGCACGAGGGGAATCAAAGCCGACCGCCTTGAAGTTTTCGCCTAGTACTTGGAAGCGTCCCCATGAACAAGCCTTTAATGCAGCTTCTTTGTCTAGCTGATAAGCCTTAGCAAGACGTCGATAATTCGCATCTGACGCAGCCGCATAATAATCCATGGCTAAATGGTAATCCCCCCATTTTTAGCAGCCTCCAGAAGTGGAGTTAAGCGGCTAGCATCAATTTCTGTATGGGCGTGATGCCGCCGAGCGCCATGTTGGGGCGCTCGTTATTGTATGTCCATAGCCAGTGCGTAGCGGATTCCT